>ONCZ01000042.1 GCA_900316445.1 uncultured Prevotellaceae bacterium | reverse complement strand
ACACTCTCAAGGGCATGTCGTCCATCATTCATTCGATGTTCACATCTATTCCGACGACAAAGGCACCTGTGTGGCACTGAAGGACGGCGGTAAGCCTTTTAATCCGCTATTCGCAGGCAAAAGACTAACCCCAGACCTCAGCAGCAAGGATGGCGGCGAGGGTATAGGCCTGTGTCTCATCAACAATCTCGTGGAGAACATCTCCTATAAATATATGTATGGTTTGAATATTGTATTAATTAAAATATAAGTGCATGATACTATTGAGTTTTGACACAGAAGAGTTTGACGTGCCTCGCGAGCATGGGGTCGACTTCACGTTAGAACAAGGCATGGCCGTTTCAAAGGCCGGCACCAATTGCATTCTCGATGTACTGAAGCAGAACGGGGTGAAAGCCACCTTCTTCTGCACAGGTAACTTCGCCGAGCAGGCACCAGAGGTGATGCAGCGCATCATGACCGAAGGCCACGAGGTGGCCTGTCATGGCGTAGACCACTGGCAGCCAAAGGATACCGACTTTGCCCGTTCGAAAGAAATTGTGGAGCGCGTAACGGGCCGCACCGTCTATGGCTATCGCCAGCCCCGTATGTTCCCTGTGGTGGAATCAGAGATCAAGCGAGTGGGCTATCGCTACAACTCGTCGCTGAACCCCGCCTTCATACCCGGACGTTATATGCACCTCACGGAGCCGCGTACCTGGTTTATGAAAGACGGGGTGATGCAGATACCCGCCTCCGTCACGCCGCTCATACGCTTTCCGCTGTTCTGGCTTGCTCTCCACAACTTGCCGGAAGGGCTCTATCACTGGATGACACGCCGCGTGCTCAAGAAGGATGGCTACTTCGTCACTTACTTCCATCCCTGGGAGTTTTACGAGCTGAAGGAGCACCCGGAGTTCAAAATGCCGTTCATTATCAAGAACCACAGTGGACGGCAGATGTGCGAACGTCTCGACCGTCTCGTCAAGATGCTCCTGGCTCATGGCCATGAGTTTATCACATATACGGAGTTTGTGGAAAAGGTAAAAAAGTAAAAAGGTATAAAATGATTAGATTAGCAACCGTATCACCATGTTATAACGAAGAGGCCGTGCTGCACCACAGCGTAGAACAGCTGACAGCCCTCTTCGACCGGATGATAGCCGAAGGGCTTATCAGCAAAGACTCCATGATGGTTTTTGTCAACGACGGCAGCCGCGACCGCACATGGGAGATTATCCGCGAACTCCATGCAGCGAATCCTTATGTGCGAGGCATCAACATGTCGCGCAACGTGGGGCACCAGAATGCCATAATGGCTGGTATGATGACCGCTCGCGAATGGGCAGATGCTGTTATTACGCTCGATGCTGACCTTCAGGACGACCTCGAATGTATCCCCAAGATGGTCAAGGACTTTGAGGCAGGAAACGACATCGTCTATGGTGTGAAGGTATCACGCAAAGCCGATTCCTTCATGAAGAAGTTCACTGCCCAGACCTTTTATAAGATACAGAGTTCCATGGGTGTCGAGAGTGTGTATAATCATGCCGATTTCCGTCTGATGAGCCGCCGTGCCCTCGATATGCTGTCCACATACAAGGAGCACAACCTTTACCTGCGTGGCCTGATTCCGCTGATTGGCCTGAAACATTCCACTGTCGATGATGTCATCAGCGAGCGCTTTGCCGGCAAGTCAAAATACACCGTCCATAAGATGATGCACCTCGCCCTCAACGGCATCACCGCCTTCTCTGTGCGGCCGCTGTTTGCCATCTACAACATCGGCATTCTGTTCCTCATCGTAGCCCTTTGCATTGCCTGTTATGTAGGCTATTCAATATTGTTTGGCCGTGTGGAGCCAGGTTGGGCTTCGCTCATGCTTTCCATCTGGATTGTCGGCGGCTTTATTCTCATCTCGATGGGCGTTGTCGGCACTTATATAGGTCAGATCTATTCAGAAACTAAGCGTCGCCCGCTTTACCACATTCAGGAAATACTCTCTCTTCTTTGGATATTTACTCTTGTAGCAAATTAATCAGTTTGCAGATGAGGCCACGTAAGACTGACTGCGTTGCATACCCGGACACTTGTATTCAAACCAGTCAATATCGACAAAGCCATTCGTGTCTCTGTCGCACTGGGTAAAGAGTCCAAGCATCACTCCAGTGAAGCCACCGATGGTTTCTGTGCTGAGGAATCGGTATTCCATTTTGGCCAGTTGAGTGAAGTTGATGCCGTCAGATGACATCTGCATATAGTAGAAGTCCTTGTCTGACGTGATGCGCAGATAGGCCATGTTTCCGCTCAACTTGATTTCCTTTTCACTATGACAAGTCTGGCCTAACCGCACATTCGACTTGACATGAATGACGCCATCCAGTTTCTCGGCCACCACATCATAGTGGTTCAACGGTGCGGCATAGGCTGTGATGCCTGCTTGCATGCCTTCGGTCAGATGGGAGAGGTCAAACAAGGCTGTGGCCGAAAAGTTCAGTTCTGTCTGGCGCCGGGCAACGAATGTGGGATTAGCCGTCATGCTGAGGTCAGTTGTTGTGGGTCGGAGGCGGAGCCAGCCTTTACGCTCCGTCAGTGAATAGTTGGCGTAGTCGGGATTACACAGACTCATCCACCCCATCGGCAAGCCCAACGAGTGATAGCTGTCTTTGGGAGCATTGCGCTTTGTGTAATTGAATTCTTCGCGCTCAGGGTCTTTTGCCATTGGCACCAGAGGCAGCGTCTGACATTTCATGTCCGTCTGGAGCGTACCGTCTCCGTTCACCACAGGCCAGCCGCCTTGTTCCCATTGAACCGGTGCCAGCATCGTCTCACGCCCCATCACATGCTGCAGATAGCCGCTTGTCCTGTATCCCAGGCAGATCATCCACCATGACGAGTCTGGCGCTTGTACCAGGTCGGCATGTCCAAGACCCTGTATCGGGCTGTTCTGCATCTTCATGCTGAAGTGTGTCAGGATGGGATTGGCAGGATTCGGCTCGTAGGGCCCGAAGAGGCTTTTGCTGCGCAGGATATTGACGTGATGGCCGTGCTCTGTACCGCCTTCAGCCAACAACAGATAGTAGTAGCCGTCTTTCTTGTAGATATGTGGCCCCTCCGGATACCGGCCGCCAAGACCTGTCCCCAAGTGATGGATCTCGCCAAGCTGTTTACCGCTCTCCACATCGATCTCGCATATCTTGATATCACCTTCCTTCCAAAGGAAATAGCACTTATTATCCTCGAAGTAGAGGGTGGGGTCGCAACTGCCGATGGCAAAGTCGATCACGATGGGTTCCGACCACTCGCCAGCGGGATTATCAGTCCACACATAGAAATGTCGTCGCGAGGGGAACACCGTGGTCACCATATAGAACCGCCCTTCGTGGTAGCGGATGGTCGGTGCATAGATACCGCTGTTGCCGTCGGTGCCCGTCAGGTCCACCTGCGAGGGCCGCGTCAGGCAGTTGCCCAGCTGCTCCCAGTGGATGAGGTCCTTGGAATGGAATACCGGCACGCCTGGGAAATACTGGAACGTGCTGTTGACGAGATAGAAGTCATTGCCTGCCCGGCATACGCTCGGGTCGGCATGGAATCCCGGCAATACGGGATTCTTAAATCCTTGGGCGCATGCCATCGATGCGAGCAGCGCCAGTAAGGAGGTGATAATGGTCTTGATATTCATGTCTTTTCTCTTAGTTGTATCGGTGTCATGCCGAAGTGGTCTTTAACGTATTTGCCGAAGAAGGAAGGGTTGGGGAATCCGAGGCGGTCGCAGATCTGCTTGATGCTCATGTCGGTCTGCTTCAGACAGTAGCGGATGTCTTCCAGCACCTGTTCTGTAATCCATTCGTTGGCGGTCTTGCCGGAGTTCTTCTTGCAGACGGCCGTGAGGTATTTGGATGAGATACAGAGTTCTCTGGCATAGGCTTCCACCGTGTGGCGTTTCACATCGTTGGAGTGCAACAGGTCGAGGAAGTGCTGGAAGTGGACTTTGGATGTCAGTTTCTCATTGCCATGGAAGGCAGCAGAACCAGCCAGACCGGTTTCTGATGACAACATCTGCTTCATCCGGCCGCAGAGTCCGAGGATGGCTGAGCGCAGCAGCGACTGGATGACATCGGTATGCAGGGGATTGTCCTTACCCTTGGCAATGGCCAGTGTCAGCATGTCATAGAAATGGGCGTAGAAGAGTATCTCGTCTTCGTCCATCGTCACCACATGTTGGCGATGGATGTACATCATGTCGTTCCAGATGTTCATCTTTTCGCGCAAGAAACTCTGCAGGATGCGGTTGGTGAGGAACATGGCCTTCAGATTGAAGTCAGGACTGACCATGACATCGGTCACTGTCACATTCTGCGGGATGACGGCCACCTGGTTCTTGCGGAGTTCCATCTGCATGCCATTCATTTGGGCCTGCACTTTACCGTCGGTACAGATGACGATAGTATTCATCGACACATGGGCGGTATTGACCTCGGTGAATTGCTGGATGCTGTCCACCACCATAATGTCGCTGTCAGAATAACCGATCTGAATGTCCTCATTGTCGGCCAATGTCTGAAATGTTACTTCTTCATGCTGTTTCATGCTGCAAAGATAATGATTATTTCCCGATTTTCTTGTCTTATTTGGCATCAATTTTGATTGTTTTGGCATCTTGGTGGAGAATTGACAAGATATGAGGCGAAATCGAACATAGATAATAGTCGATTTTGGATTAAATTTGCAGTCAAAATAAAACGTGTTGTTATGAAAAAGGTATTATTGATGCTGCTGGCAGTCATATTGCTGGTCAGCTGCGGAGAAAAACAGAAGCAGAACGTGAAGGCTCCGACGAGAGTGAAAACACAGGTGGTGTCACCCGGTATGGTGGATAATGCCCAGACGTATGTGGGTATTGTGGAAGAACGCGAAGCGACGGCGGTGAGCTTCACGGGCATGGGCGTGGTGAAACGCATGCTGGTGAACGAAGGTCAGGCCGTCAGCAAAGGACAGTTGATAGCTGAGATGGACGACACGCAGGCCCGCAATCTGCTGAGTGGTGCCGAGGCCCAGATGACGCAGGCCAACGATGCTCTGGCGCGCTTTAAGATGCTGCACGACAACGGATCGCTGCCAGAGGTACAATGGGTGGAGATACAGAGCAAGGTGGCTCAGGCCAAGTCACAATTGGAGGTGGCGAAGAAGAACCTGGAAGACTGTCGGCTCGTGGCTCCCGTCAGTGGCATCGTAGGCAGGAAACTGATAGGGGCAGGTGAGACGGCGTTACCGTCGCAGGCTGTGGTGAGCATCCTTGACATCTCGACAGTCAAGGTAAAAGTGGCGGTGCCTGAAGCAGAGATCGGTGGTATCAATGCCAATACGCCAACGAGTATGACGGTAGAAGCCATCAATGGCAGTTATCAGGGAGGCAGGATTGAGAAGGGCGTGCAGGCCGATGCGCTGACACATACGTACGATATAAGGATTCATGTGGCAAATGGCGATAGGAAGCTGTTACCCGGCATGGTGGCCAGTGTCCGTTTTATCTCTGATGGCTCGCAGGCTATTGGCAGCAAGATGATTCCCGTGACAGCCGTACAGAAGAAGTCAGACGGCAGTTTGTTTGTGTGGACGGTGGGCAAGGACAGCACGGCGCATCGTGCTAACGTGACGATCGGTCAGACACAGGGCAATTATGTCAGTGTCATCGAGGGCCTGGACATCGGCGACCGTATTGCCACAGAGGGTTATCAGAAACTGAGTGAAGGAACGAAGGTCATCTATTGACCATTGACCATTGAACATTGAATATTGAACATTATGGGAAATAAGATGAATTGGCTGAAATGGCCATTGGAGCATTACCCGATATCGCTGCTCATCGTTGGCATCCTGTTTGTGTTGGGCATCTACGGTATGTACATCATGCCGAAGGACGAATTCCCCCATGCCACCATCCGTCAGGGCGTGGTGGTGGCGGTCTATCCTGGTGCCACCAGCGAGGAGGTGGAGCAGCAGGTGGCTCGTCCGCTGGAGCGCTACCTCTTTACTTATGGGGAGGTGAACCGTAAGAAGACCACCACGCAGTCGCAGAACGGCATGTGTATCGTGATGGTGAAACTGAACGATGATGTGAACAACAAGGATGAGGTGTGGAGTAAGATCAAGCACGGACTGAACGGCTTTAAGGCCCAGTTGCCCAGTGGTGTGCTGGCCGTCGTGGTGAACGATGATTTCGGCAATACCTCGGCCCTGCTCATTGCCATCGAGAGCGACCAACGCAGCTACCGCGAACTGAAACAGTACAGCGACGACCTGAGCGACCGCCTGCGCCGCATCCCGTCGGTGGCCAACGTCAAGTTATTCGGTGAGCAGAAGGAGCAGATCTCGCTCTATATCGACCGCCAGCGGCTGCAGGCATACGGCATCGGTCAGCAGATGCTTTTCTCACGACTACAGGCTCAGGGCATCACCACGATGAGCGGCTCCATCAGCGACGATGACCAGCAGATTCCCATCCACGTGGAGGCTCAGGAGAACTCGGAGGAGGAGATTGCCAACCAGATTATTTTCTCTGACCCTGCGACGGGTAAGGTGACTCGCGTTCGTGATGTGGCCAGAGTGGTGAGGGAATACGAGCCGATGTCGAGTCGTATCGAGCAGGACGGACATCCGTGTATGCTGATTTCGATGGAGATGACACCTGGCAATAACGTGGTGCAGTACGGACAGGAGGTGGATCAGGTGCTGAGCGACTTCCTCCAGAACGAAATGCCAGAGGATGTGAAGGTCACCCGCATCGCCGATAAGCCCAAAGTGGTAGCTATGAGTGTGAGCGATTTTCTGCGCGACCTGCTGATATCGATGCTGATTATTATTCTGGTGATGATGGTGCTGTTCCCCATCCGTTCGGCCATCGTGGCAGCCATCACCATCCCGTTGAGCACCTTTGTGAGTGTGGCGGTGATGTATATGATGGGCATCGAACTGAACATCGTGACGCTGGCGGCGCTGATCGTGGTGCTGGGAATGATTGTAGATAACTCGATTGTGGTGATTGACGGCTATCTGGAGTATCTTGGCAAAGGTTTCAAGCCATACGATGCTGCCATCGAGTCGGGCCGTCAGTACTTCTTGCCGATGCTGCTGGCCACCATCTGTATCTGCGCCATCTTCTACCCCTTCCTCATCACCCTGAAGGGTGCGTTCCACGACTGTATGGAGGACTTCCCCGTCACGATTACCATCAACCTGATGGTATCGCTGGTTCTGGCGGTCAGCGTGATTCCATTCTTAGAAACGCGTATCATCAAGCCTGACAAGGTGAGTACGGACGGGAATGCCATCACCAAATGGGTGCAGCGTACATACGATAAGGTGTTAGACTGGACCTTTGCTCATCCTTGGATGACGATCGGTGGTGGTATCGCCGTCATTCTGCTTTCGACGCTCATCGCCCCCACGCTGAAGATCCGCCTGTTCCCATACGCCGACCGCGACCAGTTTGCGGTAGAGATATTCCTGCCTGACGGTAAGGGTATCGCTGAGACGGAAGTGATAGCCGATTCGGTACAGCACGTGCTTGAGAAGGATGAACGTATCACCGGCATCACTGCTTTCATCGGCTGTTCGTCGCCACGATTTATGGAAGCATACGCCCCCCAGATGGCTGGTAAGAACTATGCACAGTTCATCGTGAATACCAAGAGCGACAAAGCCACAATCGATCTCTTGGCGAAGTATCAGCCACAGTTGAGCGAGGCGTTCCCCAATGCCTACGTGAAGTTTAAGCGACTGGACTATCTCGAAGTGAGCGAACTGGAGTACCGCTTCTATGGCGACAACCTCGACTCGCTGCATGTGGTGGCTGAAAGACTGATGGAACGTATGCGCCAGATACCAGAACTGGAGTGGGTACATACCGACTACTTCCAGCCCTACCCCATTATCAATGTCGAACTTGACCCTGTGACATCGGCGCAGTTGGGTATTACCCGCACTACGGCCCAGTTAGCGCTGAGTGCCACATCAAGTGACCTGCGTGTAGGACAGATCTGGGAGGGCAACTATGAACTGCCCATCGTGGTGAAGGACGATGCTGATATGACCTTCTCTGATATCGCGAACCTGGGCATCGCATCGCCGACGTCTATGGTTGCGGGAGGTTTGAAGAGTACTAATTCAACAGTGCCTTTACGACAGATAGCCAAAGTTCGTCCCAAGTGGAGCGAGAGTCGTATTATGCATCGTGGTGGCGAGCGCTGTATCACGGTGACGGCCCAGTTTGCACAAGGTGTTTATGCCGCTCCTATTGAAAAAGAAATTGCCCGTATGATGCAGGAGGATATACAACTGCCGCAAGGTGTGCGTACTGAGGTGGGCGGCGAGGTAGAATACGGTGACGAGGCACTGCCGCAGATCTTTGGCGGTATTGCCATTGCGGAGGTCATCGTGTTCTTCTTCCTGCTGTTCAACTTCAAGAGATACGGCATCACCATCATCTGTATGGTGGCCTTGGGACTGATGACACCCGGTGCGCTGATAGGTCTCGGACTGATGGACCGCGCACTCGGACTCACCTCTATCTTCGGACTCGTCACGCTGATGGGAATGATTATGCGTAACGAGATTCTCATCTTTGAGCATGCCAACGACCTGATTAAAAAAGGTGTGCCTGTGAAGCAGGCTGCCTACGAAGCCGGTAAGCGCCGTATGGTGCCTATCTTCCTCACCACGGCTACAACTGCCGTTGGTGTGGTGCCGATGATCATTGCCCAGAGTTCGTTCTGGATGCCCGTGGGTGTCACCATCTTTGCAGGTGGCATCGGCTCACTCATCATGGTAGTCACCATGCTGCCCGTGATTTATTGGAAAGTGACAACCCACCCCAACCCCCTCCCCAAGGGAGGGGCTAAAGATAGTCTAAACATTAAACAAGTAATGAAAACATTAGTCGTTATTTTCGCTCTTCTGCCAACATTGTCCGTGCAAGCCCAAGTAGCCAATCCCCCCTCCCTTGGGGAGGGGCAGGGGGTGGGTTACACCCTGCAGCAGATTAAGGATTCTGCCCTCCACAACAATATCGCCATGCGCCATGCGCAACATAGTATCGACGCAGCCAAAGAGCAGCGCAAGGAGGCTTTTACCAAGTACTTTCCCAATGTCAGCGGCACAGGCCTGTGGTTTAATGCTAATAAAGGGATGGCGAAGATGGACATTGATCCCTCAGGTATGATTTCCCCTGAGTTGGGAGCTAACCTGGCACAGATGCTGCCTGCCGAAGCGCTTGCAGCCTTGGCCAACCCCATCAGCATCTCGATGATGAAGAACGGTACCATTGGTTCGCTGATGGCGGTGCAGCCCGTCTTTGCCGGTGGTCAGATTATCAACGGCAACAAATTGGCCAAAGTTGGTGAGGACGTGAGTCGTCTGCAGCTGCAACTGTCTGGAAACGAGGTGGAGAAGACTGCCGAACAATACTTCTGGCAGTTGGCCTCGCTGCAGGAGAAAATGAAGACCATCGAGGCTGTCGATACGCTGTTGGCCGGCATCCACAAAGATGTCGATGTAGCCGTGCGTGCTGGTTTGGTGATGCACAACGATCTGTTGCAAGTACAACTGCGCCAGAACGATATCCAGAGTCAGCGCTTGAAGTTGCAGAACGGCATCTCCATCGTCCGTCTCTTGTTGTCGCAATACTGCGGCCTGCGCGATACGTCGTTTGTCATCAGTTATCAGCCGGATGCTCCATCGGCACTTCTTTCCCGTCAAGACCACGACCAAGCGCTCCTGGGAACTGCAGAGTATCAATTGTTAGGCAAAAAGGTCGAGGCTACCAATCTGCAGAAGAAACTGGCCGTCGGTCAGAATCTGCCGACGGTTGCCGTGGGCGCAGGCTACAACTATCATAATCTGCTGGATAACAATCATACGTTTGGTATGATCTTCGCCACCGTCAGCGTACCTATCTCTGACTGGTGGGGCGGCTCTCACGCCATCAAGCGCCGCAAGATAGAGCATCAGCAGGCTCAGGAACAACTGGCCGACAATGCCGAACTGCTGAAGATCCGTATGCAAAATGCCTGGAATGGTGTCCAGGAAGCTTACCAGCAACTCCAGCTCGCTCAGCGCAGTATTGAGCAGGCCGAGGAAAACCTGCGTCTGCACCGCAACTACTATCGTGCCGGTACCTCAAGAATGTCCGACCTCCTCGAAGCCCAGATGCTCTACCAACAATCGCTTGACAAGCATACTGATGCCTTCGCCGACTATCAGAACAAGCTTTTGGAGTACCGTCACTCCACAGGTCAATAAGAACTCGCCTACGAAGCTTTTGTGAATCAATTAATTGATTTGTAATAGCTCGGTAATGGGACCTGTCCAGTCGGCATTGTTTTCTATGAACAGGGTTTGGATACCGAGTGCTTGTGCAGCCTCGATGTTCTTACGTCCGTCATCTATGAAGAGCGTTTCCTGGGCTGTGGACTGCTGACCATCGAGCATCAAAGACAGTTTCACTACGAAACGGCTGCCGCCGGTGTATTCGGAGTCAAGCGTAAGGCTGCCACCCATGAGCTGGACGACACGACGGCAAAGGAACAGACCGAGTCCCAGACCCTCGGTGAACATATCAATCTTTGTGAATTTTTCAAATATAAAATCCGCTTTGTCGGGAGGGATGCCTGGCCCTGTGTCTTCAATGGTGAAGAGCAAGTCGTTGCCGGCTGTTTCGACACGCATGACGACACGGCCCTCACTGGTGAAATGGAGGGCATTAAAAAGCAACTCGGTGAGAACGATGAGCAGGTGATGGCGGTTGGTCTTGACTGTGAGTCCATCAGGGACACGACAGTCCAGGGACATCTCTGCGGTATGAGTGATGAGACTGCCTGTCCTGTCAAAGGCCTCTCGGGCCAGTTCACTGCAACAGACAGTATCGTCGGTGCTGATGGACTGATGGGTTTCGATGAGCGATGCCGTGAGCAGTTTGCTCACCATGTAGTCGAGGGTGTTGGTCTGCACATACATCGTCTCAGCTATCTGCCGCTTATCCTCATCGGACATTATCCCACTTTCATCACGCAGCACCTGCGAGAATCCGTGGACAATGTTGAGTGGTGTACGGATCTGGTGCGACATATCCTGCATGAACTGCGTCTTCTGCTCACTGGCCTGGCGAGCCAACAGGGTAGCCTGCTCGAGCTCTGTCGTGCGCAGTTCTGTTTCCTGCTTGGTCTTCTCTGCTTCGCGGATGTGCTGACTGATGCTTCGCCGCATCTGGCAGAAATTGTTCTGTAACTGGCCTATCAGGTCGGTACGCTCACTGAGAGGTAAGACCTTTTCATAGTCGCCGTGACCTATCTGCCGCAATTCTCTGGCGAGCAGTCCCAGGGGCTCTACGAAGTGTTTCACGATGCGATGGCACCCCATACCCAGAAGCAGCAGTCCAATGACAAGCAGGGGCAGCAGGATGTAGTTCAGACTGTTATAGCCGCGGAGCAGTTCGCTGGACGGGCAGACAAGGGCCACGCTCCACTCTGTGCCTTCGAGCGGGCGGTAGAGCACGATGTGCGACTTGCCGTCGAGCTTGACCTCCATGTGTCCTGTCCGCCCGTTAGTCATCTCGTACCCCAGTGCCACAACGTCGGTATGTTCTCTGGGATCCACACCAGTGAAGATGGTCTGCTTAAGTAGTTTCGTGGTGTCGGGGTGTACGAAATAGTGTCCGTCGGCGCCCAGCATCATGAAGTAGGAGTTGTCGTATGGATGTTCTGCTGTAATGGTTTCCGTGAGCCGGTTCAGCGACAAGTCTGTGGAGATGACACCTATGAACTTTTCCTGTTTGTTGAAAAGCGGTATGCAGTAGGATGCTATCATATCAGGACTTGAGAGCGTTCCTGCATTGTAGTCGTCGAAGGGATCCACCCAGCAGGCAGTCCTCTTCTGGCGCGGCACCTTATACCACACCTTGTCATAGTAGTTGTAATCGGCTTCGCGTACGGTCACCACAGAATCCTTCTCAGGGGTTGAATATTCCTCAAGACGGACGGAATAGGCAGAGAAGCCGTAAGTGTCGCCGGGATAGAAGTCGGGCTCCATCGTGATGGAGCAGCCGTTGGTGTTAGGATGGTTGGCGACGATGCGGTGTGTGTACTTCAGCAGCGAGTCCTGATCGAAGGTGTGAAGGTTAACGAGCCAGAGGATGTTGCGCGTAGCCGTTTCGACCTCTACCATATATCCCTTGACGCGAAGTGCCGTATTGTCAAGTACGTGGGACGCCTCGTCGATAGCCTCTTCACGAATGATGTAACGCGACTGCCAATAGAGGAAGCCGAGCGACAACGAGAACACCAAAACCACAACTAACAGGATATCGATACACAGTCTGGTGGAGAGTGACTTATGGATATGTTTTCTCATCTCAATCATAAGCTTCCCTCCTCTTTCTTGTCAGCGATGCCAAGGAGATTACCCAGCAGTTCGGTGGTGATCTCTGTGTGTTTCTGTATCTTGTCAGCCATGTGTCGGCATTCCTCTGCATCCATATCAGCCACATGCTGTTGGAAGTCAGTAACGGTGGCATGGATGGCCTTGACAGATTGTTCCATACGGTCGCTCATGTTGAAGATGACAGTATCTTTCATGCGGTCGGCCTCGCGAGCCTGTTCGTAGGCCATTTTCAGGTCTTCATTACGCTGACGCAGCACATCAGTGAGGTGAGTGATGTCTGCGATATGCTGGCCGATGCTCTGCTGCATCTGACGGAATTCATTCTGCACATAGCCCACCTCGTCGGTGCGGTGACTCTCCTTCACGGGCTCATCCAACTTGCCATTGGCCATACGGCGGGCAGCATCTGCCAGCTGATGCAGCGGCTTCAGCTGGAGATGGCTGATGAAGAGACAGAACAGGGCAATCAGGAGCAGGCCGATGAGACTGATAACGAGCGTCAATCGCAAGAGTGAGTTGTAGGAACTGAAGATATCGCTCTCTGGACATACAATGGACACACTCCATCCCGCATTCTCAAAGGGATGGTAGAAGATGAAGCCCTCCTTGCCACCCATGTGGATCTCGCTATTTCCAATGTGGCCCGTCTTCATGGAGATGGCAGCCAGATGTCCTTCGCTAGTAGGGTCATTAAAAGCCTTTGTGAAGAAAGCCTCATGCTCTTCGAGCGTACTGTCTGGATGGATAATCAAGTGTCCGTCGGTACCCATCACCGAGGCATGTGAGTTGGGGAAAGGCTGCAACGAGAGCACCAAATCAGCAAACCACTTCATCGAGATCTGTGCCGACAGTACACCCACCAGCTCACCGTCTTTATTGTGGAGCGGCATGCCATAGGATGTGATGATGGATGTCTCGCCATGCTCAACATCAATATAAGGGTCTATCCAGATGGGTTTCTCGTGGTGCAGGGGTATGAAGTACCATTTCTCACGCGTATACAGCTGCTTTCCACCGTTGACCGTGACCTCTATCTGTGTCGAATCTGCCTGACTACGGTGAGCATACACCTCGTAGTAGATTCCGTATTGCGGATAGACACCTGGCTCAAAAGCGATAGCACAACTCTGGATGTGAGGATTCTCTCTCAACAGTTGACGAGAGAGACTGTCCATGATTTCAGGACGGTTCAGTCGCTTTTCTATCGTCCAATGATAACTACGCGTGGCTGTCTCCACCTCGCTCAGCACGTTATCGATACGCAATTCTGTGGTACGCAGCGTCTGGCGGGCTTTCTCCATCGCCTCCTGATAGATGGACTGGCGCGCATAGTAGAACATGATAAAGAGAGCGGTGACGAAAAGCACAGACACGAATCCTACCACCCACATAACGACTTGAGTGGTAAGCGAATGGCGCGATTGTTTCTCTGTCAGTCTCTTCATCGAGTGCAAAGGTACAACATTATTTTCAAAATGCAAAAAATTAAAGGTAATTTTTGTAATACACCGAAAGTGCCACCACATACCTTTCACGAGTTGTCCGTCAGGTGTCAGGAAGCGAACACATAGCCGAAGCCTTGACGGCTGACTATGTTCTGGGCATATGGGCCAAGTTTCTTGCGGAGACGTGTAATATTGACATTCACGGTACGGTCGGTGACGATGACTCCAGTCCAGATTGTGTCCATGAGTTGCTGACGGGATAATACCTGGTCTCGGTTTGCGAGGAGCAGGTGGAGCAGAGCGAACTCAGTGCGGGTGAGGCTGATGGGTTGACCGTCGATAGTGGCAGTCTTCTTGTCAAGATTCATGTGTAGTCCACGGTAGCTGAGCAGGCGTTTTCCAAGACGTGCCTCGACAATGTTCATGACGTAGTCGCCAAGTTTCTCGCAGTCGGCGATGATGTCGCCATAGAGCGTACCGATGGCGTATGAATAGTGGTGGGCACTCACATCTTGTATGAGCTCTGCCCGCAGCTGGTCGCGCAAGATGTTGATATCGCGTTCTATCTCCAGTGAGGTGTCGAGCGAGAGGTCTTCACGGCGGCCACTCACCACGACCATCATCTGTGTGACGGCCTCATTAACGAGCCGGAGCATATCATGTAAATGAGTGTATTGCTGAGACGTGAAGTCCTCATTACTTTCCCTCAGATGCAAGATGGTGCGGGCGGTCTTGAAACAGGCGTCGCCTACTGACTCCAACTCGCCAATCTGGCGGAGCATGATGCGGACTTTCTCTTTCGTGTCATCCGATAGATGCTCGTTGCCGACCTGTTCCAAGTAAGTAGCTATCTCGATTTCCATATTATCGGCAATGGTCTCGTATCGTTCTATACGCTCGTACTGTCGCTCAAGCTCTTTCTTGTCTTTCTCGTCGAGCAGGACGCACACCATACCGAACATACGCTGCATGCGTTCAGCGAAGTGGACAATCTCCTTCTGTGCCTGGAGAACGGCGATTTCAGGCGTTTGGATGACACCGTCGTTGATAAAATGGAGCGTCGTGTGCTGTTTCTTGCCTTTCGTCCGTTCTGGCAACAGACGGCATACGAGTTGTTCTATTTGCGGGACAAAGCCGATGAGGATGGCTGTGTTGAGCACGTTGAAACAGGTATGGAACAATGCCAATACAATAGACAACTTGGCAGCCATTTGACCAGATATCGTAGAATTATAACCAACAAGTCCGCATACAAAATCTACAAACGGATAGAAGACCAACAGAACCCAGATAACACCAAACACGTTGAACAGCAGATGGGCTAATGCCGCCCGCCGTGCTTCGATTCCAGCCCCTAATGCTGCGAAGTTGGCTGTGGCCGTGGTGCCGATGTTCTCGCCCATCACTAGTGCGATGCCCATATAGATAGGCAGTACGCCAGTGGAGCAGAGCAGTATGGTGATGGCCATGACAGCCGCCGAAGACTGAACTATGCAGGTGATGATAGTACCAGCGGCAAGGAATACGAGGATGGTAAGATAGCTCGAAGTATCAAACGAGGCAAAGAAGTCAACGACGTCAGCATTGTGCGCCAAGTCCATGTCCCGCCCCGTGCTGCTCAGCATGACCAGTGACCAAAGCATGAATGCCAGGCCAAAGAGGAAGTCGCCCAACACACGGTGATGCTTCTTATAGATAAGCACCATGCCTACAAGGAACGCAGGAAAGACCACAAAGGTCAGGTCGAGATTGTATCCCACTAATGATATAATCCATGCCGTCAGTGTCGTGCCTATGTTCGCACCCATAATCACGCTGATGGCCTGTGCAAGAGTCAGCAGTCCTGCTGATACAAAGGAAACCGTCATTACCGTTGTGGCCGACGATGACTGTACGGCACACGTTACCATCGTTCCCGTCAGCATCCCGCTAAACCGGTTGCCCGTTACTCGTCCCAAAACATGGCGCAGGCTCGGTCCTGCCATCTTCTGCAGTGCATCGCTCATCGTCTTCATGCCGTAGATGAGCAGTGCCAACGAACCTAAAAGTCTTAATGTTAATTCAAGTGTCATATTTATTTCGTATTTTTGCGCAAAGATACATAAATAATACGAAACAAACGAAATAAAATGGTTACATTTCGGTTACAATTTTCATTTCCGTTTATTCCTCTCGCTTCAAGAATGCTTTTATCAGATGTTCAATCTCTGTGTGATGGCCATTTGCTACATCACGAAATCAATGCCGAGTACGAATCGTGGATGGCTGTGGAGGAAGTCGTGGCCCCAGAGATAGATATTCCAGTTCTTGAAGGTGTAGTACAGTCCGGCAGCGGGTTCCAGATCCTGATTGAAACACCAGGAATGGACGGCACCGATCATGGGAGTAAGCGAACGGTTCTTCTTCAGAGGGATGGTGTAACCCAGATATTCGTAGTTGGAATAATTATCGTCTGCACCGTCGTTGACAATCCACCAGGTGTTTGAACACCAGAACAGACGTTCGTCGCCGGTAATCGCCCCTTTCAGATAAAGCCCCGATGTGAGATAGGAGAACTTGAAACTGTCGTTGAGATTGAATGACGGGATGACCTCTGCGCCAATGTTAAACCACTTACTGGGTTTCACGCCAAAGCGGACGAGGACACCCCAATAGGCACATCCAGGACCCGTATAGAGGTCGATACCGGTGTCGAAGTGGTCACTCAGCCCGTATTGGAAGGTGGTGTAGGTCTCCTGGTGGTTGATGCCCGGCCGCACTTTCAGCGAGGTATAGCCATAGAGCCTCCCCTCGCCCGCCGTTCCTGCATAGTAGGGAATCTGGGCGAAGGCTCGGAGAGAGACCGACAGCCAAAGGCAAAGAAGAATGTAGAACTGCTTCATCACTACAAAGTTACTATTTTTTCCGCTTCCACCCTAATACCTTATTTATAATTACAATTGTTTAACGTTTGGAGCGGTTAATCCTTATGCAAACTATGCAGATTTTTGCAAATGATATGCGTATTCTGCTCGTTTAATGTTTTTTAAAGGAGCGGGAGGCGCGCAGTTTATGGTTTCTTCATAACTTTGCAACAGATTCTGACAACAATCATCAAATTATAAACAATTTTAAAACAAAATGAGAAAAACTACTCTTTTACTGATGCTGTCTGTATGCGGATTCATCTCTGCTGCTGCCGAGACAGCTACCAAGATGGAAGCCGAAAGCGCTACCTACGAGAATTGCAAACTCATCGAAGATGGGAAGTATTCTGAAGGCAAAGCCCTCGAACTGACGGAGAGCAATGCCAAGATCACCTTTACCTATGCGGCTGCAGAAAGCGGCAAGTACACCATCACCGTCGGCTACGACGGACTGTATGGCGACAAGGTGGTCAATCTGTCTGTCAATGGCAACGCTGCCACCTTCAACACGACGGAGAAAGGACCGGGCGAGGCCGTTGTCGGACCCTACCTCATGAATCAGGGCGACAATACGATCGAGATCACTCCCAACTGGACCTGGTTCCGCATCGACTACATCACCATCGCCAACAGCGAGAGTACCGTAAAGTTCGACATCGCCCAGACGCCTGTTGACGCCAATGCCTCAGACGCTGCCAAGACCGTCTATACCTTCCTCTACGATAATTTCGGCAAGAAGACCATCTCGGGCATCATGACCGGCGACATGGAGACGGCCAATGGCGATGTCACCCAGCATGCCGATGTGCAGGCCGTCTATCAGGCTTCAGGCAAGTATCCCGCTCTTGTGGGCTTCGACTTTATGAATGCCACAGGCCTCAACGAGTCAGATGCCTGGTACAAAGAATATACCGACAAGAGCATCGCCCTTGCCAAAGACCTCTACCGCCGAGGCGGACTGCCCGCCTTCACTTGGCACTGGCGCGACCCCAGCCGCAAGACGGGCGAGTTCTACAGTAATAATCAGGTCGCAACGCCATGCACCGTGAAGATCTCCGAAGCCATGAACGCCGACGGCTCTTGGAACACCTCGTCAGAACTCTATCAGAACATCGTCAAGGACATCCATACCGTAGCCGACTACTTCCTCGATCTGCAGAACGAAGGTATGGCCTGCATCTTCCGTCCGCTCCATGAAGCCAGCGGCGGCTGGTTTTGGTGGGGAACAGACGGTGGTACCAACTACGCCAAGCTCTATCAGCTGATCGTCGATGAGATGACCAGCGTGAAGGGCGTCCACAACGTCATCTGGGTTTGGAATCCCTGCACCGTCGATGATGCCGACTGGAATCCTGGCGAAGCCTATTACGATGTCGTCGCTATAGACATCTATAATAACGCCTTCGACTACTCCAGCAACTATGTCGCCTTTGACAAGCTCAAGACCCTCACCGCCGGCAAGAAGATCATCGCCCTGTCAGAGAACGGACCCATCCCCGACATCGACAAGGAGTTTGCCGAAGAAGCCGTCTGGTCGTGGTGGATGCCCTGGTATCAGACGTGGAACGGGAACTTCGTCGACAAGACCAGCAAGGAAGAGTGGACCAAGTGCATGAACGATGATCGTATCATCACCCTCGAAGACCTCTCCGCCGGCTGGCCCACCGCCATCCTCTCACCTCGTTCCTCGTTCCTCATTTCTCGTTCCTCGTTTCTTGGAGATGCCATCTACGACCTCCAAGGCCGTCGCCTCGCAAACATTCCCTCCAAGGGCCTCTACATTCAGAACGGCAAGAAGCAACTGGCGAAATAAGCAAGACATACAGTCATACAAAAAGCGCGACTCACTTCGAGCCGCGCTTTTTGGTCTGTATCTGTATCAGATTTCGATGAGCTTGCCGTTCTTCTTGGCTTCCTCAATCCACTTAGGCTCTATCTCCTGCAGGAAACGCTGCTTGTTCTCGTTCAGCGTCTTCATGTCGAGACCAATATACTCCTGGGCCTTGGCTTTGGTGGAGATGTCGGGCATAGGCACATCGCCGATAAAGCCATGCTTGGCCAGCACCTTCGACAGCATCAGACGGGCCTCCTGAGCCTGTACCAGTCCGTCGCTGAACAGACGTTGAACTTCCTGTGGTGCATGGAATGATGCACCATGCGAGGCAAAGGCATAGTCCCAGCGCCACTGGCTGCTGCGGATTAATTGCAGGATAGGCTTCATTTCGGCCTCTGTGGCACCCTTCTCCCAAGCAAACTTCGCCTCGATATGGGCAGCCGCCAGTTGCTTCTCTAACTTCGTGCGGCTCTCGCGTGTCTTGGCCTGACGCTCATAGACATTCTGTTTCAGGACCTCTGCATCCTGACGGTGACAGGTCTGACAGGTACGGTCAATATTCGCCAGCGGCGAGGTAATACGGTGGTCGCTGAACTTTACGCCGCCTTCCTGCTTATAGGGCATGTGGCAGTCGGCACACGAGACGCCACGCTGGCCGTGAATGCCTTGCAGTGCCATCTCGTAGCCGGGATGCTGAGCCTTCAGAATAGGAGTCTTCGACAGCGGATGGATATAGTCGTAGAAGCCTATCGAGTCGTAATACTCCTCAGCAGCCTCGCAGGTCATTCCCTTATCCTGTGGGAACATCAGGTAGTTGGCCTTGCCGGGATTGTTGGGGTCGTTGGGCTTGATGAAGTAGTACTCCGTATGACACTGGGCACAGACGAGCGAGCGCATCTCCTGATGGGTGGCCTTCTTCACGTCCAGACCACGACGGGCAAAGGCCTCGTAGATAGCAGGACGGGCAGGACGCAGATCCATCGTACGGGCATCGTGACAGTCGCTGCAGCCAATGGTGTTCACCTCTTCGGCACCCAGTTCGCTCCACTTCTTGGCATAGAAGTTAGCGGGATCGAACTGATCCTTACCATTACCCAGTTCGCGCATCATACGAGGAACATCCGGACCCTTACAAGTCCAACAGGTAGCGGGCTGCATATCTACGGCGATAGAATCGCGTCCGTCGGCAGTCTTTACCGTTATGCCAGGATTACCCGTACGCAGAATCTTGCGCATATCCTCCAGCGCATGCTTGTGGCCGCGAGGTGTGTTGTAGTGGCGCGAGAATGCATAGCCAGCCCACAGGATGACCATCTCTGGACGGTCGGCCAACTCATCTGTTTCCTGAGAGCCGTTGAACATTGAACGGAATGTGGTGTCCTCCGTCATCGCCCACGTCTCGTACTCACGCGGATAGTCAGCCTTGAACTTCTCGTTCTGGGCGATGATTTCATCCTCAAACACGGTGCGCTTGTTGTTAAATACGCTGGCCACCTCGGCTCTGCGCTCCATCAGCGACGACACGAGCAGTCCCAACAAGAACACTACTACCATTGAGCCTCCAAACAGAAGCCAACCTTGCCATTTCTTTAATGTCTTTGCCATAATATTTCGTTTTTTACCTTTTTACTTTTTTACCATTCCTTGCAGCCACTCAGGTACTGGCGATGGGGGTAGCGGTGTCACGCCCTCAGCTCCAGGCGTCGCCATCAGCGAGTTCATACCGCCGTGGGGCACGTTGCGATGACAGTCCCAGCATACCTTGCCGCCTTGAGCCTGCTGCTGCATATAGCCCATGCGGCCTGTCTTTACAAATTCTGTGTTCAACTGTGTGTGGCAACGGATGCAGTTGTCCATCACCACCTGACCTGTCAGTGTCTCGGCCATCGGAGCCTGACGTTCTGAGTGCATCACGAAGTATGCCGTGTGCTTCAGACCGTCCATCGCCTTGAACCCATACTTCAAGGCTAAGTTCTGATGGGGCACGTGACAATCATTGCACGTGGCACCGTTTGACTGATTGTCGATACGTCCGTGCGAAGAGTGGCTCCACGTAGCATAATAAGGAGTCATGATGTGGCAGTTGACGCAGGCCGACGGGTCGTCACCTATAAAATAGGTATGCGCCCTAAGCAGATACATAAACAATCCGCCGAGGCCGCATACGACGCCCGCTATCACCAGCAAACCCACCTTTTGCCGATAGGAAAATAGTCCTGTCAGCTTACGAATTGCCGCTTTCGTTTTTTCTACAACGCTCATTTCTGTAGGTTTTAGTTTGCAAATATAATCATAAATGGGGATAGAAACTGGTAACAAATGTGACTACGCCATATAAAAGTTTGTTAATTTTAAGGATTATTAGTTGCTTATCGCTAACTTTGCATCAATTATGGATATAGAGACTCTTGAAGGCATTCGCAAGTGCCCGCTTTTTGAAGGACTGACCGATAACGAGATCATTGATCTGATGCATGCCGTCCGTTATCGTGTGACCCGTTTATTCAAAAGCGACTTTCTTTTTGTTGCCGGCGAGGATTGTCTTCACGCAAACATCTTATTAGATGGCGAAGTCGTCGCTTATCTTGAAGGCGCCTCCGACCGCTATATTCGTATGTCAACCTTTCATGCCGGCAATATGTTCGCCCCGGCATTCCTCTTCGCACAAGTCCGCAGATACCCCGTCACGGTACAGGCGACGACAAACACGAAGGTGTTGCGAATTCTGTCGGCGGACTTTGAGCGGCTGCTCGAACTTGATTCCCGCCTGGCAAAGAATTTCACGGTGATTCTTTCGAACCTGATTGCCGGACTTACCAAGAAGGTGGGAATGCTCTTGCTGAGTGTCCGCGACAAGATCATCTTCTTCCTGAAAGAGGAACAACACCGTCAGCAGTCAAACACGATTCGGCTTTCCATGTCGCGTCAGGAACTGGCCGATCATTTCGGCATTCAGAAGTATTCCCTGCAACGTGCCCTTAACGAACTTCAGGAGAGCGGCGCCATCCGCATCGACGGCAAGACCATCGAGATCCTGTCAGGCGGCATATTTTGATTGAGTTATTAATCACCATTAAATTTGATATTATTTAGGAAATGAAAAAGATTTTGACTTGCTTATTTGCTGCACTTGGGCTGACTACTGCCTGTGGCCAACAGAATTTTGACAATTATGATGTGAAGGAGTTTGCCGAACTGATTACAGACTCCAACGTGGTAATCCTCGACGTGCGTAAGGCCGACGAATTTGCCGAAGGGCATATCAAGGGAGCCGTTCTTATTGACCAGTTCCAAAGTGACTTCGTGGAACAGGCCAAGGCAAAATTGCCCATTGACAAGACCATCGCCATCTACTGCCGCAGTGGTCGCCGCTCAGCTAATGCTGCTGGAAAGTTAGTAGATGTCGGCTATAAGTGCGTGAACCTCAAAGGTGGCATCCTTGCGTGGAAAGAGGCAAATTTCATCACCTCAAACACATTGTCACCCGTGCAATGACTTCATATTTCAATAAGATCTTCCATTCTATCAATAATAAAGTCGGCTCCGGCCTCTCTGAGCTCTTCTCTTGTTCCGTTGCCCCATGTCACGCCACAAGTCTTAGCTCTGGCATGGAGTCCCATCAGAATATCAACCGCCATATCTCCAACCACCAAGGTCTCTTCAGCCATGAATCCCAGTATATTGAGAATCTTCAACACCGGTTCCGCATCTGGCTTGGCATGAACAATATCCTGCGCCCCAACAATGCAGGAGAAAAGGGATTCCATTCCCATGCGGCCAAGTAGATCGCGTAGTGATTCGCTGGTTCGTGAAGAGGCGATGGCAAGACTGATTCCCTGATTCCTCAGCGCTTCAAGTGTTTCTTTTACTTGGGGGAACGGCATCGGAGTAATCTTCTTCAGATTCTCGGCGAAGCATCGGCGATGCACTTCGGCGCATCTGTCTAACTCTTCAGCATTAAGTTGAGGAAACATCTGGGCATAGCATCCTTTCAATGGCAGTCCGATGGTAGAAGCACACACGTGTTCGTCCTGCAGTGGAAGATTCAATTCTTTCATCACGTCCTGCATGGTCACAACGATGTTCCGTCGGGTGTCGCCCAGCGTTCCGTCAAAGTCGAATATAATCAGTTTTATGCTCATGCCAATCCATTTACTTCATCGTTTAATTCAATATTCGTATATCGAGAGCCTATCAACAGCAAAAGCACTCTGCATCGTGACCAATGCAATCAGGGAAATTATCAGTCTTTTCATATTCTAGTTTGCTATTTGCGGACAAAGATACAAAATATATCCTAAAGCATGATTATTTTGCCTTGAGATTTAATGATTATTGGGTTTTTCGGACTGAGCCGAAAAAAGCGCGACTCATCACGAGCCGCGCTATTTCATTACTACTAACAAATAACTAACAATTACCTAATTAACCAATGTATGAATCTAAATCTGGTGCAAAATTACGATAATATCCCATCGACCACGATAAGATTTGTTTCAAAGACTAACAAAAATCGTTCATTGCAACAAAAGTGTTAGCAATGAACGATTTTTATATTCTTGGAATTTGTGCCGAGACCTCCCGTATTCTTTGGAAACCTCTGTGTTTATAGGGGTTTCGGCACGGGAGGTCTTGTCTGGAGACCTCCCATAGATCTCCTACAGACCTCTCGTCACTCCTCCCTTGGTCATACCTTATTATAAATAATGTGGAATCGCGTAAAAGTTTATGTTAAAACGTAAAATAATTAGGAAAACATTTGCAAATCAAAGAAAAATTTAGTACCTTTGCAAACTGAAATAGCGAAGCCGCAAGAATCGGCTCGCAGGCTGAAAAACTCGCTGTGAAAAGCGCGTCAATATTACTGCAGATGACTGCCCAAAGGAGCAGAGATTAACATTTTTGATATTATATAGCTATGGAGAAAAGTGTATTAATGGCTGTCGAGACTCCAGGAGTTTCGCAGCAGGGGACGCTTGCTACCGAGCTGTTCCTCATGGAGAACTACCGCTTCCGCAGAAACATCCTCAACGGAAAGGTAGAGTTTGCGACCTTGCCAAAGGCAGCCCAGACGGCCGGAGGCAATACTGTCGGACTTTCCGGCAGTCTCTCGTGCGGCTTCGATGAAACCAGTTTGGAATTCAGGACGCTGACCCCAGCGGCTCTGAACAGCATCGTGATTCGTGCCAAGCGCGAGGAGGTGCTGGAGAAGGGCAGTCCGAAGTCGGAAATCAAGGACTATGTGGAATCGGAGGAGGTGCCGGAGTTCAATCCGATTCAGGTGTTCCTCGATGGTCTGCCAGTCTGGGACGGTCAGAACCACATCGCCCGTGTCTTCAGCCGCATCCCAGGCATCAGTTCTGAGCAGCTGAACTATCTCACCATCTGGCTGCGCTCTGCTGTAGCCCATTGGATGCAGATGGATATGCTGCACGGTAATGAATGTGTGCCTACGCTCATCGGACAGCAGGGCTGCGGAAAGACCGTCTTTGTCAGAAGGCTGCTGCCTCCGCATCTGCGTGAGTATTTCCTTGGCCACCTGAATCTGGCGAACAAGTTCGACAAGGAGATGGCGCTGACGAACAACCTCCTGGTCAACCTCGACGAGCTGGATGCCATCCGTCACAGCCAGCAGGCATCGTTGAAGCAGGCGCTGTCAGTAAACAAGGTGAACAGTCGTCCTATCTTCGGACGTACTCAGGAGGATCGCCCTCGATTTGCCTCCTTCGTCGCAACAACGAACAACCGTCATCCCTTGCAGGACTCGACAGGCAGCCGCCGCTACATCTGCATCCAGATTCCTGACGGTCAGCTGATTGACAACACAGGCGAGATCGATTACGGTCAGCTGTATGCCCAGGTGGTGTATGAACTGCAGGAGTTGAAGGCGCCCTATTGGTTCAACAACGAGGAGGTCCGCAAGCCAAAGGAAGATGAGGTCGTAAAGACGATGAACAGCACGGAGATGCTGAAGATCATCCAGAGGGAATATCCTTCCGTGCCGAGCACTCATGGCACGAAGGTCAGCATTGGCACAGCGATGAAGGAACTCGGCTTTGAGCACAAGGAACATTCGCACGTGGCCTACTACAGAGTTGTTCCGCTTCATACCTGAGCAGGGGAGATCAGACGGGAGGTCTATGGGAGGTCTAAGGGAGGTCTCCAGCCAAGACCTCCCGTGCTGAAACCCCGATAAACAAAGGCATTTCCAAAGGATACGGGAGGTCTGACGGTTTTTTTGCATGCATCTCATTTATCAGGACTCAGTAGGTCCTGATTTTTTTGTTTCTTATGCGCTGGGACTTTCCTTAGACTAAACTGGGACTTTCCTTAGGGGAAACTCCCACTTTCCTTAGGGGAAACCTCCGAATTCTCGAGAGAATTTCAGAGAAAGGTGCCACCTTTCTCATAGAAAATAGGCACCTTTCTTAGACTTTGGACTAACCTTTCTTGGCAAAACCACGCTTGTTGTTCGGAGCACGAAGCCTTGATGATCGCAACATGAAGCTTTCATAACGGCAACACGAAGCCTTGATAATCACAGCAACAAGGCTTCATAATCAGCAGAATGCATAAAATGAAACAGTTACTATGACACAATCGTGACACAATTTAGGCAATCTGAGAACTGCAAGACTCTATGAAGTAGAGACCTCTCATCTCAAACGTCAGGTTCGACGTAACATGGAACGATTTGAAGGTGAGGACTTTATGTTTGAGCTTACACGTGAAGAACTTTTAAGATGCCAAATTGGCACCTTAAACAAAGGCAGGGGCCAACATTTCAAGTATTTGCCATTTGCTTTTACTGAAATAGGAGTAGCAATGCTTAGCGGTGTTCTTAATTCACAAGTTGCCATACAGGCAAACCGCAAGATCATGCGGGCCTTTGTTGCCTACCGTCATTTGGCCGAGATACCCATCGCTGCCACCTATCTTGAATTAAAGAAGGAAATCGAGGCCGTACGGAGTGAGGTAAACGACATCCTCGCAGATCAGAACGATATCAACGAGAGCACTCGTGCTCAACTGGATGCCATTAGCACCGCATTAGCAGAGCTTCAGGCCAAACCTGCGGAGGACAAAACTCGCCGGCCTATCGGCTTCATTCAGCCGAAGGATGAAGACGAAGAATGATAATAACTGGTCATTGATTCAAAAACAGATCAATCACCAGGGAGAAAAAGCAAGACAATTTTATAGAGTATATCCAATTGCGTCCACAGTGCGTTCGCAATTGAATTGGAGTCAATATCGTATGTTGATTCAGATTACATGCCGGCGGCTTCTGAATTACTAAGAATGAAGGCATAGTGATAGGGCTGGTTGCCATCGATGGTGTATTGGGGCAAGGTGCGCTGTCCCCAAGTATCGACGCCGCCCACGCCGTGGATGTTGAGATCGATGTTTAGATTGACAAAACGGCCACGCTGAATGTCTTGGGGATGACGGGGAGCTGCATCAAGATCCTCCTCGCCATAGTCCCAGGCACGGATACAGAGGGGTTGGAAACCGTCGATGCGCACTTTCCCAGAGCCGGAGCCTATCTCAAACCAACGGATGTCGCAACGGTTGCCGTTATCCTGGGGATGGATATACTCGGTCTCGTAGTCCTGAAGCGAGGTCTCGTAGATGCCGAGGAAGGCGGAACGTTTGCGATCAGGATAGTTCTCCCACGGGCCACGACCATAATAGCGGATCTGGGTGAAGTCGGCAGGCAGACGCATTCGCATGCCGAATTTGGGCAGTAGAGGAATTTCGGTAGCCGTAGGATGATAATCCATATCCACTTTGATGCGGCCATCATGGAGGATAGTATAGGTGATGGTCAGGTCTGCCCCCACAGGGAGCGTTGTCTCGCTGATGATTTTCAGACCGTCGTCGCCAGCCTCCGTGCGGAACGATTTATAGGTACGCTTAGTGACGGCATCGCGCCAAACACCTAATCGCTGGGCGAACTGGGCAGCATGCTGATTGTCGTTCTCCGGTTTCCAGAAGTATGGTTCTAACGGACCCATAAGTATCTCACTGCCATCAACCATCCAACTGGCAAGAGCACCTGAGCTGTTAACCGTGACGCTTCCGTGTTCTGTATATGCCACCAGACCTTCAGCCGTCTTTTGCACCTTAGCAGGTTCGCCTCCAAAGGCTGACCAAAATTCCTCTGGCTTTAAGATAAACTGTTCGCGAGCGATGGTATAGTCAGCCTGTGCCCAAGGTGTGTCCTGACGCAGACGGGCATAGACATTCAGTATCAACTCCGGTTCATTGTAGGGATAATAGGGGTAAGGAATCTCGAATTTGTCTCCATGCAGAATGGGGATACAGCCCGACACCAGTTCACCGTTGTGATAAACTTCGCAATAATAATCGTATTCATCGAGCTCAGTAAAGAAATCCCGATTGATAATTCGGATAGAGTCACCTTCTTGTTTAAACGCAATAGGCTGGTAGACGTATTGCACCTCATAGTAATGGGGATGCGGTTTGCGATCAGGCGCAACGAGGCCGTTGATGCAAAAAGGTCCGTCGTTAGGCTGGTCACCAAAGTCACCACCGTAGAAAAATGGATAATGGTTAATGGATGATGGATAATTATCCATTTTCAATTTTCCATTTTCAATTGGATATAATCCTTGGTCCACCCAGTCCCAGACGGCGGCGCCGGCGATACTGCTATCGGCGTAGATCACATCCCAATACTCTTGGAAGTTACCCATCGAGTTGCCCATGGCGTGGGCATATTCACGGGCGATGAGCGGTTTTTCGGTTTCCTTCTCGGCTTCGGCCTTGAGCACGTCGGGTGTGGGATAGCCGAAGTCGTGAAGGGCAGAGTAGCGCGGATGGCAGTCGTAGAAAGGCAGACGAGTGCTATCAAGGGCTACGACTGTATCGTACATGGCCTGGATGTTTGGCCCTACACCACCCTCGTTTCCGAGACTCCAGAGGATGACGCAAGGATGGTTGAAGTCGCGTTTGACCAAGGACTCCGCGCGATCGACATGGGCATCTTTCCATGCTGGGTCTTCGCCCATCTCATGATTGGCATAACCGTAACCATGCGACTCCTGATTGGCCTCATCCATGACGTAGATGCCCCAACGGTCACAAAGTTCATAAAGGTATTCGCGGTCAGGATAGTGGCTGGTGCGCAGGAAGTTGATGTTGGCCTGCTTCATCAGCCGTAGATCCTGTTCGTAGGTGGCATCATCGACATAGCGGCCTGTACGCGGATGATGGTCGTGACGATTGACGCCGCGCAGCTTGACATTCTTGCCGTTGATCTTGAAGACCTCGCCGACACATTCCACCTTCTTCACACCCAAGTGGTAGTCAAAATGTTCGATGACGTTGCCCTTATCGTCTTCCAGTTCCACACTAAAAGGATAGAGGTTCGGTTTCTCGGCTGACCAAAGCTGTGGGTGGTTCAGCAAATGATTGATGGTCACGCTGACGGTGTCGCCCGCCACGAGCGCTTTCACGGGGACCGACAACTCCCGTCCGTCCATCTTCAACACGGCACGCAGGTCCTTCGCCTTTATTTTGCCCATATTACAGAGGCTGACGGTGGCCGTGACATCAGCCTGGCTATAGTCGGCATTGGGAATCGCTGTCACGTGGTAGTCGGCGATGTGTACCAGCGGTCGCACCCACAGCTGCACGGACCGGAAGATGCCAGACAACCGCCACATGTCCTGGTCTTCGAGGTAAGAGCCGTCGCTCCAGCGATACACCTCAACGGCAAGTTTGTTCCTGCCCTCCCGCATATATTTCGTCACATCGAATTCTGCTGGCGACATCGAGTTCTGGCTATAGCCAACTTTCTGTCCGTTCACCCAGACGTACATCGCTGAGTGAACACCACCGAAGTGGAGAATGAGATTCTGACTGAGCATCTCCTTGGTCACATCGACAAAAGTGACATACGAGCCCACGGGGTTGCGGTTGTCGTAGGCCGTCCAGTCGCGCGGCGGTTCGGTAGTCACGCTGGGGCGGTTGCGCACAAATGGGTAGTTGATATTAATATAAATAGGTGTGCCGTAGCCTTGCGTTTGCCAATTGCCAGGCACGGCGATTTTGTCCCATCCGCTGACGTCGTAGTCCTCTTTGTAAAAGTCCGCAGGCCGCTCATCGGGGTTCCGGCTCCAATGGAAGGCCCACTGCCCATCGAGGCTCACGATTTCCTTGCACTCCTTCTCCCGCGACGGCAGTTGCAGCGTCGCATGATAAGGTAATTTGTTGATGCCAAGTACTGCGGGATTCTCCCAGTCACGAACTTGTGCCTGTGCCTCTATGGACAGCACTGATACTAATAGGACAATGATTCTTTTCATATCTTATTTTATTTCAATATCTCCATATCCCATGCGCTCGCCCTCTGCCAGACGGTCGGCATTGCGATCCATATTATCTTTTAAATTCTGCTGCGAAGATACAAAATAAATCCCAAAGCAAGTTGATTATGCCTTGGGATTTATGATATTTTGGGACTTCAGCCTTCCTACGCCGGATTAAACTTCTCCTTCGGCTGCTTGCAACGAGGACACTTCCAGTCATCGGGCAGGTCTTCGAAGGCGACACCGTCGTGCTCTGCGGGGTCATAGACATAGCCACAGATGGAACAGGCATACTTGCCGGAGGCTACCTGGTTGGAGAAATCAACTTCGGCCAGAATGGTCGGCACTGGATTATCCAGATCCATCACGCGCTTGGCCTCCAGATTCTCATAGCCCTGCGGGGTGTGGGTGCCGCAATAGACAGTGGGGTGGTTGCGGATGAACTCACGCACTCGGTTCTGCGTCTCACGGGCAGCTGGTAGGTCGTCAAAAACGATAGACAACTTGTCCTCGTAAAGTGCTTCGTCCACATAGGTGATGTCGCCGTGAATCATATAGAACAGATCGTCCATCTCCACTACGATGATGCTGTTGCCCTTGGTATGGCCTTTGGCCTTGATGTAGTAGATGCCGTCGGCTATCTTTTGGCTTTCGGGGAAGTTGTAGTAGGCACCATCGGTATAGCTGACGGGAACAAGGTTCGTGAGTCCTTGCAATTCGGCGGCATCCATCTCTTCCTGGTTCACATAGATCTTCGCATTGGGGAAACTTTTCAGTTCGCCGGTGTGGTCAGCATGCTTGTGTGTAACCAGTATTTTCGTCACCTGCTCAGGCTGGTAGCCAAGGGCCTTGAAGGCATCCATATAGCTGCAGATGTCCTTGCCGGTATAGATGGGCGAGTTCTCGTCGGGCACTTCCTCTGGAAAGCCTGCAGGCAGGCCGGTATCCACCAGAATCACCTCGCTGCCCGTGTCAATCAGATAGTTCTGAAGAGTGCCGCGATAACGCACGTTTTTGTCAAACTTGTCTTGTCCTTCCTCGCCTCCGAACACGAAGGGCTGGGTATAGAATCCGTCCTTACGGAATTTTACTGCTTTGATTTCCATAAGCTTAAACTTTTATGCGGGCTGCCACTTGCAGCGGACGGGCGACACAATCGCACCTTCCTTCTTCAACTCGGCAAAAGCCTTGTCAACCTCTTTGCGGTCGATACCTGTGATTTCCGCAATCTTGCCAGCGTTCACGGGAGCACCGAACTCACGCATGGCCTGTAATACCTTCTCTTTCATAATTCAATTCCTTTAATTAGTGTAATTAGTGGTCGAAAAATTAGAGTTGCATTATCAGCCTGTTCTGTGCGCCAATCTTCTCAATCATCTCGAGTGCGCCCTGACTCCAGTAGAGGTCTTCTTCCTCGTCGGCCAGATAGGCTTTCAGGATGTCGAAGGTAAGATAATCCTCTGTAACAGAACCCATGCATTTGCGCAGCAGCTCCACACCTGGCTCCTGAATCTTCAGGTCCTCCTTGATGTATTCAATGGGGTCGTAGCACAGCGCGCGAGCTTCGTGCTTCTCCACCTTCACCTCGCCGCCCAGGTCGAGGATGCGGTCGATGAACTTCTCCACCCATTCCATCTCCTCCGTGTAGTGGCCGATGTACTTC
>ONCZ01000078.1 GCA_900316445.1 uncultured Prevotellaceae bacterium | reverse complement strand
TTACAGGCTGCTGGGCAATACTATTGTGATTCCTAAGGGCGATCCTGTCGGCGGTGTGGAAGTGCAGTTAGAGGACGCCTTCTTTGATGATCCTCTGTCGGTCACCAACCACTATGTGATTCCCGTCCGGATGATCAAAGCTACGGGTGTCGATTCCATCCTTTCTGAGAAGAACTTCGTGCTCTATGCCGTGAAGTATGTGAACAGGTATCACGCTGAGTATCTCATTAACGGGGATCTTCAGGGTGCTACGGCTTTCGTCACTACGAAGGGCCTGAACACTTCACTGATGACCTATGCTGCCAAGGATGCCGCCGGCAAGGCCCACAACTGTGAGCTGCAGCTGAACTTCGACAACAGCGGCAACTGCACCGTTACTACGAATACCGAGGGCTTCACGGCGAGCGGTTCGGGCCGTTTCGTTGAGGCTGACGAGTCACAGCTTGTCGGCAACCGCCATCCTGACACGCTGTATCTTGACTTCCAGGTGTCGAATGACGGCCTCGGCATCAGTGTTTCAGAGAAGTATGTGCTGACTGTCAAGACCCGTGGTGTCAAGTCAGAGACTTTTAAGTAATCAAGAAACAAGTAAGCTATGAAACAGAATCTATTTTCAATCGGTTGTCAGCTGGGCCTCTTTGCAGCGACGGCACTGATGACGGGATGCGCCAAGGAGTTTGACAATTCTTCTGCTGCCGGCGAGAAACCTGCATCTGTCGCAGAGGCTGAGCGCCTGGCTTCGTACGGCACATTAGTGACCTATATCGACGCTGCCAATTTCCATTTGGGCAATACATTAGCATCTGCAGAATTCGATGAGAGAACTGCGGCCGCCTCGCTGACGCTCTCCAACTTCAATGATGTGGTGATTCCCGACCTCTTCGTCCACAGCCAGCAGGTGGATAATGAGGGCAATATCAATATGCTCTTAGCAGCCTCGATGGCCAAGGATGTCTGCGAGAAGGGTATCAACGTGTTTGCTCCCGCTCTCTGCGCCAGCACCAACATCAATACGACCTATCTCTCTCAGCAGATTGCGCCGGAGACGGTCGAAGAGGATGAGGTGACGGGCTACGATGTCATCGACTTCGAGGGGGATGCATTAGGCACCACTTATCCTCTGATGAAGGCTACCGGCGACGAGGGCAAGGGCTCTGCAGTCGTGGAGGATGATCCTGACGCCCAGTCGGGGCATGTGGTCCATGTCACCAAGACGAATAACTCTTATGTCGCCATCACCTATCAGTTCCCCGAGGGACGCAAATTAGGCGACTACTCTGAACTGACGCTCGACTATAAGGCTGTGAATGCTACGGCACTCAACCAGAAGATCTTTTTTGCCATGGGCGGCAAGAACGCCGAGTTCAAGAGTCCTAAGGATTTCGGCTGCGAACAGAATGCCTGGAGCCGCGGGCTGATCAACATCGACTTTGAGGCACTGGCCTTCTCTGACGACCAGAAAGGACAGACGGAGGTGACCGTCGTCTTGGGACCGAAGCTGCTGAACTGCGACTACCTGGTGGATAACATCTCGTTCAAATACAAGTATCGCCCGACCTACGAGGTGGAGAAGACTCCTGAAGAGAAGTTCCAGATTATCGGCGGCGCCCTGAGCGACTATATCGCTGCTGCTATGGAGGCTGCTCCCCTGATCAACTACTGGACGGTCGCCGACTGCCCTGTCACGTCGGCTGCAGATCTGATCTGGAAGCAGAACTTGGGGGAGACCTATTTCGCCTATGCGGCACAGAAGATGCGCGAGCAGCGCGGCGATGCCAAACTGTTCGTGAGCGAATATCTGATGGATTCTGACGTACGCGCTGAGCTGCTGCACCTTCTGACGGCTAACGCTGCCGGCATGGATCAGATCAATGGTATCGACGCGCTGGTCACGATTGATGCCGCCTCGTTTGATGCGAACGGCTTTGCTACGATGCTGAAGGAACTGGCTGCTACCGGCAAGCTGATCCGCCTGACTATCCAGACCGTCTCCGGTACGGATGCGGAGGCTGGCACGGCTCTGGCTCAGGCAGTCGCTGCCTACAAACAGCAGGTACCGGGCGCCCAGCAGTACGGCATCACTTTCGGGGCTGTGGTAGAATCGGCTGCCAATGCCGGTCTGTGGTCAACTGCCCTGAACCGCAAGTCGCCTTACGCCAGCCTGGCAGATGCCTTGCAGTAGTAACTCATAACGTTGCCTGGGAAGACCTGTTTTCTCAGGCAACGTTATATTGCAACATTTAGGCAATGTAATGAGACGTTTTTCTATGGCTGTTATATAATAAGTTTGTACTTTTGCAGCCGAAAAGCGAGAATTATCGTTTAAACAAAAAAATAACATTCATTATTAACTAAAATTTATTGAGTATGAAGATTTTTACTAAATCAGTTTTTGCAGCTATCGCTTTGATGGCAGGTGTAACAACAGCAAACGCACAGGACGAATGGATGGATCCTGAGCAGTGGGTAGAGGTAGTGCCCGAAATGTGGTTCCAGTGGAGCAATCCCGATGATGAGACACATTGTACTAAGGAAGCTGAGATGACAGGTGAGATGACTCCTGCCTGGAACCTGAACGCTGAGATTGGTGCTGGTTCTTGTATCCTCGGTGCTGAGAATGTGACATACAACCTGTATGCCGACATCTCTGAGTATGACAAGCTGATTATCTTCGGTACTGGTGGTCCTGGTATGCGCGTTATGTGTAACCGCGTTATCAACGAGGGTGCTTGGAAGAACCTGGTTGTTGGTTTCAATGCAGACGATCCCCACTGGAATGCTGACCTTGAGTGCCTGGCTATCGACCTGGAAGAGCTCAAGACCATGACTCTGACCGCTAATGGTGATGGTGATGAGGAAGGTTATAAGACCGGTGACGAGCGTGTTGACGATTTCTGCCACCTGCACTGCCTGAAGAACGCCTGGGGTGGTGAGTTCCCTGTAACTGTGACTGCTGTCTATCTCTGGAAGGGTGGTCAGACTGCCATCAAGGCCGTGAAGAATGTGAAGAAAGACAATGCTTACTACAACCTGCAGGGTATGCGCATTGCTAATCCTTCTAAGGGCCTGTTCATCCAGAACGGTAAGAAGGTGATCCTGAAATAAACGGCATTTGAATATATAGTAGATGATTAATTCCGAAGAGGGTGTGCACTTTTGAGCATGCCCTCTTTTTTTTGCAAATGCTTCAATGTTTCATGAAGACATCAAAAATGTTTCAGACGTATCTTTATTTGCCGGTTGTGACATTTTCCAATATGGCATGAAACAAAATTCTTTGGCAAAATTGAAAAACAATCGTACCTTTGCACCATAGTTTTTTCATATGGAGATAGTGAATATTGTTAGTTAAGAAAGCCTGGACTTGTGTAAGTCTGGGCTTTTCTAAAAACCAAATCAGTCGTAACCAAGGAATTATAACATTATATATATATGATGAAGAAATTGTTGCTATTGCTGATAGTCGTTCCTCTCTGCGCGCAGGGTCGGAGTTTCAAGGTGCGTAATGCCACTGTCAGTTATTCCCAGGAGGAACCTAAGCAGGTGCTCCGTGCCATCAATGATCTCCGTCTTGATATTGAGAGAGTGACAGGTGCAGGGAAAGATGACGTAGGGAACGAAGGTGGTCAAATCGTCGTAGGTACCTACGGCAGCAAGACCATTGAAAAGCTCATTGCAAAGGGACTGCTGAAGGAACAGGACCTGAAGGACAAATGGGAGAGTTATGTCATTACTGTGACCAACGAACCTAAGCCCCGTCTGGTGATTGCCGGCAGCAACACCCGTGGTACCATTTATGGCATTTATGAGGTGTCGCAGCGAATCGGTGTCTCGCCTTGGTATTGGTGGGCTGACGTGCCTGTCAGACAGAATCCGCAGGCCGCTGTCGACTGCGACTACTATGCCTCGGGTGAGCCGACGGTCAGGTATCGTGGCATCTTCATCAATGATGAGGACTGGGGACTGAAACCCTGGGCTGCGTCGAATTATGAGCGAGAGCTGGGTGACATCGGCCCCAAGACCTACGCCCGTGTCTGTGAGCTGCTGCTCCGTCTGAAGGCAAATATGTTGGCACCGGCCATGCATTCGTGTACAGGTGCATTCTATTCTCATCCGCAGAGTAAGGTGGTTTGCGATTCGTTTGGTATCATTATTACGACCTCTCACTGCGAACCATTGCTGCTGAACAATGCCGCTTCGACGGAATGGGATCAGTTGCGTGATGGTGACTGGAATTATAAGACCAACCGTGAGACCATCTTGCAGAAGTGGGACGACCGTCTTTCGGCGGCCTCCAAATACGAGAATATCTATACCACCGCCATGCGCGGACTTCATGATGCCGGCCTGCGAGGCAACCTGCCCTTGGAAGAGCGCGTACCGCTGATAGCGAAGGTCATCGACGAACAGCGTCAGCTGTTAGAGAAACATATCGGCAGGCAGGCGACGGAGATCCCGCAGATTTTCGTGCCCTATAAGGAGACCATGGATATCTATGAGAACGGCCTGCAAGTGCCCGATGATATCACCCTCGTCTGGGTCGATGACAACTACGGCTATATGAAGCGTGTGTCGAATCCCGAAGAGCAGCAGCGCAAGGGTAGGGCAGGCGTCTATTACCACTTGAGTTATCTTGGGGCTCCGCATGACTATCTGTGGCTCAACACAACGCCGCCGGTGCTGATGTACGAGGAACTGAAGAAGGCCTACGACAACGGGGCAGACCGTTACTGGCTGCTCAACGTGGGCGACATCAAACCCATGGAACTCGGCATCCAGACCTTCATGGACATGGCCTGGAATATCCACGCCTTCGACTTCGACACTGTTAACCGCCACCAGACCGACCTCCTCACCCGCCTCTTCGGTAATCATAAAGTTCAAAGCTCAAAGTTCTTCGCAGAGCGAAGCGGCAAAGCCGAGCGCAAAGTTCAAAGTCTCCTCGACACTTACTACCGTCTCGCCTGGAGTCGTAGGCCAGAATTCATGGGTTGGGAGTTCGAGTGGGACGATGAGGCTCACACAGGTTTGAAACCCACAGAGTATTCTTTCCTGAACTACGATGAAGCCCAGCACCGTTTGGCTGATTATCAGCGTATCTCCGACGAAGTCGAGGCCATCGCCAATTCCTTTGATTCGCTTAATACGTCTAATCATAAAGTTCAAAGTTCTTCGCAAAGCGAAGCGGCAAAGCCGAGCGCAAAGTTCAAAGTTCAAAGTCTTCTGAAAGCTTCGTGGTTTGAGATGGTGCAGTTCCCCATGCAGGCCGCCTATCAGATGAATCGCAAGTTCCTCATGGCACAGCTGAATCACGAACTTCTCGCCCAGGGACGTAGGGCAGAGGCCAACTGGGCTGCACGCCAGTCGCAGATTGCCTATGACAGCATCAATACGCTCAATCGTCGTTACAACAGTCTGCTCGACGGCAAGTGGCGTGGTATGATGGCTCTGGCTCCGGGCTGGTGTGCCCTCTACCAGAAGATGCCGGATGTCGCTTTTTCCGAGGGAGCAGGAATGACGCCTGTCGATTTGTCGCCTCAGAATGAGCCGCTGCAGGGTTGTCAGGTGCTCAACCTCGCTCAGTTTGCTTCAAAGTCTGACGACGCAAGGCTCATTAAAGGTCTTGGTTACGATTGGCAAGTGATGCAGTTAGGCTCTGCCACCTATGATTTTGATGCCGTCGATGCCGACAGCGTTGACGTGTTCTTTTATACGGTTCCTTTCTGGCCGCTCTATGCCGGAAAGAGTAACTGTGTGAGTGTGACTGTTGACGGAAGTCAGCCCCAGACGTTTGAGAATAAGTTCAAGGAATATGACCGGAATTGGAAGGATCAGGTCATGCGAAACGGAGCTCCCTGCCGTCTGCGCTTTGCTGTCGACAGGAGCAAACGTTCCCATACCCTCACCTTCCAGGCCCTCGACCCAGGTCAGATGCTCCAGAAGGTCATCATCGACTGGGGCGGTCTGCAACCGTCTTACCTCGGTCCTAACAATTAGGATATATGCGATATAAGTCGAAATCTAATTAACAGAACAGGAAATATGAAAAGAATGATGATTGGTGTCCTGATGGCACTCATGACCTTGGCGGCGACGGCACAGCAGCGCCGTCCTATTGACAACGAACATCCCTTGTGGCTGATTCACGTTGACGTATGGTTTGCTGCTGATCCGCAGAAGATTATCGACCTGATACCAGAGGATGTCAGGCCTTATGTGTGTATGAACCTTTCTATGTCGTGTGCGTACGATAAGGAGAAGAATATCTATACAAGACCTCGCTCGGCCGTGCGAACCTACAAGTCGTGGGGCTCTGTGTGCCAGAAGAACGGCGTGTGGTTTACCTGTCAGCCGGCCAGTGGCGGTCATACACATATACAGGACGGCGACCTGGAGACGTTTGAATATTTCTTCAAGCGCTATCCCAATTTCTTAGGCTGGAACTATGCCGAGCAGTTCTGGGGCTTCGACGAACCTGGCGACAAGAGCTCTTCGAAACAGTCGTCTCGCTGGGCCTTGTTTGCCAATCTGGTAGAGATGTCCCACAAGTATGGTGGTTTCCTGACGGTGAGCTTCTGTGGCAACATCTGGAGTCATCCGCTGAACCCCATCGGTGAGATGAAGCGCGAGCCGAAGCTGCTCGAAGCTTGTAAGAAGTATCCAGAGAGCATTCTCTGGCTTTATAAGTACACCACGTCGAGCTGTTTCTACAACAACGAGAGTGTGACTATTGCTCCGTTCATCTCCGGGTTGGCCAAGAACTATGGCGTGCGCTACGACTACTGCGGTTGGGAAGGTGCCATGAGCGACCTGAAGGGCGAAGGCAAGTGTAAGTATCCTGGTGCTGCCGGCATCGGTACGGTGATGGAACAGACGGGCATCAACGGCGGTGCCGTCTGGGACGGTCCTGAACTGACGTGGACGAACGGCGGCGAGGGCTTCACAGAGACCAACGCGAAGATCGTTGATGGCTATAGCCGTCGCAACTGGGCACCGGCTCCCCATTTCAAGGCCATTTGGACGGATATGTTCCGTAAGGTCATCGATGGCACCCTGCGCGTTCCCACACGAAAGGAGGTCGTCGACCGCACGAAGGTCGTAGTGGTCAACGACGTGAATACAGGCAGTGATGAAGACAAGTATGCCGCCTGGGGCAACCTCTACGACAAGCTTTACAAGCAGGACGATCCGATGAACAAGGGTAATGGCCAGTGGATGGAGAACTACTGCTATTTCAAGAAGACGGGCCGCTATGCCACCATTCCCGTTACGCTCGAACTCTACGATGACCTGGCAAAGAGCATTCCCGTGCAGGTGCAGAAGTCGAAGCGCACTCAGCAGTGGAGTAACCTCCAGAAGAAGGTCGACGAGTTCAACGAGCAGTATCCCGAGATATCGACGGGCGACCTCTTTGTGGCCCGCATGGGGAACCAGCTGGTAACCTACACCCCGTATTCCTATCTGAACAAGAAGACAACAGCCGAGGGGCGCATCCCCCTGGCGTATAACACCTGCGACTCGCTCATCCTGAACTACGGCAAACTGTCGAGCGGTGTCGTCCGTGAGTACAACGACCACATCGACTTCTATCTGAACAATTTCCGTACGGATACTACGACGACGGTCATAGACGTCATCACCGTCAAGGGTGTCTCGTCTGCTCCAAGCTACACATTGACGCTACGTGAGTCGGCGACGGCCGAACCTACGGAGGCGTGGGATGCCGAGAATGGTGTCTATACGCTGAGCATAGACCATCTGGGACCTGTCAATGTCACGATCCAGTGTGCCGGCACCAACAGCCGACCTGCTGCCGATGTGGCCCAGCCGTTGGCTATTCCCCAACAGCCTGCCGAGAGCCATCTGCCCATCGTCATCGAGGCTGAGAATATGGATTACAAGAGTGTCTCCGGCATCTGCTTTACCACCAACGGCAAGGTGCCCGATGACGTGAATGAGTTTGCTGCCTTGGGCTATGTCTCGTTCAGTACCAGCAAAAACGGTTCGCTGCGCCATCAGTTGACGCTGGATAAGGCTGGCGACTATACCATTGCTGTACGTTACAGTCAGACGACGAAAGCCGGTAAGATGGAGGCCATCGTCAATGGAGAGACGCAGTCCATCGACATCGAAGAGGCTGGCAAGAACAACTGGCTGAAGTCCACCTTCACGGTCCATCTGAACGAGGGCACCAACGACCTTCGCCTGAATAATACTGACGGCATCGGGATGCTCGTCGACCAGATTATCTACACGCCTGCCGAAGCGGAGGCCGAAAAGTTCCTGGTCAGCGTCCGTGAGGCTGAGCATGGCAGCGTCGTCTCTGACGTTGAGGAGGCTGCAGAGGGTGAGACTGTCACGCTGACTGTCAATCCGGAAGAGGGCTACGTGCTGACAGAATTGCGCGTGATAAACTCTGTCTACTTCACGATGGAGAAGACCATCGCCTTCGATCCCGAGGCCAATGTGGTGACCTTTGTGATGACTGACGACAATGCGGTCATTCAGCCTGTCTTTGAAAAGAAGTCGGTCATCGACGAGGAGAAGGAGACCGTCTATAAACTCGATTTCACGAATGTGGCCGAAGGGGCTATGCCGAAGGACTGGCTCTGTGTACAGGAGAATGACGACGTCCATCAGTATCCCAATACCTATTCGCAGGGAGCCCGTACCTTTGTCGGATTCCAGGGCTATCAGGGCAGTGCGCTCTATTGGCGCAACGGGAAGGCAGAGACCGGCAGTCAGACCAACAGTCCGCTGACGCTGGAGGCAGGCAGTTACAAGCTCGTGTATGCAACGGCCGCCTGGAAAGAGGAGCCTCAGTATAAGGTGGAGTTGCTCGATGCAGCAGGCGTTGCAGTTGTGACTTCACAAGTCCAGCAGGCTGCTCCTAACGTGAAAGGTGAGCGGGGCGATGTGAGTTCAGCCGAGCGTCATGAGCTGCCGTTTACTGTTACGGAGAAGGGTAACTTCGTCATCCGTTTCACCGACGAGTCCACCTTTGGCGGTTTCCATGAATTTCTGCTGTTGGAGTGCAAGATCATCACGGATACTGCAAGTGGCATCCGTCAGATGAGAGTTGGCGGAGCCCAGAGCACAGGTCTCTATGACTTGCAGGGCCGCAGAGTACAGTCGCCTCGCAAGGGCCAGATCCTCATCCTCCGTAGTACCGATGGTAAGACAAAGAAGATGATATTCTGAACAAAGGTGTTCATACGGACATGAAACGGATAGTGACAGTTGCTCTGATGGCGCTGATGACATGGGCCGCAACCGCGCAGCCTCGGTTTGACCTGCCGCATGGTCTATATGACGAGGCAAGCCTGACGGTCGGCATCACGCCCCAGGGAGCGGACTCGGAGATCAGGTACACTACTGACGGTAGTGAACCTACGGCTCAGAGCACATTGTACACCGAACCGTTGCTTCTGACCTCAACCACGCTGTTGAGAGCTGTTGAGGTGAAGAATGGCTCCGTGGTCTCTCCTGTCACTACGGCCACCTATATCTTTGTCAACTCCGTGCTGAATCAGCCGAACAATCCAGAAGGCTATCCTGCCAAATGGGGCAAGTACAGCCAGATAACGGGAACGGCTGTGGCCGACTATGAGATGGATCCGGAGATGACCGGCGACAGTGAGCTGCGGCCAAAGATCATCGAGGGTCTGTGGCAGTTGCCTATCCTCTCACTCGTTTCTGACAAGGAAAACTTCTTCAGTCGCGTGAACGATGAGGAGAAGGGAGGCATCTACATCTACACTGGTCCTCCTGTGGGCGATGCGACGGGACACGGTTGGACGCGTCCTGCCAGCATAGAGCTCTTCGGCGGACCACAGCGGCACGACCTGACCATCGACTGCGGCATGAGGCTGCACGGCGGTCACGGTCGGTTGGCAGAGAAGAATCCCAAGCATTCCTTCCGGCTGGTGTTCAAAGATGAATACGGTCCCGACAAACTGGAATATCCGCTCTTTGGCGAAGATGAACCGCAGGTGTTCAAGCAGCTGGTGCTACGCTGTCACTTCGGCAACTCCTGGCAGCACTGGATGGAGGGCAATCGTCAGGAAGCCCAGTACACGCGAGACGTATGGGCACGAAGGATGCAGCGCAAGATGGGGCACACCAGTGTCAATGCTCTCTACGTACACCTATTTCTTAATGGGATGTATTGGGGACTCTATAATATCGCCGAGCGTGTCGACGGACAGTTTGGTAAGGATCATCTCGGTGGCAAGAAGAGTGACATCGATGTGATTAAGATCGAAGAAGACGGCGGCAATCATATCGAGGCTGCTGAGGGTACACTGGATGCCTGGGAAGAGATGCTCGAGACGGCGGCCGATGCTGCCGATGCCCAAAGCTATGCCAAGCTCGACACGCTGCTTGACATAGACGCTTTCATTGACTACATGCTCATCAACCAGTATGCTGGCAATACCGACTGGGACCATCACAACTGGTATGCCCTGCGTCGTCGGGGGCAGGACAGTCAGGGTTTCAGGTTCCTCTGCTGGGATACAGAGATAATCTTCGAGAATGTTGACGAGAACCTTTCTGCCGGTTCTAAACATAAGGGAGCCCCCACTACCATCTTCCAAGGCCTGCTGAAGAACAACGACTTTGCCGCCCGTTATCGGGCCCGTGCCAAAGAACTATTAGCCGACGACGGTCTGCTGGGCGAGACATCGGTGGTGGAAGTGTGGGACAGCCTGTACAACACCATCTCTACAGCCATTTACGATGAGTCCGCCCGCTGGGGTGACTACCGCCGCGACGTACACCAGTATGCATACGGTGCAGGCAAACTCTACACCGTAGACAAATACTATATGCGTGAGCGTAACCGTCTGCTCACAGAATATTTCCCATACAGGTCTAAAAAGGTGTTGACACAGATTCTTGCCTATGTACTAGAGCCTACCGCCATCGGCGCTACGCTAAAGGATAATGTTCAATATTCAATGTTCAATGTTCAATATTCAAAGGATAAGTGGTACACCTTGCAGGGCATAGAGGTAAAACAACCCACAAAGGGTATCTATATAAGAAATGGTAAAAAGGTTTTTGTGAAATAGAATAAAATGAAGAAGGTATTTCTTATTGTAATGGCTTGTGTGTTGGGGCTGTCGGCTCAAGCACAGAGCACATGGAATTATGGCGAGCATCAGTACACGATGAAAGGTAATCTGACCGCCGAGAAGTATAACAAGAGTGCAGCGGGCGTGGTGACTTTCACCAATGTGCCGAAGGACTATGAGGAGTTTGAGGCACTCTATAAGGAGTTCCTGGGCAAGACGCCCCACGGTACGGCTGCGATGATGCCGATGGCGATGGAGATTTACGGTCGCAACCGTGAGGAGGGTCTGCGCTGCATCCAGCTGATCAGCTGGCCGTCGAACGTCAATTCCGTCGTGTCACAGCTGAAGCAGAAGTACGGCACTTCGGAATATGCTCCTGCCAACGACAGCTATCACCAGCGTTATCTGCCTGCCGCTGTGCTGAAGGGTGCCACGCCGCAGAACGGCTATTCGCCGAAGCGTCCCTATACGGTGGAGATGAAGGCGAGTGTGAATGAGCACCAGGATCTGCAGTTCTCCGGAGAGGGTAGGGTGGTCTACCTGTATATCATGGGCGACGGTTGGGATACCCACCAACGGAGTGTGGAGATCATCAAGCAGTCGGACAGTGAGCTTCATCAGGTGTTCAACTGCCCCAGTTTGTACACACAATGCAAGCCAATTCGTGGACAGTGGCAAGGATTGCAATGATAAAAGATACTTAAAAGTATAAAAAATCTTAAATCTTTAGCTGGGTAGGTAGAAAATCTTGTGTATATCGCATATAATATGTACCTTTGCAGCCGCAAAAGTGCGTATTGCGCTGGCCCGAGAGCTATCAATACCCTGATAAAGAGCAACTTAGCCTTCAAAAATGAAGCGGTTGAGGTTCCTTTTTAAGTGGGTTTGTGCGCCTCGGATGGCAAAGATGACACTTAAAAAGGAATTTTATTATATTTATAACATTATTAATTTTAAACTGAAATGCCAGGATTAATTGGAAGAAAAATCGGAATGACATCCGTTTTCAGTGCCGACGGTAAGAATGTACCGTGCACTG
>ONCZ01000005.1 GCA_900316445.1 uncultured Prevotellaceae bacterium | reverse complement strand
AAGGTACAAAAAAATCCGCACATAGCCAAATATTATACAGACTATGTGCAGAATTCAAGTGTTAAAAAGGGGCAGGTGGGACTTTTTCAGTGCCCTCCCGCACGGTTCACTCTCCTTTTTTATATAATTCGTGTAATTCGTGAAATTCGTGGTCAAAATTTATTATTTTGCGTAGCGCTCGGACTGCTGGCGGATGAGGTCAGCGTCATTGAAATAGTCGATGCGCATGGCCTTGCGGACTTCGTCCATCGTCTGGACGCCGACCTCGCGCGCCTGTGCGGTACCTTTCTTTAAGATGTTGTAGATCTCGGGGATGTCCTTCTCGAACTCGGCGCGACGCTGGCGCATGGGCTCGAGGAACTTGTTGAGCACATGGTTGAGGAACTTCTTGCACTTCATGTCGCCCAAACCGCCGCGACGGTAGTGATCCTTCAGCTCGTCGAGGTTCTGGTACTCTGGCCAGAAGTCGGCGAAGTCCTGGTCGCAGGAGAAGGCGTCGAGATAGGTGAAGACGGCGTTGCCCTCCACATGGCCGGGATCGTTGAGGTTGATGTGCTCAGGGTCGGTGTACATCGAGCGCACCTTCTGCCAGACGTCATCGGCGGAGTCAGAGAGGTAGATGCAGTTGCCGAGCGACTTCGACATCTTCTCCTTGCCGTCGGTGCCGGGCAGACGGCGGGCGGTGAGGTTCTCGGGCAGCAGGATGTTCGGCTCGACGAGTACAGGGGCATAGACCTGATTGAAGCGGCGTACGAGTTCGCGCGTCACTTCTAGCATCGGCTCCTGGTCTTCACCTGCGGGAACGGTCGTGGACTTGAAGAGTGCGATGTCGGCAGCCTGCGACACGGGGTAGCAGAAGAAGCCGAGGGGTATACTCTCGCCCTCGAAGCCGCGCATCTTCACCTCGGTCTTCACCGTCGGGTTGCGCTGCACGCGGCTGACGGAGACGAGGTTCATAAGGTAGGTGGTGAGCTCGGCGAGTTCGGGTATCTGGCTCTGGATGAAGAGCACGCACTTCTCGGGATCGAGGCCGGCAGCGAGATAGTCGAGAGCCACCTCGATGATGTTCTGGCGAATCTTCTCGGGGTTGTCGGCATTATCGGTGAGGGCCTGCACGTCGGCCATGAACACGAACATACGGTCGTAGTCGCCCGCATTCTGCAACTCGACACGACGGCGCAGCGAGCCGACGTAGTGTCCGAGATGGAGTTTTCCGGTGGGGCGGTCACCGGTGAGTATTACTTTTCCCATTATTTTTACGATTTATTTCAATTTTGGCTGCAAAGGTAGTGCTTTTTTTTCAGACAGAAGAACAAATAGGCAAGAATTAAAGATTTTATTTTAGTCCCGCAGAAATAAATGAAACAAAAGAAATTATTATGGTCACACAGAAATTCACGGAAATCACAGATATTGTCGACCAAGGTCGACGGCATACGCAGAGGCACTTTCCGTGATTTCTGTGAATATCTGTGTGACTTAAATCTCGCGGCAGAAGCGGTCACCGAGGGCGAAGCCTTCTTCGTAGAGGGCTTCGAGTTTACGGGTATCGCGGCAGATGCGGTCTACCTCCATCGGACGCTCAGGACGGATGCAGATCACCTCGCCCCAGTCTTCCATGCGCTCGATGAGATCCAGCTGTTCGTTGTAGGCCTTAACATGATGACTCAAGACGACGCGCAGACGTGGATACTGCTTGTAGAACAGGCGCGGGGCCTTGAAGTCGGGCTCTGCCGACCGGAAGCCTCTGTTGCGCGTCATGATGACCACGTTCGGCGAGTAACCCTTGTCGATGGCGCGCACCACGGGAATGGAGTCGACGATACCGCCGTCGAGCATGGGAATGCCGTCGACATAAGTGATCTGCGAGAGATAAGGCAGCGAGCTCGACGCCCGTACGATGGCGGTCATACGGCGGAAGTCGTGCTTCTCGGAGAGGTATTCGGCACGGCCCGTCAAGCAGTTGGTGGTGACCATTTCATAGACGGCGGGATTATGCTCGTAGGCGTTGTAGTCGAAAGGCACGATCTCGTTGGGGAAGCGCTCGTAGAGGATGTTCGGGTCGAAGATGCTTCCCTGCGTCAGGAGGCTCTTCAGCGAGATGTAGCCGTACTTCTGCAGCATATCGATGTTGGAGTATCTGGCACGACGGGGCTGACGGCTCATGTACGACAGTCCGTTGCAGGCACCTGCCGACACCGCGACGATGTAGGGGAAGTAAAGCTCGTACTTCATGAAGGCATCGAGCACCCCAGAGGTGAACACGCCACGCATGCCCCCACCCTCAAGAACAAGTCCTGTTTTCGGTCCCAACTGCATAGTTTTTGTATATTTTTCGACAAAAGTACGAAATAAATGTGAATTGTGCATAGCTTTTCGTGATTAATTTACTAACTTTGCAAACAAATTGACGTATAACAACTAAATTAAATAAGAATGTTTAGCAAAGAGACTTATATCAGACGCCGTGCTGAGTTGAAGAAACTCGTGGGAGAAGGCGTCATCATTTTCATCGGCAACAACGAGGCGCCCTACAACTATCCAGCCAATACGTATGCGCCGATGCGGCAGGACTCGTCGTTCCTGTATTACTTCGGCCAGCACCGCGACGGACTGGTGGGTGTGATTGATATCGACAACGACGAGGAGTGGCTCTTCGGCGATGATATCGACGTGGAGGATATCGTGTGGATGGGCTTCACGCCGTCCGTAACCGATCTCGCCGCAGAGGTGGGCATCACGAAGACCGCTCCGATGGCCAAGCTTGTTGAGGTTTGCCACCGTGTGACGGCGACGAACGCAACAGTGCATTTCCTGCCGCCATACCGCTTCGATACGAAGATACAGATTATGGACCTGCTGGGGATTCATCCGAGCCAGCAGAAGGAGAAAGCCTCGCTGAAGCTGATCAAGGCAGTGGTGAAGATGCGTGCCACGAAGGAGCCGCAGGAGATTGAGGCCATCGAGAAGGCCTGCGATGTGGGCTTCGCTATGCACACGATGGCCCAGATGCTGATCAAGCCGGGTTTGACGGAAAGGCTTGTAGCAGGTCAGGTGGACGGCATCGCCCGCAGTCTGTCACAGGGAAACGGTTTCCCCACCATCTTCTCGCAGCACGGTGAGATTATGCACGGTTCTCCGTCTGACGCTGTTTTGGAAGACGGAAGGCTGGTGATCTGCGATGCCGGTTGTGAACTGGATGACTATTGTTCAGACCACACCCGCACGATGCCTGTGAACGGAAAGTTCACGCAGCGGCAGCTGGAGATCTATTCGATCGTGGAGGAGTGTCACGACTATGTGCTCGACGTGGCCAAGCCCGGCGTGAAATATATGGATGTGCACTTCGCCGTTTGCCGCAAGATGACGGAGCGCCTGAAGGATCTCGGACTGATGAAGGGCGACACAGACGAGGCCGTGAAGGCCGGTGCCCACGCGATGTTCCTGCCTCACGGACTGGGACATATGATGGGTATGGACGTTCACGATATGGAAGGACTGGGACAGATCTACGTGGGCTTCGACGAGGAGACGCGTCCGAACCTCGAACAGTTCGGCACCAATTGTCTGCGTATGGGCCGCAAGCTGGAGGAAGGTTTTGTACTTACCGACGAGCCAGGCATCTATTTCATCCCTGCGCTCATCGACGACTGGAAAGCCAGCGGACACTGCAAGGAGTTCATCAACTTCGACAAGCTCGAGACGTATAAGGACTTCGGCGGCATCCGCATCGAGGATGATATCCTCATCACGAAGGAAGGGTGCCGTTTCCTCGGCTCGAAGCGCATCGCCTATCATCCCCAAGAGCTCGAAACATTTATGCTGAAAAATAAAGAAAATAAAGAAAGTAAAGGAAACGAATGTGCATAATGTGAATAATTCTGTTCACGAATTTAAATAATATTATTCATATTAGTGGGTTAAATTATACATATTATTCATATTCGTTTCAAAAAAAAGATATACACATTTAATTTATAATATATGAAAAAGATTCTAACTTTCGCACTTATGGCGATGATCGCCGTCAGTGCCTCGGCTGCCAAGAAGAAGGAAGCCGCCAAAGACGCTAACAAGCCCGTCTTTACAGTCATTAAGGAAAACCCCATCACCACCATCAAGGACCAGAACCGGTCGGGTACGTGCTGGGACTACTCTACCCTCTCATTCTTTGAGGCAGAGATCCTGAAAGCTACAGGCAAGCGATACACCCTCTGCGAAGCCTTCGTAGCCAACAAGACCTATATGGAGCGCGCCATCCAGGTGGTAAGATATCACGGCGACTGCCAGTTCGCACAGGGCGGCAGTTCAGAGGATGTCCTCTCTACGCTGAAGAACCACGGTATCTGTCCGCTGGAGGCAATGCCTTTCCCAGGCTCGCTCTATGGTGACTCCCTGAACAACTTCAACGAGTTCTTCTCGCTGCTGGAGCCCTACGTGGCAGCCGTCTCAAAGAGCAGCGCCAAGAAGATCAGCAACCAGTGGAAGGTCGGATTGCAGGGCATCCTCGACGCCTACCTCGGCAAGTGCCCCGAGAAGTTCACCTATGAGGGCAAGGAGTACACTCCGAAGACTTTTGCCGCCTCGCTGGGCATCAACCTCAATGACTATGTGAGCATCACCAGCTACACCCACCATCCCTTCTATACAGCCTTCGCTGTGGAGGTACAGGACAACTGGCGCTTCCCGCTGAGCTATAACGTACCGATGGACGAGATGATGCAGATTATCGACAACGCCATCGACAACGGCTATACCGTAGCCTGGGGCGGCGATGTGTCGGAGGAGGGATTCACCCGTCAGGGACTGGCCTATGCCGTCGATTCGAAAGCCGCACAGAGTCTCGCCGGAAGCGACATGGCCCGCTGGCTGAAACTTACCGCTGAGAAGAAGCGCAACATCATCGACTCGCTGGGCTGCAACGTTCCTGAGGTCGTGCCGACACAGCAGATGCGCCAGGAGCGCTTCGACAACTGGGAACTGACCGACGATCACGGCATGCACATCTTCGGTGTGGCAAAGGACCAGAACGGCAAAGAGTACTACATGGTGCAGAACTCTTGGGGCGAATCCGGCGAATACAAGGGCATCTGGTACATGACCAAGGCCTTCATCGCAGCCAACACGATGGATTTCCTCATCAACAAGAACGCCATCCCTGCCGAGATCAGGAAGAAGCTCGGACTCTGAGAAACGGTCTGAGATAGAGCCCCAGATTTGTTAAAAAGGGCATAATCTGTTAAATTTTACGCAGATTATGCCTTTTTTTCATTTTTTATGCTTACCTTTGGGCGCTAAATTGCCGTATTAGGCTCTCTTCGAGAATATATTAATGCATTTCAAATGGAATTACGAACCACCTACATCAGAACAACAGACGGCAGCTAAGGAGCTGGGAGAGAAGATCGGCATGAGTCCGATCATCGCAAACCTGCTCATTCAGCGAGGCATCAAGACGGAGAGCGCAGCCAAGCGATTCTTCCGTCCGATGTTAAACGAGCTGATAGACCCGTTCCTGATGAACGACATGGACGTGGCGGTAGACAGACTGAACGACGCCATGGGGCGCAAAGAGCGTATCATGGTCTATGGCGACTACGATGTCGACGGATGTACGGCGGTAGCTTTAGTGTATAAATTTCTGCAGCAGTTCTATTCCAATATTGAATACTATATCCCCGACCGTTATGAGGAGGGCTATGGTGTCAGTATCAAGGCAATGGACTATGCAGCAGAAAAAGGTGTCAAACTCATTATCATACTCGACTGCGGTATCAAGGCCATCGATGAGATAGCTTATGCGAAGCAGTTGGGTATCGACTTCATCATCTGCGACCATCATGTGCCGGATGATGAACTGCCTAATGCGGTGGCGATCCTCAATCCGAAGCGCGAGGACTCCACCTACCCCTTCAAGCATCTCTGCGGCTGTGGCGTAGGTTTCAAGTTCATGCAGGCCTTCGCCAAGAACAACGGCATACCCTTCTCGCGGCTCATCCCCCTGCTCGAGTTCTGTGCCGTGAGCATCGCCGCAGATATCGTGCCCATCCTGGGAGAAAACCGCATCCTCGCCTACCACGGACTTAAACTGCTGAACACTACGCCTTCGGTGGGGCTGAAGGCCATCATGGACATCTGCGGACTGACGGGACGCGAGATCACGATGAACGATATCGTCTTCAAGATCGGCCCCCGCATTAATGCCTCGGGACGTATGCAGAACGGTACGGAGGCTGTGGACCTGCTCGTGGAGCGTGACTTTGAGAAGGCTCTGACGGAGGCTCATCTCATCAATGAGTACAACGAGCAGCGCAAAGACGTGGACAAGCAGATGACCGAAGAGGCAAACCAAATCGTGGAAAGGCTGGTGCACCAGGATCATCCGTCGAGCATCGTGCTCTACGACGAGAACTGGAAGAAAGGTGTCATCGGCATCGTCGCCTCCCGCCTGACGGAGTTCTACTACCGGCCTACGGTAGTGCTGACGAAGTTCAACGGCATCGCCACGGGATCTGCCCGCAGCGTGGCTGGCTATGACATCTACGACGCCATAAAGAACTGCCGCGACCTGTTGGAGAACTTCGGCGGTCATACCTATGCCGTCGGCCTCTCGCTGAAGATTGAGAACATCCCCGAGTTCCGTCGCCGTTTCCAGAAATATGTCGATGAGCATATCCTGCCGGAGCAGACGGAGGCCACCCTCGACATCGATGCCGTCATCGACTTCAAAGATGTCAACAAGAAACTGCATAACGACCTGAAGAAACTCGCTCCGCACGGACCCGACAATCCCAAACCCATCTTCTGCACCCGTAATGTCTACGACTACGGCACATCGAAGGTGGTAGGCCGTCAGCAGGAGCATATCAAGCTGGAACTCGTCGACTCGAAGTCGAGCAACGTGCTCAACGGCATCGCCTTCGGACAAAGTGAGTCGGCTCGCTATATCAAGTCCAAGCGCTCGTTTGATATCGTCTATACCATCGAGGACAATATCTACAAACGCAGTGAGGTGCAGCTGCAGATAGAAGACATTAAACCGAGCGAAGAGTAATTGTTTATAGTTTAAGGTTTATAGTTTATAGATGATATGTTAAAGTCGGAATGGCTTGCTCGGTAATCAACTATAAACTATAAACAATAAACTCTAAACTAAAAAGATATGAACCAATACCAAACTATTCTTCAACAATATTGGGGCTATGACGATTTCCGGGGCATACAACGTGAGATCATCGAGTCTATCTGCGCAGGCCACGACACTCTGGGTCTGATGCCGACAGGTGGTGGCAAGAGCATCACCTTCCAAGTGCCGGCTTTAGCACAGAAAGGCATCTGCATCGTCATCACACCCCTTATCGCCCTGATGAAAGACCAGGTGGACAACCTGCTCCGCCGAGGCATCAAGGCAGCAGCCATCTATTCTGGTCTGACGCACGAGGAGATCATCATCACCCTCGAGAACTGTATCTTTGGCGATGTGAAACTGCTCTATGTATCCCCCGAGCGCCTATCCTCCGAACTTTTCCAGACGAAGCTGCGCCACATGAAGGTCAGTTTCATCACCGTCGACGAGGCCCACTGCATCTCGCAATGGGGATATGACTTCCGCCCATCCTATCTTGAGATTGCGAATATCCGGAAGCTCCTGCCAGGTGTGCCTGTTCTGGCCCTAACCGCCACTGCGACACCGCAGGTGGTGGAGGATATTCAGGCTAAACTCACCAACAGTTCCGGATTATCCGGAAAACCCAGAGAACCCGTCTTCAACGTCTTCAAGATGTCGTTCGAGCGCAAGAACCTCGTCTACGTTGTGCGGCAGGCGAACGACAAGCGTGAACAACTCATCCATATCCTCAGCAGTATTCCTGGCACCGCCATCGTTTATGCCCGCAGCCGTCTGCGCACGAAAGAATATGCCGACCTGCTCACGAAGGCAGGCATCTCCGCCACGTTCTATCACGCCGGTCTCGACACAAGTGTAAAGGACGAACGGCAACAGGCGTGGCAGGAAAGCAGGATCCGCGTGATGGTGGCCACCAACGCCTTCGGCATGGGCATCGACAAACCCGATGTACGGCTGGTGATACACATCGACTGTCCGGACAGCATCGAAGCCTATTTCCAGGAGGCAGGCCGTGCGGGACGTGACGGCAAGCGCTCTTACGCCGTGCTGCTCTATAACAACGGCGACAAGCGCAAACTCGAAAAGCGCGTTGTCGACACATTCCCTGAGAAAGACTATATCCGTCAGGTCTACGAACATCTGGCCTTCTTCTATCAGATCGGCGTCGGCTCTGGCTATAACCACACCTTCGAGTTCAACATCGACAAGTTCTGTCACGCCTTCCATCATTTCCCCATCGTGGTGGACTCCGCGCTGAAGATTCTCAGCCGTGCGGGCTACATCGAATATACGGAGGAACAAGATAATCAGGCGCGACTGATGTTCACTGTCTCGCGTGGAGAACTCTACAAACTGGAGAACACCACGCCCAACGAAGAGAAGGTCATCACCTCACTGTTGCGCAACTACGGCGGACTCTTCACCGACTACCATTACATCGACGAAGACTTCATCGCCAGTCAGACTAGCTTGCAGCCACAACAGCTCTATCAGACGCTCATCAGTCTCAGCCAGCGTCACATCCTCCACTTCATCCCCCAGAAGAAGACACCCTACATCCGCTATACCCAGCGACGGGAAGACAAGGAGTTCCTGCAGTTCTCGCCTGCCGTCTATGAAGAGCGTCTGTCGCAGTTCCGCCAGCGTATTGCCGCCGTCATCGCATACGCCACAGACGATCATATCTGTCGTAGCCGCCAGCTACTGCAATACTTCGGAGAGACGGACAGCCACGACTGCGGACTGTGCGATGTCTGTCTGAGTCACCGCAAAGAAGGTCTCGTTTCCGAGCCTCGTATGAACACTGCGATGGAAAAGATCCTCCAACTGCTCAGCGACGGCAAGCCCCACCCCATCACAGACTTACGCGACATCCAGTTGCCTACCGACGAACTGGATGCCGCGCTGTCTTATCTCCTTCAGGAGGAATATATCTTACAAGAAGACGGTTACCTCTCTAAACAATCTGTGTAAAACTCCTTAGTTTGTGAAATCTGTGGAATCTGTGGCTTAGAAGTCCAGCTTCAGCTGTCTTTCGTCCTCATTGTCATACTCATGGCAATAGCTGCTGCCGTCGAAACAATGCGTGCAGAGTTTGCACTTCGGCATGCCTATGGCCTCCACGAGATCCTCCAGACGCGCGAACTTCAGCGTCGTCAGTCCCAGACGCTTGGCTATCTCTGCCACCATCCGCTTATACTCAGGCGAATCCGTCTGCGCATACTTCTCGAGGTTCTTCTTGTCATCGCCCTCAAAGTCCTTGATGATACGGCGCGTGATCAGTTCCATATCACTCTTCGACGAGGTGAAGCCGATATACGGACAACCGTACACCAGCGGCGGACACGAGATGCGGCAATGCACCTCCTTGGCGCCATACTCGAAGAAGGTCTTCACATTATCCTTCAGCTGCGTACCACGCACGATGGAGTCGTCGCAGAACACCACGCGCTGGCCCTTCAGCAGTGAAGGATTAGGAATGAGTTTCATCTTTGCCACCAGTGCGCGACGCTCCTGATTGCCCGGTGTGAACGAACGAGGCCACGTCGGTGTGTACTTCAGCACACTCCTCTTATACGGCACACCCTTACCTTCGGCATAACCTAGCGCCATACCGACACCAGAATCAGGCACACCACAGACGCTGTCCACTTCCGTATCGTCCGTCTCACCCATCTTCTTACCGTTTGCCTCACGCACGGCTTCGACGTTGATACCGTTATAGTCTGAGGCGGGGAAGCCATAGTAGACCCAGAGGAATGAACAAATCTGCTCCCTCTTGAACGGCTCCTGCAGCACCTCCATCGAGTCGGCTGTCAGATACACGATCTCACCGGGACCGAGGTCTCTCACACGGTGATAATCGAGGTTCGGGAAACTTGTCGTCTCACTCGATACGGCATAGGCTCCCTCCTTCTGTCCCACCACGACGGGGGTACGGCCCAGGAAATCACGGGCGGCAATGATACCCTTCTCCGTAAGAATGAGCATCGAGCATGAACCCTCGATCTTCTTGTATACCAGATTGATGCCTTCCACGAAGGTGCGCCCCATGTTGATGAGCAGCGCCACGAGCTCTGTCTGGTTGATGGTGTTGGCCGAATACTCGCTGAAGTGCATGCGACGGTCCAGCAGTTCCTGGGCAACCTCTTCCAGGTTGTTGATCTTCGCCACCGTCACCACCGCATAGCGGCCCAGGTGAGAGTTCACGAGAATCGGCTGAGGATCTGTATCGCTGATCACACCGATGCCCTGATGGCCGGAGAACGAGTCGAGCTCATCTTCGAACTTCGAACGGAAATAGTCACGCTCCAGGTTATGGATCTTACGGCTGAAGCCCTTCTCGGTGTCGAAGGTCACCAGTCCGGCGCGACGTGTGCCGAGATGCGAGTTGTAGTCGGTGCCGTAGAACAGGTCGTTGACGCAACACTTTGTAGATATGGTTCCAAAGAATCCTCCCATATTTTTGATATTAAAGGAGTTCAAGGAGACAGGAAGACAGGGAGTTCAGGACATTACTTACTCCCCACACACCAGCATGGTTACAGGTAACGTCTTGAACTCCTTGAACTCCTTGTTTCCTTGTCTCCATATTACACAAAATAATAAAGGAACGAAGCGATGCCTTCGAGTGCCGGCTTGCGCTGTCCCTCTATCTCAATCTTGAAATCAATCTCAACTTTGCAGATGCCGCGCAGGTTCTGGATGTTGTGCAGTTTCGTGGTCATCCTCACACGGGAACCCGTCACCACAGGCTGTCCGAAGCGCATCTTATCCATACCGTAGTTCACGAGCATCTTGATATTGTTCACCTCGATGATCTGGTTCCACAGATACGGCAGCACGGAGAGTGTTAGGTAACCGTGAGCGATGGTGCTGTGATACTGGCTCTCCTCCTTCGCCCTTTCCACATCGACGTGAATCCACTGGTGGTCGAGTGTGGCGTCGGCAAAGAGGTTGATACGGTCTTGGTCGATCTGCAGCCACTCTGAGACTCCGAGTTCCTGTCCCAGATGTGCTGCGAATTCATCATACGAATTGATTACTAACTTTCCCATACATATAAAATGAAGGAGTAAGGAGAGAAGGAGAAAAGGAGTAAGTAGATTTCCGTGCAGATTTCATTTTGCGCTTGAACATTTCTACTTACTCCTCATCTCCTTACTCCTTATCTCCTTGAATTAAACTTCTTGGTTCTCTGGGCGCAGTTTGCGCACGGTCTCGCCGGCGCGCCACATCTCCTGATTGCGCATGGCCTCAAGCTCCTTCTCCAGACCCGCACGGTAGTCGGGCTTCGAGTTGGCATCGATGGTGATCTGAGCCTCGTTACCCGTCTGCACAGAGTAGTACAGCCACTCCATCACAGGCTTGATGGCATCGTGGAAACGGGGAGCCCAGTCGAGCGCACCACGCTGAGCGGTGGTCGAACAGTTGGCATACATCCAGTCCATACCCTTCGCACCGAAGAGCGGGCCAAGGCTCTGAGTCAGCTCCTCAACGGTCTCGTTGAAGGCCTCCGAGGGAGAGTGTCCGTGCTCGCGAAGCACCTCATACTGTGCCAGCAGCAGACCCTGGATGGCACCCATCAGACTTCCACGCTCACCTGTCAGGTCAGAAGTAGCCTCACGCTGGAAGGTGGTCTCGAACAGATAACCAGCACCGATACCGATACCGAAGGCGATGGTTTTCTCCTTAGCCTTGCCGGAAGCATCCTGATAGACGGCATACGAGCAGTTCAGACCGCGACCCTCGCAGAACATCGTGCGGAGGCTCGTACCACTACCCTTAGGAGCAACCATAATCACATCAACATCTGCAGGAGGAATCACACCCGTGCGGTCACTCCAGTTGATGGCGAAGCCGTGAGAGTAATACAGCGTCTTACCGGGCTTCAGATATTTCTTGATGACGGGCCACTGCTGAATCTGACCAGCGTCGCTCAGAAGCATACAGAGGATCGTGCCCTTCTCGGCGGCCTCCTCGATAGAGAACAGCGTCTCACCAGGAACCCATCCGTCAGCCACAGCCTTGTCGTAGGTCTTACCCTGACGGACCCTGAACACCGTAACCGATCACGGCGATCGTCTCATTCTTCAATACTTCACGTGCTTTCTCCAAAGAGAACTCCTTGCTGGTGACAACAGTTTCCATCACGCCACCAAAATTCATTTCTGCCATAATTGACTTGTTTTTAAATGTTATACATCTCCCTGTGCACCATGCCAGCCCTACCCGAAAGCCGTCGTCTTGTCAGTCCACTCAGAGCTTGCGCGAAGCCCCGACGAGGGGTTAACTTTAGAAATCGGTTGCAAAATTAATCAAATTCAGGCAATATTCAAAATAAAAACGCCAATATTTTTGCTAAAAAGCAATTAATTGATTAACTTTGCACCGCAATCAACTATTCAGAATTCCGATAAACTTTAAAAATACTCAATTATTCTAAATTTAAGATGAAGAAAAGAATCCTATTTCTGACGTTGCTGGCCGTTGTGACAGTTACTGCGCCGGCGCAGCAAAAGTACCCGTGGCAGAATCCACAGCTGCCGACGGCTGAACGTGTGGAGAACCTCATCTCGATGCTCACTCCCGAGGAGAAGGTCGGACTGATGATGAACAAGTCGGTATCCATCGACCGTCTCGGCATTCCCTCCTACAACTGGTGGAGCGAGGCTTGTCACGGCGTGCGCCAGGGCGGCTACACCGTCTTCCCCCAGCCCATCGGCATGGCAGCAGCATTCAGCGAGAAACTCATCTACGACGTGTTCTCTGCCGTGAGCGACGAGGCCCGCGCCAACTGGAACCGCACCGACCACAACGACCCCAAGCTGTTCAACGTACCCATGGGTGTCATCTACTATCCCGGCAATCCCGAACTCACCTTCTGGTGCCCGAACGTGAACATCTTCCGTGATCCCCGCTGGGGACGCGGCCAGGAGACCTGCGGCGAGGATCCCTATATGAATGCCGTCCTCGGTGTGCAGACCGTCCTCGGCATGCAGGGCAACGACAAGCACTACTTCAAGACCCACGCCTGTGCCAAGCACTACGCCGTACACAGCGGTCCCGAGCCTCTGCGCCACTCGATGAACGTGGAACCCACCAACCGCGACCTCTGGGAGACCTACCTTCCTGCCTTCAAGGCCCTGGTGAAGAAGGCTGACGTACGCGAGGTGATGTGCGCCTACCAGCGTTTCGAGGGCAAGCCCTGCTGCACCAGCGACCGTCTGCTCATCGACATCCTGCGCAACAAGTGGGGCTACGACGGCATCGTGCTCACCGACTGCGACGCCATCAACAACTTCTTCAACCGTGGCCAGCACGAGACGCATAAGGACGGACTCTCCGCCTCCGTCGATGCTGTGCTCAACGGCACCGACCTCGAGTGCGGCAAGGTGTTCATGGTACTCACCGAGGCCCTGCAGAAGAACCTCATCAAGGAGGAAGTGCTCGACCAGCACTTGCGCAAGACGCTCACGGGCCGCTTCGAGCTCGGCATGTTCGATCCCGCCGATATGCTCCCCTGGGCAAACCTCGGCCCCGAGGTCATCAGCTCTGAGGCTTTCGACGCACTCGCCACCCAGGCAGCCCGCGAATCAATGGTGCTTTTAGAGAACAAAGGCGGTGTGCTCCCCCTCTCCAAGAACATCAAGACGCTCGCCGTCGTAGGACCTAATGCCGACGATGCCGCCCTGCTCAACGGTAACTACGGCGGTACGCCCACTGAAGCCCACACCCACTCGCTGCTCGACGGCATCCGCGCCGCCCTGCCCGGCACGAAGATCATCTATCAGAAGGCCTGTGAGCTCAACGACGAATACAGCACCGTCCACCACCTGCAGGACTTCAACGACGGCAAGGGCGTGAAGGTGGAATTCTGGAACAACCGTGAGCTCGAAGGCGAACCCGTCAAGACCGACTACTACAACGAGCTTAATTTCTCCACCTTTGGCGCCTGGGGCTTTGCCCAGGGTGTCAGCCGTGACTCGCTCTCCGTACGTATCAGCGGTCAGTACAAGTCCACCTTCACCGGTGAGATGAAATACACGCTGACCACCGACAACGGTTATATATTAAAGGTGAACGGCGAAGTCGTCGAAGAAGGCAAGCCCGGTGGCCGTCGCTTTTTCGGCTTCGGACGGAAACCCGAATACAAGTCGTTCCCCGTCGAGGCCGGCAAGACCTACGATGTGGAGATCGAATACCGTCACGGCAACGGACAGTTCGCTATGCTCCGTGGTGACATCTGTGAGCGCATCCTCGCCGACTTCACCGACCTCGCCAAGGAAGTGAGCGCTGCCGACGCCATCATCATCATCGGCGGTATCTCTGCCCAGATGGAGGGAGAAGGTGGCGACAAGGCCGACATCGAGCTGCCGAAGGTGCAGCAGATGCTCGTCCGCGCTATGCACACCACGGGCAAGCCCGTCATCTTCGTCAACTGCTCCGGCTCTGCCATTGCCTTCGGTAGCGTCGAGGGACAGTACGATGCCCTGCTGCAGGCTTGGTATGCTGGTCAGGGAGGCTCAAAGGCTCTCGCTGAGGTGCTCTTCGGCGACTACAACCCTGGCGGTAAGCTGCCCGTCACGTTCTACCGTTCAAACAATGACCTGCCCGACTTCCTCGACTACTCGATGAAGAACCGCACCTACCGTTACTTCACCGGCCAGCCGCAGTACGCTTTCGGCTACGGCCTCTCCTACACTACCTTCGCCGTCGGCAAGGGCAAGCTCTCCAAGTCGTCGATGAAGGCCGACGGCAAAGTCACCATCACCGTGCCCGTCACCAACACCGGCAAGTGCTCTGGCACCGAGACCGTACAGGTCTATGTCAAGGCGCTCGACGATGCAGGCGCTCCCATCAAGGCGCTGAAGGGCTTCCAGAAGCTCTCCCTCGCCCCCGGTGAGACGAAGAAGGCCACCATCACCCTCGACGGCGAGGCCTTCGAATACTACAACGAGATGATCGACGAGCTCTCCGTCAAGCCCGGCCGTTACCAAATCCTCTACGGCACCTCCTCGCTCGACAAAGATCTCCAGTCCTTCGACTTCACTGTCATCTAATATTATATAATGTATAAGAAAAGAGCGACCGTCATTTGACGATCGCTCTTTCTTTATTTCTTAAATTTGTCAGTCTTCCTGCTCCTTCATACCACAGCCACCGTGGAATTCATCCACCAGATTGATGGAATAGGCCTCCTCGCGAGACACTTCCATCTTGGTCCAGTCAATCTCTCCCTCGTGCCCCGCATAGTCGCTGATGCGCACAGAACAGAGATAGCCTTCGTCGTTACGCGTGTAGGCACTACAGCCAGAAATAGCTATGCGGTTGCGTTCCTGTTGCCCCTGCTTTGAGACAATATGACACCATTCAATGACGCAGGTCTTGCCATCATCGATAATCGTCTCATACCGCATACTCACACAAGCGGGAATATAGGTGGCCAGACCATAGCCGAACTTATGGGCATTCTTCGACATCTCTTCCTTAGAGAGGATTGGGGTGCCCCAAGGATCGTATCCGCCGACGATACTGCCGTCCTGAAATATCAGCGATTTGCTTTTGGCTATAGGCGAACGATCTTTTGGCTATAGGCAAAAGGTTATTTGGCTATAGGCGAACGGCATTAAAGACTAACTAAACTCCTTGCATACTGCAGTAAGCACGAAGGCGGGTGAGATGAGAACGCTCGCCACCATCGGGATCAATAGTTTAGTAGCCGAGGGGTTCTCCGACGAGGATGACGGTGTGTTTGCCTCGGGGGGAGTTGCGGAGGAAGTGGACGTAGTTGCAGATGCTCTCGGGGGAGTTGCAGTTGTGGCAGACACCGTCGGTCTGACAGGGTGTGTTGATGTCGAAACGGGCGGCGTTGATGGGCGAAGCGGTGCTGCGGGCACGGGCGAGGGCTGCCTCTACGGTCTGGGCGACCTTGTTGATGCCGATGATGAAGATGACCTTCTTCGGGCCCCAGGTGATGGCGGCGACACGGTTGCCGTTGCCGTCGATGTTGACGATGACGCCGTCTTCGGAGATGGCATTGGCGCTGGAGAGATAGACATCGGTGGTGAAGGCACGGACGTACATCTGCACCTTCGCCTCATCGCCTTCGACGAGGTCGCGGTCGAGCACGTCGTAACAGCCTTTGGCACGGAGGGCATCGGGGATGCCGATGTCGCGGATGGACATCGAGCCGCCCCAGGTAACGCTGCTGCCAGCGGGGATGAGTTCCAACACTTTGCTGACGGCCTCTTGGGCTGTCGGGCAGTAGAATGCCTGCATGTTGCGACGGGCGATATTCTTGATCATGCGCTCGGCCAGGCGGGAGTTGCGTAATTCGGTAGGTGTCATATTATTCTATGTTGGTAAAGATGACCTTGCTGCGGCAGACCTCGACGGGACCGTCGGGAGAGTCCTTGGTGATGCGGACACAGTATTCTACTGTCTCCTGACTTCCGACTCCTGACTCCTTATAGAAGGAGAGCTGATCTCCGGCATGGGCTTCGGCGACATAAGCAATCTCGAAGCGGCGGATGCGGTGCATGCGGTACCAGTCGATGGGCCAGAGGTCGAGGATGTGCTCGATGTATTTGACGGAGTTGATGTGGCCGTTGATATCGACATCGTTGTAGTGGGTGTCGATGGTGCGGATGAATTCGGCGTCGTCGGACATTTTCACACGGCCGCCCTTGTCGATGGGGCACTCCTTGTCTTTGACAATCCAGTTGTTGATGGCGCCGTTGTCGATGGCGAAGATATCGGTGGGCTGGCGCGTCTCGGTGTCAATCATCGCCCAGATAGAGCGACCGTAGCCGTACACCTTCCCGTCCTCACCGACGACGCGGAAGTTACGGGAGGTGAAGTAGCGCATGGCTGATTCCACCCACGTCTCGACATTGAACTTTGTGTACTGCAGAGGCATCTCATCCATCTCGATAGCCAGGCGCGAGAGCACCCAAGAGCGGTTGATGGTCAACAGATATTTCATGCCGAAGCCACGGGCAGAGGAGTGGAAGTCTGCGGCGTTGAGCATGTGGTTGCCGAGGTGACCCATAAAGAGATGCTGCGAGAAATCGCAATGGAAAGGCTCGGCGAGAAAGTCGTAAGATCCTATTTTATTCATTGAACATTGAACATTGACCATTGAACATTAGCGGAGGAGAACCTTGCGGCCAGCATTGAGGTAGAGGCCGGGGCGTGAGGGTGCCGAGGGGAGGCGGAGGCCTTGGAGGGTGTACCAGTCGGCACGCTCTCCCACCCGATCATTTAGAAAAGGGACGATGGCGGAGAGATCATCGGCAAAGGCCTTGAGTTCGTAGAGGGCAGGCAGGGCACGGCCCGTCTCGTTGTCGAAGAGCGAGGCGTTGTACCAACCTGTGGCGAGGTCGCCCGTGCAGCCTTTGGCATTGGCCTCGGCATACCACCAGGAGAGACCGTTGACCTGCGGATGCTTCTGGAGCATAGCAATGAGGTCGGCGGTGTACTGGCGCTGGCCTTCGTGGGTATAGGGATAGGTCTTGGTGTAGTCGTAGGAAGAGCCGCCCACCTCCCATTTCGAGGGATAGCCGGTCTCCACGAGTTGGATCTGCTTGTCGGGGAAGTTCTCTTCCAGCTGCGTCAGACCACGGTCGAGGTTCGAGAGCGGGCCCTTGTAATAGGGATAGTAAGAGACGCCGATGATGTCGTAGTCGATCTCATACTGCTGGATGTGACGGAAGAAGGCGACATCGAGCGTGGGGTTGTTGGCGCACTGCTCGGTGTGGATGATGATCCTAGCCTCGGGGCATACCTCACGACAGGCTTTGCCTGCAGCCTTGAGCATCTTGGAGAAGTTGTCCCAATGTTTGTCGGTATAGTCCTTCCAGTCAGCGGTGGCTTCGAGGTGTCCGCCCCACTCTTCCCAGTCTTCGTATTTGCCGTCCTGGGTGAATCCCCACAACATACCGAAACTGATCTCGTTACCCGTCTGGATGAGGTCTGGCGTGGCGCCTGCAGCCACCAATGCTTCGAGTGTTTCCTTGGTGTAGTTGTAGACCGTCACATCAGGCGTCCAACTCCAAATCTTCCAGGAGTCTGGAATCGTCTGATGTCCGGGGTCTGCCCACGTGTCGCTATAGTGGAAATCGAGCATAAACAGGAGGCCTGCGTCCTTGATGCGCTTGCCGAGGGTCTTCACATACTCTAGATCCTGCACCACACACTTGTCTGGATCATTCGATGGATCGACGAAGAGTCGCACGCGCATCGTGTTCCAGCCCTGCTGTTTCAGGAATTCGAGCACATCTGCGATAGCAGCCCCGTCCTTATCGAGATAGGTGGCGTTCTGCTGTTCATACTTCAGCAACACGGAGATATCGCCTCCGACGTAGCGTTGTGCGTTGATTTCGAGGAATGAGGAATGAGGAATGAGGAATGAGATTACCAACACCGCTACCCTCGCCCATCTGTTTCTGAATGTCATCATCTGTAAACTGTAAACCGTAAACTGTAAACTAAACTTCTTTCTCCCTTTGTTCCAAGAACTCGCTGACCTGCTCCTGCTTGCCACGGGTGACGGCAATACGTCCGGAACGGGTGTACTGCAGCACACAGCCGAAGGTGTCGAGGGCGCGGTAGAGCGAGATGATGTCCTCAGTGATGCCGTGCTTCATCACAATCGTGTAGGTGGGATTCACCTCGATGATATGGGCATCGAAACGGCGGACGGTACGGGAGATCTCGGGATTGGCCAGAACCTTCTCCGTGGCGAGCTTGTACAGTCCGGACTCACGGATGAAGAGTTGGTCGTCAGTGAAGTAGTTCGCCTTCACCACGTCTATCTTCTTCTCTATCTGACGGACAATCTTAATGATCTGGTCCTCGTCGCTCCAGGCGGTGATGGTGTACTTATGCACGCCGGGGATGCTCGAGGCCGACACATTGAGGCTCTCGATGTTCACCTGACGGCGGGTGAAGACGGCCGTGACCTGGTTCAGAATACCGGCCACGTTCTCGGAATACACCAGCAAAGTATAAAGTTTCTTTTCTTCCATTATAATTATTGTTTTGCAACGGACTACAGGACTAACACGACTTTCTTATAGTCCTTAAGTCCTGTAGTCCGTTGCTAAATTAGATCTCTAACATCATTTTATCAATATCCATTCCCGGGGGCGTCATAGGCAGCACGTTGTCTTCTTCGAGGATGGCACACTCGAGGATGAACGGCCCGTCGGTGGTGAGCATCCGCGTGACGGCATCAGCGAGGTCCTTGCGGTCGGTGACTGCCTGATAAGGGATGCCGTAACCCTGGGCAATGGGTCCGTAGTCGGGGTTCATCATCTTCGTGAACGACTTGCGGCGCAGCCAGAACATATCCTGCCACTGGCGCACGTTGCCGAGGTAGTGGTTGTTCATAACGATCATCTTCACGGGAGCTTTCTGTTCCATAATGGTGCCGAGCTCCTCGATACACATCTGGAAACCGCCGTCGCCCATAAAACAACAGACGGTGCGCTCAGGGGCTGCGAAGGTGGCGCCGATGGCGGCGGGCATACCGTAGCCCATCGTGCCGAGACCACCGCTGGTGCAGATGCTGCGCTTGTGGTGATACTTGAAGTAACGCGTCGCAAAGAGTTGATTCTGACCAACATCTGTCACGAGGATAGCATCGTCAGGAGCCTGAATGGCCACCGCGTGAACGACCTCACCCATACGTAGCGGACCCTCCTTCGGATGGATGGCGGGCTCAATGACTTTCTCACGTTCTTTCTCGTCGAGCGGCTTGAAAGAATCGCGCCACTCCTGATGACTGGTCTTGTTGATCAAGGCCGTGATGGCAGGCAGCGACTCCTTACAGTCGGCAATCACCGCCACATCGGTCTTCACATTTTTGTCGATCTCGCTGTGGTCGATGTCGAGGTGGATGATCTTCGCCTGCTTGGCGTACGTCTTCAGGTTACCCGTCACGCGGTCGGAGAAGCGCATACCGATGGCGATGAGCACATCGCACTCCTGCTCCTTCATATTCACGGCGTAGTTGCCGTGCATACCCAGCATACCAACGTTCAACGGATGGTTGGAGGGCAAGGCGGAGAGTCCGAGCATCGTACGGCCTGCGGGGATATCGGCTTTCTCGAGGAAGGCCTTCAGTTCGCTCTGGGCATTACCCAGTTCCACGCCCTGCCCCACGAGTGCCAAGGGTTTCTTGGCGTTGTTGATGAGCTCGGCAGCCTGGCGCACAGCCTCTGCATCGAGCTTGGGATAAGGCACGTAGGAACGGATGAAGCGGACCTTCTGCGGATCGTAGTCGATCTCCTCCACCTGGGCGTTCTTGGCGAAGTCGAGCACCACAGGACCTGGACGGCCCGTACGGGCGATATAGAAGGCACGGCTGACGGCCCACGACACATCTTCGGCGTGACGGATCTGATAACTCCACTTCGAGATGGGTTGCGACACACCCACGAGGTCCACCTCCTGGAAAGCGTCGGTACCGAGGGCCGAGATGGGCACCTGTCCGGCAATGACGACGATCGGCGTGGAGTCGAGCATCGCATCGGCAATACCCGTAAGGGTGTTCGTCACACCGGGACCGCTGGTGACCAGGGCCACACCCACCTCACCGGATACACGGGCATAGCCCTCGGCAGCGTGGGTGGCGCCTTGCTCGTGGCGCACCAGGATATGGTCGAAACATTTCTTCTCGCCTCGTGTGTAATCGAAGAGCGCGTCATAGACAGGCATAATGCTGCCGCCGGGGTAGCCGAAAATGGTCTTCACGCCCTCGGCCTGCAGCGCCCGCATCAGCGCCTTCGATCCTGTTATTCTATCTCTCATTTTCTATTTTTCTTTTTTGGCACGGATTACGCGGATTTCACGGCTTTCTATTCCTTCCACAGATTAAAGCAGTGTTAATCCGTGTAATCCGTGCCTCATATTATTCAATAATCCTAATTCCTCCTTTGTCCGCAGAGGCGACGCTCTGGGCGTAGGCTCGGAGGGCTTTGGAGACCACACGGTTGCGCTTCAGGGGCTGCTGGGGACGGGCGGCGAGTTCTTCGTCGGAGAGTTTCACGTTGATGGAGCGCGAGGGGATGTCGATCACGATGATGTCACCGTCTTTGATCTTACCGATGTTTCCGCCATTGGCAGCCTCAGGAGATATATGACCGATGGAGAGACCGGATGTGCCTCCTGAGAAACGGCCGTCGGTGATCAGCGCACACTCCTTGCCGAGGTGCATCGACTTAATATAGCTCGTGGGATAAAGCATCTCCTGCATACCGGGACCGCCCTTCGGACCCTCGTGGGTGATGACCACACAGTCGCCACTCTTCACCTTACCGCCGAGGATGCCCTCGCAGGCGTCTTCCTGAGAGTCGAAGCAGACGGCAGGACCCTCGAAGTGCCAGAGGCTTTCATCGACGCCGGCGGTCTTCACCACACAGCCGTCCTGGGCGATATTACCGAAGAGTACGGCCATACCGCCATCCTTCGTATAGGCGTGTTCGATGTCGCGGATACAACCCTCGGCACGATCGGTATCGAGCGTCTCCCACTGTGCATCCTGCGATCCCATCACGGTAGAGAACTTACCGCCAGGAGCACTGCGATAGATACGCTCAGCCTCGGGATCGATGGTCTCGCCGGTGATGCTATACTTGACAATATCCTCGCCCAGCGTTGCGCCATTGACGCGCTTGCAGTCGAGACGGAGCAGTCCGCCCTTTGCCAGTTCGCCCAGGATGCCCAGGATACCACCAGCGCGGTTCTCCTCCTGAATGGAGTATTTCTGCCAGTTAGGTGCGAGCTTACAGAGGAAGGGCACCTTGCGCGACAGGGCGTCGATATCCTTCATATTGAAGTCTACGTCAGCCTCCTGTGCTACAGCCAGCAGATGCAGTACGGTATTCGTCGAGGCACCCATCGCAATGTCGAGTGTCATAGCGTTCAAGAAGGCATCACGCGTAGCGATGCTACGGGGCAGTACGCTATCATCACCCTCCTTATAATATTTCAGCGCGTTCTTCACGATGAGCTGTGCAGCATCACGGAACAGCTGGATGCGGTTCTTGTGGGTAGCCAGAATACTGCCATTGCCAGGCAACGACAGACCGATGGCCTCTGTCAACGAGTTCATAGAGTTGGCCGTAAACATACCAGAGCAGGCACCACAGCCCGGACAGGCACACTGTTCAATCTCTGCCAGTTCCTCGTCGCTCACCGTCGGATCACCACCCTTCACCATCGCCGTGATCAGGTCGGCATTCTCGCCACGCCATTTACCAGCCTCCATCGGACCACCCGAACAGAACACCGTCGGGATGTTCAGACGCATGGATGCCATCAGCATACCAGGTGTCACCTTGTCGCAGTTGGAGATGCAAATCATAGCGTCGGCCTTGTGGGCATTGACCATATATTCCACGCTGTCGGCGATAATGTCACGCGAAGGCAGCGAATAGAGCATACCATCGTGACCCATCGCGATGCCGTCGTCGATGGCTATGGTGTTGAACTCTGCGGCATAACAGCCCATCTTCTCAATCTCTTCACGCACGATCTGTCCGATCTCGTGCAGATGGGTATGACCAGGAACAAACTGGGTGAAGGAGTTGACGACGGCGATGATCGGCTTGCCGAACTGCTCGTGTTTCATACCTGTGGCCACCCACAGGGCACGGGAACCTGCCATACGTCTGCCTTCCGTACAGACGGCACTCCTCAACGGATGTTTATAGGATTCTTTCATATAAGTATGTATTTATTTCCGGAAATTAGCTGCAAAATTACATTAAATCTCCCAAATAGCCAACTATTTCGGGAGATTTTAGCAAATTTGCAGTAAAATATTAACAAATCAGCGACAAGAGAGAAGCCGAGTGGCTATTTCAGCTTTTCCGTAATGGGCGGCATAATCTGCTTGCGCGACAGGTTTTCCTTTGTATATGTGACGCCATCCCGCAAGGAAGCACCGAAGATAGACTCTGCCAATGCCTTCGTGCCCTCGCCATAATAAATGAAGTAAGTGCCTTTTTCCATATAAGGGGAGGTCGTTTCACTTTTATCGGCATTAGGAATCAGGTTGTCTATCTTCGCAAAGATCATATTACGCGCTTTCTGTTTCATCACCTCGGGCATCACGGCCAATATGCGGGTGATGAAGGCATCCATCTCTGTCTCCTTGCAGACCAGACTGCCGAAACCGATCAGATGCTCACCGATTTCATAGTCCTTGTAATCGGAGAGCAGAATCTCTGTATCGGTCATACCGTCGTAGTTGTACGCAGCCTCTTCCATCCCGCGGTTGATCTCTGCAATCTGGTCTTCCAGCCGTAACTGTGAGACGAGTGCTTTCCAAGCCGTAGAATCGACACCTTTTGTAGTAGTTTTGGTAAGGTTGCGCGTATCGGAGACAATACCTGCCAGCATAATCTTGGCCGACTCGTCATCGATTGGAACACCCAAGTCTTTAAAGCAGCCGAAGATGATGGTACAGGTGGAACCTACCATCTCACGCCTCACATAAGGTATGGTGGCATCGGCGATGTCGCCCTCGATATGATGGTCTATCTTCTGGAGAATCTTGGCCTCTCTGGCACCATCCACGCATTGGGCATAGTCGCTGTGATCGGTCAGGATCAGGCGTGTACCTGCCGCCACCGAACTCTTCAGTTCGGGTAGTGCAAAACCGAGGCGATTGGAGATATAGGTCGTCTCCCTGTTGGTAGGGGTTGAGACTTTCGCCTTACAGTTATAGCCAAGGGCACGCATGAGCGAGGCGTATGAAAGTGCCGAGGTGACGGCATCCACGTCGGGTGTCTTATGTCCATAGACAAATGTTGTATCTGTGCCCCAGTCAAGTCTGGCCAGGATATCGCGGTATGACGGTATCTGGGGTTCCGGATTGACAGAGGGATTGTCTACGGCACTGCAGCTGACAATCAGTAAAGTCAGCAGGGCATACAAAAAATACTTTAATTTCATCATCTCTTTATGTAAGGTTATTATTGTCACTTCGTGCGGTCGTACCATTCTTTCAGGACACCCCGGGGCGTGCCTTTGGAGACCAGATCATCAAGGGCTTCACGGGCTTCACGCTTACGGCCTAAACGGAGCAGGACATCGACTTTCGAGATTGTGTAGTCAACATTGCCTGGACGGAGACGCGCAGCCTCGCCCCAGTCATAAGCGGCCACCTCGTACTGTTGCTGTTCCGTCTCGAAAGCCGCACGGGCGGCATAGGCATCGGAACTGTCGGGGAACATCTGCACGATATGGTTCAGCTCGTCTACGACTTCCTTCTTCTTGCCCATCTTCTGCAACACGTGCGCCAGTCCCAAGCGGGCCTCGAAGTGCAGGGGTTCGATGGCGAGGAAGGCGTCGTAGTCGGCCTTCGCCTCGGCATAGTGGCGCTGCTTCTCGTGGACATAGGCCCGGAAGAAGAGCGCCGCGAGGTTCCGTTCGTCAGCACGCAGAATACGACCGTACTCCGCCAAGGCATAGTCCCATTCCTCCAGATTGACGTTCGCCTCAGCCTTCAGCAGCCGGAGGTGAACATCATCAGGATGCTGCCGCAATTCGCGATTTAGGACTTCGACGGAATCACGCCACTGCTGACGCGTCTGTGCTTCTGCAGTATGGATATTGAGCAGTAAACAAACAGCACAGAGACAGATAATCTTATTCATATCGCACAAAAACATTTTTATTTAACAAGGATTATATGGATTTTATGGATTTCCAGCTGAGTGCGCAGCCTTTCCTTATAATCCTTAAATCCTTGTTAAAATAAAAGAATAATTACTTCGCGTTAATATAATTCACGATCCACTCTCCTACCTCACGAGTTCCATAGTGCTTACCGCCTTCCACCTGAATCTCCGGCGTACGGACATTGGCATCGAGCGAGGCATTGACAGCTTCACGTACGAGGGCACCCTCCTTCTCCAGTCCGAAGTGCTCGAGCAGCATTGCGGCAGAGAGGATCTGTGCCAAGGGGTTGGCGATGTTCTGTCCTGCTGCCTGAGGCCAGGAACCGTGAACGGGTTCAAAGAGCGGCGTGTGCTCTCCTAATGAAGACGACGGCTGCAGTCCCATCGAACCCGTGATGCACGAGGTCTCGTCGGTAAGGATGTCGCCGAAGGTGTTCTCTGTCACGATGACATCAAAGAAACGAGGCTCCGTCAGCACACGCATCGAGGCATTGTCGATGAACATGTAGTCAGTCTTCACCTCGGGATACCGGGGTTCCATCTCCTTGGCAATCTGACGCCACAGACGACTGGATGCCAGCACGTTCGCCTTGTCTACGACCGTCAGGTGCTTACGGCGAGTCATCGCCATTTCGAAGGCGACCTTCAGGATGCGCTCAATCTCAGGACGGGTGTAGATGTCGGTATCGTAGGCTTTGTCATTGTCTTGGTATTTCTCTCCAAAATACATACCGCCCGTCAGTTCGCGGATCACTACAAAGTCGGCACCACGCAGCAGTTCTTCTTTCAGGGGAGACTTGTGCAACAGACAGTCGAACGTGGCCACAGGACGCACGTTGGCAAACAGCCCGAGTTTCTTACGCATGGCCAGCAAACCCGTCTCAGGACGAACCTTCAGCGTGGGATTGTTGTCGTACTTCAGGTCACCCACAGCAGCAAACAGCACGGCATCAGCCTTCATACACACCTCATGAGTGCTGTCGGGATAAGGATCGCCCACCTCCTCAATGGCATGGGCGCCACAGATGGCCTCATCGTATTCAAACTCGTGCCCGCACTTTTTAGCCACAGCGTCAAGCACAGCCACACCTTGTTTCATAATCTCCGGTCCGATACCATCGCCCGCGAGAATCGCAATTTTAAGTTTCATAGTTTTTTTTATTTTGCAACGGACTACAGGACTAACACAACTCTTTTATAAAGTCCTTAAGTCCTGTTGTCCGTTGCTGATTATAATTCATTTTTTTGTTCATTTTCAAAGATGTTCAGCATCTTAAACGTAGCCTTGATGGCAGCCTCCGTCTGGTCGGCATCGAGGCCGCGGGTACGGAGAATCTTGCCGTTGTCATTCCATGTGATGACCGTCTGCACAAGAGCATCGGTACGACCACCCGGCGGGATGGTGACGGCATAGTTCTCGAGGATGGGAAACGTGCGGTTCAGGTATTTCTTGTAGATATACCGCAACGACTTCACAAAGGCGTCATACTGACCGTCGCCCGTTGCCGAAGCTTCATATGCCTGACCGTTGATTTCCACCTTGATGTTCGCTCCTGGCTTCAGACCGTAGGCCGTAGATACCACATAACTCACCAGCTTCACCTTGTCCTCCGGGGCATCGTGCTTCAGCACATCGCTCACGATGAAGGGCAGGTCGTCTTTGGTCACACGTTCCTTCTTGTCACCTAGTTCGGTGATGCGTTGCGTCACGCGGCGCGTCTGCTCCGGCGTCAGTTCCAAGCCGAGTTCCTCCAGGTTCTTGGCGATGTTCGCCTTGCCGCTGTTCTTTCCCAGGTCGTACTCCCGCCGACGTCCGAAGCGCTCCGGCACGAGGGCGTTCTGATAGAGTCCGTTCTTCTTGTCGCCGTCGGCATGCACACCCGCCACCTGCGTAAAGACATTGTCGCCGATAATGGGTTGGTTCGGGGCAACGGCGATACCGCTATAGCTCTCCACCAGACGGGAGATATCGTTGAGTTTGTCCTCGCGGATATTCGTCTTGGCATTGAACTGATCCTTCAGGATTACCTGCACACTCGACAACGGGGCATTGCCGCAGCGCTCCCCCAGACCGTTCACTGTCACATGCAGTCCCTTCGCACCACTCAGGGCTGCAGCGAGTGAGTTCGACACAGCGAGGTCGTAGTCATTATGGGCGTGGAAGTCGAAGTGCGTATCAGGATAGCGCTTCATCATCTTCCGGAAGTACTCGATACATTGCAGGGGATTCATGATGCCCAGCGTGTCGGGCAGCATAAACCGCCGGATGCCGATGTCGCAGAGGGCATCCATCACCTGATAGACATAGAACGGTGAATCCTTCATCCCGTTCGACCAGTCCTCGAGGTAGAGGTTCACGGTCATCTGTTTCTTACGGGCGTACTTCACCGCCTCGACGATGTCCTTAATATGCTCCTCGGGTGTCTTCTTCAACTGCTCCTGACAATGGCGCAGCGAGCCTTTCGCCAGCAGGTTCACGGTCTTGCCGCCGCACGATTCGATCCAGTCGATACTCTGTCCGCCGTCGATGAATCCCAGCACCTCTACTCTGTCGAGCATATCCACCTTCGCGGCATAGCGGCAGATCATGCTCACGGCTTCCTTTTCACCTTCCGACACCTTCGCCGAGGCCACCTCGATACGGTCCACGTTCAGGTCGCCGAGCAGCATACGGGCGATGATCAGTTTCTCATGCGGCAGGAAGCTCACGCCGCTGGTCTGCTCACCGTCACGCAACGTGGAGTCCATGATCTCCACGAACGGCTGCAGTCGCTTGTATTGTCCTACTTGTTCTGCTGTTCCCATTGTTCTGTCTTATTTTGGTTCTCCATCAGGAAATCAATGTCGTCGAGACCGTTCATCAGACAATGTTTCTTATAACCGTTGATGTCGAAATGCTCACTGCGGCCTGTGGACTTATTGGTAACGGTCTGATTAGGCAGATCGACGGTCACCGGCGTCTGAGGATCTTCCCGGATGCTCTGGAACAGCTCTGCGAGGAAGTCCTCACTCACCTGTACGGGCAGCACGAAATTGTTCAGTTCGTTGTTCTTGTGGATATCGGCGAAGAAGCTGCTGATGACCACGCGGAAGCCGTAGCCTGCGATGGCCCAGGCAGCATGCTCACGACTCGATCCGGAGCCGAAGTTTTTGCCAGCCACGAGGATGCAGCCCCCGTAGGTGGGATCATTGAGCACGAAGTCTTTATTCACCGTGCCGTCGGGCTGATACCGCCAGTCGCGGAACAGATTATCACCGAAGAATTTCTCTTCTCTCGTCGTCGCTTTCAGGAAGCGTGCGGGTATGATCTGGTCTGTGTCCACATTCTCCAGCGGCAGTGGCACACAGGTACTCGTTATTACGTCAAACTTCTGTTTCATATTCTTTTCATTTTGGCACGGATTACACGGATTCACACGGCTTTATTTAATTATCCAACAGCCGTGTCTCTAAAAGAGCTGTGTTAATCCGTGCCATATTAATTACAATAGAATTCTTGGGTCTGTGATTACGCCTGTGACGGCAGCTGCGGCAGCCGTGAGCGGCGATGCGAGGATGGTGCGCGAGCCAGGGCCCTGACGGCCTTCGAAGTTACGGTTAGAGGTAGACACGGCGAGCTTTCCTGCAGGCACCTTGTCGTCATTCATCGCCAGACACGCGGAACATCCCGGCTGTCTGATCTCGAAGCCAGCCTCTGCTAGCACCTTGTCGAGACCTTCCTCGCGGATCTGCTTGTCCACAGCCCACGAGCCGGGCACAAGCCATGCCACCACATCGTCAGCCTTCTTCCGCCCCTTCACGATTGAGGCAAAGGCGCGGAAGTCTTCGATACGGCCGTTCGTACAGGCCCCGAGGAACACATAGTCCACCTTCGTACCTGTCAGTTTCTGCCCGGCCTCGAATCCCATATATTCCAATGCCTTCTTGAAACTCTGTTCAGGCGATTTAGCTGCTAAACCATTGGCAGGAATGGCCTCCGTAATCCCGATGCCCATTCCAGGATTGGTTCCATAAGTGATTCGCGGTTCGATATCTTCAGCCCTGAAAACCAGTTCCTTATCAAACACGGCGTCATCACCGCTCTTCAACGTCTTCCAATAGCTGACGGCCTTCTCCCAGTCTTCTCCCTTCGGAGCATACTCGCGGCCTTTCAGATACTCAAACGTCGTCTCGTCAGGAGCCACGAAACCGCCTCTGGCACCCATCTCTATCGAGAGGTTACAAAGCGTCAGACGGCCTTCCATCGACATCTCACGAACCACATCACCCGCATACTCTACGAAGTACCCCGTGGCTCCGGAAGTCGTCAGCTGCGCCATCAGATACAGCGCCACGTCCTTCGCCGTCACGCCCTTCCCCAGCCTGCCGTTGATGGAGATCCGCATCGACTTCGGCTTCTGCTGAAGGATGCACTGCGAGGCCAACACCATCTCCACCTCCGAGGTTCCGATGCCGAAAGCCACAGCGCCCATCGCACCGTGCGTCGATGTATGTGAGTCGCCGCAGACGATGGTCATACCTGGCAGACTCAGTCCCTTCTCAGGACCCACGACGTGGATGATGCCGTTGTCCTTCGAGAACATCCCGAAGTGCGTCAGTCCGAACTCAGCGGCATTTCGCGCCAGCGCATCCACCTGTTTCTTTCCCACGGCATCGGCTATCGGTTTGTCTTGATCGTGCGTGGGTGTGTTATGGTCGGGCATACAGAATATCTGCTTCGGACGGAAGCACTTCAGTCCCCTCGCCCTCAGGCCGTCGAAGGCCTGCGGCGTAGTCACCTCATGGCAGTACAGCCTGTCGATATACAGCTGCGTCGGTCCGTCCTTCACCTCTTGCACCACGTGCCTGTCCCATATTTTATCAAATAATGTATTCATTAATCTTCCTTCTTAAACTTATTAATACAATCAATATACGCCTCGACGCTGGCCGTGACGATGTCGGTGTTCGCACCGAAGCCGTAATACAGCGAGCCGTCGTACTCCACCTGCATGTGTACCTTACCCACGTCGTCAGAGCCCTTCGAGATGGCCTGGATGGTGAACTCCTTCAGCGTCATCTGCTTCATGATGATCTTCTTCAGCGCCTTGATGGCAGCATCCACAGGACCGTTTCCGCTGGCGGCAGCCTCAAACTTCTGGCCGCTAATGTCGAGACCTATCGAAGCCACGCTGCGCACACCCTTACCCGTTGTCACCTGCAGGAAGTCGAGTCTCACGGCGTGCTGTTCGGCCATGTCGGCACCGGCGAGCATCAGCACGTCGGCATCCGTCACCTCCTTCTTCTGGTCGGCCAGCTGCAGGAACTTCTCATAGATTTTGTCCAGTTTCTCCTCCTCCAGGTCCACGCCGTTCACGTGCAGACGATGCTTCAGGGCGGCACGTCCGCTGCGGGCGGTGAGCACGATCGAGTTGTCGTCGATGCCCACGTCCTTCGGGTCTATGATCTCGTACGTGTGTACATTCTTTAATACACCGTCCTGATGGATGCCTGAGGAGTGTGCGAAGGCGTTGCGCCCAACGATGGCCTTGTTCGGCTGCACGGGCATGTTCATCAGGCTCGACACCATCCTCGACGTCGGATAGATCTTCGTCGTGTTGATGTTCGTCTCGATGCCGAGGCCCTTATGGCACTTCAGAATCATCGCAATCTCTTCCAGACTCGTGTTGCCGGCACGTTCGCCAATACCGTTGATGGTCACCTCCACCTGTCGGGCACCGGCCATCACACCGTTGAAGGTATTCGCCGTAGCCATGCCCAGGTCGTTATGGCAATGGGTGGAGATGATGGCGCGGTCGATGCCGTCCACATGCTCCTTCAGATACTTGATCTTCTCGAAATACTCCTGCGGCAGGCAGTAGCCCGTCGTGTCGGGGATATTCACCACCGTGGCGCCGGCCTTGATCACCGCCTCCACCACCTGCGCCAGATACTCGTTGTCCGTGCGCCCCGCATCCTCGCAGTAGAACTCCACGTCGTCCACGTAGCGCTTGGCATACTTCGTGGCCTCCACGGCCCGTTCGAGGATACGCTCACGGGTGGAGTTGAACTTAAACTGGATGTGCTCGTCGCTCGTGCCGATACCCGTGTGGATGCGCTTGTGCTTGGCATACTTCAGCGCCTCGAAGGCCACGTCGATATCCTTTTCCACCGCACGCGTCAGCGCACAGATCACGGGCCACGTCACGGCCTTCGAGATCTCAATCACCGAGTTGAAGTCGCCGGGACTCGACACAGGGAATCCGGCCTCAATCACATCGACGCCCAACTGCTCCAGGGCCTTCGCCACCTGAATCTTCTCTACCGTGTTCAGCTGGCATCCGGGCACCTGTTCACCGTCCCTCAGCGTCGTGTCAAAAATGTAAAGTCTGTCCATCTTTTTATGTTACTAAATATTTTATATGTTACTATGCTAATATGTTACTATGTCTTATTTGTTAATATGTTACTATGTCTTTAAAAATTACTCTGTCTTTAAAAAAATTAGCCCTCCACACTCGGAAGTGAGAAGGGCTCGTATTACATTTTTTAATTTTATAATCTTTTAATTTTGTAATCTTCAACGTACGCCTAATCACTTCCGACCGCTCCCTGCAGTCGAATAATAATAAGGCCACTAATTAGATTAAACATCTTCATTATATACTATTTATTAATTGACGATTGACGACTTTTAATCGTTTTCGGCTGCAAAAGTACACATATTCTTCGTAACAAACAAATCTTTTGTCACTTTTTTACGCAAAAACGCAACAAAAAGCCATTATTTCGTAAGAAAGTTGTATCTTTGCACACAGAAAATATACAAAAAGGGATATATGAGCAAAAACAAATTAGGCCGTTTGACTCTGGTGGTGGCTGTTGTTGCCGCTTTATTCCTGTCTGGATGTGGAGGCGACTCCCAAAAGCAGGATAGGCTGAGCAAAGAAGCAGAGGACAAAGTCTATGAGGCCTATCAGGCCCATGACTATCCGCGTATCATAGAATTGGTGGACAGTCTGAAACCGCTGGGCAGTATGTCTGAAGGCAAAGCCTGCTACTGGTTGGGCTATGCCTACGACCGAATGATGCAGAAGCGCATGGCTGAGCTATACTGGAAGACGGGTATCGCCGCAGTGGAAAACTCTACCGACGACGAGGACGTGCATGTGTATGCCGGCATTGCCAACCGTCTGACGGGTCTGTTGAGTACATGGACTGAATATGAAGCCGCCCTGAAAGTGGCCATACCCGCAACGGAACGGCTGAAAAGCCTTGGGTGCGACACTATCAGCGAATACACCAATATGCTCATTTATATAGGTTGTGCTGAGAGCCGTCTCGGATTAAGTGAAGACAAGACCGACGACTGTCTGGAAGAAGCCTATAGAGCCCATATCAACAATATCAGGAAGCACCCGTATGCCATCAGCTACCGTGATGCCATCGTGGGTGTGACCAACATCAGTTACAACTACCTGGAAACAGCTGACTATGAGAAGGCCAGACTATGGCTTGAGCATTTGAAGCAACTGATTGACGGATATGAAAAGCAGGCTGACGCACGCCCTGACTATACCGACAAGCAGCGGGCACGCTACAATATCTATCTGGCCAGAGCCCTGGAGGGGCTGGGGCGTAGGGAGGAAGCCGCCGAGGCCTATAGGCTGTTCCAGAAGACAGAATACTTTAGGACGGCAGAGGGCAAGATGCTGGCCAGCGACTATCTGCGGCTGGCAGGACGCTGGCAGGATGCCGCCGACAATTTCGGAAGCATGGATGAATGGATGAAGGAGCACGGCACCAGCTATTCGCTGGAGATCATACAGAAACTGCTTCTAAGGAAGTATGAAGTCAATTTGGAGGCCGGCCGTATAGACACAGCCCGTGCCGTGAGTATAAGCATCACAGAGCGGCTTGATTCAGCCATCACTCTTTCGCGCAGTGCCGAAGCCCGTGAAGAGGCGGCTGTACACCAGAAAGAACTTGAGATGACCGCCGAGAAAGAGCGATACCTTCGCCAGCGCCACATCGGCCGATTCATCGGCATGTCGGCAACCATCCTGTTCCTCCTCGTCTACATCATTGTGCGCCACCGCATGGGAGCTCGTCTGAGAAAAGCTCACAACAACTTGAAGACGGCCTACGACCAGCTCGAAGAGACCACCACCGCCAAGGAGCGCATGGAGAGTGAACTGCGCATTGCCCGCGACATTCAGATGTCGATGGTGCCAAGCGTGTTCCCGGAAATTGAAGGCCTCGACATGTATGCCTCGATGACACCCGCCAAGGAGGTGGGTGGCGACCTGTACAACTTCCTCCAGAAAGGCAATAAGCTCTATTTCTGCATCGGCGACGTCAGCGGAAAGGGCGTCCCCGCCTCGCTCTTCATGGCCATAGCCACACGCGGATTCCGAACACTGGCATTGACGGGAAAGACACCCGCAGAGATAGCCACCCGACTGAACAACGAACTGACCGAGAACAACGAGGAAGGTATGTTCGTCACTATGTTCATCTGCAGACTCGACCTGAAGCTCCGGCGGCTTGAATACTGCAACGCCGGACACAACCCGCCGCTCATCGGCAATGCCGACGGCCAATACTCGTTCCTCGACGTGGTTCCCAATGCACCCATCGGATTATGGCCGGGACTGGAATATGAGGGTGATGAAATAGAATATCTGAGCGACCGTAAACTGCTGCTCTATACCGACGGACTCAATGAAGCCGAGAACCGCCAGCAGGAGCAGTATGGCGACGACCGTATTGTTGAGGTGCTCACCTCGCTGTCTGACAGCAGTTGCCGCGACATCGTAGAGGCCCTGAAGGCCGACACCGACCGCTTCCGCGACGGCGCTGAGCCTAACGACGACCTCACTATGCTCGCCTTCAGTTTTACATCAGTAACATAAAAAACAGGACCCGCATCCCCTCGTGATGCAAGTCCCGTTAGGTATTTGTTTCCCCTCCTAAGTTAGGAGGGGCCAGGGGTGGTCTGAACAGGCGCTTTACCATCACTCCTTATCCCCTGATTTATGCTACATAAGGTACAACTTTTTTCTGAAACCACCAAATATTTATCCAATTATTTTGTTAAGAAATATCAACGAACCTCACAAAGGGTCAGCCCCCTTGTGAGGTTTATTTCATGCTGTAAATCAATCGATGCTAAAAGCCCGGTGTTCCTTATGGATGTCTCTCATTTTACATGGGAACCAGAATGAGGCGACGGTCTTCTTGTCGTATTCCGTGTCTATAAAGAACTCGCCGCCCAGCATGTCGACGATGGCCTTGCAGATGGACAGGCCGAGGACGGACGACTCGTTGACGTTCTTCAGAGCATCTTCCTTCTGGAGGAAAGAATAGATGTCGGTGCCGATTACCTCCGCCTGGCCGATGCCTAAATAGGTGATAGACACCCTGAGTCCTTTGTTCTGGTCGTAGTATTTGATGATGATGTCCCCGTCGGTGATGTGATTGGACGCATTCGTCAGGAGGTGCATCATGAGCTGGTGCATGAAGTTGGTGTCGATCCAGGCCTTGCAGTGAGGCGAGAGGGAAGTCGAGACGCGGACTGCCACGTCGGGCTTTGTGAAGTTCAGTGCCTCACGACGGTAAGAGGCCATGAGTTCGCTCAGGTTGACCTCAATGAAAGTAAAGGAGGGGTTGACACCCTGAAACTTGGACAACTCGACGAGTTTTGAGACGAATGTGAGCAGCTCGTCGGTGTTCTTCTTGATGTTGGCGGCCAGTTCCTTCACCTCTTCCGGCTGGGCGGTTGCGCTCTGATTTTCCAGGATGAGGTTGCTGTAGCCTAAAATGGCATTCAACGGTGAGCGCAGTGTGCGGCTGATATTGTCTATGAATACAGTCTTCAATTGCTCGCTCTTCTGAGCCCGGGTGAGTTCTCTCTTCAATAGCTTTTGGTAGCGATGATACATCAGATAGTAAGCGACTCCTAAGCCTGCCAGTAGAACTAAAACTGTGATTAATAACACTTCATTCATGGTGAAAAAACTTTTATTATGTAATAATGTTGATTGTAATTAAAATGCAAAGATATGGCAAAAATTCCAAACCGCCAAACACTTTGCTAATTATTATGTTAAAATGTATCAATAAGAAATCTCACAATAGGGACTGTCCCCATTGTGAGAAATAAAAAGCGATTCAATAATCAATATCTCAATATTGCCTTACATCAACTTGCGGTACTTGCCCTTGTTTTCACCCGTGCGGATCTTCTGCGCCATGCCGTCATCCTGAAGGATTTTCAGACGGCTGCATACACTCCCGACGTTATCGTAGCCATATTCACGCTTCACATCGTCAGAGGTGAATACTTCGGGCAGACGGCGGTAGGCCAGCATTGTCTTCTTCTGGTGATGCCTGTTCGATGCCTCAGATGCCTGAAGGTCATCGTAGTATTTTTCACCGATTCCCAGGAAGAAATGCTGCTGGAAGGCGAACTGGGCGTTTTCGATAAGCAGGGCCAGCTGACGGTCGTATTTATCGGTCTTGAAGTCCGGGCCGCACTTGTACTTCCCGTTGTCCTCGACCATCTGGTCCCAGTGGCGACTGACGATGAAAGGCAGCGAGTAGTTCATCCCGTGCCAGTACGGACGCTTGATGAGATCCTCCAGTGCGAAGTTCTTCTCTTCGCCCGCATCCTGCATACGTCGGGTAGTCCAGTCGTTCAGGGCGATGTCGATGTCCTCGCAGGGAATCTCGCCCTTGCAGTCATTGAACAGATAGGCCCAGTCGCGTAACTTCTGGTCTCTCTCGGCATCCTCTTCTGTGTACTCACGGCGCTCTCGCATCTCGAAGTTCGAGTCACCCAGGGGCACAACCGTAAGACGGAACAACAGACCGCCGCCGAAGTTTTCCGTAGTTGTCTGCTTGTCCAAGGCTGTCTTGGTGCCAGTGTACACACCCGAGAAGTGGACATCATACTCGCCAACGGGGGCACTTGATGTCTTCAGATAGCTGCCGTCGGGCTCGTTGTGGAACCCTTTGTAGAACAGCTTCTCGATATTCATATATTCCTTCTTCATCTGGCGCTGCATGTCCTGTAGCTCGCTGTTGAAGTGTGAGACATGGAGTGGCCATTCCTGTCCGTCAAGCATCTCTACGGCGTTATACTCCGCCTCACGGATGGCAGCAGCCGAAGTCTCCGATGGCATACAGCGGAAGATGCCTTTAGGTCTCGGCGACTTGTTCTTGGCACCGCCGTTGTTCTGCTCGCGTTCGGCGTTGAAGTTGTTCAAGGCGTCTATCTGTGCCTTGTCAAACATCTTGACAGGCTCCATCAGCAGACGATAGAGGTCAACGGCGATGTGCTTTCCCGAACCACTCCGTCCGATCAGTTCGAGGATACTGTTGAGACGGCAGACGCGTCCCGGCTCCATGCCTGACCGATACCAGCAGCGGGTCATGAGTGTCATGAAGAAGGCGCCTCCCACCAACAAGGCCGCTATGTAATGTCGGCGTTTCAACCTGTGGCAAAGCAGACGCAGTACGGGGAAATACGGAAACAGCTTCTCAACGTCACGACCGATGTTCTCCAGCATCATCATGACGTCATACTCTGCTGCGGCCAATTCGCGACCCTCGACGGTGAGACGTGCCTCACGGATGAGCTGGCTGTAGCTGAGGCCGGTCACGGACTTGATGGCCTGCCGCATCTCCTTGGAGGGCTGTGGCTCGTTGTAGTTCTCGGCCTCACGCTTCAGCATGCGCTTCTGGGCGGTCTGAAGGATGCGTTCGATCTCGTCCATGCCACGCTCCTTGACGATAGCCTGTACCCATGGCAGCGACAGCAGCACGCGCCTCACTTGGTCAAGATCACCGTCGCAGAGCAGGATGACATCGGTGGCCGCCCTCAGGGCAAACTTGTGACGGGAGCCGTCGGGCACACCGTTCGGCAACATCTCATTGATGTAGTCCACCACGGGATGATCGAACGCCACTACCGGCTCTTCGTCCTTTGGCATGACAGCCAGAGCCAACGACTTGGCATTCTCATCACTCGTACCTTCTGCGGCTTTAGGGGTTAATGACTCGACGGAGGCAGGTGCCTCGTCAAAACGGTTCTCGGGATGGGTGGGGGTACAATGACCCTCACCCTGACGGTACGCATCGCCGTATTGGCGTTCGAACTCGTTGTCAAATAATTCTTTTACCTGTTCCATTTGAAAAATGTTTAAGTTACTACTATTTTAAAAAAGATTCTCTTCGTCGATGAAGTAGATGTCCTCACGTCGGCAGGCGTAGCTGATTCTGCTCGCATCGATGCAAGAGTCATCCACGACGGGCTTGCCCGTGCTGCCTAAGACACCCATCAGCTGGAGGTCGCGGGCCAGACAAATCTGGTTGTCGGCAATGTTGCCCAATTCTATCCTGGTCTCGCACACCAGCCGCAGGCCTTGCCCGGAAGAGGTCTTATGAGCCAGGCGCACCTTCCACGGGAATCCCGGCACCAACGTGCGCTGATACACTTCGTAAGGATCAATCGTCAGATGGTCGGCATCGAACATGAACAAACCACTCAGATGGATGCCCTTCAATAGTCGGCGGCGACGCATCTTCGGCTGTCCGTTCGCGTCAACCACGGGATTACCCATCTTGTCGGTCACGGGCACAAGGTCGAACGCCGAGGCAGCAAAGATGAAGCAAGGCAGCGACTCCTTCAATGACTGAGTCCACTGTAAGAGCTTCTCGGCGACGGTCAGCTGTCGGAACATCACCCCAGCCCGTGGCAGAGTCTCGCGCTTCAGGCAGAACTTTTGGAAGTCGCTGTTGAGAGTCCACTTATCCAGAGGCAGACCTTCTGCCACGGCCTTGTCCACCTCCTGGCGGGTGGCGATTTTCCACGCCACCAGTGCCGAGTCGACGATGGTGTTAAACACTGCGAGCGTGCAAGGCAGACACTCGCCAAAATACTGGTTGTCCTGATAGACAAAACGCCAATTCTTCTTCATACGCGTACATTATTATAATTAATCCGTTGTCTTTTTCTCATTGTTCAGAATCTCCGTTCGATGGCGGCCAATGCAGACGTTCATCTGAGCCTGAGCCTGAAGCAGCATGCGCTCGATGTTTCGGTTGCAATCCAGCTCGGTGAGGATGCTCACCTTGCCGCTCTCCGTGTTGAGCCATACCTTCAATCCCTGACAGTCTTCGTAGAGCATGCGCCCCTCGCCACCTTCTGGAAGTTTCGGTTCCGACTTGCGCTGGCCCTCGGTCAGCACCTTCATGATGTCGTATGCCTCGCCTACAGGGTCAGCACTGTCGCCCGGCACATTCACATGGAAGGTGTAGCTCGATTCCTTTTCGCCCTCCGATTTGTAGTACGACGAGTTACCCAGCTGCTTCAGCATATTCCTGTTACTCGCCTTTTGGCCTTGGGGAATGAATTCCTTGAAGCCGTTGCTCCACTCGTTCAATTTGCCCTTTGTCGTCACGTCCGGCTTGCGTCGTGGACGGCTGACATACGTAACCGAGTCGCCGCCCTGCAGCGACTTGGCCATTAGATATTCTTTTTTCTTTCCGTTTTTGTTACTTGTTACCATATTCCTTACCTTTTATAACTAAATTTTCGGCAAAGATACGACTTTTATTTGAGAACGGAAAGAGTTTACAACTAATTGTAAATCAGTATTTTACGAAAGAATGTAATGATATGTAACGAGGTGTAAAACGGAAGTGTAACGAGATGTAAAACGCAGGCATTTATTGCCCATTGTTTATCTTCCTAAGTGTGTTTCCCTGGCTATCCTTTTTATAGAATTTGTCTATATCTTCCCAAACTTCCTTTGTATTCAAGAATTGGAAAGTGTTTTTCAGATTGTCTTTAAGCAGATTCATATTATCATTTCGTTTGACGTGCTGAAGGTCGTTGGCAGCAGCAGTCATAATCTGATGGGACTTCATCCAGCCGATGAACTGTGTGTCTATTGTATTGACTAACCAGCCAATACTTAGGAAAAATTCTTGGACAGCCAAAACGAACTGCTTCGGCCCAAGCCCTAATTTGTCCGTACACAAAAGGGTTGATGCTATCTGATTGTCATCAAGATTGTCATGAAAGACTTTTGGCGTATCTCTGAATGAAACTTTTCCCCAAACACGCGGAGGAGCATCTGGCATTTCGTTCTGAGGCGTGGTTGCTTCTTGCTGAGGGAATGCGAAATGCGTGCGTTCCTTCTTTATAGCGTTTAGCGACGCTATGTATTCTTCATCGTCCCGCATCACGAAGAGGCCATACGACATGCATCGCCAGAATTCCTCAAGGGGTAACTCCGGGCTGCGCATCCGTTCAAGCAGGTCTTCTGGAGACCACTGAAACCCATCTATCGTGATGACTCTCCTATCCGAGGCCATACCTGTGTTGCCACATTTCATTGATATGCTCTGTGCATCGCTCCAAAAGATCCTCCCACTCATCTTTCGTTGAAGATGATTGACGATAGACGAATCTCAGTTTTTTGCTTCTAATGAACTGTTGATCCAAATCCCTCACACACCGGACTATGGTCGTCATACAATCCATTGGTTCTTTTTTATCCAGACGGCATCTGAATGCTATTTCAGGTGTTAGAGGATTAAACTCTTCTCTTAACTCTACCTTCACCAAATGCTCAACACTTGCAAGAGAGTCTATTTCCAAATATATGTTTGTGTATCCGTCACGGTCACTTTCCGACAAATATTGTGTCCAAGTGCTACAGGGAACGCCTACACGTTCAAGCGCCCATATAAGATTCGTAATCTTGCTGCTTGTTCTTATTCCCCACAATGGAGTGCATCCTACTCCTACAGAAGGATCTTCAGACGATATGCTCGGCACAAGAATCACAAAAAAGTCTAAACTGATTGGAATGTTCTTAGCACCAGCCAGACCCAATACCCGAACATCACGAACCTCAACCTTATTCCACACCGCTCCTTCTGGCTGCATGCGATTATAGTATCTGTATTCTTCATCAGGATTGTTGCTAAAGTATTTCAAATCCTCCAGCAAACCATCCTTGTTAGCGTAGTTTACAACAGGATGGCTGTGGGTATCTACCTGATAACCTTCTGCCGTCATTTTATCCTCCGTTACAATTAAGGTTGCAACCTGGATCCCTACCTGACCTGCCGCGCAGATAATCTGATATGGCTGATCTGCTTTTAATAATTGTGTCTGAATCATATCTCTACTTATTAATTTGCCTACAAAGGTACACATATATTTTCAGCCGTCCAAAAAAAACGAGAAAGAAAAGTTATATTCAAATATTGATTATTGAATTCGATTTTTTACTAAAGGACTGACGATTGTAAGAAAATAAGGTATACAAAAGTATATAACTTATTGATTATTAATATATTACACTATTATTACTACTATTATTCTATTACAATCTCTTACTTCATCGCTCAAAATTGCAATCAATAATGAATATCTCAATATAGCAAAATATGTCACTCTTTAGAAGATGCAAATCAATTTATTTTACATATTGAATTGACTGAAAAACGTCTCAAACTTTACCATAACTAAACCAGGACTTTAGTCAGTCTAAAGTGGGACTTTAGTTAGGGTAAACTCCGACTTTACCCAGTCTAAAGTCCGAGGCCCCATTTTAGGGCGTTTTCAGGCAGTTCCGGTTTGATTAATTCATATTGAATATACTTTACAATCTTGTAAAAGAGGCTGCTGCTGTCTTGAAGCTGGTTTTGAAGACCCAGAGAAATGGGTCACTTCGGAACAAATGCACAAAGATTTCCTCAAAATGTTCCCATGGCTAAGATAATTTGGAAGAAAAAGCGGAATTTCTTTTAGCAGACCATATTGCTTATACTCGGCAGGAGTTTGGTGTAACCACGGCTAAACGATGGATGAATTGGGTAAACAAAATAGAAGCCAGACTTCGACGCTATCCTGAATCCTATACCCCGGAGCCATTTTGTCCTAAATAAGCGACGTCTATATAGGAGTGCCCTCATGATGAAGAACTTCAAGTTGGTTTACGTCTATTATCCTTCGTCTGATACAGTTCACATCGTAGATATCTGGGATATGCGGATGAATCCTGAGAAATTAAAGAAACGGATCTTATAAAATTATCCGAAACCATTCCCATTGGCAAGTTTCTGAAAAGAATAAAGAACCCACGATATATGTTCCCGTGGGTTCTTTATATCCAAATCGCACAATAGGGACTGACCCCGGTGTGCGGTTTACCAGCCGCCGGGACGGAAGCCTCCGCCAGACATGCCGCCGCCCATGCCGCCCATGGAGCCGCTGACGGAGGTGGAGGCGGTGGCGCTGACACTCTGCGTGCCGCTGCCGATGGTGCAGCCCGTGGTGAGGCCGTAGAACGAGGTACCGCCGTCGAGGGTGCAGCCGCTGCGGAGGGTGTAGGCGGAGCCTGTCTTGAACGCGGGCGAGGAGATCATCAGCGACGTGCCGCTGTTGCTGGCGGGCATGGTGTAGCCGAGGATGGCGGTGGCGCCGTCGAGCACGCCAACGGTGGTGCCCAGTGATGCGCTGACGGCGATGCAGGCCTGTTTGGATGAAGAAGATATGGCCTGCATGCCGCCGCCAACGGCAATCACCGTGCCTCCGTTGATGAATGCGGAGTATCCCTCTGCCGCGTCGATGCCACACTCGGGCTGCTGACCTCCCTCGGCGATGACTACGCCGCCGTTGAGATAAAGGTTTTTGTTGGAGTCGATTCCGTCGTTGTTCATAGCGCGGGCATAGACGTAGCCGCCGTCGATATAGAGGTTGCCTGCCGAGTTGATGGCATCGTCGTAGCTGTAGCACTCCACGGTGCCGGCCTCGATGTGTATCTCGCTCTTGCTCTCGATGGCCTCGGTGCCGTCGCCGGAGCCTTCCAGCCGTACTTGTGTCTGTCCGCCGTTAAAGGTGATGTTGCCGTCGGCCTTGATGCCTTTAGGCGAGACGCTGCCCTTGGAGTCCTTCTGCCGCTTGCCGGTGGTGATGATGCGCACGGTACCGTCGTTGATGACGATCTGGTCGTCGCTGTTGATGCCCTTGCCGCCGGTGCCGGTGGACTTGATGTTCAGTTCGCCGCCGTTGATGGTGACAAGGCTGTCGGCCTTGATGCCCGAGCAGGCGGTGTAGTCACGCTCGTCGGAGTCGTACTCGTAGCCGCCGCTGGTGAGGATGGTGGTGCGTCCGCCGTCGATGCGCACTTCGCCGTCGGTGGAGATGCCCTTGTCGGCGGTACCCGTGATGTTGATGTTGATCACGCCGCCCGTGACGATGACGGCGTCGTTGCCGCGGATGCCGTTGCCGGATGAGGCATCGACATAGATATTGGTCTTGGGCAGGGTGCGCACGTAGTCGTCGCTGCGGATGCCGGCCTTGCAGTTGGCATCGACCTCAAGATAGCCCGCGCCGCTGAAGATGAGCTGGCCCTCGCTGAAGAAGCAGGCCTTCATGTCCTCGTCATCGGTCGCGTCGGAGTAGTTTGTGCCATCTGTGAGAAAGTTTTTCGTGCCGTCGTTGAGGACGATGAAGGTGCGCTTCTTGCTCTGGTTGTTGATGGCCGCACCGTCGGGGTTGGTGATGCTGACACCGTTGAGCACGATGGCCTGTTTCTTCGTGGAGTAGAGTTTGAAGAAGCCGTCGGTGGTGGTGCCGGTCAGCACATAGCGGATGACTTCGCCGGTGGTGTTGGTGGCGATGACATCGTTGCCGCTGATGCTGACAATGCCATCGTCGTCGCCCTCTACCGTCGCATCGGCGGTGGTGCTGAAGGTGACGGTGATGGTGCGCTCGATGGTGGTGTTCTCAAGATAGTCTTCGTCGCTGTCGTCGGCCTTATAGGTCTCGGCGATGGCGTTCTTGTTGAGGGCTACGGTGAACGAAGTGACGTCGCCGGTAGTGGATACTCCGCTGATGACATCGTCGGCTGCGGCGGTGGTCTGCGAGTTGTCGTCGTCGCTTGCCGTGGTGTTCGCCGTGTCGGTCCATTTATCGTTATACCAGTTGTCGTCAGCGTTACAGGCTGCCATCGTCAGCGTTGTGGCGACGGCCAGCAGAAATTGATTCGTCTTCTTCATTTTCATTTGCTTTATTCTGATTTGTGGTGCAAAGGTAGGGCAAATGAGAATGAACGGCAACTTTTTTCAGCGAACCTGCCGTTTTATTAAGTGAAACAGAAACATTTAATAGAGACATCGTATTTCTACTTTATAAGGAGATCACAGCCCCTTATGAGATATTATGGCGTCTTGAGCACCTGAAGCAGCGCGTCAAGCTGCTGCTGGCTCATGCCGTGAGAAAGCAGATAGGCGGAGAACGCCTGTGCGTAGTCAACGCCCGGCAACTGTGATTCGTCATCAACACCGGCATAATGCATCAGGCACGGGTTGAGTTTCAGCGATACCAATGTGTTGCATAAATCGGGGTCGTGGGCGGGATTGACGAAATAATAGTTGTCATAGGTAATCAGATAGTCGGCCACCATCTCCTCATACGTTGCTCCGCACAATCCTTCAAGCAATGCGCACACATATCCGGTGCGATCCTTACCCTCCACGCAATGCACGACATAGGGAGCGGGGTGCGACGGCAGCTCCTTCAACGCCTCTATGAGCCGGTGGTTGTAGTCGTCGGCCGTTGGATCGGCCTTCAGCGGACACAGTATCACGCTGCCTCCTTCCCATAGTGTACGGCTGTAGGGAGGCATGTCGTAAGTCAGCATCTTCTCCTCTGTGTCGATAGTGAACAGACGACCGTCAAGAGGACCATTGACCTCCGCAAAAACCGGAATTTATGCATAGCTAATTCATTTTCAAGTGTTGGCGAGGCGGTAGATGGCGGTCATGTCGGCGGGCTTGAGGATTTCCATCGCACCGATGTTCATCTTGCCTCCCCGGCTGCACTTGGCGACGAGCGTCTCGATCTCCTCGTCGGTGGCTTTGCGGCCGATGAGGGCGGGGATGCTCGTGGGCATGCCGATCTGCTGGAAGAAGCGCTCGATGGCTTCGATGCCGCGCAGGCCTGTGGCACGGGGATCGCTGAAGTCGTTGGTGACGCCCATCACGTTGACGGCAAACTGCACGAAGCGATTCAGATGCTTGTCCATCACGTAACGTGCCCAGGAACCCCAGAGGGCTGCCAGTCCGGCTCCGTGGGTGACGCCGAAGAGTCCGCTCAGTTCGTGCTCCAGCTTGTGGCAGGCGAAGTCCTTTTCGGTGCCGCACTCGGTAAGGTCGTTGTGCGAAAGAGAACTGGCCCACATGATGGCGGCGCGGTTGCGGTAGTCCTCGGGATTCTTCAAGACTTCGAACACGGCATCCTTCACCGTGCGCAGCAAGGCCTCAGCGATGGCATCGGTGAGTGTAGCATCCTCGTACTTCGAGAAGTAGCGCTCCATCGTGTGCATCATGATGTCGGTGGCACCGGCAGCGGTCTGGTATGGTGGCAGCGTGTAGGTGCGCTCAGGGTTCATGATGGCAAACTTGCACCGGCAGAGGTCGCTGTTCACACCCCGTTTCAGCATGCCTTCGTCATGGGTGATGACACAGCTCGACGACATCTCGGAACCTGCGGCAGGGATGGTCAGTATGACACCTACGGGCAGCGATGCCTGAGGCACAGCCTTTCCGTCCCAGAAGTCCCACACGTCGCCCTCGTAGGGTACGCCGTAGGCGATGGCCTTCGACGAGTCGATGACCGATCCGCCACCAACGGCGAGGATGAAATCGACACCCTCACGGCAGCAGAGGCCGATGCCCTCCTTCACCTTCGACAGCAGGGGATTGGGCACTACCCCACCCAACTCCACAAAGTCGATATCTGCCTCGTGGAGCATCTGTTCCACCTTATCAAGAAGTCCGTAGCGACGGGCGCTGCCACCTCCGTAGTGGATGAGCACCTTCGTACCGCCATACTGTTTAATCAACTCCGGAAGCCTGGCCTCCGACTCACGTCCGAACACCACCCGCGTAGGGGCATAGAAATTGAAGTCCTTCATACCTTATTTTATATTAATGAATAATCCGCTGTGTCTTTTTTCTATTATCATAATCCTTAATGATCTCAGATGCCATGCAGGAATCCAACAAATGATACCCCTGATAATTCAAGTGGACATGGTCAATCTGGTAAATATCTTCTGAATAATGGTGGTCTTTCGGAAGCCAGTTGTCGGCAGGGATATACAATACACTATCGGCAAGGCCTGTTTCATCGAGCATATTTTTTAGTCCGTTACGGAATGGTGTAATATCATCCTCTACGACATCTGTAAAATATGAATAAATGCGAAAGAGAAACCTTTGGGGCCTTCTGTTGGTGTCTAACCACTTACCCATTTCAAAATCCGGTATTTCCATAACGACGGGACGGATATCGTTGGCAAGCAAGAGTCTTATGATAAGACGACAGTTCCCCGCGTAGTAGGATACTGGACGTTTTTTCCAAGTATCATTAATTCCTGTCATCACCACACAATAGTCTGGATGCTCTTCTATGAGAGGTTGAGTACAGAAGCCATCCGGCCATGAGCTCTCCGGGGTATGGTTCCTGAACATCAGATGATAGACTTCCTTGGACATGGCCCCACCCTTTCCACAGGACTGGCACTTGACTTTATTCTGGGTCCATTTTCCCGCATACTGTTCAAAGAGCGCGTCACAATTAAACGACTTGTGAAATTGGGCCCAACTGTCGCCAATCACCGCCACCCGTATCGTGTCATCGTCGGGGCGAGGGCCAACACGGTAATATGGCACTTCTTTGGCAACCATAAACTCTCTGTCAACAAAATGATATGTCGCAAGCCCCAAGATGCCAAGTACGACAAAAAGGAGCATATGAATCATCAGGTTTTTCTTCTTTTTCGCCAAACTGTCATATAGTTTTTGAATGGCATAAGAAATCGCGACGATAACAGGGAACACTATTCCTACCATATAAACCCATTTGACGGACGCGACAGACGGATTCCATATCTTTGGAGCCAACCAATAGAAAAACCGATGGAACATGTAACAGGCCATGCTTGCATAACTAACCAGACAAATGATCCTGGCTGCAAATGCTTTAATATCTCCATCCTGAGTATCTCGAGTGTCAAAAAGCAGTTTGCTCATATCATCACAAACAAAAAGGATGACCAGCACACCCGTTGCGCCAATAACCAGTTGCCAGAAAGTGCTTTTTAATGAAAAGAGTATGGCTGCTGCTATCAGAAGAACCAATGTCAAGCCAGCAACCGTCTTAATAGCAGTCCCGTAAGATGTGCTGAGTTTCCAGTCAAAGCAGGAAGCAGACACAATACCCACGAAATAGAAAAACACGTTGAAGACCATGCGAATGTCTATGGATGGGAACACACAACGAGCCACGACCAGTAATGCATAAAGAAAGAGACAAGCCCATAAGCGCCATTTGAGACTGCGTCTTGCGACCAAGGGAGTCACCAAATAGCACCACAGGATGATCGGAATATAATATATGGTCATGGGTTTTGGATTGACAAAGGGAGAAATGCATAACAAACCGTTCAATGTAGCATCTGCATCATTAAAGTCTACCATCCACAGAAGGAATGAGGAGACCACAAACAATGGTACGATTCTAAGTATTCGCTTTTCATAGAATTTCCACACATCGATATTCCCCTGCTGTCCGAAGCAATATTTCTTTCCCAGCAGATAACCCGACACAAAGGTAAACACGCCGAGACACGCATGAGCCATGGCGACACTGACGTGATTATATGATGCCGGGTCATAAGGATAAATATAACCATACAGATGAACATAAGTGACAAGATAGGTCATACAAATAACACGGGCGACATCGAATCTATACTCTCTCATTGTATGCTTTGCTGATTATTCAACCTTTTTGTTTTCGAGATCCTTCAACCAATCTATCAGACCGTCCATCATTTCACTATGATAGTCAAAAGTCAGATGATAACCCCATCCATGCTCAAATGAAGGAAATACACGAAGAGTTGCAGGACGGTTCTTTGCACGCATCTCATCATAAAAACGGAAGGAATTCCCCGGATTTACTTTTTTGTCATTACTTGCCACGACTATATAAACGGGAGGCGTATTGTCTGAGACATGAAGTTCATTGCTATATTGATCCTCCAACTCTTCTGAAGCATCCCATCCCAGCAGGTTGTCATGTGTGCCCTGGTGGGTCAACTCCCTTTTCATAGAAATAACAGGATAGAAGAGAATTCCAAAGTCCGGGCGAGCTGAAACTTTATCATTAACCAGCAAAGTCGACGCGACATGCCCTCCTGCTGAAAAGCCCATGACGCCAACATTGTTCTCATCATACCCCCATTCCGACGCCAACTTCCTCATCATCCAAACGGCCTCCGACCCGTCTATTATTGGAGCCTGACGATTCAGTTTCGGCATTCTGTATTCTAACATAGCCACAGTATAACCCCGCAGATAGAAAAAAGGAAACCACATATAGCCCTCATTCCATTTTTCCAGATATCTATACCCGCCGCCAGGACACAGTATGATGGCACTTCGGGCATGATTATTCTTCGAGGCGGGCAAGACATGCAATATGGCATGATGCGGCAACTGAATGTGAACAATCGACCGATTGACAACTATCACACCCACTATGATTAATATGAGCAAAACAACGAAGACAACAGCTAATATCTTTTTCATATCTCGTTATTATTTAAAATACTATTTATCCTCCAATCGACCATCTCAGGAACTTACAATTGTTAAACACATATGACAAGAGCAATGGCGGGAAGAAGCCTATCAGAAACAGAATAAAAGGACCAATCATCCAATGTAACTCAAACCACCTGTGTAAAACCGGTGTCGTAAAGACAATATCCATCGCCATCTGATTGAAGATATAAAGACCCATACTGAGCCACTCTATTTTTTGGATAATGGCTCGTGAACGTTCTGACAATATACTCTTACTCAGAATAATCAGCAGATCAATACAGATGATATAGGCACAGATTGTTCTGACAAGAATAATAATTTCATTCGGCAAAGGAAGAGGATACCATACGAAGACAAACAAGGCAAATACAACAAAAGGGAAACCTATATATGCCCAGTTAGGCAGAAGCCATCCTATACGCACTTTGGCACATACATAGCCAATCATAAAAGCCGGAAAGTAATAGAACGTTCTCGTGACACAAAGGAAATCATAAGGATTGATATACTTGGAAAGAACATACCAGACAACATAGCCAAAGACAGTCAGCGCGATACCTCTCCATAGAGTAAACTTGAATCTTTGAGCATTCAATAATTGAAGAATAACTGTGAGTGTAAAGACCTCGAACAGCATCAACAGAAACCAAAGATGGCCTACACCATGAAAGAAGTTAGACCAAGTGTTCCAGGGCCATATTATCACCATAGGAATTCCCCAGAAGCAATATGGCAACAGCAGGCGGACTGCTTTATTGACAATAACTTCCGACGGGTGACGGTATTTATTCCTATAAATATACAGATAGCCATAGAGATAGCCTGAGATAAAGACAAACATGTTCAGGTCGACAACATCGAGAAAGGATGATACTTTCGTCCAGAAAGGAATGGTAATGGCATTCACCTTCACCCATCGCCCATTATAGAAGCACATGCTATGAAATGCGACAATCATCGTCATGGCCAGCACGCGCATAATACTAATTTCGTCAAATCTCTTAGTATTCTCCATCTGGAATAATAATTTCGTTGCAAAGATACAAAAATTTATGATATTACAAAAATTTTAGCCAAATAATATTCATAAATCAAAATAATCAGCGAAATCTGTGTATTCTGCAAATATTTTTTCGGAATATGCAGTTTATTTAGTATTTTTGCACACAGATATGAAAAAGATTGTAGGTATATCCATTATCATCATAGGCACATTCATCGCCACCAGCATATTCACAGGCAAGCCCAGTCAAACAGGTTTACGATTGGGAGAGGCTTGGTGCTGTCTCGCCGACAGACCGTTTGACTCACTCCTCCCCTATCGTACTAAAGTGACAGTCCCTGTTGTGCAAGAGGATATCAACTACTATATGGAGCGGCACAACATGCAGGACGAGGGGTATGAGATGGTGGTCGCTTTTGCGGGCGGCAAGCGCCATCAGGTGAGTATCGACCAGCACGTGTCTGCGTGGAACGTCGGACGGTGGGAAGGTCATCGCCGGGAGGGGACTGCCCTCGCGCTCGATTCGTTGGGGCGCACGGTGGTGGGAACCTGTCGCGACGACTCACTCACGACGGGTATCAGGATCGACACATTAGGCAACTATACAGGTGACTTCCGCGAGGAGAAACCGGAAGGGCACGGGGCCTATACCAGTGCCGACGAACGAGGCTATTACGAAGGTCATTGGGCTAACGGTCGTCGCAACGGCTTCGGACTGGCGGCAGAGACCAATGCCGAGGATGAGACGAGCCTGCGGGTGGGCATCTGGAAGAATGACCGGTTTATGGGTGAAAGGATGCGCTACACTACGGAACGTATCTACGGCATCGACATAGCGAAGTACCAGCACGGCAAGGGACGGAGGCCAGTCCCCATCCATTGGGATAAGCTGCGCATTACCAGCGTGGGCAAGCGGGGCAGTCAGAACGTCAGCGGCACGGCAGACTATCCCGTGTCGTTCGTCTATATCAAATCGACGGAGGGTACAACCATCCGCAACCGTTTCTATCTGAAAGACTATACAGAGGCTCGTAAGCACAGCATCCGTACAGGTGCCTACCACTTCTGGTCGGTACGCAGCAGCGGGGCACAACAGGCGCAATGGTTCATCCGCAACACGCTGTTCCGCAGCGGCGACCTGCCTCCCGTGCTCGACGTGGAGCCAACTGACGTCCAGATAAAGATGATGGGCGGAGAGGAAAAAATGTTCGCGCATATACGCACGTGGTTGAATATGGTGGAGCGTTATTGTGGCGTGAAACCTATCCTCTACGTGAACCAGATGTTCGTGAACAAACACCTCTCGAAACAAAACGACCTGAAACGCAACTACGGCGTGTGGATAGCCAGATACAGCGAGTATAAACCCGACGTGAAGCTGACCTACTGGCAGCTGTGTCCGGATGGTCGCGTGGCAGGAATACAAGGCGATGTGGACATCAATGTGTTCAACGGCTACCAGAGCCAGTTTGAGGACTTCCATCAAAATGAGGCCATTAAATAGAGGCCTCAGTTCCCCTCCTGAGTAGGAGGGGTCAGGGGTGGTCTGATCAGCCTCTTCATTCCTTTGCTCAGCCCCCCTCTAACTCCCCCTACTAGGGGGAGAAATAGTTACTTTATTCGTGATGGTAGGGTCCGCCACGGATAATGGTACAGGCACGATAGACTTGTTCGGTGAAGACGAGACGGATCATCTGATGCGAGAAAGTCATCTTAGACAATGACAGTTGTTCGTTGGCACGGGCATAGACGGCAGGTGAGAAACCGTAAGGTCCGCCGATGATAAACACGAGGCGACGGGCGGTGTTCCGTTTCTGTTCCAGCCAACGGGCAAACTCTATGCTACGAAATTCCTTGCCGTGTTCGTCGAGCAGCACGACGGTATCACTCGCCTGCAGCTGTTTCAGAATCAGTTCTCCCTCGGCAGTCTTCTGTTGTTCCTCCGTAAGACTCTTTGTATTTTTCAGTTCAGGTATCGTCACGAGTTCGAAGGGCATATAATGTCCGATGCGCTCCACGTAGTCCGTGATACCCGCCTGGAAATGCTTGTCCGTCGTCTTCCCCACTAATATCAATATTGTCTTCATATCAACTATCAACTGTCAACTAAATATTCAGTCCATACGACTGTTTCACCTCGCTCATCACGAAGGTGCTCTCGATGGAGGCGAGGCTCTCGATCTCGCCCAACTTGTTGAGCACGAACTCCTGATACTGTTTCATATCGCGGGCGCGTACTTTTAACAGATAGTCGTAGGCGCCGGAGGTGTTGTAGCACTCAGTGACCTCCGGGATGCGCTGGATGCGACGCACAAAAGCATCGGCAATCTCGTGGTTGATCTGCTTGAGCTTCACCTTGCAAAAGACTTGCAGTCCGAGGTTCAATTTCTCCGGATCGAGGATGGCCACATACTTGCGGATGTAACCCTGACGTTCGAGGCGTTTTTGGCGCTCAAAGACGGGTGTCGGGGTCAGATGAACGGCGTCAGCCAGCTCTTTTGTAGTCAATTTCGCGTTTTTTTGCAGCGTTCTGAGGATCTGCAGGTCGGTTTCATCTAAGATTTCTGCCATATTTTAGAGTTTTATTCTGTTTGAGGGGCTTTCGGGAGCCCGAAAGGGAAAGATTTTCTTTCTCGGCTGCAAAATTAGGGATATTTTCTGAATTATGCAAGAAATTTGGTGGATATTTCTAAACTTCGTACCTTTGCACCCAGAAAGTTTAAGCAACGGACAACAGGACTAAAGGACTTCATCCTAAGAACTGAATCCAGAAAGAAAAAAGTCCTAAAGTCGTGTAGTCCGTTGCAAAAGAAAAAGAAATAATATCAATTAAATAAAAGAAAGGAAAAGATTATGAGTAAGAAGAATTATCGTTTTGAGACTTTACAGCTTCACGTAGGTCAGGAACAGGCAGACCCCGCAACCGACGCACGTGCCGTGCCCATCTACCAGACCACCAGCTATGTGTTCCACAACTCGCAGCACGCCGCCGACCGTTTCGGACTGCGTGATGCCGGTAATATCTACGGTCGTCTGACGAACTCTACCCAGGGGGTGTTTGAGGATCGCGTCGCAGCCCTCGAAGGTGGTGTTGCAGGTCTTGCCGTAGCCTCTGGTGCTGCTGCCATTACCTATGCCTTGCAGAACATTGTACAGAATGGCGACCATATCGTCGCAGCCGACAACCTCTATGGCGGTTCGTATAACCTCATCACCCACACGCTGGCCACACAGGGCATCAGCAATACGATTATCAATGTGAATGACCTCGAAGCCCTCGAGGCAGCCATCAAGCCCAACACAAAGGTAGTATATGCCGAGACCTTCGGCAATCCCAACTCCGATGTGCTCAACCTCGAGGGTGTGGCTGCTGTCGCCCATAAGCACGGCATTCCGTTTATCGTTGATAACACCTTCGGCACACCGTATCTGATCCGTCCGCTGGAGCACGGCGCAGACATCGTGGTACACTCAGCCACGAAGTTCCTCGGTGGTCACGGCAGCTCACTCGGCGGTGTCATCGTTGACGGTGGTAAGTTCGACTGGAAGGCCAACGACAAGTTCCCCACTCTCTCGAAGCCCGATCCTTCGTATCACGGCATCGTGTTTGCCGACGCCGTAGGTGCTGCGGCTTACGTCACCCGTATCCGTGCCGTCATCCTGCGTGATACCGGCGCAGCCATCTCACCCTTCAATGCCTTCATCCTGCTGCAGGGTGTCGAAACGCTGAGTCTGCGTGTGGAACGTCATGTGGAGAACACGTTGAAGGTGGTGGACTTCCTCGCCAAGCATCCGAAGGTGGCCAAAGTGAACCATCCTGCGCTCGAGAGTCATCACGACCACGAACTATACAAGAAGTACTTCCCAAACGGCGGCGGCAGCATCTTCACCTTTGAGATTAAGGGCGGACAGGAAGAGGCGTGGAAGTTCATCGATGCCCTGCAGATCTTCTCGCTGCTAGCGAATGTTGCCGATGTGAAGAGTCTGGTGATTCATCCCTACACAACCACGCACTCACAGCTCTCACCTGAGGAATTGGCAGAACAGCACATCACGCCGTCGACCATCCGACTTTCCATCGGTACAGAGCATATCGATGACATTATCGAAGATTTGTCGCAGGCATTCGATAAAATTTAAAAATTAAAAAATTAGAAAATTAAAAAATATTTCGTACCTTTGTGCCCGATATGATATTCTATTTCTCAGGCACAGGTAATACGAAATGGGTGGCGAGCCAGATAGCCGACGCCATCGGTGAGGAACTGTTTTACATACCCGACCTCATCAGGAAGGGACAGTACGAATATGAATGGCATAAGGGGGAGCGGATAGGATTCTGCTTCCCCACTCATGGTTGGCAGCCGCCGGGGATTGTCAGGGAGTTTATTCGGAGGCTGAGGGTGATCAGACCACCCCTAACCCCTCCTAACTCAGGAGGGGAAATAAATACACAGCCGTTTTGCTGGGCATTGACCACCTGTGGGGATAATATGGGTGAGGCGATGGCCATCCTGAACAAGGATCTTGCAAAGAATCCGCAGCTGAACGCAGCCGACGGTCAGACGCTGCAGGCAGAGACGCTATTTTCTGTGATTATGCCTGAGAGTTACGTTTGTCTGCCGTTTATGAAGACCGACACCAAGGAGAAGGAGGCGATGAAGATTGAAATGGCAACGCTTCAATTACCGCATATCATCCAGATGATTGAGGAACGGCGCCGAGGCATCGAGGAACTGGAAAAGGGCGTCACGCCCCGACTTTATTCCTACGTTATCGGCGGTTACTTCAACAAGCGGATGATTACGGACAGGAAGTTTACCGTCGATGAGGATGTGTGTATCAAGTGCGGCAAGTGCGCCAAGGTATGTCCCGTCGATAATATCAAAGGTACACCGCCCGCGTGGATTCACAACGGACGGTGTACCTGTTGTCTGGCTTGTTATCACCATTGTCCCGTGCATGCGATTAATTACGGGAGCATCACGAGGAAGAGAGAGCAGTATTATTTCGGTAAAATTTAATACACTCGGGGGCCGAAGATAGCCGTACCCACACGAATCATCGTAGAACGTGTCTCAAGGGCGATGGGATAGTCGTCGCTCATGCCCCACGACCGTTCGCAGAAGGCATCATCATCGGCGAAATACTTGGCTTTCACCTCATCGAAGAAGTCTGCGGCTGTCTGCATCTCACGACGGATTTGTTCCCGGTCGTCGACAAACGACGCCATCATCATCAGACCACAGATGCGGACATGCTTCATCTCACGCCATTCGCCCTCAGCAAGGAGCTCACGACAGGCATCGAGCGTCAGTCCGTACTTCGTTGCCTCTTCAGCAATATGCAGTTCGAGAAGCACCTTGATCACCCTTCCGCACTTCTCCGCCTGACGGTTAATCTCCCGCATGAGCTTCATAGAGTCAACAGCCTCAATCATAGACACATACGGTGCAATGTATTTTACCTTATTCGTCTGCAGATGACCTATAAAATGCCACTCGATATCCTTGGGCAGCGACTCATGCTTCTGACGCAGTTCCTGCTCGTGACTCTCACCGAAGATGCGCTGGCCCTCCTCATAGGCGGCCTCTATATATTCGTTGGGGTGATACTTGGAAATTGCCACAAGGCGTACACCCTGTGGCAATGTGTCAAGCACCTTATGAAGCTTTGATTTTACATCATACATATGGCGGTAGCAAATTCTTCACTATTCACTTTTCACTCTTCACTTCAAAGACATCCATCAGCGTGGTCTCGGCAACGGAGGCGATGACATAGTCGATCATCGTGCCACCCATCACCTCTTCGATATTCTTCACAGCACCGTTGAAAGAACCAGCCTGTACGAGATAGGTCACCGTGCTGCGCTTCTCCTTCTCCGTCTTCTCGTCGATGGTGATGAACTGGAGCTTGGCCTTGTACCACTTGTCGGCCATATCGTCATCAGAGAAGAAGATTTCCTTATAGGCAGCCTTCTTGATGTCGGCCACGTCGAACTCGCCGCTGATATAGCTGGACATCTCTTCCATGATGCGCTCTTCAGCCTCGCTGAAACTCAGGGCATCGACGACATAATTCTCATTCACTTTTTTCTGCAAGCCGTCTTCCATCACTTTCTCATAACGGATCTTGCACTCAAACCAAATAGCTGTTCTTGATCTCATTTTTATTTATTTCTTTCTTAAAATATAATTATCGGGGTCAACAGGATCATACGGATCTACGCCGTATTTATCCCTGTTTTGTCTGTAAAGGTCCTGACTGCTGTTGCTCTTCTTCTGAGAAGAGGTGGAAGTCGAGGGTGTTGTCGTAGTAGTAGTGCCAGGCGTTGTGACATCTGTCGAAGTTGTGCCATAGACAGACGATGCATTCGACTTCTTATCCTCGGGAATCGGTTTCAGACCGAGATAGTCTTTGTCCATCGCCTCCATCTTCTTGCGGGTGATGTTCTCGATGATCTCCGCTGCAATGGCCTGTGTACGATCATTACTGAGATTCGTCTGCGAGGCCAGTTCCTGCTGTTTCTTGGCCAGGTCCTCGGTCATCTGCTTCGACTTGGCGGCAAACACCTTCTGTTCACCGTTCATCGACTCCGTGTTATAGACACGTGAGATGATGACATCAGCCGCCTTGGTGAACTGTTTGCGGAAGATGGCCTCTGCCTTCGCATTATACAGACGCATTCTCTTCTCATCAACGGAAGTCGTATCATTCTGCTTCTCCTGAGCCACAATGGCGGCGATGGTAGCAGAATCGAGATCATCGCCGATACCGAGATACTCGCTCATATTGTCTTCAAACAGATCATCGGGAATGGGTTCCTTCACGGGCTTGACAAACTCCACAGGCTCCGTACTGGGCAAGAGATAGAAGTAAAATCCCACCAGACAGAGGGCTATGGCGAGGGCCGACGCTCCGATGACACCTGTCTTACGGATAGTTCGTGCCTTATTGATGGCCTGCCGCATAGCATCTGCCGTCTGATAACGGTTGTCCGGTGCCTCGGCGGTGGCTTTCTCCACAATATGACGCAGTTCGATGGGCAGGCCAGACGACTGATAGATCCAGGCGATGAAACGTCCTAAGGAATAAACATCGCTCCGGGCATCGGCACTACCACCGGCAAGCACCTCGGGCGCAATGAAGCCCTCCAGATCCTCATAGAGGATATCCGGACCAATCTTCTCATAGAACGAACCGTGACAGAGCAGACGCACGGAACCGTCGCTCTTACGCACCAGGATGTTAGACGGTGCATAACAAACGTGAAAGATATTGTGCGAATGAAGCTCGACGGTGACATCAAAGAGGTCCCGCAACGTGGAAGTGACATAGTCACCCTTCGCCACCATCGACGGGTTCTCGTTGAGCAGTTGTTCTATGGTGACATAGTTACCCACCTCTACGGCGATGGCATAGATACCATCGTCACCCTCGTTGGGGGTATAGTGCAACTGCTGTTTCGAATGGATCTCAGCCAGGGCCTCGTGTTCGGCCATCACACTCTTGTTGAAGGTGATGGCATCAGCCACCTCGTCGTGGAACTCCACGAAATTGGAGTATTTCCCGTCGATCAACCGCTTATAAAAATAGCCGTACGGCAGTCTGACCTTCGTGGTCTTACGGACGTCACGCGTCTCAAGTAATTCCTCGTAATTCACCTCTAAAATTAATTTACGATTTACAAATTTACGATTTACGATTTAATCCTGCGGACAGAATTTCGCTGCAAAAGTACATAATTAAATCGAAAAAACGCACAAATTCAAAATTAATTTGTACCTTTGCACCCGAAAATAAAAAAATAGTAAATCGTAAATCGTAAATTATTCAACGATGCCAGAAATATCCGTCCGCGGCATTGAGATGCCGGAGTCACCGATCAGAAAGCTTGCCCCCTTGGCCGCCGCTGCCAAGAAACGGGGCACGAAGGTATATCACCTGAACATTGGTCAGCCCGACCTGCCCACACCGCAGGTGGCTCTCGACGCGCTGAAAGAGATCGACCGAGAGATCCTCGAGTATTCACCCTCCCAGGGCTATCTGAGCTACAGGGAGAAGCTGGTGGACTACTACGCGAAATACAACATCAGCGTGACTGCCGAAGATATTATCATCACCAGCGGCGGATCTGAGGCCGTGCTCTTCGCCTTCCTCAGCTGTCTGAATCCCGGCGACGAGATCATTGTGCCCGAGCCAGCCTACGCCAACTATATGGCCTTCGCCATCTCGGCCGGAGCTAAGATCCGTACCATCGCCACCACCATCGAGGAGGGATTCTCGCTGCCGAAGGTGGAGAAATTCGAGGAGCTCATCAACGAGCGCACCCGCGCCATTATGATCTGCAACCCCAACAACCCGACGGGTTATCTCTATACCCGCCGTGAGATGAACCAGATCCGCGACCTCGTGAAGAAATACGACCTCTATCTCTTCTCCGACGAGGTGTATCGTGAATATATCTACACAGGCTCACCCTATATCTCCGCCTGTCATCTGGAAGGCATCGAACAGAATGTCATCCTCATCGACTCCGTATCGAAACGCTATTCCGAGTGCGGTATCCGTATCGGAGCCCTCATCACGAAGAACGCCAAGGTACGTGCTGCCGTGATGAAGTTCTGTCAGGCACGCCTCTCCCCGCCCCTCATCGGACAGATTGTGGCAGAGGCCTCTTTGGACACGCCTGAGGAATACCTGCGTGATGTCTATGATGAATATGTCGAGCGCCGTAAGTGTCTCATCGACGGTCTGAACCGCATCCCAGGCGTCTACTCCCCCATTCCAATGGGAGCTTTCTATACCGTAGCCAAGCTGCCCGTTGACGATGCAGAGAAATTCTGCCGCTGGTGCCTGGCCGAGTTCAACTACGAAGGAGAGACGGTGATGATGGCGCCTGCTGCTGGCTTCTACACCACTCCCGGTGCCGGCATCAATCAGGTACGTATCGCCTACGTCCTCAAGAAAGCAGACCTCGAACGCGCTTTGTTTGTCTTGAGAAAAGCTCTTGAGGCTTATCCCGGTCGTGTCGATGATTAAAATTTGCAACGGACTACAGGACTTAAGGACTTTTGAGAGTCGTGTTAGTCCTGTAGTCCGTTGCTAAAGAATATGAATCTACCACTTTTTATAGCAAAACGGATTTATAGTGACCAGGGTGACAAACGCAAAGTGAGTCGCCCCGCCATCCGTATTGCCATTGTGGGCGTCGCCATCGGACTGATGGTGATGATTGTTACCGTTTGCGTGGTACTGGGCTTCAAACACACCATCCGCGACAAGGTGGCCGGCTTCGGAGGACATATCCAGGTGAGCAACCTGATGAAGTACAATGACATCGACCCCTATACCATCTGTGCCGACGACAGTATGATGCAGGTTTTTAAGGCCCAACCGGGGGTCCGTCATGTACAACGCTATACCATCACCCAGGGCCTGCTCAAGACCGACGACGACTTCCTCGGCGTGATGTTCAAGGGCGTGGGACCAGAGTTCGACAACGCCTTCCTCCAGCAGAACATCGTGGCGGGCGAGATACCCGTCTTCAGCGACTCCACCAGCCGTTACCAGCTCCTGATGTCGAAGATGATTGCCGACAAACTCCACCTCTCCGTGGGCGACAAGGTGTTTGCCTACTTCATCGGCGACGAGAACGTGAAGACGCGCAAATACACCGTTGCCGGCATCTACCAGACCAATATGACTCGCTTCGACGAGAATCTCTGCTTCACAGACCTCTATGCTGCCAACCGACTGAACGGCTGGGACGGAAACCACTGCACAGGCGTGGAAGCCACCGTCGAGAACCTCGACAGAATCTCAGTCACCGCCGATGCCTTTATCGACCATGTCAACCGTACCGACGACGGTCACGGCAACCAGATGATCAGCCAGACCATCTACGAGATCTATCCCACCATCTTCACCTGGCTCGAACTGCTCGACATCAACGTGTGGATTATCCTTGTGTTGATGGTCTGCGTGGCCGGCTTCACGATGATCAGCGGACTGCTCATCATCATCCTCGAGCGTACCCAGATGATCGGCATCCTCAAGGCACTCGGCACTCGCAACAAGACCATCCGCCATACCTTTCTCTGGTTCTCCGTCTTCATCATCGGACAGGGTATGCTCTGGGGCAACATCCTGGGCATCGGCATCGTGCTGCTGCAACAGCACACGGGCTTCGTGTCACTCGACCCGCAGGTGTATTATGTCAGCGAGGCTCCCATGGAACTGAATCTCCCCCTGATTGCCCTCCTCGACCTCGCCACACTCCTCGTCTGCGTTTTCGTTCTGATCGCCCCCAGTTACCTCGTTTCACACATCCATCCTGCCAAATCCATGAGATATGAATAAAATTTGTTAATTATTGCACATTTTTTTTGCTGATGTGCAATAATAGCACTACCTTTGCACAAAATTAAAAAAAATGTGCAATTTTCATGGAGCAAATTAGCAGTTTCAATGCTTACATCCAAAAGGCCATCACCGAAAACTGGGACCAGGATGCGCTGACCGACTATCAGGGTATCACCCTCCAGTTTCACGATGTCGCACGTAAGATAGAGAAACTCCACATACTTTTAGAAAACAGCGGTATCAAGAAGGGCGACAAGATTGCCATCTGCGGCCGTAACTCCGCCCACTGGGCCGTCAGTTTCCTAGGGACCCTCACCTATGGGGCGGTAGCTGTACCTATCCTGCATGAGTTCAACGGCGAGCAGATCCAGAACATCGTCAACCACTCCGGCGCCAGGATCCTCTTCATCGGCGACTATGCCGTGAAGACCATCGACCCGGAGGCGATGCCCAATCTCGAGGCCATCATCAACATCCCCGACTTCTCGCTGATGATCAGCCGTTCAGAGTCTGTCACCTACGCGCGCGAACATTTGAATATGATGTTCGGCAGCAAATATCCCAAGGCCTTCCGCAAGGAGCATGTCCACTACCACGAGGACACCGCCGACGAGTTGGCACTCATCAACTACACCAGCGGTACGACGGGTTTCTCCAAGGGCGTGATGCTGCCCTACCGCACGATATGGAGCAATGTCGAGTTCATCATCAGCCGTCTGGGCCGTAAGGTACATCCCGGCGACAACCTGCTGAGCATCTTGCCGATGGCCCACATGTACGGCATGGCCGTCGAGTTCCTCTTCGGTTTCTGCCACGGCTGTCATCTGTTCTTCCTCACCCGTCTGCCGTCGCCCGCCATCATCGCGCAGGCCTTCGCAGAGGTGAAGCCCACGCTCATTGTCACCGTCCCCCTGATCATCGAAAAGATCATCCGCAAGAAGGTGTTCCCGAAGATCCAGAACAACCGCATGCGCCTGCTTCTGCAGATGCCCGTCGTGTCGAAGAAGGTGAAGGAGCGCATCTGTCAGGAGGTATATAAAGCCTTTGGCGGACGGGCCTATGAGGTCATCGTCGGAGGCGCTGCTCTGTCGAAGGAGGTCGAAGAGTTCCTGCTCTCCATCAACTTCCCCGTCACCGTGGGCTACGGCACCACGGAGTGCGCCCCGCTCATCTCCTACTGCGACCACACGGAGTTCGTGGCTGGCTGCTGCGGCAAGCCCGTTGACCGCATGGAGGTAAAGATCCTCTCCGCCGATCCCCAGCATATCCCCGGCGAGATCGTCACCCGAGGCACAAACGTCATGCTTGGTTATTATCTGAACGACGAGGCCACCAGTCAGGTCATCGACGAGGAGGGCTGGTATCACACCGGCGACCTCGGCACGATGGCTTCCACAGGCCATATCTTCATCCGCGGACGCATCAAGAACATGCTCCTCGGCTCCAACGGACAGAACATCTATCCCGAGGAGATTGAAGACAAACTCAATTCGATGACGATGGTCGCAGAGAGCGTCGTCGTACAGCGTGGCGACAAGCTTGTCGCACTCGTTCACCCCGACAAAGACGAGATCGTGAACTTCAGCCAGTCGGAACTGGAAGAAATCATGGAACAGAACCGTCAGGAACTCAACAACCAGCTGCCCGTCTACAGCCGCATCGCTGCCATCCAGCTGCATGAGGAAGAGTTCGCCAAGACGCCCAAGAAGAGTATCAAACGCTACTTATATCAGAATATCTAATCGCTTATGGAACAGATACCTAGTTTTAACTCATTGATCCAGAAAAGCATCGTCGACAATTGGGACCGCGACGCACTGACTGACTATAAGGGCCAGACGCTGCAGTATCACGATGTGGCACGTAAAATCGAGAAGATCCATATTCTCTTTGAGAACAGCGGCATTCAGAAAGGTGACAAGATAGCCCTCGCCGGACGCAACTCCAGCCAGTGGGCCGTCGCCTTCCTCGCCACCCTCACCTACGGCGCCATCGCCGTACCCATCTTGCATGAGTTCAATGCGGAGCAGATCCACAATATCGTCAACCACTCCGAAGCACGCCTGCTCTTCGTGGGCGACCATGTGGCCACGATCATCGACCCCATGCAGATGCCACGTCTCGAAGGCATCATCAACAATCCCGACTACTCGCTGATGGTCTCGCGCACCGACAAACTCACTTATGCCCGCGAACACCTGAACGAACTCTACGGCAAGAAGTTCCCCAAATATTTCCGCAAGGAGCACGTCAGCTATTATCAGGAGCAGTCACCCGACGAACTGGCGCTCATCAACTACACCAGCGGCACCACAGGATTCTCCAAGGGCGTGATGCTTCCCTACCGTGCTTTGTGGTCTAACGCCGACTTCGCCCAACATGTGCTCGGTAAGGTTATCAAACCTGGCGACAAGGTCATCTCTATGCTCCCCATGGCGCACATGTACGGCATGGCCTTCGAGTTCATCTACGAGTTCTTACGTGGCTGCCACGTCTATTACCTCAACCGTGTGCCCTCGCCCGCCATCATCGCCCAAGCCCTGGCCGAGGTGAAGCCCGTCATCATCATCGCCGTACCGCTCATCATCGAGAAGATCATCCGCAAGAAGGTGTTCCCGAAGGTGCAGAACAACCGTATGCGCCTGCTGCTGCAGATGCCCGTCATCTCCAAGAAGGTGCGTGAGATGATCTGCAAGGAGGTGCTCAAGGCCTTCGGCGGAAACATGTACGAAGTCATCATCGGCGGCGCAGCCCTCAACCAGGAGGTGGAGCAGTTCCTCAAGCGTATTGAATTCCCCTATACTGTAGGCTACGGCGCCACGGAGTGCGCACCCATCATCGGCTATGAAGACTGGCACAACTTCGTCCCCGGCTCCTGCGGCAAGGCAGCCTACCACATGGAGGTGAAGATCGACTCCCCCGACCCGCAGAACGTTCCCGGCGAGATTCTCGCCCGAGGACTGAACGTCATGCTCGGCTACTACAAGAACGACGAGGCCACCCGCGAGACCATCGACCGCGACGGCTGGTACCACACCGGCGACCTCGGCACGATGGACTATGCCGGCAACATATTCATCAACGGCCGCATCAAGAACATGCTCCTCGGCCCCAACGGACAGAACATCTATCCCGAGGAGATCGAAGACAAGCTCAACTCGATGACGATGGTCGTGGAGAGCGTCGTCGTACAGCGCGACAACAAGCTCGTCGCCCTGGTCTATCCCGACTACGACGAGGCGAAGAACATGAAGTTCACCGATGCCGACATCCGCAACGTCATGGACCAGAACCTCAACGGACTCAACGCGCTGATTCCAGCCTACGAGAAAGTCTCCGAGATCGAGATCCGCACCGAGGAATTCGAAAAGACGCCCAAGCGCTCCATCAAGCGCTATCTCTACACATAAGCAAAAGCCTCTGGATTTTGCGAGAGGATTTTTATTAGGGATTCATGATTATGGATGACAGCTTCACATGATCTGCCACATCCACCTTTCCGTCGCCATTCAGATCACCCAATCTGCCTTTAGCCGTAAACTCTGCCGTGACCGGCTCAGAGTTCGCATAGCCTGACTTAACGGCATAGACCGTCACTATCAGATTGTCTGTCAAGACGGCCTTGTTACCGAGGCTGGAGCCTGAGCTGGAGAAGTTGTAAAGATAATCTACGCCCTCCGTCTCACAGTTGAATACCAGTTCTCCATCCTCGGTGTAAGTGATGGTAGGCGTAGCGCACTTCTTGATCACAAGGTCTTCATCCGTCAGCGCCACCTTCGTCGTAAACTTACTCCAAGGCTCTGTATTGCTATAAGCTGTGAGAGCCGAAGCAGGCACCTTCAGCACGAGGTCATAATTATTGAATGCACCCTCAGGCATCGTTGGCGGTGTAGTGCTCAAGACTCTCAATTCCTTCAGATTGTCACAATCTGTGAAGGCACTTTCTTCGATGCTCTGTACGCTGGCAGGAACATTGATGGTTTTCAGTGATCTGCAATGATGAAAAGATTTTGTCTCGATATTAGTCAATTGATCTGACAAAATTACAGATGACAGATTTACGCAATTGTAAAAGGCGTTAGAACTCAAACTTGTCACGCTGTTGGGAATCACAACGGTCTTAATGGCCCAACAACTTGAGAAAGCACTCTTTCCAATACTTGTCACACTGTTGGGGATTGTGATCAGTGTCAGATGCTGACACGAACTAAAAGCGTAATCCCCAATACTCAACACGCCATTAGGAATGAGAACCTCTTCCAGGCCATCGCAGCTGTAGAAGGCATGTGCGGAGATAGCTTTCAATTTTGTTGGGATATTAACCTTAGTGAGACTTTCACAATAGGCGAAAGCATATTCTCCAATGCTCGTCACGTCATTGGGAATGGAAGCTTCAATCAGATTTGTACAACTTCTAAAAGCAAATTCACCTATACTTGTCAAACTCTGGGGTATTTTGACAGAAACAAGGCTGCTACATGCTTCAAATGCATTGCTTCCTATACTTTCAACTCCCTCAGGAATCTCCACCGCCACCAATTCGCTACATTCTTCAAATGCATAATTTCCTATGCTTGTCATGCCCTTATTCAACACGACGTGGTGAATGTTGCTGGCATATACATACCAGGGCTCATTATGGTTGTAGGAATAGTTCTTCATCTTTCCAGTACCGCTGATGGTCAGCGTCTTGGTGGCCTCCACATAGGTATAGGTCAAGTTCTCACCACACTGCCCACTCTCGTCAGCATGGGCCACTGACGGCAAGGCAAACATCAAAATAGAAAATAATACTTGTTTCATCTCGTAACACTATTAATTCGCAATAATCTGAAAGGTCATCTCTGACGGGACGATACGGATGGTGAAACTGTTAGCACCTTCCAACAACTACCAGATTTGCCAGACGTCCCGTTGCCTCATGGAGATACTTCAAATCGAGGGAGTTGAACTTACCCTTGACAGTCAGACCGTCAACACTGTCATACCCGCTGTCAATCAGGCGGTCTTGGAGGGTTCCTGCCTCCGTCAGCACGATTGTCACATAGTTGCCATCAGCCATCATACCAAGTGGCAGCAACATCAATATTGCTATAAGAAAATACTTTTTCATAAGCAAGTTAGTTTTATGTTCATATTTTATATTATAGTTATTCTGTCGGCAAAGATACGACAAATTCCTGAAACGTACAAGCATTTCGGGAATTATTTATTTAATATCTTTGCTTTCACTTCTGGACCTTGAAGAAATTGCGCCAGAGCGTGCAGACAGGGCAATGTATTTATAAAAAAACAAATAGTCTTGCAATTATCCAATATAATTTGTAAATTTGCAGCAAAATCATTGATTTATGCAGAACATCGATTCGTAACTTGCCGATTTACAATAGTGGTGAATTTTAAAAGGAATAAATAGGATGAATAGAATTTTCAAATGGGTGACAGCAGCCATCCGGCTATTGGTGCTCACCACGGTCTTCTGTGGTGCGAATGTATTGACTTCGTGTACGACGTACAACAACGACAATCCCACCGCAATGATGCTGGGAGGCAGGTGGGACCCGCAAGTACAGACAGCACTCAACAGGCTGGTGTCCAACTGTGGAGAAGGCTCCTATGCAGTATTCGATTTCGACCAGACCTCTATCGTCCACGACATCACACAGGCGCTCTGGGTGTACAAGATTGAGCACCTATGTTTTGCCGATGCTCCTATTCACGACTTCTTGGATGGCATCCCAGAACCGGAATCCCTCATGCCGGCGACTGAAACAACCTATGCCGAAATGGGAAGTGTCCTATCGGAGGAATTCGAAGCCATGACCGCCAGACTGGAGGCTGGTGAGAGCATCGAGTCTATATGGCAATCAGACATCTACCTCGACTTCCGGGCTCGCATGCACTCCCTTTTTGAAGCGATGGATGAACAATGGGGGAGTTGGGTGGCATATCTCTGGCAGCCAGGACTGCTGGCAGGCTATACTGAAGACGAAGCCCGTACGCTTATCCACGACGCCATCCTCGAACACCTTGGCAGGGATAAACTGGCGGTAGAGCAGTGGAAATCTCCTGACGGCCATTGGGGTGGCGATGTCATGCGCGGCATCTGGGTGTCGCCGGAGATGAAGGAACTATACAGATGCCTCAAAGCAGCCCACATCGAAGCCTATGTCTGTTCTGCCTCTTTGGAACTGATCGTAGAGGTATTAGCCTGCGATCCTGTGTTGGGATTCGGCCTACCCGCAGATAAAGTATATGGCCTTCGTTTCGTTGATGGAGAGAAGCTTGTTGCACAGTTTGATCCACAATACAAACAACCGATCAAGGAGGGGAAAGTTGACTGTATCAAAGCCTATATGGCTCCTGCCTACGGCAATACTGGCCCTGTGTTGGTCGCAGGAGACAGCAATGGTGACGTCCCCATGTTGACGGCGTTTCCGGATATGAAATACGGCCTTATCATAGATGTCGGGCGCAGCGAAACCTCTGCCATCGGACAACTTGCCACCCAAGCGAGGAAGGAGGGCAACACTGGTATTTATATCCTCCAGCCGTCGTTTGAGGATACTTCTCCCCTACAATTGTTAAATATTTTTTATTAATGTAAGTATATTTTTCCCGTTTTCGCGTTCATAGTTGATGGCGTCCATCAGTTCACGTATCAGCAGGATGCCCAGTCCGCCTATCTGACGGTCTTCGACCGATAGCGACGTGTCAGCCTTCTCTTTCGCTGTGGGATCGAAGGCCACACCCGAGTCGGTAATGATGGTCTTCAACATCTCACCGTCTGACATGACGCATATCTCGATGTCGCCATCTTGTCCGGCTGGGTAGGCATAGTCAATAACGTTCACCACAGCCTCCTCGACAGCCAGGCGTAGCTGACGGGCCAGCGATTTCTCAATGTCCAGTTTCTCCAACACCGACTTCATGAATGTGCTGAACTTCGACATGTCGTGTACGTCGTTCTTAATCAGAAGCGTCTCAGTCTGCGTACTCTCGAAGTGCTTCGGCGTATAGTGGATGGCCATCATTGTCAGGTCGTCGCTTTGCTCAGCATCGCCAACAAACTCGTGTACCTTATTCGTTATGGCTTCAAGTAGTTGCTGAGGCGGAAGCTGGCTGTTGGCGGCAAGCACCTCTCCAACGCGGTTGATACCAAACTGCTTGCGCTTGTGGTTTTTGGCCTCCGTCAGTCCGTCAGTATAAAGGAAGATGGTGCTGTCTGGTTTCATCTGCGTTTCCTGCATGCCATACTTTACGTCCTCGAAAACGCCCACGGGCAGGTGGGGTATGACGTCGAGCATTGACCATTGAGCATTGACCATTGAAGATTGAGCATTGAGCATTATGAAGGGGGCGTCGTGGCCTGCATCGCAGTAACGCAGACGACCTGTTGGCAGGTCGAGCACACCGATGAAGATTGTTACGAACATATTGGAGTCGTTGCCGCGACAGGAGGCTTCGTTAACGGCTTGCATAATGCGGGCAGGATTGTTCTCGTGAGCCGAGAAGGCACGGAACATAGAATAGATCACGCTCATCACCATCGCCGACGGGACGCCCTTGCCACTCACGTCGCCGATGCAGAAGAACAGTTTCTCATCGCGGATGAAGTAGTCATACAGGTCGCCGCCCACCTCCTTGGCAGGATTCATATAGGCCGACATGTCGAGTCCTTCAAGCTTGGGGAATTCGGCAGGTACCATCGACATCTGGATGTCGCGCGCGATACGTAATTCGCTCTGAATGCGCTCTTGCTCAGCCTTTACCTCGGCCAGTCGCATGGCCGCCCGATGGCGCGACCAGAGATAAAGGCCCAAGAAGACTACCAGTGCGAGGACGCCAACAGCCACTCCGCCGAACGTCAGCTGCTGCTTCTCCATTCTCAGCGTCTGGGCTTCGTTCTCGGCACGAGCAGCCTCGAGCTCCAGCGAGCTCATCTCTATCTGCTTGCGTGTCTCGTCCGTTCTGACCGAGTCGCGTGCAAAGACGTAGAGTAGTAGGGCGTCGAAAGCTTCCTTCCACCGCCCCATCTTCATGTAGGCTTTATATATATTCTCGTATCTTACTATTTTATTAGGTTTCTGGCGGGCGAGTTCGAGCATCTTGTCGTACTGCCCGGTCACGTCTGCATAATGGATGTCCTGCGACATAAAGAATTCAGAAGTCCTGCCCGTTTCCTTCATCAATCTCTGCAACTCGGTATAGTTGGTCATAAAGAGGGAGGTATCGACCGGTTCCTCACAGAAGGCGGCTTCGCATTTATAGGCCAGGACATTCATCCGCTCATAGGAAGTCAGGTTGGGTTCCTTCAGGGATCTGTTAAGTGCGTCAATGGCATTCTTCCTCTCTTGCTTCACAAGGTAGATCTTGGCCAGCATCCAGTAGATATGGGTACAGTTGATTTCGGGCAGATACTGGTTTTTGTATTCAATGGCCTGTTGGCACAATTCGGCAGCCCGATCGGTCATGCCCACCTTTACCGAAAGGTTGGCCTGCGTGTAGAGGGCGATGACGAAGCCATACTTGCTATCGTGCTTTTTGGCATAGTCGCGCATCTCGTCGGCCACCTTCAGTCCCTTCAGGGGATTTTGACGGGAAGTGAAGGTGGCCAGGTTTGACCACGCCTTGTAATACAACTCCTCGTTGTTGGCTTTCAGACAGAGATCCATCAATCTGTTGGCCAATTTGGTGTATGCCTCAGTTTCGTTTGTATCGAAGAGCGCGCTGGTCTCTTCCTTACATTTTTTGATAGCCTCTTCGAGTTCTTTCGAAGTCTCAGCGGCCACCATGCAGGGCATACAGACGAGCCATATCAGGATGGAGATAACAATTTTGTTCATCATTCAATTATTGCGTTCATATACTTCCGGCTGCAAAATTAAGAAAAAAAAACTATTTCCCAAAATATTATTCTCGATTGTCTATTAAATATTCCCTAAGTACACATGACTGATGCCCTCTTCTTCGGCAACACGCCCATCACCTTCGATGGTGAGACCAGTGTCAGTCTGATGCCTGGCACAGAGACAGAAAGCGACGCTATCAGCTATAGCGCGATGCCAACTACGACATGAATGCTGATATCAAATGGAATCGCCGACATTGACATCGACGTGCAACAGGAACTCACCCCCACCCTCTAATCCACTACTTGACAATGCTTTTCTTTCCCCCGATGATGTTCACGCCTCGCCTCGGGGTGCCAAGGCGCTGTCCTTGCAAGTTGTAGATGGCGACGGACGATGAAGAGCGCCGGCTGTCGGTAGCCGGAACGTCCCTGATGGCATCTGGGTCGCCCTTCGTCGTAGCTATATAAGGGATTATGCTGACACCTAAAAGTCCGTTATAGTAAGTGCCTGGAACAGGTGGATCCAGAACACCCTCTCCCATGCCATAAACAGCGCCTTTGTCCAGATATCCACTGTGCTCGAAATATGTCCTTCCGTACAGCGTGGAATTGAGCCTTATGGTAAGCGTGTTCTGGCCTGCGGTCAACAGCGTTCCCGCATCAACCCTGTCACTGGCATTGTTTGCAGGCAATTCCGTACCGTTTACAATCAGGGCACCTACTTGATCCCTGCCGTAGCTGTATGCTATGAACGCACCGTCGTTCTCGCCAAAGTCATCGGGCAGTGTGAATGATATCGTGTATTCGCCCGTACCGGACACATATTTCATGTCGCTCACGCCAAGCATGTCAAGCTGCTCGCCTGTAACCTGCATGTCACACCATTTGCCCAGTGACTGCATGCCAAAATCAACGTCAGTGACTTTGCTGTCGCCAGGATCCTTGGAGTTGGGGTCTGGGCCATAGCTGTGAATGATGAGTTTCCACGTCTCGCCGCTCAGATCAATGGGCTTTTTCTCCTCCACGTTGGAAATCTTCTGCCCTGCCACCTGGTTGAAAGTATCCTCATCCGGGGTAACGGCATAAATCATGGCACAGCCGCCAGACATTCTGTCAATGGTAAAGGTCACCCATCCTGCGCCCACGTTATACTCCGCAATCTGCGCCACTTTACCGGTATAGGGATCGAGTTGGTAAGGCACACCGTCACCTTCAAGCGTTACTGTCATGTTGCGCAGCACCTTGTTCTCGCCCTTGTAACGGTCGCCCTGATGATTGCCCATCATAGCGGAATTGTCAGGGAAGGCGTTGTTGTACAGATAATAGTAGTTGGTGCCATCCGTGACATCTTGATACAGGGTGGCCTCAAGCTGTGGGATATGATACTTTGCATGGCTGCTAACCCTCAGATCTGTCAAGACGTTCAGGATTTCATCTTCTGTGGCCACCATTTTCACGTTATTCAGACGGGCCACACGGGCATACATCTCCGCGACTTCGATGTCTGCATCCTTATCGCTGCCATATACACGTTTGATGTCACTTCCATACAAGATGACGGGCAGTCCGGCATTGGCATACTCCACAAGACGGTCCATTGCAGCGAGGGAGATCATGCTTACATGGTCAACGATGAGTGCCTTGTAAGCCGGACCCTCGGGAGCAAGCACGTTGTCTGATACCACTGCATTGGGATGGCCCAGCACCGACTCACTGAGTAAATTGTAGGAATATCCGCTGTCGAGCAGCTTCTGGAACCGGTTTTTGCTCTCGAAGTCAAAACTGCTTTCCTTGTCAATCAGCACGGCCAGGTCGATCTTTGCCACACCTTTTTGCAAGACAGCCTGGATGCGGCTCATAAAGCCTGTCTCTGTTGCGAAATCCGGCCAGTATGCCTCCCTGTAGGTAAACGATGAACCATAGTTTCCCGCAGCAAAAGGCAGCCATCCCGGCCATTCAGAGCAATAGCCATTGAAGGTCTTCGTATAAGGTGATCCGTGCAGGACGGCACGGGTGATGCCATCCGAATAGTTCTGTCCCAGCTCCGTCAGCAGATCTCCCATATTGGCATATCCTATTGCCGGACCAGTCATTGCCTCCATCGACAGGAATTCCCTGTCTACGATATTCGCGGTTCCTGCCTGATAACGGATGCCGTCACCTTTGGCATTGTTGTCACATTCCGGAACGTCAGCCATCATGGCGCCCTTGCCGATCTCGAGACCAGGCAGATGGAAGGTCTGGCCTCGGAAGCCCCACCCCACGGTCTTTTTTGCCCAATCGCCGACACCGGTCACGCGATGCTTCACATACAGTTCAGCCAGCCGCTCACTGTAGTCCTCATAGATGCGGTCAGCCAGGCCATCGTCGCCAGTGAAGGAGAAGTAATTGGTAACCGTCACACCCATAAATCCGCTACTGACATACTTGCTTGCCGCCACTGTAGGCAGGATATCGCTGTAGGCATACCCGTCAGGCATATCGTCAAGGAAGGAGGAAGTCCAGTAAGAGGCAACGCTGATTAATTCGATGGAATCCTCGAAATAATTGCCGGGATTGGCCATCATCAGCATCAGCAGCTCTGGATCCCTCGCGAACATCTGCTCCCAATAGTCAGTCAGGTTTTTTGTTCCCTCGGCACTAAAGTAGCTTGGTGCGAAAATGCCATTATGCATGGTTGAAGCACCGGCAATACTCTGGCCTGTACCGCGGCAAAAAATACTGAAGACGGGCTCAGTAATGCCACAACCATTAGAACTCCCGGCAGATACTTGCCAATGGTTTGTACGAAGAAACGTTTCTTATCGTAGTGCGCCCTAAATTTACAGTTTTCGCAATGATGTGCCATATCAAATATCCTAAACTATATGAAACGTGCAAAAAACAACTTAAGAATTAATCCATGTCAGTTTTCTCCAAAGGCCTTCTAGCGGTCCGCGAGGATGACTGCTAAACCAATAACGGGCAAAGAGATACTGACAAATAACCATTCCGCATCCAACCATCACAGCGTAGGTGATGCCTAAAAGGTGGTAGCAGGCAAGGCCGTAACCGCAGAAGATGGCACAGCCGATGATGGACTGGAGCAGATAGTTGGTGAGACTCATGCGACCGAAGATGCAGAGATGGTGGAGCACTCGTCGCACGCCCTCGAAGGCGTACCAGGCAGAGACTACTGCCGAGACGATCATCAGCAGGATGATGAAGTTGTATATGGGCTTAAGCCAAGAATCTAATGCACCGAAATCCACAAAACTCAGCGCGATGACAACGATGGTCGAACAGATGAGGATCTGATGCCAAATCTTCAGATGGGGCCCCTCATTATAGAAAAGCCTCTGTCGTCCTAACTGCATACCAAGAATAAACAGGCAGAGCAACTGCGTGAGTCGTCCGCTGAAGATATTGAACCGGAAATTCACCTCAAACCCGTATCGCAAGTTGATGAGAGCGTTTTCCCAGAATGAGGCGTGTTCGTGGGCACTGTTGATCTTGCCATACAGTTCCCACATGGTGCTGTTGTCGATGGTGATACCCGTCAGCAGACAGAACAGCTCTACGGGCTGGATGACCAGCAGGGCGATGATGCACCATACCCACTTCGACGGCAGGTAGCTGATGGGGATGAGCAGCAGACCGTAGCACGCATAGAGCATCAGGATGTCGCCATCGTAGAAGGCTACGTTGATGATGCCAAACATGAACAGCAGACACATACGCCAGGCAAAGCGCAGAGAGAAGTTCTTGCCTTTCTGCTGCTGATTATCATTCATAATGAAAAAACTGAGTCCGAATAGCATAGCGAATATGCCGTACATCTTGCCCGAAAGCAGCCAGGCCAGCACGTCGGCCACCGTCTGGTCACTCGCCAGAGGATGGACTATCGGTTCCTGAGTGAAGATGTTGAAGTGCTCTACGGAGTGATACAAGATGATGCCGGCCACCGCGATACCTCTCAGGGCATCGGCCACATCGATTCGGGTGTTTGGTAAATTACGGGTTATATACATATCCTTATTTATATCGTATTAATTGTTTTCTGCAATTCTTCCAGGAATCTGGCAGCGTGTGAACCGTCCATCTAAGCATGATGGAATTGGAAGGAAATGGGCAAGGTCACTTTGAACCAATGCTTGCGATATCTGCCCCAAGCCAGGAAGGGATTGGTGTAGATGCCGCTGTACTGGTTGACAATGCAGTCGAGTGCCGTGCCAGTTAATGCCGACGTGCCGACTATCACAGCCTCATCGTCTAATATGTCCTGACAGGTCTGGCTGATGGTTTCTGTCAGATGCAGGTAATTGGCATTAAACTGCTTCAGGTCGTCGCTGACGGCAACGTCGCAGAAACTTAGTCCGCCATTGACATTTTCTACGATCATGTTGATAGCCATACGGTCGTATTTGTACAGTTTGCCGTTATGCGGCAACATGTAAAACTCCTTTATTCCTGATGCAGCCTTGCCGATGCACCAGCAAAGCAGCATATTGAATTTTAACCCACGCCTACGACTCACCTTACAGAGTCGCGTTACGTCGAAGGTCTTGGTAAGTGTCACCATCGGCATGGGCGATTTCATCCACAACTCGAATGCCATCGCCCGATTGGTATCCTTGGGATTGATTTCCTGTCTCATTGTTATATGGTTTCGACTGCAAAGTTACGAATTGTTGCGGAATACGTTGTCTTCATCGTTAGTCTTATTTGTTTCGTTTCTTGTTTGACGTTGCAAAAGTACAAAAAATTGCGGAATGAGCCAAATTTCTGGGATGAATTGCAACTTTTTGTGACGAATGGACAGACACAAAAGGTAACTAACTACAAAGAAATTTGTATATTCGAAATAAATAATAGAAAAAAACATAGCCGCCCGTGCCGTCTAAGCATTTAATATATTGGATTTCAAAGCAGTACGGGCGGCTATGTTATTTAAAACCATGCCGTAACCATGCCGATACTGTGCCGCCCTGAAAAATCAACGTTCAACTTTTGCCTATAGGCGAATGATTATTTGGGTATAGGCAAATGATTATTTGGCTATAGGCGAACGACAGTAAGGACTATCTAAAGTCCTTGTATACAGGCATATGCAACAATTTTTGAATAAACCTTTCCAATACTTTGAAAACGAGTGCCGACGATTTAAAAATATTCGCCCGAAAACTTGCATATATCATTATTATTTCGTACCTTTGCAGAAAATATGAACAACTGATAGCCAAGATATGAAAATAACAAAAGTAAGCACCAAGGCGGGCGAGATGCGTACGCCTGCTACCATCGGAATCGACGACATAGTAGAGCGCATGCGCTCACCGAAGACCAAGGACATCGCAGACCGCATCGCCGCCATCGCCCTGCGTTCACGGCTGGCGATGCAGCAGGGCGCACCCCGTTATCTGATTACGGACAGCGACCGTCTGCCCTACCTCATTTTCTCCACCACATTCAGCCGCGAGGGCTTCGACAAGCCCAGGGCGTTCACAGGTCTCGTCATGCTCAACATCCCCTGTCCGAATGGCATCGGAGAGGTCAGCGAGATGCGCCGGCGTGTGAGTCAGATACCCTACACACTGCTGGCCTTCGCAGGCGTGAGCGGCGTGACGCTGAAGGTTGTCGTGCGCTGCGAATACAAGGCGAAAGGTATCGATGCCGACGACTATCTGGCCTTTCTGAAGGATGCCCACGAGAGTGCGGCGAGGCTATACACGTCGCTCGCGATGTGCAACCTGCTGGTGGGCGAGATGCGACTGACACGTGGCTGCCGCATGAGCTACGATCCGCAGCTGTACTACAATCCGGAGGCTCTGGTGATGCCCGTGGTGCGCAATGCGAAGGATCCGCTGCAGGCATACGAAGGCACGAAGACAGACGACGACGGACAGGTGGTGTGGTACCCCGATTCCGACGAAAGCCAGCGGTTCGACCTGGAGTTCCAGACATGTCTTGCGAAGGCTATCGACGACTGTCCGACGAACATGACGGAGTGCCTGCAGACACTCGCCGACTACTGCGCCAAGGCCTGTCTGCCGGAGGAGTCCTGCACAGTGCGTACCTCGTGGAGCGCCCGCTTCAAGCCCCTCGGCACCGACCTCATCCGCAAGGTGTTCCGCAATGCCTACAAAAAGCCGTACGACGGGCGCCCCATCTCGCAGATGAACGAGAAGGAGCGCATCATGCGCAGCATCGAGGACTTCCTCTCACGACGCTATCAGCTGCGCTACAACGTGGTAAAGCAGGTGACAGAATTCCGCCCCAACGACCTGCGATTCCAGCAGTGGAAACCGCTGACAGACAGGGACTTGAAGAGCCTCGTCGTCGAGGAGATGAAGGAGGGCGGCGAGAGTTGGATGAACGACATACGCACCTACGTCGAGAGTGCGCACGTCGAGGACTACAACCCCATCCACGAGTTTCTCGCTGGCTGCGGCAAATGGGACGGCAAGCACAATTATATCGAGGACTTCGCCCGCCGTCTGCCCACGAACTATGCCCTCTGGCCCAAGTACTTCCACCGCTGGCTGCTGGCGATGGTGGCGCAGGCGCTGAACCTGAACAGGGACTACGGCAACTCGATGGTGCCGATGCTCATCGGCGAGCAGGGTTACTTCAAGACGCAGTTCTGTAACCACATCCTGCCTGAGTCGATGCGCGAGTATTACATGAAGGACATCAAGATGCAGAATGCCGAGCAGGTGGAGCGTGTGCTGGGACGTATGTGGCTCGTCAATATCGACGAGTACGACTCGAAAACGCCCCGCGAACAGGCAAAAATCAAGCGGCTGCTAACGGAGAATGAGGTCCAGACGCGGAAGATGCGCTCAGAACAATATACGCTGACACCCCGCCTCTGCTCGTTCATCGCCACGACGAACGACGTGACGCCCCTACCCTCTGGCGACGGCACCCGCCGATACCTTTGTGTCGAGGTGACAGGCAAGGTGGACATGAGCGGCCGCATCCCCTACAAGCAGATATTCGCCCAGGCCGTCGCTGAACTGCGCGATCCGGACTGTATCTACTGGTTCACCAGCGACGACGAGCGCGAGATACAGCATCATAACCGCCAGTATCAGCAGGAGTCGACGCCGGAGCTGGTACTCACGGAGATCTTTGAGCCCGTCGCCCAGCATAAACATGAATTCTTCTGGACTGCGAGTGCGATACAACAGGAACTCGCCAAACATCTGAAGTCCGCCGACGTGCCCAACCTCACCAACCTCGGCCTCGCCCTGAAGAAACTGAAGTGGCAGCGTGTGAAAAACAAAAACGACCGCGGTTACTACCTCCGCCTCCGCAAGGGCGGCACGGTATCGGCATAGTATCGGCACAGTTTTACACAAACATAGCCGCCCGTAATCATCTGCGAATCAGACAAATACTAAAATAACGGCACGGGCGGCTATGTTTTTATAATACATTTCAAATAGACTTTATTTATCTATCCCTTGTGCAAGACATATCCACACCCCTTGTTACTTACAAATAATTCCCGAAATCCTTGCATGTTTCGGGAATTATTTGTATCTTTGCCGACGGATTGCAGAAGAAACAAGCAGAAGAATTATGAACAAGAAACTACTATCCCTTATTGCGGCCTGCCTTCTACCAATGGCATTGCAAGCAGGCCCGGGCGATGTGAATGGAGACGATATAATTGACGTCGCTGACATTGTTGAGATTTTAAACCATCTGAACAACAAACCTACTTCAAAGTTTGATGCCAGTGAGGCCGATATGAATTTTGATGGCTCCGTTGATCAATATGACGTTGAGCTATTGGCTCAAAAGATCATGTATGGTGAGTATATTTATACTGACAAGAAAGAATATCACCTGGTTAACCAAGGTAATCGATATTTGAATATTCCAACCTATTCTAGTATAGATTATCTGCTGACAGGAGGTTATACCTATAAGATTGATTGTGAAGGAAATTGGCTAAAGTATCAGGATAATAGCATCCAGTATGATAACAATTGGACTGGCAAAGACCGCGAGGCCACAGTTGTTATTAGCGCCATCAATTATCCCGAGATTACAGCAACAGTGAAGGTAATTCAACATGCTGCAACATTGGCGAATGCTTCTCAACTAAAGACTGCGACGATATCACCGTCAGGGGGAATAATGGAAATCCCCATAATAGGTAACACAACACTTGAGCCGAGGGTCGCTTCTTATGATTTTATAAATGGCAAGGTTAAAGAAATTCCTTCATATTTGCACAGGATTGAGGATGAAATCCGAGGTAATGATCGTATTATCCGATTTGATGTGGATCCGAATGAATCAGACGAGACCAGATATAGTGAAGATGTCTTCAATATTCGAGTCGGAGACGGTCCTGAAGAAAGATTCCGTTTTATTCAGTTAGGAAGAAATGCTCCAACTTTCGAAGAACAGAAGAAAGCTCTCAAAGCACTGTATGAGTCAACAAACGGAGATGATTGGAAGGATAACACGAACTGGCTAAGTGACAAGCCTATCAATCAATGGCATGGAGTTAACAATGACATTTGGGGAGAAGATACGATAGTGGGTGATTATATTTTACGAATACAACTGATTGACAACGAGCTAAGAGGTATAATTCCTGAAGAATTCAGTACGTTTATGTATGCACCAGACGTGGATGATGCTTCTGGTAAAATATATTCTATAGATATGGACTTAAATGGATTATATGGAAAAATACCAGAAGCCGTAAAAAAATCTCCAAGGTGGGATGAAGCGGGTTGGGATATTATAACCCAAAATCCATATTATACAGGAAAGCTCTTTGATTATGATGATTCCAATCTAAGCCTATCTAATGGCAAAGTGACGCTGTTCGTTGACAATAAAGAATCGACGGTTAATGACATCATCAGTAAGAATGATTTGACGCTTATTTTTAATCGTGGGGGAGCTGATGGCACGCTTGGCCTTAGTGATTTATTTGTGAATCATTTCCTTGACTATTGCAACAAGGGCTATGGTATGGTTCTTCCCCACATGTACGGTGAAGGATGGAATACTGATGAAACCGTTAGCTATGTAAAAGAATTGCGTAGCAAAGGCTTTCCTGAAGAAATCGTATGGACATTAGAGCCTTTTGGAACTAAATTCCATAATACTGCTATTGGTTCCATGTATCTAGTTGATAAGCAAGGTCAGCTCATTCAGTACTGGGGAGGTGACGGGGCAATCCCAGAGGAATGGTATATAAACCAAATTGACAGTGTCTGTCGTGCTCGTTTGGGTGAACCTGAGCAACATGATTGGTATGGTGAGTTTTATACCTCAACGGATTTCTCACGAGATGGTGAAGTGACGACACTTCAAACGGCTTCAGTGGGTAAAGGCATTGATATCGTATTGATGGGTGATGCATACGTTGATGAGGATATAGCCAGTGGCAAATACCAACAGGATATGTATCAGGGTATGGATTATTTCTTCACCGACGAGGTGTATGCTGCTCTTCGTAACCGGTTCAATGTCTATGCTGTCACAGTTGTTTCTCCGAACCGTACAACAAATAATGGTGGTTCATGGAAAATCAACTATGACGATAACATCTGCTTCGATTATGCCCAGAGAGTTCCTAATATTGACATGGACAATGTTACAGTTATCAATATAGTCAACAATGACGATCCCTTCACGATGAAGGGGCATGCCAGTATGTATAAAGGAACTGGTGTCGCTCATATTGAAGTCGGAGGACCGACTGAGAACATTATTCACGAGGCTGGCGGACATGCCTTTGCAAAATTGGCAGATGAATATATCTTGGGAGGATATGGAGGAAACCGTTGCCCAGAGGATCAGTTGGATGCCTTCCGTCAGTGGATAGAGGAATGTCATGTTGATGGTATGTACAAGAACGTGTCTGCTACAAGTGACCCAGAAAAGGTGCCTTGGGCTCACATGCTTAAAGATGAACGTTATAAGAATGATTTAGGTGTCTTTGAAGGCGCATGGATGTGGCCGCACGATTTATGGCGTGCCAGTGAAAATAGCGTCATGAACACAGAATTCTTCCATTTCAACGCTCCGAGTCGTGAAACTATCTACAAACGTGTGATGAAACTCTCTGAGGGTGACTCCTGGACATACGACTATGAGAAGTTCACAGAGTTCGATGCACCTATCCGTGAGGCCTACAAGACAGCACAATCCAGAAGCATGTCACGAGGTACAGAGGCTCAGCAAAAGCGTCGTATCGAGTCACGCCCGCCTACTATATATAAAGGTACATGGCGTGATGCCGGCAAGTGTGAAAAGATAGCGTATCCTTCTAAATAAATGGAATAAATAAACGAGCGTATGACAATAAAGAAGATGTCCCAAATGGTCAGACACCTTATGAACATGATTATTGTAGCCATCCTTACGTTCGGCTTACAAGGAATATCTGCCAAAGGAATCGCTGACAAGGAAATACTGTCGAAAATCAGCCAGTATGATGGCTATACTCGAGAGGTGCGACGACACCTGCATCTGTATCCAGAGGTTGGAGGCCAAGAGATGGAAACTGCCAAGTATCTGAAAGCAGAACTTGCCAAGATCGGCAGCTTTGAGATTCACGATGTACCAGGCAGTACGGGTTTCTATGCCATCCTCGACACGAAGCAGGCTGGCAAGACGATCGGCCTGAGGACGGATATCGACGGTCTGCCCGTCAAGGAGAGTACGTTGAACGGAGAGGGTAAGCCGAAGCCTTTCCTGTCTAAAAACGCCGGGGTGACACAAGGCTGCGGACACGACGGTCACATGGCCGTTTTGCTGACGAGCATCCGCATCATCCACGACCTGCGCGACCGTCTGACAGGTAAGTTCGTCTTCATTTTCGAGGAGGGTGAGGAGACCAACACAGGCATCCGCCCGATGGTGGCAGCACTGAAAGACATTCACTTCGACGTCATCTACGGCAACCATCTGGTTTCCCACGTGCCGAGCGGCCAGATATATATCAACGAAGGTTCTATCATGACAGGCATGGCCATGCTGTCGTGGCAGGTGTTCGGCAAGGGAGGTCATGCCTCGCGACCCGACCTGGCGGTAAATCCTATTTTTGCGGCGGCCAATATCTTGACTTCCGTTTCCATTGCCTGGAATAATCAGCGCGACATTACGAAACTCGTGACACTCGGCGTGACACAGTTTCACGGAGGCGAGACATGGAATGTCATTCCAGACTCTGTTTATATCGGTGGGACGCTCCGTTTCTTCGACTGGGACGAAGGCGTGCACTCGCTCGAACTGATCAAGAAGGTGGCTGCCGACGTGGCTCATGCCCACGGTTGCAATGTCCGTTTTGGTGAGAAGATGACGGCACAGGTGCCGCCAGTTGTAAACGACCCGCAAGTAGTAGCTTTCGCACGTCGCGCAGTAGGCGATCTGTATCCAGGGCGAGTAACCGACGACCCTGTCTGCAACTGGTATGCCTCCGAGACCTTCGCTTTATACAATCAACTATGTCCCACCCTCTTCACGCTGGTAGGTGTGCAGAATCATGAACTTGGTACGACAGCAGGTCATCACACCGCAGAATTCGACATTGACGAGGATGCCTTGCAATACGCCATCGGCGCCATGGTAAAATTCGCCGTCAGTTATTAAAGAATCTTCTTCCTCCTGCGCAACCTTAACCCCACCGTCAGGTAAAACAAAAACAGGACCCGCATCCCCTCGTGATGCGAGTCCCGGCCGTTTGTTTACCCGTTGCCATTACCGTCCGCCTGCGGTGCAAGCACGTAGCTGATCGGAGTCTTGTTCTGGAAGCGCTTCTGCTTCCCGCCTACGGTGCGGATGACGCTCCAAGGCCAGGCTCCTCTCAAGCTCAGCTATACGGTCTTGAAGTATCTGTTCGTCAGTCTTGCCTCTGTCCTTGCCACCCATACGGTATGTTCATATGATTTCATCCGGCAAAGATAACTCTTTTGAGGCAATTGGCCAAAGTTTTTACCATTTTAAAAAAGTCGGAAGGCTGATGCCCCACTTCTGGATAATAAAACTTTTTGACAAACCACTACTGTAGTAGTCGCTCAACACTTGAAGCTTGAAACACTCATCATACTGTCTCTGATTCCTTCCTGTCATAACTTATTACTTTTGTTATGGCGAAAATGGTGTCAAGCTATTCCAGTATAAGACATTTCTTCGTGTGTAAAGTCTTTTCGCCTTGGCTCAGTCGGGAAGTTCCGGGCGAAAAATTGCAAAGTTGCAAATTGCATTCGTTTTTTAAGAGATGAGGAAAATAGAAAGTCATTACGCTCAAAAATATTTTGCGTTTTGCGTTTTTGCGTACTTTTGGGTGGGGACATTAAAAAATCTCCGATATTCTTGCAAATCTCAAAAACATTCCTTATATTTGCACCGTGAATTAACAACTTAATGGAATGAAAACTAAATTTACTGTTTTACTGACAGCTTTATTAATGCTGTGGGGTTTGAGTGCTCATGCACAAGATTCACAGGATGATGTCAAAGATGACAGTACAGAACAAACACAAAGTGCTGTAGAGGGCGATGTGAATGGTGATGGAGAAGTCAACAAAGAAGACATTGAAGAAGTTATCAAGATCATCACAGGTGATTCTGACAACGCTAATGGTGATGTCACTGGCGACGGTAAAGTGAATGTAGCCGACATTGTGGCAATTGTCAATATCATGATGCCTCCGGCTGAGCCTCCAACAGGGTCCCTGCCGGGGTCCCAGCCTGAGCCTCAGCCTCAAACAGAGCCTCAAGCAGAGCCTCAAACAGACTCCCAAGACTCCCAAGAGTCCCAAGAGTCCCAAACTGGCTCCCAAACTGAGCCAGAGATTAAACCTGTTGTAGCTGGCAACCCCGTCATTAATATTAATGTGAAAATCACTAATAATACTGGATCGCCTCAGTATTTGGATGGTCGTTTGAGATTCGTTTTGGGCAATCCTGACCACAACGGTACCTACTATGGGGGATTTAGGGGTGATTATTTTAGAACAGATAATATCTATTTCAGCCCAACTTCTATTGTCTTAGGAGCTGGTGAAACGAGAAGTTTTACCAATCTTTCATGGCGTGATGCTGATACAGGATGTGGCCTTGGCGAAACAAGTCCGCTTAATCCTGGTCGTCTGCCAATATTGGATGACAATGGTGGGATCGCCTATGCCAGAAACGTCTTAATTTATATCGGTGGCCGTTCTGACTTAGTATTGTGTGACAATTTGAGTTCGAATATCGTATTTAAGGATGGTGAAACATATGATATCGTTATTTCTGGCGGCTCTGCACCTGCCCCTCAGCCGGTGTCAGGTACCAATCCTGTCATCAGTTTCGGTGTTAGAATCACCAATGCCCATGGCTCTGGCCTAACATTAGACGGTCGTCTGAGGTTCGTATTAGGCAATCCTGACCATAACGGTACTTACTATGGGGGATTTAGGGGTGATTATCTTAGAACAGATAATATCTGGTTCAGCAGTGGTAGTGTTTACCTGGCTCCTGGTGAGACGCGCACGTTCTACGGCCTTTCATGGCGAGATGCTGATACAGGCTGTGGCTTAGGTGAAACAAGTCCGCTTAATCCTGGTCGTCTGCCAATACGTAGCGGTGATGGTGGAATAGCGTTTGCAAGAAACGTGCTAATTTATATAGGAGGCCGTTCAGATTTGATCTTGTGTGATAATTTGAGTGGTAGCCTTATATTCCAACAGGATGGTATGTATGACATTGTGATACGTTAATCGCGTAATAGCATAAAAAGAGGAAGAACTTCAAAAAATGAAATTCTTCCTCTTTTTGTACACAAAACAAGAATCAAAGCGTACCTATGTTATCCAGAATTACTTCAAAACAACTTTCTTGCCATTCTTAATGTATAGTCCCTTCTTAGGATTATTGACTTTACGGCCAGTCAGGTCGTAATACTCACCTTTGAGATTGTCAGATCGAATTATTCCTTTCAAACTTGTAGGTTTGGGATCTTCATCCGTTAATGGAACGATCCTGCCAAAGCCACTCCAAGGATCCGTTTGCCTGTAGAGATCGACAGAGGCTGCTGGTACGTGTAATGTGGCATTCTTGATGTCTGCTGATGAAAACGAATAATCATTTGTTGAAGGAATATTCTCTGCCCATATGAAATAATCCGTTAGACTACTGCAATTATAGAAAGCCCTATCGCCGATAGATGTCACGCTATTGGGAATGATAATGGAAGTCAAACCACTACAATTGCAGAAAGCAAAAGCATCTATGGATGTCACGCTTTTGGGGATGGTGATTGAGGTCAGGCTACTGCAATTGCAGAAAGCACTCCCTCCTATGGATGTCACGCTGTTGGGGATGGTGATAGAAGTCAGGCTACTGCAATTGTAGAAAGCACTCCCTCCTATGGATGTCACACTGTTGGGGATAATAGTATTCTTGCATCCAGCAATTAATGCGTTTGTAGATTTCTCTATGACTGCATTACAATTATCTCGAGAATCATATTTTTGATTGCCACTTTCAACCTTGATGGAGGACAGGTTGCTGCATTCAGCGAAAACAAAAGCGTCAATGAATGTCACGCTATTTGGGATGGTGATATAGGTCAGACCACTACCTTCGAAAGCACCATCTCCGATGGATGTCACGCTATTTGGTATGGTGATAGAATTCAAACCGCTGCAACCAGCGAATGCAAAATCACCTATGGATGTTACGCTGTTGGGAATTGTTACGGAGGTTAGCCCACAACCGTCAAAAGCACAGACACCGATGGATGTCACACCATTGGGGATGGTGACAGAAGTCAAACCGCTGCAAAGTGAGAAAGCATTATCACCTACGGATGTTACTCCTGATTCTATTATTACATTTTGAATTTCGTTTTTAAATAAATTCCACGGAACTTCCTCCCGTCCAGTTTTCATTGGTCCTTGGCCAGAAATAGTTAGCGTATGAGTTTTTTTGTCGTATGAATAAGTGACACCTTCAGATACTTTTCCTTGGCTGTTATTTTCCGTAATATGATCGAAATGTTTCCAGCCATATGTTGCCTTGTATTTTTTAATAGTTCCTGTCGGTACATATAGAGTACTATTATTATAAACTTTTTCTCCAAAAGTTTCAGTATCAATTTTAAACGGATTCTCAATCAAAGAAACTACTTCCAACAGATTTTCACACTCATAGAATGCCATACTTCCAATGGATGTAACGCTATTGGGGATAGTGACGGATGCCAGAGCGCGACATCCACGGAAGGTCTCACTTCCAATGGATGTCACACTGTTGGGTATGGTCACAGAGGTTAGACTGCTACAGTTGTAGAATGTATAGTCATCAATATTTTTCACACTATATGGAATGGTGATGGAGGTCAGACGCCTGCAATATAAGAAAGCCCCCCATCCAATAGATGTCACGCTATTAGGGATGATGACCGTGGTCAGGCCGCTGCATTCATTGAAAGCACAACTTCCGATGGAGGTCACACTATTGGGTATGGTGACCGATGTCAGTTCGCTACAATGAGAGAATGCATAATTACCTATTGATGTCACGCTGTTGGGGATAACCAAATTATTAATCTCTTTCCCACTCAAAAACAAATGAGCGGCCTTAGAGAGTGGATTACTAGCAAAATTAAAAAATACAATCCTGCACCATGCATTCAAGTCTGAAATATGAACGGAAGTCAGACCACTACAATCTTGGAAAGCATACCCACCTATGGATGTCACACTATTTGGGATGGCGACAGAGGTCAAGCACCTGCAACCAGAGAAAGATTTCTCTCCAATAGTAGTAATACTGTTGGGGATCGTGACAGATGTCAATCTTTTTAACTCCTTAAAAGCATTATCCTCGATTCTCGTACATGTATATGTCTTTCCATCGATAATAACTTGACTCGGAATCGTAACATCTATAGCACTGCTTTCCGCTTTGACAACTGCCACTTCATTTGTACTATTGGATGTGATCTTATAATACAAAAGTCCGTCAAAATACCCATCATCAGTCAAACGTGAAGCTTGTGAAGGTTCTTGCTTCATTTGCGGAACTTGAATTATATCACCACCATCATGTCCACTGCTAAATGATGATAACATACAAATAACTGGCAAAGCCAGAAAGATTTTCATAACATACTTTTTCATATCCTATAATTCATTTAATTATTCAAGCCTGGGTGTTGAGTAGTAACTATTATATTGTCATCATTAAAAAAATTCTAATTTGATTGACAATATCCTCATCACATTCTTCTATACATCTGTCTATGATTTTCCTCTTTTCTGAATCAGAAATAGCCGAAGGAGAAACATATTCCTCTATATCACACTTGTTTATAGTTCGATCATAGTGATGAAGAATTGTTCCATCTTCATAGAAGATATAATCGTTATCATACATTCCTTTCTTCATAGAAAGGTAAGTCCAAATCTCCTTTTTGTTTTTATCCATATCTTACTACTAATCAATAATGACCTCTTCTATACTTCCAATCCCGATTAACGTTCCGTCTAGCAATCGAATTCCTGACGGTTCATGCTCTCCACCTACATGGTATCTACCATAAACATCTTTTGTCAACTTTCCTCCAATCGCAGGTTCAACAACTTCCAAACCAGTTAGTTTCAAATAGCCTTCTTGACGTTTTGTTTTTAGTCTTACTCCTGGTTTTACAAGTGCCTTAAGCGCATCCATAGAATAGTTCATCAGCTCTTTTCCTTTGACATCTTTACTCATGACGTTTACCAATACACCTGATCATACCCAAATACAGGTATTGTTATTCATACATTTGCTACAATATAAAAAGCGTGAGTATTCACCTTCTGCCCGTCTGCTGATTGAGGCCTACCACAGCCCTTGCAAGTTGACGAACAGAGTGATACCCACGCATGCATAGCTGATATACACCCGAAAGTGTGCTATGAAGGCATGGTTAGCCCTCAAGCACACAACGGGGATACATATTCAGCATACCCGTGACATCAACTCCGCATTGTCTTTGACTTGCAATTGAGAGTGGTAGTTTCAACCAGCCAATCGACAAAGCATCGTGTGACGCTTTTTCTTCATGTAGTGTCCAGTCCAAAGACTCTACCCATCTCATTGGATTTCATTGTCAATAGACTGTAAACAGCTGCAAATATACACAATAATTCTGAAACTTGCAAGAAAAACGAATACTTTTTCTCTTACCATTTGGAGAAACCTAAAAATAGTCGCGGGACAGGCATGTCTGGGTATAAAAACTGTGAGACGGTTGTAATGTCACATACCCACGTGCGGATGACCAGTGGCTGTCCGCACTTCTTTGTATTATGATGCTACCTCTATATCTGGGTGCTATTGACTGATTATTGACTGATACGCGCACGTGCGTATGTTTAATTATACAATTCCGCAGCACTTTAATTTAACTTTCTTTATAAGTGCCTGAGCAACAAAAAGTTCTTGCTGGGGCAAGCGGCAGAGCCGAGCGGCTCAGGATTTGGCCATGTCAGATTTTTCACTTATCTTAGTGCTGCAAAATCAAAACAAGCAAAATCATCAATGACATGACAAAGGTACAACAAAAATCTGAAAAAATCAGCGCTTTTGGCGGAATATTTTTCGTTTTGGACAAATTTGACCGTATTCTGTCCTCTGTAATCGACTCCCACCTGGGACTTCGCAGTAAGCTGATAGGCTA
>ONCZ01000054.1 GCA_900316445.1 uncultured Prevotellaceae bacterium | reverse complement strand
GGAAGTTCCTCCCCGCGTAGAGTATTCCCTGACCGACATCGGCAAGTCGCTCATGCCAACCCTCACCGCTCTGATAGCCTGGGGCAAGGAGCATTTCAGAGATGTGGTGACGGACTAATGAGATAACGCATGACATTACGAGAACTCATAAATTCTGTGGATTCTGAGCAGTATAGCGATTCTCCGCTATTTCAAAAGTTGCACAAAACAAAACCAGAATACGGCTCAAACAGACATATTCAGGTCAAGTTGGTGAATGGTGAGGTTACCGTTACCAATGTTCACGTCGGCTTATTGGGTGACATCATTACATATCCTATTGGTGTTGACCTAGAGCTGAACATCTCGAAAGTCCAGCTTTTGGATGCTATTCTCCACGAACTTTCCTCAGACGGCTTCAGTGATTCTGACGAGTCAGCCTTTTGGGATGACTTCGACAATCTGCAAAAGGCAAAGATAATCAGATAAATCGTAATAAACAAGATGAGATTAGAGACAGATAGACTCATTCTGAGGTCTTGGCATGATAGTGATGCCGAAGAACTGTATAAGTATGCCCAAAACCAGCAAGTGGGGCCTGTCGCAGGGTGGCCACCACATCAGAGTGTGGAAGAGAGCTTGGAAATCATCCGTACTGTGTTTTCATACCCAGAGACGTATGCCGTTGTTCTGAAGGAAACGGGAAAGCCCATCGGCTGTATAGGTTTGAAAACAGGGAACGCAACGGACTTGACTGAGCGCGACGATGAATGCGAACTTGGATATTGGCTGGGTGTGCCGTATTGGGGACAGGGGCTGATGACAGAGGCCGCAAAGGAGATGGTTCGCCATGCATTTGAGGATTGTGGGATGATGAAAATCTGGGTTGGCTATTACGATGGTAACAATCGCTCGAAGCGGGTACAGGAGAAGTGTGGATTCAAATACCAGTGGACTACCGACAACGTGGATGTGCCATTGATGCATGAGACGCGAAAAGGGCATGTCAGCAGTCTCACAAAGGAAGAATGGATAATCCTATGACTGACTACGACGGCATCGGCGCAAAAGGTTAGAATTTCGCATTCTATCTCTGATATTCTTCTACAAGAAAGATGATACTCATCTTCCTTGGCGAAGATTTCTTCAGGTTCTACCTATTATATAAATAAGGTACGCGAAGAAAAAATGACTGAATGACCGGTGATTACTGATATTTTCGATGATTTGTTTGCCTGTCTCGGAATAATTCCGTAACTTTGTAGCCGTATAATTCAAAAATGACAGAGCGTATGAAGCATATTGAACTCTCTATAGCGCGGTCTTTCACCGCATTTTAGTGCCAAATTACTGGCACAATAATGGCACAGAGCACTGTAACTCGCTGGTACTCAGAATGTGTTTTAAACTTCAATGAGGATGAATATTAGGGCAGCATTTCCCTTATAACTCGCTGAAAATCAATAATGTGTGCAGATGTGAATTATTTGCACACTTTATTTTTGTGCCATTTGGTGCATTTAGTGTCAAATATGTAGCAAATATAAAAAGGTACAAAAAATGAAAAAACAATGTGTCTTTTGTTATTTTTTTGTATCTTTGTACCCAATTCCATCAATGATTAGAAAATGAATAAACGGAATGGTTATCTGATATCCAAGGCACTCCACACATTCATGTGGGCTTCGATTCTGTCGTCAGTGGCACAACTGCTGTCGACACTGGTGGATGCCATTGTAGTAAGTAACTTGATCGGGCCTGATGCGATCTCGGCAGTCAATGTGTCGGTGCCTGTATTGTCGATGGTGGGTTGCTTCGCCATCTTGCCCGGGATTGGAGGATCGATTGTGGCTGCCAAAGCCATGGGACTTCGGAACCAGGATGAGGCTAACCGTGTCTTCTCCATATCATTGAAGGCGACGCTGATCTTCGGTCTGTTTGTTTCGATTGCGGGTTATTTGCTTGCGCCATTCCTTGTGGGGCTTATATGTCCTATAGGTAGTCGTATATATCCATTGGCCGCCACCTATCTGCAAATCATTCTTATAGGTATGGTCTTTATGTTAGGAGCCTTTACCTTGCAAACCTTTGTCAAGACTGACGGCAATCCCAAACTGGTGATGGGGGCTGTCGTCATCGGATGTATGGTGAATTTGGTCTTCGACATTATCTTCATAAAGTTCTTCGGTATGGGTATCGCAGGTTCGGCATGGGCTTCCGTTTTGTCTTATATGGCTGCTTTTGCCGTCTGCCTGTTGCATTTCCGTATGCCTCACTGTTCGTTGCACTTTCAGTTCAATGCACCAAGTGCCAATGGACTGGGCGCCCTCGCAAAGGAGGGGGCTCCATTAAGCATCAACTCGCTGCTGCTGGGTGTCTGCACCTATTTCATCAATGCGATAGTCCTGCATGTGGCGGGCGATGACGGTATGTATGTATGGTCACTCTGTCTACAGTTATTTACCATCATGCAACTGGTGCTTGGCGGTATCTCCACGAGTATTTATGCTATCGGAGGTCTGTTGGCCGGTGAACGTGACATGGAGGGACTGGGTATACTGACACGGAGGGTTCTCGTCTATGTCTGCAGTGTGCTGGCGGTGATTGTCGTTGTCATGCTGGTATACCCTGAGATGCTTGCCAGTCTGTTCGGAGGCAGTCAATTGGCGGGCAGCGCGATGATGAACGTGGCTTCGCCAATACGTATCTATGCCTTGTTGCTCGTGCCATACGCTGTGGTGGCAGTCCTGCGCTCGCTTTACCAGATTATCGGTTTCCGAGGCATGAGTATGATACTGAGCATCGCGCAGTTGGTGGCGATGGTGGTGTGTGTATGGATGCTTGCTATGGTGAGTCCCGATATGCTGTGGTGGGGATTCCCCGTCTCGGGCATCATCTTATTATTGGTGACCATACTTTTCAGTTGGCAGAAACACCGTCAGCAGCCACAGTTGGCGGTGATGACACTGATTCCCCAGACGGCAGGCGGGAAGTCGCTCAACTTCTCTGTCAGACTGACCCAGGAGGACGTGAGGAATGCGCTGGCTGAGATCAAGACATTCCTGAAGGCGAGCCGGGTGTCGGATTCAACCATCTTTAATATCCGTCTCTGTTGCGAGGAACTGTTAAACAACCTCATCGACTATGCTGTTGAGAAAAGCAAGGATAAACACTTTGCCGATATTCATATCCGTCTGACGGATACACAGGTGAGTGTGCTGCTGAAAGATGACGGACGGCCCTTTAATCCCGTTTTCAAGAATAAGGAATTGAGGGAGAAGAATGCTGATACGGATTACGAGCACTTGGGCTTGCGGCTGGTGACAGGCGAAAGCTCCTCGATCAACTATCAATACAGGTACGACCAGAATATGGTCTTCCTGACTTTTACAATAAACAATAACCAATAAACAATAAACTGCATGAAGACAAACGAATACCTTCAACCGTTATGGGACGCCTTTGAGCGTTTCGCTGATTTGCCTGCCGTCGTGGATAACAGCGGGCGAGTAACCACCTATCGCCAATTGGGTGAACTGACACGCAGGATAGCCGGAGGACTGGCAAGCCTCGATTTGCCGGAAAACTCCTTTATCCCCATCCTGCTGCCTACCTCGATGGAGTATATTGCCGCAGAGATGGGCGTCTGGATGGCAGGTCACGCCGTCGTGCCGATGGGTACCACCTTCCCCGAAGGACGTATCGAATATATTAAGGAACACTGTGAGGCGCCGCTTGTGATCGATGCCGAGAGACTGAAGGCGCTGGCAGAAGCTGACGAACTGCGCGACGAGGTGACGCGCTTCGAACCTGAGCAGAAGGCTATGCTGATTTATACTAGCGGATCGACGGGTGAGCCCAAGGGTATCCTGCATTGCTTTGACAGTCTGTGCTCCCATGTACACACAGGCTCGCTGCAAGAAGAGCATACTGATATGGTGTGGGGTACCTCGTCGCCATTCTATTTCGTGGCTGCTATGTCGAACTTCCCCGTGCTGAAGGGCGGCGGTCAGTTGCATTTTTATACAGGCGACGTGCTGTTCGATGTCAGGAAACTGGAAGACTATATCGAAGAGCATGGCGTGACACATACTTTCATCAGTCCTGCCGTACTGGCCAATTTCCATAACCGTTCGAAATCACTTAAGGTCGTGTTTACGGGTAGTGAGAAACTCGTCAACCAGTGTTCGCGCGACGGCTATCTGCTCTACAACAATTACGGTATGACCGAGACTTTGGGTACGCTGCTGCACTTCAAGGTGGACAAGCCCTACGAGTCAACTCCCGTGGGTGTGCCTAACCAGGAAGACGGCACGGAGCTGATGCTTGTGGGCGAGGATGGTAAGCCTGTTGCCGAAGGCGAAGAGGGCGAACTGGTGGTTAAGGGATGCTTCTGTAAGGGTTACTACAAAGATCCGGAACGTACAGCACAACTCTACCAGGACGGCTGGCTGCATACCAACGACATCCTGCGACGGCTGCCAGACGGCAACTATGTCTATGTGAACCGTAAAGACTGGATGGTGAAGATCAATGGCCAGCGTGTAGAGCCGGGTGAGGTCGAGCAGGCCATCCAGCGCATCGATGGTGTCACGAAGGCCATTGTCAAAGGCTTCGATGGCAAGACGGGCAGTCAGTATCTCTGCGGCTACTACACCAGCGACGGCGACATCACCCCCGAGGAAATCAGAAAGACGCTGGCAGAGCGCCTGCCGCCATATATGGTGCCCCTGCATATCGTGAAGGTGGATCAGTTCTCCTTCCTGCCTAATGGTAAGGTGAACCGTAAGGCTCTGCTGCCGCCTGACAGCTCGGAACTCCTTTCGAACTACGTAGCGCCAACCAACGAGGTAGAGCGTACGCTCTGCGAGGCTTTTGCCCAGGCACTTGGGATGGAACAGGTGGGTATCGATGATGATTTCTTCATGCTTGGTGGCGACAGTATCAAAGTGATGCGTCTGCAACAGGCGTGCGAAAGCCTGAATCTGACATCGAAGATAATCTATAAAGGCAAGACCCCACGCCATATCGCAGAACTCTGTGACGTGGTGGGTGGTGAGATCGCAGCACCAGAATTCCCTGTCGCCCTCTCACAGACTCAGATGGGTATCTATGCCGAGAGTATGGCCCGTCAGGGAGAGGCTGCCTATAACAATCCCATTCTGTTGAAGATAAGTGCAGAGATCGACGAGCAGAAGTTGGCCCAGGCTATCGAACAGGTGGTCAGTGCCCATGCCTTTATCAAGACCCGTATCGAGGAAGACGCTGAGGGTAATCCAGTGATGACGCCTTCTGATGCAGCCTATCAGCAGACCATCGAACAGATGAGCGAGGCTGAGTTGGAGGTCTTGAAACCCCAGTTGATTCAGCCCTTCAACCTGCAGAAAGACCTGTTGTTCCGTATTCGTTTGATTCGTACGGAGGCTGGCTTGTATCTGTTTACAGATTTTCACCATATTATATATGACGGCACCTCTATGCGTATCTTCATGGCCGATGTCGATCGTGCCTACGCAGGGGAGACCATTGCTCCAGAACAGTGGACGGGCTGGCACGTCGCCCAGGAAGAGACGGCCCTGCGCCAGACGGAAGCCTATACGGAGGCAAAGGCATGGTACGAGGAGACCTTCAGCGGCTTGGACATCGAGAATAAGCCTATCCCCGATGTGATTGGTGAAAAGGCTGTGACCTTCGGCAGTCAGGATCTGCTGCTTGGTATCAGCAATGAGGCCATCAATGTGTTCTGCCGTCGCCAGGGTGTCACTGCCAATATCCTCGCGTTAGCCGCATTCGCCAAACTGATGGGAGCCTATACCAATCAGGAGGCTGCACTCTTTACCACCATCTACAATGGCCGTAACAGTCTGCGCACAGCCCGTACCATTGACATGATGGTGAAAACACTGCCCGTATATAGTCGTTGGACTGCCGATACACGTATCAAGGACTTCCTGTACGATGTGAAGCAGCAATTGCTCGGTGCGATGAACAATGACATTTACTCGTTTGCTGAGGTGGCTGCTAACTTAGGTATCAGCAGCGACGTGCTCTTTGCTTACCAAGGCGACTATCTGACATTAGGTACCGTGTGTGGCCAGCCTTACAATGTCATCCCCTTGGAGAAGAATGCCACGGGCAGTCCGATTGACGTACAGGTCTTCAACACGGCCGATGGTCCGTCGCTCCACGTGGAGTATCAGAAGAATATGTACTCTGATGGACTCATCAGCGAACTGATGCAGTGCTATGCCAATGTGCTTCGCTCGATGCTGACGGTAGAGCGTCTGGCGGATATTGAGTTGCTCAATGCCGATCAGTTACAGCAACTCGACAGTTTCAATGATACGGATGTGGAGTATGATGATACGCAGACCGTCGTCTCGCTGTTCCGTCGGCAGGCCAAGGCTACGCCAGATGCTGAGGCTGTGGTGTTCAAGGACAAACGCTATACTTATCAGGAGGTGGATGAGATCAGTGACCGTATCGCAGGTTACATCGCCTCGAAGGGCTTGGGATTGGAGGATGCTGTTTCTGTCATTATCCCCCGCTGTGAATGGATGGTCATCGCCTCGCTTGGTGTGTTGAAGGCTGGTTGTACCTATCAGCCACTTGATCCCACTTATCCCAAGGAACGCCTGAACTTCATGGTGAAGGATGCGGATGCGAAGTTGTTGATTGCTGATGAGTCATTACTCGAGCTCGTTGACGAATATCAGGGAGAGGTTCTGCTGACAAAAGAGCTTCCGAATCTTCCGAATACTCTGAATGCTCCGAGTACTCAGATTACTCCGAACAGTCGTTTTATCCTGCTCTATACCAGCGGCTCTACAGGTGTGCCCAAGGGTTGTCAACTGACCCATGGTAATCTTGTCTGCTACTGTCACTGGTACTGGAGGTTCTATGGTCTGAAGCCGGAACACAACGTGGCCGAATACGCCAGTTATGGTTTTGACGCCCACATGGATGGCATCTACCCCCCGTTGACGGCTGGTGCTACCGTACACATCATTCCAGAAGAACTGCGCCTCGATCTCATCGCGCTCAATGAGTATTTCGAGACCAATCATATTACCCAAGCGGTAATGACTACCCAGGTGGCCTACCAGTTTGCTACCAGTATAGAGAACCATTCACTGCTACATCTCACTTGTGGTGGTGAGAAACTGGCCAGTTTCAATCCGCCGACAACCTATCAGTTGAATAATGCATACGGTCCTACGGAGACCACCATCCTCGTCACCATCTTCCCAGTACATGAGAAACTGGTGGATATCCCCATTGGCAAGGCGGTGGATAATGCGCGACTCTATATTACTGACTTGCAAGGCCGTCGTCTGCCCATAGGAGCCATTGGTGAACTGTGGGTGGCAGGTCCTCAGGTGGCTCGTGGCTACCTGAACCGCCCAGAGAAGACGGCAGAAGTGTTTATCACCAATCCGTTCACCCGTGAGAAGAAATATGCGCCTGTCTATCGTACTGGTGACATCGTACGCTATATGCATGATGGCAACATTCAGTTTGTGGGTCGTCGCGACGGACAGGTGAAGATTCGTGGCTTCCGCGTTGAGTTGAAAGAGGTGGAAGCTGTGATCCGTGAATTCCCAGGCATTAAGGACGCCACCGTACAGGCCTTTGACGCTGAAAGTGGTGGTAAGTTCATTGCAGCCTATATCGTCAGCGATGAGCAGATCAACATCGAGGCACTCAACAACTTCATCCGGGAGCAGAAGCCTCCCTATATGGTGCCTGCTGTGACGATGCAGATAAATGCCATTCCCCTGAACCAGAACCAGAAGGTGAATAAGCGCGCCCTGCCGAAGCCGGAGTTCAAGAAGATGGAAATGGAGGAGAGTGGTAACAGGCCATTGAATGTGCTGGAGCAGGAACTGTTGGAAATCGCCGCTGGTGTGATAGGCAACAAAGAGTTCGGTGTCACCACACCTCTTATCTATGCAGGTCTGACCTCTATTCTCAGCATCAAGCTCTCCGTACAGCTTTACAAGCGTTTTGGCATGGAGATCAAGTCTAACCAGCTCACTGGTGGTGCATCCATCGAGAGCATAGAGAATGTCATCCTCGATAGATGGATGAATGGAAGTGAAGAGGACGAAATGAAAAGTGCGAAGTCTGCTGAAGATGAAGGCCCGAAGGCCTCGCCACTGACCTTTGCCCAAACAGGTGTGTACTTTGAATGTGTCAAGAATCCGTTGAACGTCACTTACAGCATGCCTTCTCTGTATCGGTTTGATAAGAAAGTGGTCAGTGCTGAACTCTTGGAAAAAGTCTTGTCGGAGTTTATCAGCATCCATCCAGCCCTGTCCACTCATTTCGATATGACTGAAGATGGCGTGATGCAGGTTCCTAACGAGGATCAGACTGCTGTTATCGAACAGCTGACCATGACACCTTCAGAATTTGAGGAGTATAAGCAGCATTTCCTGCAGCCATTCCGTCTGTCGAGTGGTCCGCTCTATCGCCTGGTCATCATCACGGTTGAGGATGAGGTCTATCTTCTAGCCGACTTCCACCACCTCGTGATGGATGGTGACTCGATGAACACCTTCACCATCCAGTTGGGAGAAGCCCTGCGTGGTGAGAAGTTGGAGGCAGAGACGCTCAGTTATGCGAAGTTCGCGGAAGATGAGAAACGTTTCGAGGCATCCGAGGGCTTTGAGGCTAACAAGACTTACTTTGCCCAGATGTTGGCAGAGTATGAGAGTGCCAGTGAGATAGCAGCGGATATCAAGGGACAGGAAGCCAACGGCTTGATGCAGACTGTGGCAAGCCCCTTCGATCTGGATGCTGTCGATGGTTTTGCCAAGCAACAGGGTGTGACCCCTGCCTCCGTGATGCTTGCAGCTACTTTCTACACCGTATCGCGCTATATCAACAGCCGTAACGTCTACCTCTCTACCATCAGCAGTGGACGTAGTGATGTACGTACGGCAGGTACGGTGGGTATGTTTGTCAATACCCTTCCATTGGGTATCACTGTGGCTGACACGACGGTAACAGAGTTTATCAAGGCCAGTGCCGATGTGTTCAAGGGTGTCATCGAACATGAGAAATATCCGTTTGCCCGTATCGCTGCCGACTATGGCTATCAGCCACATATCGTCTTCGAGTACCAGATAGGTGTTATCGGAAAAGCCGATATCCCAGGACTGAAGTCGAGAGAGGCGCTTAATAATGAGAGCGCTAAGTTTAAGCTGGCTGTTCATATAGAGTACAGGGACGGCAAACCAGCCGTTGTGCTTTACTACAACGATGCCCTTTACAGTCGCGCGCTGATGGAAGGCTTGGCAGACAGTATCGCGGCAGTGGCTGAGCGTATGATGTCTTCGGCTGACGCCAAAGTACGCAAGGTCTCCATTGTCAGCAAGGCTCAGGAGACAGAACTGGCAGGCTTGCGCCAGACGGCTTCAGGCGAAGCACCGTTCAAGCTCTTCCATGAATGTATTGGCCATTTTGCCGAGACACAGCCCGAGCATGAGGCTTTGGTGGCTGTTGATGGTACGTTCACCTATCAGCAGATGGATGAAGTCACCAATCGCATCGCCAATGCCTTGCGCCAACGTGGTGTTCAGGAGCGTGATCGTGTAGCCCTGTTGCTACCACGTACCAGTCGACTCATCCTTTCGCTCTTTGGCGTGTTGAAGGCTGGTGCTGCTTATATCCCCTGTGATCCTGAGTATCCTGCAGATCGTATCAAACTCATCCTGGAGGATAGCGACGCCCGTTATATCATCACTACCGCCGATCGTCTCGACTCCGTGCCTGCCGACAAGGCCATCGATGTTGAGACCCTCCTTGCTGGTTCCGTAAGCTGCTGTAATACAGCAGCAAACATAACGGGGGACGATCTCGCATATCTTATCTATACCAGCGGCTCAACGGGCCGCCCGAAGGGCGTGATGCTGCGCCACGAGGGTATCTGTAATTACCTCTACGGCCATCCTGCCAATGTCTTTGCCAATGCCGTGATGACAGATGCGGAGCGTATCCTCAGTGTTACCACGATTTCGTTCGATGCAGCCCTGCAGGATATCGGTATGGCCTACTTCAATGGTAAAACACTGATTCTTGCTACAGAGGAACAGGCTAATAATCCGCTCGACCTGGCAAAGCTCATTGCAGAGCAACATATCAATATGGTTAGTGGAACACCATCGCGCTGGGGTGCATGGCTCATGAGTCCAGACTTCTGTAAGGCTATCGCCAACCTTGCCATCTGTCGTGCAGGTGGAGAGAAGTTCTCCGACCAGTTGCTCTCCCAGATGCGTAAGGCTACAAAGGCCCGTATCTTCAATTGCTACGGACCTACGGAGATAACGGTGGCCTCGAACAATGCCGAACTGACTACTGCCGAGATCGTCACCGTTGGAAAGCCCCAGTTGAATGTCAAGGAGTTCATTGTTGACAGCGACGGTAACGAACTGCCTGTTGGTGTCGTTGGCGAACTGTACATCGGCGGTCGCGGTGTGGCTCGTGGTTACAATAACCTCGACGAGATGACTCGTGAGAGATTTGTTGACTATAAGGGTGAGCGCATTTATAAATCAGGTGACTACGCCAAGTGGTTACCCGATGGCAATGTGGTGATCCTTGGACGTACGGATCATCAGATCAAACTGCGCGGCCTGCGTATCGAATTAGGTGAGATCGAGAATGTGATGTTGAAGGTTGAGGGTATGAAGAAGGTGGTCATCCTGATCCGAAAGATCAACGACCGCGAGCACCTCTGTGCCTACTATACCGCTGACCGTGAAATCGCTGCGGAGGACTTGAAGGCAGAAATCTCCAAGAGTCTGACGCAATATATGGTGCCCACGGCCTATCTCCAGTTGAAGGAGATGCCTATGACGCCTAACGGCAAGACGGATGTGAAGGCTTTGCCTAATCCGGAATTGGCAGGCGTTGGCGAATATGTTGTTCCAGCCAATGACACAGAACAGATCTTCTGTGACATCTTTGCAGGCATCCTGAAGATCGACAAGGTTGGAGCTACTGATAGTTTCTTTGAACTTGGTGGTACGTCGTTGGCTGTAATGCAGATTGTAGTCCAGGCAGAGAAGGCAGGCTTGCATGTGGCTTATCGCGATGTGTTCGACAATCCCTCACCACGACAGTTGGCACGCTTGGTCACAGGCGAGGTGGTTGAAGATCGTCACGACGAGGTGAGTGACTTCGACTATACCGCCATCAACAACCTGTTGCAGCGTAACACGCTCAAGAATTTCCTCAGTGGCGAGCGCCGTCAACTTGGAAATGTCTTGTTGACGGGTGCTACAGGCTATTTAGGAATCCATATTCTGAACGAACTGGTTGAGTCAGATGCCCAGAATATCTACTGTCTGGTTCGAGGCAAGACGATTGAGGCGGCAGAGCACCGTCTTAACACCATGCTCTACTATTATTTCAACAAATCATTTGCACCACTCTTTGGTACACGTCTCCATATTGTTTTGGGCGACGTCACCAGCGACTTCGCTGGAGGTTTGGAGGTTGATACAGTCTTTAATTGTGCAGCTATCGTGAAGCACTTCAGTGAAGGCACAGAGATAGAGGACGTGAACATCGGTGGTGCCCAGCATTGCGTGGAGTACTGTATCAAGACGGGTGCCCGTCTCATCCATATCTCTACCGCCAGCACCCGTGGTATCTGGACTGGTGAACCGAAGGATGAGGTGTTCACGGAGCAGCGACTCTATATTGGCCAGTATCTGAACAACAAGTATATCTACTCGAAGTTCATGGCCGAACGCCTGATCCTCGAGGCGATTGCCCTCCACGGGCTCGATGGTAAGATCATGCGCGTAGGCAATCTGGCAGCACGCTCTACCGATGGTGAGTTCCAGGCCAACTTCTCCACCAACTCGTTCATGGGACGTATCCGTGTATTCAACATGCTTGGCTGCTGTTCTTATGCGATGGCTGCCAGCAAGGTGGAGTTCTCGCCCATCAACGAAGTGAGCCGGGCCATTGTGTACCTGGCAACCACACCAAAGGAGTGTACGGTGTTCCATCCCTACAACAACCACGTTCAGTTCCTTGGCGATGTGCTGAATGGGTTGTCTATAGTAACCAATGGAGTACGTTTCGTTGAACTGGATGAGTTTAATGAGGTGATGAACCGTGCCAAGGACGATCCGGAGAAGGCCAGTCAGTTGGCTTCGCTGCTGGCATACGCTGATGCAGCCCACGGACAGAGAGTGACTGATGTGACACGTAATAACGACTATACCACTCAGGTGCTTCTCCGCCTTGGCTCTTCATTCTCACCCACTTCATGGGATTATGTGGAGCGGATGCTCACTGCCATTGAAGGCTTTGGATTCTTTGAATAAAAATCGAAAATTGGACTCGCTTTAGCGCTTTTACAAAGCGTAGCGACTAAAAGGAATCAAGATGAAAACGATAGAATTGAGTGAGGCCCAGCGCCTTGTGGCAGAGGGTGATAAACAGTCGCCTGCCGAACGTTTGGAGTTACAGCAGCAACGTCTGCGCGAGCTCGTTGCCTACGCCCGTGAGCATTCCCCTTATCTGGCCAAGCTGTATGCTGATTTGCCAGAGGATTTCACGCTCACCGATCTGCCCATCGTTTATAAGAAAGACATGTTGGAGAACTACGACGACTATGTGACGGATCGTAATATCCACATGCAGGACGTTCTGAAATATGTGGAGCGTCCCGCCGAAGATACGAGCCTCTTATTAGGTCAGTATTCAGCGTTGAGGACCTCGGGATCTACAGGAAACCCGTTGCCGATGGTTCGCGATGACTATCACAACAAGATTCATGGTCAGATGATGGCCCAGCGCCTGATGGGTGGTATCCCGATGGAGGTGCTGTCGCTGACGCGTCATCACCATGCCTCAGTCATCCATTTGGCCCATGGTGCTTCCAGCTACAATGACTTCCTCAGGACGAAGGCCGCCTTCCCAGGGGTGGCTCACAATCTGATAGGACTGTCATGTCTGGATAGTATTAATCACCTTGTCGAACAGCTCAATGAGTTCCAGCCAACCACGCTTACAGGCTATCCCTCCATGCTCGTTCCCCTGGCTGTAGAGCAGATGAATGGCAACCTGAAACTCGATGTCAAGATGGTCTGCACCTCTGCTGAAATGCTGACGGAAAAAGACTATCAGGTACTCCGCGAGGCCTTCCATTGTCCTGTGCTCAACAACTACTGTATGACAGAGGGCGGTGAGGTGGCTATGACGCGCGGCAGCTCTCACTTGCACATCAATGAGGACTGGGTCATCGTGGAGCCGGTAGATAAGGATATGAATCTGTTGGGCGAGAGTGATGAATGGTCTGCAGGTCTTCTTGTTACCGACCTGACAAACTTTGTGCAGCCCATCATCCGCTATTATGTCTCGGATGTCGTCCGCATCAGTCGCAAGCCTGTCGATGACTGTAATCTGCTGTGCCTGGAAATCAATGGGCGCATGTTAGATAACTACACCATTTGTGGCAAGACCTTTGGTGTTGCCGGATTGGTCACGGAATCAGAGGTCTGGCCTCATCTGATCAAATACCAGTTTGTGCAGACTGCCGACGATACGATTCAACTGCGAGGCCTGTGTAGTGCCGATTCCAACCCGGAGGAGGTGCTGGGTGGTCTTAGCAAGCACTTGAAACAGTTCCTCGCCCAGCACGGCTGTCCTAACGCCAAGGTAGAATGGTCTCTCGAACCATTCATACCCAATAAGCGCGGAGGTAAGATACCTCTGTATGTAAAATTGTAGTATTCAGTGCCATATTAGTGGCACAATAATGGCACAGAGCACTGTAACTCGCTGGAACTCTGTGTGCTTTAAACTTCAACATAAGATGAAAAAGATTGTTTTTATGATGCTTACACTTGTGGGTATGACAGTAAACGCACAGAGTATTAAGAGCGGTTCCAAGTGGAATATCCGCAATCTGGTCTATGAGGCCAAAGTGAACATCGACAACACCATCACCTTTACTGCTATGGCTGAAGGTGAAGATCTGGCTTTCCGCCTGACACCCAACTACAGCAAGAAAAATGAGTTTGTGCTCTCAGAGGAACTGAATGCTGACGGCTTCAATCCCTTCAGCAAGACTCCTCGTGCCAAGTATATCGAGAAAGAAGGGTGGAAACTGATTTGTCTATATGATTTGAAGGGTAATCTGCATGAAGTGCTCGACGGCTCTTTCTTCGGAGAAGGCGAGGCAGTGGCTATGGGCAAGTGGATGCAGCAGATCATGGGTAAGTACACCGATAGTTATGGTGACACATTGGAGATCGGTCATGAAATAATTTATGAGAAAGGCGTTGCCCGTGCCGAATATAAGAATATCGCTTTTAATGGTACTGTCACAGGCGTGCTCAGCATTAGTGGACTCACTGACCTCGAAGGTACGTGGGAGGCTGTGCAGACGCTTGACGGTCTGACCTTCTACGAGGTGGAGCAGGACGAATACGGCATGTTCAAGCGTAAAGATCAGCAGAAGACATTAAGTTGGATGAATACGGAGCCGCGTTTCGGCTATGCCAACCGCATTCTGCTCAACGACAAGATGTTCCGCAAGATGAAGAAATCCACCCTTCGCATCATGCGTAACTCTATCTTAGCCAAGCATAGCTATATGTTCTCATCACGAGACCTGGCAGATTATTTTGCCAATCAGCCTTGGTTCAGTCCACGTCCTTCAAACGATGGAGTCAATGATGAACTGTCGCTGGTGGAAAGTCTGAATATCGAATTGATCAAGTATGAAGAAACCAAGGCTGATAAAGATCGCTATGTCACAGAACCATAAATAAATGTTATATGAAGATGGCTTTTTTATTTGTCTTGGGCATGATGCTCTTGACAGTAGGATTAACAGGTTGTAAGTATTTCAAGCCCGTTGACGGTCCTGGTATGGAACGCGATTCTGCTGACATCGCCGCAATGGATTCAGTGGCAATGAAGGCCAGGGAAGATATTGCCGGTCTTATCAAGGAACTATATGCTGTTGCCGCACAGAATGCAAGTGACATAGACCAGCGCTTTGCCTGTCATGCCTGGCGTGATACGGTGGCTGCGGTTGAGAAGAAAGACGCTGATCTGTCTGAAATTGGCTTCTTCAACGATGACTATTGGACGATGATGCAGGACAGCAATCCGAGTGATCTGGAGGCTCGCGATATCAAGTTTGAAGAGTTGGACGTTGAAAAGGGCACGGCTTTGGTTGATTATACGCTCTACAGTTCTGTTCAGACCATTCACCAGAAGCTAAGGTTCTGCCGCGAGGATGGTGCTTGGCGCGTACATGACATCATCAGGTTCTACAATGATTCTGATGGCAAAGAGACTACGTTCAGCTTTATGGAATCGATGCAAAACTATCTTGCAGAACCGCAGGAGGAAACCTCGGAGCTGACTTATGCCAATATGGATGGTATCTATGACACTCTTGACGAAAACATGAGCAGCGTGAGTCGTATCAGTCTGAATGCGGACGGCACTGCAACATGGTGTATGGTAGGAAGTCTTAACTATACGGAGTACACCTATAGGATCGAGGGGAATACCATCTGTATGAAGGCCAAGGGAGTAGACTCTGAGGAGGAATGCTATGAGTATGATCCTGACACTCGAGTTTTAAAGAATGAGCAGGGTGCCGTCTATTACAGGCAAGTTGCCGAATGACAAGTTTGAAGTCCTTTACCATAGAGGAAAGTCCGAAGAAAAAAGGTTTGTTTAGTTTTTGGAAGTAATACAAGTAACAAATATGAGAGTAAAGATACAGACAATGCTTGGCGACATCGTAGTTCGCCTATACGACGAGACTCCAATCCATCGCGACAATTTCTTGAAGTTGGCGAAGGAGGGTTATTATGATGGGACGCTGTTCCATCGTGTTATCAAGAACTTTATGATTCAGGGAGGCGACCCGGACTCCAAGGGCGCCCCTGCTGGTAAGATGCTCGGGGTTGGCGGTCCGGACTATACGCTTGAAGCGGAAATCAAGGACGGTCTTTTCCATAAACGTGGAGCTTTGGCTGCTGCAAGACAAGGAGATGAAGTTAATCCGGAGCGTCGGAGTAGTGGTTCGCAATTCTACATTGTCTGGGGTCAGGTCTACAATGAAGGTCAACTCCGCCAGTTCTCCAAGCAACTGAGGATGCAGAAAGTCCAGGCAGAGTTCAATGCTCTTGCAGCCGAGCATCGTGCTGAGATTATGCAAATGCGTCGTGACAGGAATCGCGAGGGACTTCAGGAACTTCAAGACAAACTAGCAGCAGAAGCAGAAAGTAAGGTCGGTAAGTCTGGACTGACCGATGAGCAGCTGAAGATTTATTCAACAGTTGGTGGCACTCCACATCTTGACGGCCAATACACCGTGTTTGGCGAGGTCGAGGAAGGCCTCGATGTGGTTGAGATGATTCAAGGCACTGCAACTGGACGTGCAGACAGACCTGTAGATGACATCGAAATGAGAATGATAGCCATTGAATAATATGCTGGAAGTTGGATTGAAACATACTAGCGAACTGATAGTAAGTGATGCTCTGACTGCTATTCAGATGGGGTCTGGGACATGCCAGTCCTGAATTATCTGAAGCTTAATCCATAACGCAAAACGAGGAACCCCATTGCTGAGATTCCCCGCAAGTCCTCTTTCGAGGCGTATAGAGAGTTTCCGGAAATTACCTGCGTCCGCCGCGCTCGACCTCTGGTCGCTTGCTACCATCGGGACGCAAGAAGTGACCTGAACCGCTGTGGTGACCGCTAGTATTTTGTGCAATCTGACGATTGGGCGTATTGTGATTGCCGTTGCCAGCGTTATGCCCTCTGCCATTGTTCACATTCGCATTTGAGTGGCCATTGTTGCGCCAAGTCTTGTTTTCATTGTTGTGAGCAACAGGCTTGTTGCCGTGAGCCGTCGGAGTGTTCTTGGACGAGCCAAGCGGCATAGCCGAGCGGTGATGCACTGCAGGAGCGGGCTTGTTCACGTGACGGTCTGCATAGAAGCGATCGTGTTTGTGGCTGTTTCCGCCTTTGTAAGTCACAAATACCTTCGGACGGTCATTGTAGAAATGGCCCCTGTTGTAGTGAGAGTACACTGCGAACGTCCAGCCGCCAGCCTTCCATGCCACGGGGCGATAGAAGTGTGCTAGAGTGATGTACTTGTCGTACTGCCAGGCGGTGAGCACATAGCGGAGGTCTGCGTTACGGCGATCCCACCAGATGCCGAAGACATCACCATATCCGTTCAGGCTCATCAGGTAGTCGAGGTTGATCTCATAGACTGCCTCATACTGTGCAGCAGTGAGGTTCAACTCGTAAGCCATCTTGTCGCTCAGGAAAAGGGCTTCGTTCTTTGCTGCGTTATAGCTCATTGCGTTGGCCGAGATAGTCATGACCATCATCACTGCCAGAATCATCATCTTCTTCATATCGTTATCTCCTATACTTTAAATGGTGAGACATTAATTTCTTTTTCTCGGTGCAAAGTACGGCATTTTTCTTGGCATTTACAAAGGATTATACCTATTCCGTTTGGGGTAAATTCCTATTTCGTATTAGGGAAACACGCTCTTTGCAACCGAGTTGCGGCAAAATATACCGACCTTTGCAGCGGATTTAAGAATCGAAGTTATGTTTTGGGATTTAGTATCTGGTTGTTACGAAGTGTTCGAAAACCTCTACAATGGTAAGGTGAATCGGCAGATGTGCAAGAAAGTGGCAGAAAGGATTTCTTCTTCGGATGAAGTGTTGGAATGTGCCTGCGGTACGGGCATGATCAGTGTTCACATTGCTGCCGCATGTAAGCATCTGACGGCAACGGATTTTTCGGACGGGATGCTCGACAAGACCCGTGAGAGATGCAGGGATATAAGCAATGTTAAGGTGGAAAAGGGGAATATCCTGCAACTTGACTATCCTGATGAATCGTTCGACAAGGTGGTGGCGGCCAAGTCATCCATCTGCTGGACACTCCTGAGAAGGCTCTGAATGAGTTGTTCAGGGTGTGCCGGAAGGGTGGAGAGGTGATTATCCCGACCTATCTGGTGAAGCAGGATCGTGGCATATCGAGGCTGTTTGTCAGAATCGTGAATCTGTTCGGAACCACGTTCCATGAGCAGTTTACCGAGCAAACCTACAAGTCATTTTTTGAGAAGCTGGGCTATACTGATGGCACTTATGACATCGTTGACGGCAGAATGGCCTGCGACATTGCTGTGTTTACAAAACAATGACAGTCCAAAAGATGTTGTCTTTGTTCATAGGATACTCACTATTGGCTGCAAAGTGTTGAAATCTACATAGTCAACCTTCTTCCCGTATGTCTCCAGAATAATCTTTGACTCGGCATTGAGTTCTTCTTCAGCCATTCTCGACAGTTTACCATGCATGAACTTCATCATCAACTTATGCTTCAAGCCCATAGTGCTATAATCGATGGCACCACGAAGATGGAATATCTTGTCTTCGTCGTACAAATGGGTAGGAATCTGAGACTTGATATTATTACGGATATATCTGATGTTCTCATCATCTTGCGTGTCAACCAGACCGACTGTTATAACTATCAGTTCCTGGCTGGTGACAGTCGTTGCAAACTTCTTCAAACCAAAGACGCTGCCAGCAAATAGTGCTCCCAGGTATATGATGCGCTCATAGTTCTGGATGTCCTCAGAATCTTTGCGACTTACGCATTTAATTCCGGTGATAGCAGATAAGTGTTCCGCATATCGTTTCGTGGAGCCGTATTGACTGGCATATATGATAATGGAATGCTTCATTTATCTTTCTCTTCTGTGATCTTACGAATGACTTTGCAGGGATTGCCGACAGCCATGGAATCAGAAGGAATGTCTTTTACCACCACACTTCCTGCTCCGATGATACAGCGGTCGCCGATGGTGACTCCCGGGCAAACTGTAACGCCGCCTCCCAACCAGCAGTCTTCCCCGATGGTTATCGGTGAGCACCGCTCTATAGGCTTGCGACGCTCTACATAGTCAATGGGATGGTTAGGTGTCAGAAATTGGCAGTTCGGACCAACCTGAGTGTTGTTGCCAATGGTGATAGTGCCACCGTCAAGCATGGTGCCATTGTAGTTGATGAATACATTCTCGCCTAATTTTATGCCATGCCCGTGGTCACAATAAAACGGCGGTGCAACAGTGGATGATTCAGGAATACCAGGAATCAATGCTTCGATGGTCTCCCTGTAATCCTCATCCTCAACAGTCATGGTTTGCAGTTTTGCACAAATATGCTTGGCCTTAAAGTAACTTGCCAAGCATTCCTCGCTTGTAAAGTCATAGAACTCCTTACTGCGCATCTTTTCAAATTCCGTCATATCACAAAACATTTAAAATGCTGTTATTCTTTTGTAAACTTGTAAACTGCAAATGTTGGTAGAAGAACCAATAGCAGCAAAGCAACCTCTACAACTGCATACGACCCGAAATAGTCAACCAATGTCTGGAATTTGAAGACTCCATCCACCAGCAAAACTAAAAGGGCAAACCAGCAGAGAAGGAATATTGCGGAATACTTAATCTTTCTTTTCTTCATTACTTTTTCTTTTGAATTTCACGATAGTCAGAGAGCAGATTCCAAATACCATCTTCTGATAGTACTCCGCGTTTGAGGTCTGGAGGAAGATTCCCAGCTTCGTCAGCAGCAAAGTCCAGTTTCCACAACTCACTGCCATAGTATTTGCTGAGTTCGGCAACATCCTCTTTGATAGCCTTCAATGAATCAGCAGATCCATCTTTGATGGTAGCCATGGCATTATTGAAGCGTTGCTCCATCCACTTGATTCGCTCAATTTGTAAAAGCTCGTCCTCATATGCAGTTTCAATCAACGTTACCTGCTCACCGTTTCGCGTGAACGAATCAATGTAATAATGATTGTCCGCTTTCAGTGATTCAGGGGTGAAATCTGTATCATGCAGTCTAGTCTCTATGGCAGAGGCATGTCTTCTTATCTCGTCGAAATGAGTATCAATATATTCATCCGTCATAGCAAGACAGATGAAATGTATTGACTGTAAATACTGCTGGTCAAAGTCCTTCCTCCAGTCAGAAGGAATGTAGCATCCCTCCACTATCAAGTTCTGCTGATTCTCAATCGCCGTCTTGATCATTTCACGGACAATCGGCCAAAGATACTCTGTCAGCGCATCATCGTCCTCCGGCGTGAGAGTCGTTTGACCGCTCCGAATCAATCCCATCTTCAAGTGGTCGATTGAAAGGTACGGGTATTTGTACTCTTCTAGCATCCGCTGCGCCAGAAGCGTCTTTCCCGTATGTGACGCACCTGTTATCAGAATAATCATAGCCTTGCCTTTATTTCCATCTTTACCTTTTCCAAATTGCCACAAGATAATATCGGCATAAGGCTTTCTATTTCCTCGATGCCTTTGTCCCACCACCTGAGTTTTAGCAACAATTCTATCAGTTCGTCATCAAAGCGTTTCCTGACGACTTGACAGGGATTCCCAACGGCAATAGAATAAGGAGGAATATCCTTTGCTACCACCGAGTTTGTTCCGATAATGGCTCCGTCGCCGATATGGACGCCAGGCATCACGGTTACGTTCTGGCCGATCCAGACATCATTGCCTATGACGGTATCTTCCTTCAGCGGCAACTCGTCTTTGACTGGTGCAATGGCACTTCCCCAGTCACCGCCCATGATATAAAAGGGATATGTTGTAGCACAATCCATCCTGTGATTGGCACCGTTCATCACAAACTCCACACCCTTGGCAATGGCACAGAACTTGCCGATAATCAGTTTGTCGCCAATAAAATCGTAGAAGTGAGTGACGTGCTTCTCAAACTGGTCAGCACCATCCACATCGTCATAGTAGGTATAATCGCCGATGATGATACGTGGATTCTTCACCACATTCTTGATGAAGCAAAGTCTTGGGAGGTTCGGATTCGGGAAAACCTCGTTTGG
>ONCZ01000010.1 GCA_900316445.1 uncultured Prevotellaceae bacterium | reverse complement strand
CTCGAAGGGCGGACAGTGGATTGACAAGAGCACGATGGAACTGAAGGCCTTCCACAACGAGGAGGACAATCAGCAGTACCGCAACGTGGATTCCGTGACGGGACCGTTCAACGTGTATTGGAATTATGTTTACACGGGCACGCCGCTCAGCCTGCACCGGAAGGTGACGGAAAGGAACTTCGGAAGTGGTCTGTCAACCCGTCTGGCTGTCATCCCCTTGCCCCCAAGCGACTTCAAGATGATGGCCCTCGAAAAGCCTCGCACGAACTATGCGGAGGATGAGAAGCTGAAGGAGTGGGCATACAGGCTGGATGGGGTGAGCGGTGAACTGCCCGTATGGCCGCTGGTAGAGGCTTGCTGGGAATGGACGAGAGACCATATGGCCATCGCCGAAATCAATCAGGACAAACCCGACGAACTGCTGTTGAAGCGCGTGCCTTACTACGGTATCTCGATCTCCGTGCCCTTCATCCTGATGCGCCACTGGGACGAGTGGCAGGAGAAGCACACCTTCACCATCGATGAGAAGGATAAGGCGCTGTGTGAACTGATATTGAATATTCAGTACAAATGTCAGCACCATTGGTTCGGGGAGTATGCCCGCAAATATTTCGACGATATGCTGGCCGATCCCTCCATCAACCGCAACCGGAAGACGAAGACCAAGCAGTGTTATAAGATGTTGCCTGAGAGCTTCACACTGGATGATGTCGTGGAGAAGTTCGGGTGTGACCGGAATAATGCGCGCGTCATCGTGTCAAGGTTGAAGAAAGACGGTCTGATCACGTCGGAAACGAAGGGTCAGTACAAGAAAAAATCCGAATGGATTTAGACCACAAAGAGGAGAGGGTTGCACGTTACATTACAAATTACACGGCGACCTTCTTCTTTTTATCCAAATTTATTTGGTGTTTTGCTTACTTATTCGTACCTTTGCCGCATGAATCTGAAGCGATAAACTTTAATTATGATATGTTATGAGGTATTATTTTAAGCTATGGATGCTCGCCGCCATGATAACCTGCGGTCTGGCATCGGTCACGATGACATCGTGTACCACAGGCATTGACAACCCTGTGGTGATTCCTGATGTGCCAGATGTGGATGTGAAGGACTATGTGGATCGTATGGTGTCCGTCGTAGATCCCCAGAACAAACCACAGGGCGTGGTGACGCTGCGCTTCTACGATGACATGCCCAGCGTGGCCTATGTCAGCATCAGCAACTTCCAGAGCATGATTTACCCTGGTACGACGGTACAGGTGGTGAAGACCGCCGAAGGCCAGTATGAACTGACCAGCCCCTGCGGCACCGCTACGGTCGATACCGAAAAGGATACTTTCGAGAGCGACCATTACGATGACTTTACGAACATGATGGGGATGGTGCAGCCCGGTATGACCAATGATATCTACGACGCGCTGCCCATCATCCGGTGGAAAAACAGAGAGGTCGTGCCTCAGAGCGTTCACGTGAAGCTCGACTACGGAAAGTATGGCATCGACCTGAGGGACGACGATACGAATGTCTATTTCCCCTTCGCAACCATTGCCGACCTCTATGTCGATGGTTATCTGCATGAGGCCGACTACAATGGCGAGCTGGTGATGGTGGCACCCAACGGGGCCTATAGTCTGCTTGCCGGTTACCCGGAATTCCTTATCACGCCTATCCTCAAGGAGACGCGTACGGCAGACATGACCGACTTCGCCTATCGTAACCTCTGCTTCACGCTCACCAACCTCTTCGGCTATCCAGGGCGCACGCTTCTTGAAAACAAAGGTTTGAAGGAGAAGGGTCTGGATCAGGCTCTGCTGGACTATGGTCAGGCAGGCGTGATGACGCGCGATTTGCTGAGGTCGACTGATATGTACGACTTTATTTCCGGCACTGCCACACTGAGCTTTTTGCTCGATGATGGCGGTCATACGTATACCGACGTAACGAAGGTCAGCGATCTGAGCGGCAATCCTGAATTCAAGTCAAAGCTTGGCGGTATTCTGGAAGCCAGAAAGGCTGAATTCGATAGTTATTGCCCTGAATACCAAGCGTATAAGGATACCAGGAAGGCAAGATCAGATATGTCTTCTGCCTTGAATGAGAAACGCAAGGAGAAATTTGGCGACAGCGTGTACTACTACAAGGAGGGCGAGACGGCCTACTGTGTCTTCAACAGTTTCCTGTGCGACGACTCCGGCTGGCGGAAGTACTATAAAGGGGAGAGTCCGAAGCCCACGCTCAAAGACTATCCCCATGACGATCTGTTGATCCTGCTCGACGCGTTGGAGAAGGCCGAGAACGACCCCGAGGTGAAGAATTTCGTGCTCGACATCGCTACCAACGGTGGCGGCTCGACAGACATCGTGCTGTTCATCACCTCCCTCTTATGCAACAAGTCCGATATATGCTATGAGAACACGCTGACAGGCCAGAGCATAAAATCCACATTTGAGGTTGACCGTAATCTCGACGGCAAGTTCGATGAGAAAGATGCCGAAGTGTCGTTCGATTTGAACTTTGCCCTATTGATCAGCGGCTATAGCTTCTCATGCGGTAATATACTGCCCGCCCTGCTGAAGGACTATGGAATACCCATTCTTGGCCAGCGCTCGGGAGGCGGTTCGTGTGCCGTGCTCTACAACCCCTCGGCCGACGGATTCGGCTACCGCTATTCCACCCACAGACATCGTATGGCCAACACGTCGAATGAGAACATTGACTCGGGCATCGAGCCCACATATCTGTTGGAGACAGTCGATGACTTCTATGATATCCCCAAAGTGACGGAACTTATCAAAAATTATTACTCAAAATAAAAGTTTGATTATGACAACATTAGTAATTATCGCCCTGGTGGTGATTGTTGGAGGTTATTTCATCTCCACCCAGCGCTCGCTGGTGAATCTCGATGAATTGTGTAAGAACGCCCTGAGCCAGATTGAGGTTCAGCTCAACTCCCGTTTCGACGCGGTAATCGCCCTGGCGAAGACGGCTGCGCAGTATGCCAAACACGAGTCGGAGACGATTATCCAGGCCGTGCAGGCGCGAGGCGGCAACCTGGGTAACGGCAACCTGCCCGCTACGCCGGAAAGCATTAACCAGCAGAGCGACCTGTTGACACAGATGATGGGAAGGCTGAACGTGGTGTTCGAGCGCTACCCGGAACTGAAGGCCAGCGACCTCTATAAGGAGGCACAGCAGGGCATGAAGCAGTATGAGGAGAATGTCCGCATGTCGCGTATGATCTACAATGATACGGCGACGAAGATGAACCGTATGGTGCGCCAGTGGCCGTCGAGCATCGTGGCCTCTCTGCTGCACTTCGGCCTGAAGGACTATCTGAAGACTGACAGCGAGGAAAAGAAGCAATATCCGAATCTCGATGAGGCATTTAAGAAGTAAACTTCTCTTGTTGCTGATGTTAACATCAGCTACAAGTGGATTCGCTCGTCCACAGCTGCATCGGCTGGACATCCGCGTGGTGCTGAGTCATAACGGTGACGCGAGGATCACGGAGACGAGACTGATGAGCATCGATGCCGAGGGTACGGAGTGCTATATCGGTATTGGGGTGCCCGAGGGCAGCGAGGTGCGCGACCTGCAGGTGACCGACGAGACGGGGCTGGCGTATGAGAACGTGGGGCGCTGGGACATCGACCAGAGCCGACGCTGGAAGGCCGGCAAATGCGGCATCGTCACGAAGCACGGCGGCTATGAACTCTGCTGGGGACTCGGCGACAGTGGTGAGAGGACGTACGTCACGAGCTATACCTACACCAACCTGATACATGCCCATCCTGATGCCGACGCCATCCGTCACGTGTTTCTCGATGCCGACGTGTCGCCCAAGCCCGACGAGGCGCGTGTAACCATCGAGGCCGAGGATTCTGTTATGCTGACTGCGGAGAACAGCGGCGTGTGGGGTTTCCGTTTCGGCGGTGAGCTGGGCTTTGACGACGGGAAGATCGTGGCCTACAATACGGAGCCCTTCGGCAGCAGCGGTGCGCTATATGTGATGTGCCGCTTCGACAAGGGACTCTTTGAGCCTGCCGTCAGCGACGAGGATACCTTCGAGCATAAGAAGGAATTGGCTTTTGAAGGCAGCGACTATGTGGGCGATGATGATGAGTGGACGATGTCGGACACGCTCACCCTCCTGGCGTTGGTCGTAGGTTTCTTCATCGTGCCCATTGTGGGAGCCATCTGGTACTTCGTCTATGTGTGGCGTGCCCGTAAGAAGGTGAATAAGGACCTGCTCTGGTTCCGCGACATCCCGATGAACGGCAACCTGCAGCAGACCAACGACGTGCTGAATGCCTACAAGTATTTCAATACCGACTATAACAACCTGCTCTCGGCCTGTATCCTGAAGCTCATCAACATGGGGGCGATCAGTATTGAGAAGCGGGAAGAAGAGAAGGAGGGTAGGAGTAAGGACATGTTTGTGATCCACGAACTGCCCGACGCTGGCGACCAACCCCTGCTCTTGCGGAAGATCCACACCATCTTCAAGAATGCGGCAGGTGACGACACCGTGCTGGAGCCGCGTGAATTGAAGAATTTCATGCGCAGCAGCCACAACGAGAGCATCACCGACTCGTTTATCGACACCCTCCACACCAAGACGGGCATCAGCAAATACAAGGACCGTCTGGACGAGGTGCGACAAGTGTTCGGACTGAAGAAATTCCTGAAGGAGTTCTCGCTGCTCGACGAGCGTCACGTGGGTGAGGTGTCGTTGTGGAAGGACTATATGATTTATGCCACCCTCTTCGGCATCGCCGATCAGGTGATCAAGGATATGAAGAAGATCAATCCCGAGTACTTCAACATGGACCAGCTGGCCGCCCAGATGGCGAACGAGTCGACTCTGTCCACCATCTATTCCACCCTCCATTCGAGTACCTCGCGCGCTGTGGCGAACAAGGCCGCACGGGAGTCTGCCCGCCAGGCCCGTGCTTCTGGCCGTGGGGGGCGTTCGTCGTGGGGAGGCGGCGGTGGCGGATTCTCCGGAGGAGGCTTCGGCGGTGGCGTGAGATAGGATATTTCTTGCCTAAATATGCGGGATTTTCTAAAATAATGTTAAAAATGAGCCGTGGCAATGCAAAAATGCAGGTGTTGCGGCTTTTTTTTTATCAAATTGCTTTATCTTTGCAATCAAATTAAACGTAAAACAATTAACGACATGAGTGACCAACTTATAACTATTGCCAACAGCTTTGCTGAAGAGTATTGCAGCGATGCTATTTATCCTGCCCATCTGTTTAAGGCCATCCTCCATAAAGATATGGGACTTGTTCATTTTATCGAGTCTGAACTCGACAAGGATTATTACTATCTCCAGGATTGGGCTGACGTGCAGATGCAGCTGGCTCCGAGAGCCGTGCGTCCGATGCGCGACCTTGAATTAAGCAGTGAGTCGAATGCCGTCATGGACGAGGCTGAGAACTACAAGGTGAAATTTGATCTCGACGAGGCGACGCCTGTATGTATCCTGGCATCCCTGGTGACACCGGGTGTGGGATTCTCGTTCGACCAGTTGAAGACTCTGCCGCTGACACCCTCTGACATCAGTGCCAAGATGGGTGGTGGTGCGAATGTGGAGGCCCCCTATATGGAGGGTGCCGAGTTGACGAAGAAGACACCGGCCGCTGGCGGCAAGGGCAGTCTGGCCAAGTATTGTGTGGACAAGACCGCCATCGCACGTGCTGGCAATCTGGATAATGTGATTGGCTTTGAGAAGGAGATCTCTGTCATCTACGAGATCCTCGGCCGTAAGACCAAGGCGAACCTGCTCATCACCGGTGAGGCTGGCGTGGGTAAGACGTCGCTGGTGAACGGTTTCGTGCGTGAACTGGCTGCCGACCATGTGCCGGGCTTCCTGAGCGGGGCTGTGGCCTATGAGCTGGACACCGCTGCCCTCGGTGGCGACGCCCAGTATAAGGGTGAGGTGGAGGACCGCTTCAAGAATGTGATCACGGAGGTGGAGAACCTGCCGAACGCTGTGCTGATCATCGAATCGATCGACAAGTTGTTCGACAAGCAGGGCTCGCTGTTCGGCGCATCTTCCATCCTGAAGAACGAACTGAGCAAAGGTCGTCTGCAGCTGCTCGCCACCTCGAGCATCGACGGCTATACGAAGAATATCGAGACTGACAAGGAGATGACCTCGAAGCTGGAGAAGATCACCGTGGAGGAACCCACGGCCGACCTGACGCTGCGCATCCTGAAGGGTGCCATCCCCGCCTACGAGGAGTATCACGGACTGAAGGCCGATGAGACGGTGCTGAGCGATGCCATCCGGCTGGCCAAGCGCTATCTGACGGAGAAGTCGCTGCCCGATTCTGCCTTCGACCTGATTGACCGTACGATGGCGCAGGTGAAGACGATGAACGACCTGACGGGCAACATTATTGCCAGTCTGCGCGAGAAACTGGACGCCATCAAGGCTTCTGCCGAAGGTAAGGATAAGGCCGACGAGGGGCTGATGAAGGAACTCGACTGGCTGAACTATGAATTATTTAATAAGGTGAGCTGCATCCTGCTGGCAGGTGTCGATTCAGACACCGACTTTGCGAAGATCGCCACCATCCAGGAGCGTACAGACTTCCTGGGCGGCATCCTCGACAAGCTGACAGAACTGAGCGCCGAGCAGCGTACGGAACTGAAGAGCGACGACCTGAGTGCCGTCGTGGCCAAGCAGACCGGTATTCCTCTCGGTAAGGTGCAGACGAAGGAGCGCGACCGACTGATGGGTGCCGAGGAGACGCTGAAGAAGCGTGTCGTCGGTCAGGATCATGCGGTGAAGAAGGTGCTCGACGCTGTCTATGAGGCCCGTTCCGGTCTCAGCAAGAAGGGACAGCCGATGGGTTCGTTCTTCTTCCTTGGTCCGACGGGTACCGGTAAGACGGAGTTGGCCAAGGCCCTCGCTACCTTCCTCTTCGGCGACGAGAGTGCGCTCATCCGTTTCGATATGTCTGAGTTCAAGGAAGAGCACTCGGTGGCACTCCTCTACGGTGCGCCTCCGGGATATGTAGGCTATGAGGAAGGTGGTCTGTTGGTGAACAAGATCCGTCAGAACCCGTATGCTGTGGTGTTGTTCGATGAGATCGAGAAGGCCCATAAGTCGGTGTTCGACCTGTTCCTGCAGATCCTCGACGAGGGTAAGCTGCACGACCGTCTGGGACGTGTGGGTGATTTCTCGAACGCCCTCATCCTCTTCACCTCGAACATCGGTGCACAGACCATCGTGGAGAAGTTCAACGCTGGAATCATTCCCGAGAACAACGAGCTGATGGACATCATGCAGGGTTACTTCCGGCCGGAGTTCCTTGCTCGTCTGACGGAGATCGTGCCGTTCTCGCCGATCACCGACAAGACGGTGACCAGGATCTTCGACATCCACCTGAAGGGTCTGTTGAAGCTGTTGGAGGAGCAGAACATCGAACTGACGCTGACCCCCGAGGCTCGCGAGAAGATCGCCCTGCGCGGCTACAACCAGCAGTACGGTGCGCGTCCGGTGCTCGGTATCATCCGTAAGGAACTGCGTCACCCGATCTCGAAGATGATGATTGCCGGCAAGGTGAAGACCGGCGACAAGATCCTGGTCGAGGCCGACAAGGACGGTCAGGCCGTATTCGTGGTCAACGGCGAGCATCTGGAAAAGCCCGCAGAGCAGAAGTCCGAGCCCGCAGAGGAAAAGAAGGCTGCAAAGAAAAAGTAAAAACGAGTTATAATAAATTAAGTATTCACTAAAAAACCATTACGACTATGGCAATGAAAGAGAATTTCATTTCGATGGCTCCCGATGAGGAGAGCAATGCGAAAGTTAGTTTGATCGACCAGAACAAGACTCTGATGATCGACCAGTACACAACAGATGTGGAAGCAGGTAATCCTGAGTTCGTGGAGGATATCCAGAACATCGACGATGCATTCCAGCACTTCAAGCCGAAGGTGGGTGTCACCTTCACTGACGAAGAAGGCGGTTCAGTGGAAGAGACCCTGAAGTTCGGTGAGCTGCGCGACTTTGAGGCCAATGGCGGCAAGGGTCGTCTGGTGGAGAACAGCCCGTTCCTCTCCGGCACGAAGATGAAGATTGAGACCAATCAGAAGATTCGCAAGAGTATTGAGCAGAACCGTAAGCTGCGTGACATCCTGAAGGAGGCCGGCAGCCGTGAGGAGATGAAGACCATGCTCCAGTCGATGCTCGATGAACTCAATGCTGCAGAGTAATTTTTTGTAAATCGTATATTAGTAAATCGTAAATAAAATGGCAGATGTAGAATTACAGAAAGCTCAAGAGGCCCAGCAGGCTGGTGCCGAGCTTCAAGAAAAAGGTAAAGACGTCAGTAAGTTGCTGTCTCAGTTTGGTGGTTTCAACGCCATCCGTGGCTTCATGCCCGACGCAGACAATATGAACCCCGCCCGCAAGGCCGCCAAGGATGTGTTCCTGAAGGACAAGCGTTTCAAGGACAAGAGAGAGAACCTGAAGCGTGAGATCAGCCGCTGGCTGGAACTGCTCGATCAGGCAGACATCGACAGTGCAACGGGTTATGCCGACGCCTGTAAGAAGGAAGAGGAGAAATATACCAACGTGCTGAAGCAGGGTATCACCGACGCCCTCTATGCCACACAGAACCTGGAGCGCAGCTATCGTCAGCTCGACTCCTTCTTCAAGACCTGTGGTACCGACAAGGTGAAGAACCTGCGTATCATCAACGTGCTGAAGGAAGATATCGCCGATGCAGACTCCGGTTTCGCCGGTGAGGTGGAGAACATCCTGCGCAACGGCTTCGACCGTCTGAGCCTGAAGGATGCCTACAGCCTCGTCTGTGTGCCTGGTGCTGTGTTCACTGATAAGGTAGATTTGCTGCAGTGGGCCAAGATGGCATTCAAGTATAAGGTGATGCTGCTGACTGACCATGCCGATGAGTATTCGTTCGACGACCTGCAGGCTAACACCGAGGGCTACCGCGACAGCGACCAGTGCCTGATGAACGTGGTGATGACCGCCAACTGGATCGTAGGTCGTGAGGCAGAGAAGATGTCGAGCGACGAGGAGGATCAGAAGGCCTTCTATATCGCCCCGTCTGCTGCCCTCTGCGGTAAACTCTACGACGAGACCGCTAACATGGCACAGGGTGCCGGCGGTAAGAAGTATGGTACCCTCGACGGCGTGAAGGGCGTGAAGAGCGACCTGCTGAAGTCGGAGATTGCTGCCCTGATGGACAACCAGGTCATCCCGATGGTCTACTCTGAAGGTCGTGTGATGGCATTCAACAACACTACGCTCTACAACGGTGACCTCGACGCCATGAAGGAGTATCCTATCGTGCGTGTGTTTGACTGGGTGAAGAAGGTGCTGATGAACTTCGTACATGAAGTGGCCCTCGAGAACTGGGATCCGTACAACAGCCCGAAGAACCTGAAGGCCAAGATCCAGGAGTTCCTCAATCAGTACAAGGGTTATGGCAACCTGTTCCAGAACTACGAGATCGGTGAGCCCCGTCAGGATCCTGTCACCAAGCAGATCACCTGCGATATCACGCTGACGCCGTTCTATGCCGCCAAGAACTTCATCATCAAGGTGGCTGCCGACAAGAAGGCTAAGGAAGCTGCAATGGCAAGTGCTTAAATTTTTTTATATCAACAATTAAAAACAAATTATTATGGCTAAAACACCTGTAAGTATCGCGATTGACGATTACAAGGAGAGAGAAGTCCTGATGGTGACCTATGAGTTCACTCAGGCAACAGACGTAGAAGGTCAGATGGCCGGTATCCCCCGTGGTGGTAAGATTACTGTCCGTGTAAAGGCTCTCAACGATGGTACGCCCGACCTGATGGCCTGGATGTGCGAGCGCAGCCTGCCGAAGAACGGTACAATCAAGTTCCTCGAGACGAAGACGAACAAGGAGATGAAGACCATCAAGTTCACCAACGGCTACTGTATCAACTTCGAGGAGAAGTGGGAGGACAAGATGGGTCACTTCGAGGAGATTGTCATCACCTGCAAAAAGATCGAGTTCGGTAACGTGGTTTATGAGAACGAGTGGGCTTAATCAATTGAGAGTTAAGAAGTAAGTTGAACCATAAAATTTAAATATTATGGCAGAGAATGTAACCCCGGTAACCCTCGAAATTGATGGGTTCGCAGCGAGAGAAGTAATGATGGTTGACTATAAGTTCGATCAGGCTACCGACCGTGAGGGCCAGATTGCAGGTATCCCCCGTGGTGGTAAGGTCACCATCCGTGTGAAGGCCATGAATGACGGCAACAATGAGCTGATTGCTTGGATGCTCGATCCGACGAGCCCGAAGAACGTGTCAGTGAAGTTTGTGAACACCGTCGACGGCGCAGCCATGAAGGAGTTGAAAGGTACCAACTGCTACTGTATCAACTATGTTGAGAAGTGGGAGGATGGCCAGCAGCACTACGAGGAAATCGAGATTGTGTGCCAGAAACTCGAGAACGGTGCCGTCAGCTACGACAATCCTTGGAAGTAGGCGATTCCTACTCGATGCGAAGCATCAAGTAAATGAATTTGAATATTCGAGAATTGTTCCACTCTATCAATCAATTGATTCAGTCTTCGGACTGGGTCAATTGATTAACCGTGTAAATACGAACCTCACGAACTGTTTATATTTTAGAAGCATTTCTTATGGCATTAGTAGCTCGTCTTCAGTTTGGCAATAACGAATCCAAGGTCTATTCGTCCGAGTATCTCGTCGCAGACTGCCATTGTCATTTTTCACGTCACCACAACCAGTTCCGTCCAGATGCCGATGCCCGGTGTGAGCAGGTGGAAATTGTTGTCGTGGCTCCAGGCAAAGAGAACCTGAACCTGTATGACTGGTATATCAGTGGCGAGCCGATTAACGGACGTGTGCTGTTCGACCTGATGGTCGCGAATGGCGGTGATCTCACTGCCTCGTCAGAGCTGCTGTTCGAAGATGCCTACTGTTTCTCCTTGGCCGAGGACTATCATATTGACAGTTCCAACCGTCGCTATCTCAAGCTCTCGCTGATGGCAGAGCGCGTCATTGTGGATGGCGTCGTCTATAAGAATACCCCTAAATAAATCCTCCGACGACTATGGCAATAACTGTTTCCAATCATCTCAAGGCCATGCTCTATCCTGAAGATATCCGCTCGATAGACGAGAAGAGGTTCAGGATTCCATGTGACAGGTGCTTTACGGTGCTGCATTTCGGCTATGAGTGCAAGCGTGAACGTAACAAGTCGGGCTACCCGTTCGGCAATACCACCTCCACCATCCTTGATTTCACCATTCGCCTGATGAGTCCGGAGGATGGCAAGCCGTTCTATCATCAGATGCAACAGAACGAGCCGGAATTCTTCACATTCCTCTTTAATGCCACCTTATTCAACAGGCAGTACGTGACAGGCTATGAAGACGCGATGGTCGTCAATGGCTACGTGATCGACGTGGAGGATGATTTTACAAATGCGCCAACCTCTGAAGGTAGTACGGAGCAGATGCTGATCCACGTGAAGCTGCTGGTGGCCAACATCACCTACATAGGTGTGAATGGTGACCGCTATATTGAGATTTCGAGGAAAGTATCCAGATAATAAAGAGGAAAGATATGGGAAAATATAAATTGACAGTTGGTTCTATTAGTGATATTAAGGCGGAAGATAACACTGTAGTCGCCATCGGTTCTGTCGAATATAACGTGTCAATTGATAAACTGGACTATCAAAAAAGAATCTTTGCGCCAGGTTATATACATGTAAAGTTGGACTTGACTAAAGTGAGTAAAACAGATAATTCTGGTGGCACAGATGGTTCCAGTGGTTCCGGTAGTTCTGGTAGTTCCGGTGATACAGATAGTTCTAGTGTATTTCCTAATTTCTCTGCTTTGCAGGAGAAATTTTCCAGACAGTTGGTGACCCTTGTGTATAATAATGATACAGAAGATCTTAAAGTGGCAGAGAATTACTTCGTCTATAAGATGAAGCCTATCCAAAAAAAGAGTTCTACTGCAACAAGCCTTTATGTGGAACTGTTCTGCTATAGCATGGACAAATTGGCAACCATCGACAAGTACTGTTACGCCTATACAGCACGTAAATTGGGCGGTGAGATCTTCACTGAAGGCATCAAGAAATTCATTCTCACTCCAAACCCAGCGCAGCTTCAGGGCAAGGTGAATCTTCAGTTCCTGAACTATAATAAGGACAATACGGTAGAAATCCGACAGCCGTATCTTGTGCAATATAATGAAAGTTTCTATGACTTCCTGGCTCGTAGTGCCATCCGTTGTGGCGAGATGTTGTATTTTGAGGGGGGATCACTGAACTTAGGCATGAAACCAGATCTTGAGAAGGCATCAAAAGACCAGTCGGGTGTGGCCGACTCTGTGGACTATGAGGAATCTGTCGATCATGTGCTCGATGTGGAAGGTTGTCACTATGATTTTACCATGCGTTCATCGGAAAACGACAACCGTTATGTCGATTCTCCCACGTCGCTACTTGGTGAATATAAGTCGAAGGATGGTCCAACTACGACAGGTAAAGAAGAGGGTTTGGTGAAGGAAACAACAATCTTTAATTATGAGAAAGGAAAAAAGACGGTCATCGTTGAGACCTCTTTCTATAACAGTGATGACAAAGAAGTAGTTAAGCTGAAGGGTGAGATCAGTAAGGTCGTGACAACAACTACGATTACCAACAGCGAGAATGAGGAATTATGGAAGCTGACGGAAACAGTAGTTTACGAATATGAAAAGGAAAAAGATACAGATGGCAATGTAGCAAAAGATAAAGACGGCTCTACAAAGTATAAGAAGCAAGACGGTAAACTTGTCTCAACACCCAAAACGACTAAGGTGCTTACAGGTCAGGGATTCAAGGCTGTTTATAACCAGCCGGAGGCTAACGATGCCAATTTCGTGGAACTTGAAAAGAACGGCTACACCAATTTTTCCGATGAGTCGTTCGATTACAGGTTAATGTTGCTCAATCTCTTTTATACGGTCTTGAATGATACCAGTCTTTACGACATCATTTCAGATCTCGCCTGGTCTGTCGCTCAAACGGCGAAGGATGCTGGCGTGTCCATGAAGAAAAAGAACGACCAAAACAATGACAAGAACCTGACTCTGGACAAGGATGAAAACTCCGACCAGACCGACGGCACAACGTTCAATCTGTTCTCTACCCTAAAATCCCTCATTTCTGACAGCAGCCTGACCGTCAACCAAAAAGGTAATGTTGTGTCATTGCTGACGGCCGCTTTCTATTCCAAGATGCGTCGTGCCTCTCAGACAGTCAGTCAGTTACTTGTCAGATTGAACTACGGAGCAGATGATCAAGGCCTGTGCTTAGGTGACGTGATCAAGGTGGGGGGAGGCTTCTACATTGTCATCAAGGTGGAACTGGATGAGAGCGGAAACTATATCGTTGAAGCCATACCTCCTTTGTATAAGGAAGTGAGTTCTGACAAAATACAGAAAGCCATCCCGTGTCCGCCGCTGATGCCGGAGATCCCGACCGTCAGGACAGCGGAGGCTCAGGTGGCCTTTGTGGAGGACAATCTCGACCCGAACCGTTTTGGACGGGTACGTGTGAGGTATCCTTGGCAGCCAGAGGACGGCGACAAGTCGCCTTGGGTCCGTATGGCGACACCCTTTGCCACTGCCGGCGGTGGTGTCACCTTCAGACCTTGTACTGGGGATGAGGTGTTGCTCAACTATGAGGACGGTAATATCGAACGGCCCTATATTGTTGGCTCCTTGCAGTCAAGATATGTCACGGATCCGTGGCTGCCTCTGCCCGACCGTGTCATCCGGTCGAAAAATGGTCATTCCATTACCTTTAATGATAAAACTGACGGCGTAGATTTCCTGATCGGGCTGTCTCCTGCGGCCTCGTTTATCAGGAGCGTAATCCCTCTTTACAAACCGCTAATCACTAACCAGGACATGGTCGATCTTACTGGCGGCATCAATATCACTGACCGCTATGGTCTGTATCAGATTAATATGTCGTCAGACAAACGTTCGGTGAATATCGCTTCCCCCCTGGGTAACGTCAGTTTGAATGCCTTTACAGGCATCACCATTTCCGCGCCGAATGGCAATGTCAAGATAGAAGGCAAGAATGTGTCGATCTCTGCCAGCAACAAGCTCTCGTTGATCTCGGGTACAGCAGCCGGCGACCATTTTGTGAATCCGCCAGATAATGTGAAGTCCTTGGGATCCTGGGCGAAGTGGGGATTAGGTACCATGGGTGAAGATGTGTTGAATAGGACGGTTGGCAAATGGCTTGACCTGTCGTTTTTCCGTACTATATTGGAGGTGTTCACCCGTCCTGTTGATGGCACGCTGAAGATCAAGTCTAACAGTTACGTCATGATAGAGGCTGGCAAGGGTAAGGCCGAGGCACCGTTCGAAAACCTTGAACATCCTGGAAGGGAGATGGTTAAGAGTTTCGACAGGGCAGGTCACACTTTGGGTGATGTGTTTAGGTCTATCGATATGCTGACCTCAAATGCCGATAAGATTTGTAATAATATCAAGACTGCTTATGAGAATGTAAAGGCTTCCGCCACCAAATACAAAGCTCTTTCAGGCTATGATAATTTACAAAAACTGAAGTTTGTCGCAGGAGAAAATGGACTTATAAAGAAAATATTTGACAACTGTAATGAGAAAAAGTTTAAGATAGAAGATATTATCGATGTAAATAGTTTCGATTTTGATAATATTCCTGCTTTTACGCTTCATAATGGCGGTGGGCAAAATGAGAACCAGCAAAATGAGAACCAGCGAAATGACGACGTTGTAATTTTACAAATTCATAATCAAGCTCTTGTGCAGGTGAATCTACAAGGAAATATGGTCAATCAGAATGAGGATATTCAAAAGAAAAGAGCTGATATCGTTTCTGGTGCTCAGAAAGTTGGTGTTGACCTGAAAGCTCTATTCGATGCTGCAAAAGCATGGAATGAGTTCACACTTTCTAAAGTGGATAAGTGGGACTGCTATTATTCAGATGGCCTTCAAACTGCAATCCGCGGACTTGACATCTTTATGAATAATGGGAATGACGGATTAATAGCAAAGATCAATGCAGGAACTGTATCAGAAACTACCGATTTGACTAATTTTGCCCGAGAGATGACCATCCTCCACAGAAAGATTGTCTATAAATTAATAAATGAAATCAAAACTGATGATAACTTTAAAAAGCTGATTAAACTTGAAGCTGGTGCAGAACCAGATTACGCAAATGATACTGATTGGGCGAATTTTTCCAAGAGAATAAAACCGGCTGACAATCTTGACAAGAATTTCTTGACAATAAAGAACTCTTTCGTTAAGTGGGCGAAGAACTACTTTATTGATGGATATGTCAATCCGTGGATTGATGCCATTTCCATCACGAATCGATGGAGATCAGCCGAGAAAGGTCGCATCCTGCTGTCTGACACACCTGGTGCGACGATCCATTTTAACGGAGGTGTGCTGGAGCAGAAAGATAATATAGCTGGAGTTATCTCCGCTTATCCGATAGCGTTACAGAAGAAGGTAAATAGTGTATAGTTTATGGATATAGTATTCGACGATTGGAAAGAAGCCCTTCAGAATCTGCAGGACTGTGTCTCGAAGGATCTGGAAGAGATACGCAAGCAGAAGGCTGAGGTGCAGCAGATTAAGGTAGACATCTTCAACCGTTTGGCTGAAGGAAAATACTTCCGCGATGACAAACGCATCGTGATCTCTGCGCCGGAAATCATCATCGGCGACGTAGATAAGAGCGGTGCCCTCTGGGGCGATGGCGGTGCTGTCGTGGTCAGGGGCAACAATGTGAGCCTTCAAGGTGTCGGACAGTCTGGCAAGGTGGATACGCATGCTTCGCTCATCTCCCAGATAGCTGCCGATCCAGGCCCAGACGGCGTGGAAGAGGTGGTATGGCCAAACTCCCAGATTGTCAGTCAGGCCCGTCAGATAGCCATCCAGAGCAACGACTCCACCGACTTCTTCTCTGAGCCTCCAACCACAGGAGGTGCCGGCGTGCGTATCCATGCCGACGAGACGATTGAGATCAGTGCTACCCGCTCTGTCGAGAAACTCGACAGTATCATATCTGACAGGCTGAGTGCGCTGAATAGTGTCAAGTCAGACCTGACTTCGGAGGCCTCCAAAAAGATGTCACAGGTCAATGATGTTATTTCCGACATCCAAGATATCTTTGACGCTGAGGCAGACTTGAACGGAGGACTGATGGATGTCCGCACCAACATTGTCGATCTTATAGATCTGCAGAATCAGTATGAAGGTATGATACCAGCTCTTTATGGAGCCGTGCAGAACTGTATAGACACCCTTTCTCGCTTAGCAGAGACCAACAGGCGTATCACAGCCCTCGAGGCAGAACAGGATAGGATTAGCAACGCCAAGACCGACTTTACGGACAAGACCACAGGCTCAAGCCTGACAGTTGAGGCCGAGCAGATGTTCTTCTCTTCTGTCGATGGCGACGGGAATATCCGTACCAACGACGAGTCGGCTATCCGTCTGCGTGCCCGTCATCTTGTGGCAGATACCTTGAATGCCGACGGTACTCTGATCGATGACAGTAATATCTCGCTTGCATCAGGTGCGATAGCGCTCTCTACGACGAATATCGAGATGACTGACGATACGACCGGCAGTATCACCTCAGGAGGTTCGGTGGCTATTATGACCAAGGATTTCTCTGTAGCTGCTGTAGATTATGATATCTCGGATGGCAGCCCCGAGGAGAAAGACCAGGCTGCTGAGAGTAGTATCACTTTCCGTGCAGAGAATATCGTGATGGCCTCCATTGACAAGGAAGGTAACAGCACAGGAACATTCTCTGTGAATGCTGCCGACACCAAGTTCAGCTCTGCTGATAAGGATAAGAATACGACGGGAACGTTTGGCGTGCAGGTCAACAACATGGCGCTCTCTTCTTACGATAAGGACAAGAACGCCACGGGACAGTTTACCCTCGTCACAGAATTGGCCAGTGTGGCTGCTATCGACAAGGACGGTAAGGCGAAGGGCCAGATCAGTCTCGATGCTAAGGATATCTACGTGAAGGCCACCGATGTGGATGCTGCCAAACTGACCGACCAGAATATGGCCGCAGGCAGCTCGTTGACGCTGCTGGCCGAGAAGATGTACGTGGGTCGTATGGATGCAGACAACCAGGCCAAAGAGCTGACACTGTCGTCGGAAGAGACGGGCATCTATGGTAAGACGACTGCCGAGATGCAGCAGGGCGAGGCCAAGGCTGTGGTACAGCTCACCGGCGGCAACGTAGCCGTCAGTGGTTCGAAGGCCGAGTTCTATGGCGACAATACCGTCAACGGCAAGACAACATTCAAAGGCGAGATTACGGCTCCGAAGGCTGCCATTGACAGTCTCCAGGCCAAGTCCGAGTTTAAGTCGCCGAACATCAAGGACGGCATGCCCGCCGCTCCTGCCGCTGGTGGCGGCTCTCTCTCTGCCAAACTGAAAGAGGCGGATGCGCCTAAGGCGAAGGATGTGGAACTGCCTAAAGATGAAGAAGATAATAATGATAGTGAATCATGAGAAAGAGTATAGGAGCACTGATTAATGAGATGAAGTCCAAGATGAGCGGTTACGCCGTCATGTTGCAATATCGGTATATGAATCTTTGTGTGAAGGCAGAACCAGCTGCTCTCTTGTCCTTCACGGTCACCGATGACGAGGGGGAGGAAACTAATCTGGAGGAGGTGGCTTCGGCAAGTCTGGCCAACGACTATCAGTTTGAAATCTACCCCCATGACCCGAAGATGGTCTTTGCCATCTGTAAGGGCATCAAAACGGCTCATCCGGAGTTTAAGATGGATACCAGGACGGAGGAAAGTGATGAGGAGTCAGAAGAGAACCAAGTGGTCATTGTCTGCACCATGCCAGAGGTGAATAAGGATCGCCATGATGTTCTGATCGACGGTGTGGATACACTCTACGACCAGTGTAAGGCGAAGCTTGACGCTAACCATGCTACCTATAAAACCCGTCTGACGGCTAAATTGGTAGGTGCTTCAGAGAGCGACATCCAGGAGGCAGAAGACGAACTGGAGCAGGTCTACAAGATGCACGATGACACATGTCTGCAATACAAGGAAGCGAAGGTCAAGGAGATAGAAGAGGCCTATCAGCGTTACCTGAACGAACAGAAACAGAGGCAGGATGCTGCCGATGAGCGTGCTGCTGCCCGGGGAGACAACGCCAAAACGCAGTATCGTGTTAATCAGAGTGAAGGCGGGCAGAGCCCTGAATGATAAATGATGAATGATAAATGATAAAACGGATCATTATATGTTGCCTGATGGCCTGCTTTGCAGGATTGACGAAAGCCCAGTATATACCGGCCTTCCGGACGGATTCTGCCATTTGGAAAGACCCAGGAACAGACTACTGGAAAAAAGACAAATTGTTCAAGCATCTGGAGGTATCACTGACGCTTGGAACTTCGGGTGTCGGCCTTGATGTGGCTGTTCCTGTCAGTCAGATCGTGCAGGTCAGACTGGGCTATGATTACATGCCCAGGTTCAAGAAGCAGTTCCGCATGAATCTGGCTGGCGGCGGTGAGGCTGCCAGGCAGTATAACGGTCAGGGCAACCGTATCAAGACGAAGTTCGACAAGATCCAGCAGTATCTGTATGAGGAAACTGGAATGGAGATTGATGACCATATCCTGCTGACTGGTCAGCTGAACATGCACAACCTGAAAGCACTGGTGGACATATATCCCTTTAAATACAACAAGCATTGGCATTTCACGGCGGGTGTCTATTATGGTCCTGAGCAGGTAGCGAAGGCGGAAGATGACAACGAGTCGTCCACCACGTTCTCGCTGATGGAAATGTATAACCAGGATTATGAAGAAGCCAGTTCCAGCGATGCCATCAAGAGCTATGGACGACTGACGCTCTATCCGGGAGACAAGAACGGAAAGCCTTGTTTGGTGGATCCTGCAGATGACGGTTCGGTCTCTATCAGTGTCAAGACGAATGCCATCAAGCCCTATCTTGGTTTTGGCTACACAGGTAGGCTGATCAGTTCCCGCGATGACTGGAAGGTGTCGGCAGAGTTGGGATTCTGGATCTGGGGCGGTGCTCCCAAACAGCGGATGCACGACGGCACCAGCATGTCGGACCTTTCCAATATCCCCGGCGCCTTGGGAAACTATGTCAAGGTGATCAATTATTTGAAGGTGTATCCGGTATTAAGTGTCAGATTTGCAAAGACTATTTTTTAATCATTTATAATATAATAAGGTATATGGGAAATTTTGTATGTCAGGGAGCGATGCTCCAATGTAGTTTCGGTATGGCACCGTCCACGTTGAACGTGATTGTGCCGCTGCGCCCCAAATGTGGTAACATGCTGATGGCCAACATCACCGACTTTGCTCCGATGGTAAACATTATGCCTTTCGGCATGTGTCAGTCGATGGCTAATCCGACGGTTGCCTCAGCCACTGCCGCTGCTATGGGTGTACTCACACCGATGCCTTGTGTCCCTGTGATTCCGGCACCGTGGAGTCCCGGTGGACAGGTGAAGGTCATGAATATGCCTGCACTCATCAACAACGCCAAATGTATGTGTACCTGGGGTGGCAATATCTCTGTCACCAATCCCAGTGGAAGTATGACGACTCAGGGAAAGTGATTAAAGGTGAAAAGGTGAGAAAGTGAAAAGGTGAGAGATGATCGTCATAAGATGAGAGGTTACAGTAAGTGGTGGCATCGAATGTTACTGCTACTCTTCACCTTTTCACCTTTTCACCTTCTCACTTCTACGGCCCAGGAGATGCATATCGTTGAGTTCAAGAAACTCAAGAAAGGGCCGTTGAATATGAACCACGTGGTGACCAGCAAGAAGGAGGCCATCCTGGACCTGAAGACCAGCGAGAAGGGATTCTCGTTTATGGCTGACGGGAAACAGGAGGTCGCGGCCGAAGAAGGGGAGGGGATCCTCACTCTCAAGGTGCCCGACAAGACAGCCTTCATCGTGGTGAAGCATGCCGACTATGGTCAGCTGACGTGGAAAGTGCCTCAGAAAAAAGGACTGCGCAGGAAGAAGCATTATTCGGCAACCCTGCAGACATTCAGTCCTGATAAGGAATATAAGCTGAAAGAGCAGTGGGTGATCTTTGAAATACAGCCTCAGGATGCCATCCTGACTGTTGACAGTACCATGACGACGATTCATGGTGGACGGAAACAGATGTACCTGCCCATCGGCAAACATGCGTGGTTGGCAGAGGCTCCTTTCCATCAGGAGGAAAAGGACACTGTCGAACTGACGGACGAAGAACGGAAGATCGTGAAGATCGCCTTACAGCCGGTCTACTCGTATCTGACCGTCAAGACCGAGTTGGAAGGTTGTGATATCATAGTCGACGGTCAGTGGATCGGCAAGACACAGGGTACCAGCGGTCATCTGCGGGAAGGCAGTCACCGGCTCATCGTCATGAAGGACAGCCTGTGCTATTACGATGCCGATTTCGATATCGGCTGGAAGGAGAAGAAGACGATAGAGCTGACCGCCGCCGACTTGCATCCTGTCAGCACCAAGAAGAGCTTGGAATGGTACTATGCGCAGTTGGCGAGGGATTCGGTGAAGACAGATTCGCTGTCGGCGGATTCATCCCTCCACGGTAATCTACAGACTCCTGACTCCTGTCTCCAGTCTCCCAACGTTGCGATCAAGGCTCCGGTGTCGATTAAGGCAGTCGATGACTTCACGAGCATCTGGGTCAACAGGGAACTGAAAGGCTATGGCAGTTGGGAAGGGGAACTGGAACCGGGATTTTACCTGGTCAGCACCGAGAAAGACGGTCTGGAGTCGAAGTCAAAGCCACTTTGGGTCTACGATGCGACACCTGTGAAATTGGAGCTCCTCCCCCCGATGGACAACTACGGGATGCTCAACGTACAGTGCAATGAGATAGGCGCAAACGTCTATATTAATGACAAGCTTGTCGGCACGACGCCCTGTGTGATCAAAGACCTGCCTGGAGACAGCCGTTGTGAAGTGAGGCTGGAGAAAGCCGGTTTCTCTCGAGCTGTGAAGACGGTCAAAGTGGTCGGGAATGACCTGACTTACGTTAAACTGGAATTGAAAAAAAGAAAACATAAGTGAGTTTATAAGTTAAGAGTTCTTGAGTTTATAAGTTATGAGTATGGACATCAGACAGAATCAGGTAAGTGCCGCCCATGTGATGGTGGTTGGCTGTGGCGCCTTGGGTAACGAGGTGCTCAAGAACCTGGTGCTGATGGGTGTCACTCATATCGTGGTCGTTGACTTCGACATCGTGGAGATGGGTAACCTCACCCGTTCCGTCCTCTTCTCAAAGAGCGATGCCGAGAGGAAACGGCTGAAAGTGGAAGTGGTGGCAGAACGACTGCAGCAGATGAACGATGCCGTAGAAGTGACAGCCATCTGTGGTGATATCGCCTATGATGTCGGCTTGGGACTCATCCGTCAGATGAATGTCGTCATTGGATGTGTGGACAGCCGTTGGGCACGGTTCTGCATCAATCGTCTCTGTATGCGGGCTGGCATCCCCTGGGTGGACGGCGGTATCGACGGACTGGAAGGAACAGTGCGCGTGTTCGCACCGGGAAAGAACTGCTATGCCTGTAATCTAGGTCCCGAAGGACTAAAGGATTTGGCGAGACGGATGCCCTGCTCCGGTATCATCCGGAGGCAGGAACAGACAGGCTCTGCCCCTACGACTTCCGTCATCGCCTCCATCATCGGAGCCATCGAGGTTCAGGAGACGCTGAAGATAATAATAAGGAGAGAAGGAGAGAAGGAGAGAAGGAGAGAAGGAAACGGGGAAATGACGTCGCTGTGTGGAAAGATGTTGTATTACGACGGGGAGCATACGACGGTCCGCATCGCGGACTATCAGGCCTACGATGACGAGTGTCCCGAACATGAATTGTGGACACCTGTCTGTCAGACGGCGGTCAGTGATGCCACACCCGTCGGCGAAGCCCTTCAGTGCTGGACCCGGGAATTAAAGAGAATGGGATTCTTGAGAAGTGGACAATTGGGGATCACACTCTGTTTGACGAATGACTGTTTCGTAGACTATGTCTCGAGGCGCGATAACGACGAGCGGGTGACGATGATGGTTCCCGGTCGTTCGGTGGCTGACAAGGTGGCTGGTGAGAAGTCCTTGGACGGACAGCCTCTGAGTGCACTCTACCAGCATGAGTATCGTCATATCGACGCTGGATTCCCCTATCCGTCACTGACATTGGCACAGCTCGGCATTCCACAGCACGACATCGTGCAGGTGACAGCAGACGACGAAAGTTTTTATTTTGAAATAAGACGTGAAGAATGATAAAGAATAGTATACCCGAAATCCGTGCAGAACTACTGCTGAACTATCTCTATCCGGAGATGTACAACCAGTGGACTACCCAGAATGAGGGAACATTTTTCCGTAACTATAACAGCGACCTGCTCACCATCGACGAAGAGAAGATGGTGGCACAGACGGCACGTGACAGCTTCATTAAGCTGTTGCCGCAGGGACTGCTCACCCACGAGACAGACCTGAAGGGTGAGGACGCTGCAGAGAAGTTCAAGCAGTTGGAGTTGAAACTCAGACTCCTCCGCGAGACCTTCAAACCCATCGACACTTACCGCTTCCGTGAGAGTCTCTACGTGGAGCATCAGATGGACAGTCTGCTTCAGGGTAAGTTGGCCTATATCCTGAACACCTATTTCGGTGTCGATCTCGACAAGATTGAGAACCCCTATGTCCGTGAGGCAGCCATTCTGCTCCCATATGTGAACCGTCGCAGGGGAGACTTCGGCTTTATCGCCAATCTGCTTCGGACACTGATCAAATGTGAGGTCAACATGACGACTGGTCGTTATAGCCATAGCGACACGACCAGAAGTTGGTTGCCTATGGTGAGATATGATCTGGTCATCCCCGGTCTGACACCAGAAGAGTTTCAGGCGAAAGACAAAGAGATTCAGCCGCTGCGGGAGTTCCTGTGTGAGTGGATGATTCCTCTCGAGGTGTGGTGCGAGATTGTCATCAAAGAGTATGATGTTCCCCCGCAGACCGACACCCGCTTGACATTAGGGTATAATACAGAGGTAAGCAAATCGTAAAATAGTAAATCATAAATATAATGGTCGATATTAATTCAAGAATCAACTGGGTGCCAGGCATGGAGCTGACGGCCGAGACATTCTCAGGAATCTCAGAACAGTGGGATTTCCGTCAGATGCTGGCCATCCGTGCGGCAGTAGGCAACAGCCGTATGGGACTGGTGCCGGGCTCTCCTTTCAACTGTAACGGTATCTTCGTCAAGAACCGCTTCGAAGTGTCAGGCTTCCGCTGTCAGGCTGTGCTGCCGTCAGGAAGAGTGATCGATGCCGACGAGGACATAGAGGTGACCATACCTATGCTTTTCGGCGACAAATACTATCTGACGGTAGGATTCGGCAATGATCAGGTGGAGTTTGAGAAGAAGGGCGTGGCATTCGTCAGACCTCACTACGTCTATGGTATCCATACCAGGGAAGAGATAGAGGCGAATGATCTGTTCCCCCTGTTGCGCTTCCATGTGGCCGAGGGCATCTTCTCTGCTGATACCAGTTATATGCCTCCCTGTCTGCTGCTGACAGAGAATATCCGCTTTAAGGAGTATCTTAACAGCTACTTAGAACAGATGACCATTCTGTCGACTCATCCCAACCTGGCCGAGGGAGAAGGCAAACGGGCTTTCCTGCGTTATGTCTTCCAGCTCAAGAACTATAACATAAAGAACTCCATGCAGAACTTCATCCTGCTCACTCAGGAGATGGCCCAGGCCATTGACTACTATGTCGTGACACCCAACAGGGACCAGCCCCTCGACATACCACAACCCCAGCAGATAGATATACAGGCTTGGTTGCAATGGCTTGAGGATTACATGAAGGGAGCCGCCATCATCCTCGACGGAGTGGTGCTCGAAGACAACACCATCGACTATGAGGCGTTGCTCGCCCAGGCTAAGAAAGAACTGTACGAGAAACTGCATCCGGAGTTGATCGAGAAGCTGCTGGCTGACCTGAAGGAAGAACTGCGCGAGGAGATGAGGCAGCAGACGGAGCAGCTGACCACCTATATCAACGAGACCCTGAAGACGGCCATCCTTGAACAGCTGACAACGGAGATGAACGACCGTCAGACCAAGATGAGCGAGATGCTGACAGCGAAGTTCGACGAGCTTGGCAAGCAACTCAATGAGTCTCTCTATGAGAAATTGTACTTCGACCTGTTCGAGAACCTGTTCAAGGCACTCTACGTGCCGGAACCGGAAGAAGAGAAATTCGTGCCGCTAATCTGATTTGTAAATAAGATGACCAGCATCAGCATACCACTCCTACTGACCCCCAAGGGACTGCAGCGTGAAGACAGTCTGAAAAGATCGATCGACGCGAATATGTACCTCATCATCACGACCGAGCGTTTCAGTACGCCGGCCGACCCGCAGTTTGGCTTCGTGTTCAATAACCTGCGGTTTGAGATGTTCAATGAGAACGAGGGCGTCGTCTTCGACTCTGGCGACACCGATTCGATGAGCAATATCCAAGGGGCATACGACAAGAAGATCTCCGGTTCTTCAAAGAGTATCAATACCTTTGCCGCAGAACTGAAGACCGCCATCACCAAATATGAGGATCGGCTTGAGAAGATCACAGTGTCGATGACTTATATCCGTGAGGAGCGACTGATCTATATTACTGTAAAAGGTGTCATCATAAGCACGAAAGAGGATTACATCTACGACCAAGTTATCAAAGTGTGGAATTGATCAAGAAATTGAGAATTGAATGAAACAGACGATATTTGAAACCAAACAGAGGGCAGAGGAGTTGTTGCGCGAGGCTTTCAACATCTGGCGGCAGAGCGATGACAACGACAAGCTTGAAGGACTTGAGAGTGACCCCGTTCTCAAGCTGATGATCACAGCCATGGCCTATCAGGCGAATGAGAGTGCCAGCGACCTGGAGGCCATGAAGACAGAGGTGATGGAGGACTTTGCCCAGTTGCTGACACCCTTCGAGGTGGGACATGCCGTACCTGCCACAGCCGTGGTGGAGACAACCTTGCAGGACTCTGTGCCGGAGTTGGAGATGAATGCCCAAAGTAACTTCATGCTCAACGGCACCGGTTATGCATTCATTCCCCTGCTGAAAACCCGTCTGTTGAATGCAAAGATCAAATCTATCATAAGGATGGACGGTCGTCGCTTCAAGGTGACCTTCCATTTCAGCACACCCATCAAGGATCTGTCGGGATTTGCCTTTGCGGTGGACAGCCTGGACTTCCAGGATCTCACCGTCAGTATCAAGGACCATCAGCTGCCCCTCATCAGACCGTGGGACTATTCCGAACTCCCCCTCCAGGACTGTTTCGGACTGGACACGATACTCTACAACCGGTCGCAGACCTATGAGGCCTCCGCCACCTGTCTCGACCTGTTTGCCCGCCAGAACATCCGATTGTTCATCCTCCGTCATCACGGCCCGGTGCGGTACCTCTCTACAGAGACAGACGTCATTGACCTCATCTTCGAGTTCTCAGGAGTCTCCGACCAGTTTGTCTTCGACAAGCAGCATCTATCCCTGAATCCGGTGGTGCTGGTGAATGCCCAGCTGCATCAGACAACTTTGAGCGGTCAGACACCCATCGCGCGTGTGGCAGGCTATGACAAGGACGAGGATCATGTGAACCTGCAGTTCCTCCATGCTGTGCGTCCTTCAGAGGAACAACTCTACGGCAACAGCCTGATCGAGGTGCGCAAGGTGGCAGCCGACCGTTTCAACCAAGGACGGCTTGTGCGTCTGCTCAACGCCCTCATCGCCAGATATCACTCAGACTTCTATGCTTTCCAGGGACTGCAGGGCTTCTCGGGCGATAAGACCATGCAGTCACTGCAGGAGACACTGACACGACTGATGGAGATATCTAAGAAAGATCAGCTGCGACAGGTGCCAGGCGTCTACCTGTTGCTGCGAAATCCCCACCTCATTGAGAGTGGAAAGGGAAGTGTCGATGTGAGCTATCTCACGACAGCAGGGGCAGGTGTCAATGCTTCGCTGAATGCTGACAGCACCTTCACCGTACCAGGAGGACTGAGTGCCGCCCAGACACGACAGATAGCCAACCCCGTCATGGGTAAGGACGAGATGACGGAAGAGGCCGCCCTGGCCAGCCTCTCACGGTACTATATCGCCACGAGCGACCGCATCGTGACGCTGGCAGACATCAAACTGTTCTGTTACAACGAGTTGCTGACCCGTTATGGCATCGTCCGGGATATGGTGAAGAGCCTGACGGTCAACCGTCGCCAACAGCTGGACCGTCGTGGTTGCGGCTATGAGATTGTGGTGGAGATCGTGCTGGCCGACAATCCGTTCGTCAAGCGCAGCTTTGCGGAGAAGGCCTCGCGGGTGGGAATCCTCATGCAGAAGATGATCGAAGTGAGGAGCACCAACATCTATCCGGTGATCGTCACATTGAATATTGAGAAGAAATAGTTTAGAGTTTATAGTTTTTTAGTTTATAGTTTATAGATGGAAGATTTCTTTTTAGACATTGTGTATAAGAACAAGACCGTGCGTTTCAGGGTAGTAAATCCAGAAGCTCCGCTGAGCACGCTGATGACTAACCTGACGCATGCCATCGGCGAAGACGGCAAACTGATCTTCGACTTCCCGTCCATCGACGGAACGGGAGCGCCCCTTGACTATTTCTTCGGGCGTGAGGATCCTGACGTGCACGAGATACGTGTGCTCCGTCCGAGAATCGGACGTACAGACCAGACGCTGCTCGACTACGGTGTGCAGAGTGGCGATAAAGTGTTCCTGATGCCAGACCCATTCCCAGGATGAGAGAGAGCGACCGATATGAGATAAGCCGGTACAAGGGGCGCAGCCGGCGCCTGTTGTATGAGTGGCAGCAGTTAGACCAACGGCTGGAGCATCGGCATGACATCACGTGTCAGCCCGTCCGCCGTAACAAGGACGGACTGCCCACGGCCTATCTGGTCGACTATCAGCTGAGGAGCATCAGTGGGGTTGAGAACCTGGAGCATTTCGGAGAACCCGGCGCAGAGAATCCACCGGTCTTTTCCACTGGTTTCCAGATGCGGATAGATCTGCCAGATGGTTACCCGTCGGTCGACGCGGCTCCGGCATTCCGTTTTCTGACCCACGATGAGCAGGGACAACCCATTCCTCATCCCTGGCATCCCAACATCCGGTATTTCGGCGACTTTGCCGGAAGGGTGTGCATCAACATGCCCGACACCTATACCGATCTTGCCTGGGCCGTGGAACGGGTGGCGCACTATCTGCGCTATGAGGTCTATCATGCCATTTCCGAACCACCGTATCCCGAGGATCTCAAGGTTGCTGCTTGGGTTGTCCGTCAGGGAGAACCGAAGGAATGGACGGTTTTTTGAAGGTGAAAGGGTGAAAATGTGAAAAGGTGAATATACAAATGAATATGAAATTATATAATAAGAGTATTGGTAAAAGGTTGGTGATAAGTGTTTTGCTTTTTCACCTTTTCACCTATTTACCTCTATCTGCCCAGACAGTAAAGAGCATTGCGGTCAGCCAGGAGCAATCCTATACCGATCATATCAGCCTGGAAGGCGATGTCACCGACAAGGACATTATGGTGAAGTTCGTCTTCGACGAGGCGGCCAACCAACTGACGGTGACGCTGATCTCCCATCGCATGATCTTCGTGTTCAGGGAGGATGTACGCTTCAAACCGCTCATCAAGGGCCGCAAGCTCCGTCCCGACCAGTTGCCTTACGTGGTCACCTATGAACCAAAGGATCAGTACCGCATCTCCAAGCTCTTCAAGAACACGGTGCCCAGACCCACTAAAAAGTATGTCTTCCACCGCTGGATTGACTACGAGGGGTTGCAGCCTGCACCGCAGGAGTATGCCATGGTGAACGACTACATCACCCAGACCTTCGACATTTTGAAGAAAAGCAATTCCGTCGTTGTCCGTCTTCGTGACGTGATGCTGATGAACGATGTCAGCAAGCATATCAACAAACGGCGGTTTGAGATCCCCTTCGGCCGTGATCTCTACACGGAGTATCATGTGGAAATCCAGCGCAATCCCTGCTTCGGACTGGATGAAGACATTGCCTCGGCAAAGGCGGCTCTCGAAGGCGTCCGCAAGAGTTATAACAGCTTGCGTAAGAGCTTTGGCAGCGGTACTGTCGATAGCGAGGAGAGTCTGAAGACCTTCCAGGATCTGAAGAGTCAGCTCACAGAACAGTATCCTCGTAAGAACGAACAAAGTCTCTGTCCGGATATCCAGGCGGCTTGGGACGCCTATAACGCCTACACCGACTCCATCAGTAGAATGAACTGTAAGGTCGTCGCTGCAGCTAAGTCCATCTTCTCAGGCAGCGAAGGTCTGAATTCCAGGTCGCTGTTGACAAAAGCCCGTCAGATAGATGCAGCAGTGTCGCGTTATCTGCTGTCGAATGATCCTGTCGAGCGTCGTGACATCATCTTCCAGACGGAGACTCTTATCAAGACCTGTAATGAAACCATCCATAGTCAGGGTGTCTATACCACAGAGCAGAAACAGGCTGTGCAGGTATTCCGTGAGGCGGAACGTTATTTTAGAAACAATTGCAACAGATAATGAACATAAAAAGGAACTTATGGCGACTCATCATCTTCGTGTGCATGCTGCCTTCGGTGGCATGGGCACAGGGGGGGATGTCTGCTGAGGAGGAACTCGATTCCACCTTTACAGACATCAATGAGCACATAGAGCTGTTTCAGGAGGAACTGATACAGTTGAATGCCCTTTGTAAGTTCCGTGTGGACATCGACATGGATATGCCGTTGAACGAACCGCTCCTTGATGTGGTCTCCGAGCGCCTCAAGTCATTGTCATCGGCCTTGACCTCCTTCTCCACTCGTTGGGACACCTATTCTGCCGCCCAGCAAGTGTATATTGCCGACGACGACAGTCTTCTCAACCGGGTGGCTATCATCCAACAGATGCGGCAGGCCGTCACCGACACGCTCGCTCTCCGTCAGCAGCAGCGCGACCAGCTGGTGGCTTTCTCTACGGCAGAGAAGTTCATCTGGGGTCAGGACAAGAACTACCGTCAGTTATACAAAAAAGCCATACAATACTCGATGTCGCCGAAACTGGCGGCCCAGTTGGAGAAAGTCAAGGCGACGGAACAGGCACTGACGGCTGACGTCAATAAATACTACGGTCAGGCCAAGGACGCGGCGACGGCATTTCCAGGCCTCGAACTCCGGATGACGGCGATGGAGAATAAAGTCTTCGAACTGCAGACCGTCTCCGCGAAGATTCAGGAGATGGCCTATAAACCCTTTATCCAGCGTGTTAAGGATTATCTGATGGGTCTGGCTTGTGTGGCTATCTTGCTGATGGGACTGAACCTGCTGAAGTCGAAGCTCGCACAGGTCAAGCAGGCTCGTGACCAGGCCAAGAAGATGAAGGAAATGATGAAAGGACAACATAATTATCCCACGATATAATGAGCAATTAGAAATTATGATGACAAAGAGATATACGACAATGCGGACCAGGTGGTTGGTGATGAGTTGTTTACTTTTTCACCTTTTCACCTTTTCACTGTTAATGACTTCTTGTGATGAGGAGACAGCTCCGGATATTGACGACATCTTGTCGTCTGACGATAAGGAGGAAGTGGTTGGGGATGCCCTGCAGATCACGAGCATCGAATTCTCCGACGATTATAAGGTGATGGAACTGTCCGCACGCCTGATGCATGAAGTAGGAGGTCAAGACCTGACGGACTCCTCAGTTGTGGTCGCCACACCCTATCAGCATATCAAGCGCATACTGAACCGACTGGGCCGGGAGAGTCAGCCAAAGATTACGAAGGTAAGCAATGCCAGCAGGGAGATCTTCAATAAGCTGGATATCAAACTGCTTGCCCTGGTCGACCTGAGTCTACCCCAGCAGCAGGTGGACGCTGAGCGTAAGGCTGTCAAGGATATCAAGGCTCTCTTTGGCGGACAAAACCTCTTTGTTGCCTTCATGCAGAACGACAACGTCACAGAGACCTATGAGGCAACGGACTACGTCATTGATAACTATTTCGTCCACCAGGATCCGGCGACCATCTATCTCTACCGTTCGGTCGTGACAAAATTGGCGGAGATGCAGGATGAGAGTACGACGATAGGAGGCGCACGCCACAAGGTGATGGTGATCCTCTCTGGAGGAAAGACCTATGATGGTGAACAGCCTGTAGATCCCAAACACTTTGAACTTCAGCAGTTGCTGAAAGACAAGTCACAGCTTTATCAGGGCATGATACAGGCCTACTATGCAAACTTCTCTCCCAGCACTCCCGAAAGTCTGGAACTCATGGCTCTGTCAGACAATACCAGCGACAGCAACATTCTGCAGTATTTCTGTAAGTCGTTGGGAGGTCTGTACCAGCCTTCGTTCAACTGGCAGGAGATGGAGGAAGACATCCTTCATGACTACCATATCGACCTCTCCAACTACAAGATTACCTTGGAACAGCCAGACCATAAGGTCTTCCGTGGCGATCGTCATATTCTCGAGATCTCCTTCAACGACAAGAAAACCGGCGACCTGATAGCCAAGGGACAGACGGAATTCTCACTCGGTTCGGTCTATAGTCCTCTCATCATAGACGACGGCCCCATGATTGAGTTCATCACCATCGGCATCGTGATCACCCTGATCATTATCCTGTTGGTATGGGGCATTTTCCAGTTCTTGGAACCCTACATCCGCTATCGTTTCTTCGAGCGTAAGTATGTCATTAAGTACTTGGGCAGTAAGATGAGTTTCCGGGGGGAACCGGTATCCGAGTCGTGTTATCTCTGCAAGGCTCCTTTCAAGGAAGGTGATGAGATTGTTGTGAAATGTAAGCATACGATGCACAAGGAATGTTGGGACGACAACGAGTACCACTGTCCCGAACATGGTCGTCATTGCCAGGAAGGTTCACATTATTATAATAGCCATAATCTGTTGGACCAGCGTAATCCGCTGTACTATATGAAGTGGATTCTTGTCGCCATCTTGGCGGGCTTTACTGCCTGGATTGTATTCGTCTCTCGTGACCATCCGATGTCGACATCGATCATCGAGTACCTGCAAACGGTGTTCCACCATAATACTGTCGATGCGGAGAACTTTGAATTCGAGTATGGCTCAGGCCTGAACGACCTGCCGGCCTTTGGTCAGGCCGTAGGCTTCCTGCTGACACTCTTCCTGTCGAACTTCACCGTCCGTCACCGTGAGTGGTTCTATCGCATCGCCGAGATATTGCTCCGTGCCATCATTGCCGGAGCAGTAGGAAGCATCCTCTGCCTGTTGGGTTGTCTTGTCTCCATCCTCCTCCATTTCGAATACAGCACGTTCCTCACCGAATGGATTCCTTGGGCGCTGCTGAGTGGTTTCATTATGCTGGCCGTCACCTTCAAGACGCGCACACCCATCCGCCGCACGTTCCTCATCCTGGCATGCCTGATATCCGTATTCACCATGTTTATGTGGGCATTTGTCTATTATAACACGGTATTCGACTACCGGGTGTCGCTGCTGATCGGCTTCATCGTCTATGCCGTGGCCATCGCCCTGTGCATTGCCCATGTCACACCGCGTTCGGAACGGTTCTTCCTGCATGTGGAGGGTGCCATCAAGGAGATGGACATTGCACTCTATAAGTGGTTCAAGGCCTCTCCGACCGAGGCTGTCACCCTTGGAAAGTCGGTCGACTGCAGCATCCAACTGTCGTGGGATGTCATGGGCCAGGTATCTCCTGTGCATGCTGAGATCAAGCGCCATATCGATTCTTTGCGTCTCAAGGCATTGGAAGAGGGCGTGACGGTTGATGAGGGCAAGCCCCTGCCTGTCGGCAAGGAGGTGTGGCTCTATCACGGCAAGAGCTTCACCATCGGCCATACGACATTCACCTATATAGAAAAAGACTTGTAAAGGTGAAAAGGTGTAAAGGTGAAAAAGTGAAAAAATAGATAATTCGTGAAATTCGTGTAATTCGTTGTTTTAAAAAATAATATGGTAAATATAGTGTCAAAAATGAGGAGTTTTTCTGTGGTGAGGGTATTCTACTTACTCCTTACTCCTTCTCTCCTTACTCCTTCTCTCCTTACTCCTTTTCTCCTTACTCCTCTTCTCCTGACTCCTTTCCTCACGTCCTGTAGTAGCGACGACGATGGCTATCAGAGTCGTCTGAAGGAACTGCTCATGGAGGATATGTCCTTCACGTGCGAGGGGGGTACGCAGGAACAGGTGTACCGTCATGAGGACCTGTCGGTATACAAAGTGTCGAACAAAGAGTCATGGTGTACATCCACCCTTGATGTCAACAACTGTAAGCTGGTTGTCTCTGTGAAGGCCAACAATACCTACGATGCCCGTACAGACACTGTCACGCTCACCGACACCATCTCCAAGTCGTCGCGCTACCTCACCGTCAAGCAGGCCCGCAATACTGGATTGTTCCTCGACAAGACCTACGCCGAGGCGTCGATGTATGGCGATACCATCTCCACCAAGCTGAAGCACAACGTCTCCTACGAGGTGCAGATTCCCGACACCTGTAACTGGGTGACGCAGGCCCAAACCAGTAAGACCAGAGGCTTGGATACGACTACCATCACGTTCTATGTCAAGGAGAACAAGACCTATAAGGACCGTGACGCCGTTATTACCGTTTTCAACAAAGACGAGAAGCTCACAGACAAGCTGACAATCCATCAGCCGTTCAAGACCGAGTTCAAGGCAGACTCCACCAACTTCGAGGTGAACCAGTATGGTGATACCATCACCGTCAACCTGACAACCAACATCTCCTACGATGTCATCATCCCCGACACCTGCAGCTGGATCAGCAAGAAATCATCGCCAGCCGCCAGAGGACAGTCGGCGCTTACCCGTGGGACGGATACCAAGACGCTCACTTTCTTCATCAAGGAGAATAAGTCCTATCACGATCGCGACGGTGTCGTCATGCTCAGCAACAAAGACGCAGGTGTCAGCATCGGCATCAATATTCATCAGCCGTTCACAGCAGTGTTCACTCCCGACAAGAAATATGTCGAGGCGTCACAATATGGCGATACGGTTACTATCAAGATGACAAGTAATGTCAGTTACGATGTGATGATTCCCGATGACTGCAATTGGATATCGCGTGCCGCTACCCGGAATACCAGGGGTGTGGAAACCTCCTCCATCTTGCTGAGGGTGGCAGAGAACACGACCTATAAGGCTCGCGAGGCCGTCATAAAAGTCGGCAACGAGGAAGCCGGTGTCTCCGAGTCCATCACTATCAGCCAGCCCTTCAACTTGGTGTTCAGTGTCGACTCAACCTCTCATGAAGTCTCGATGAGTGGAGCCACCTTCACCGTCAACCTGAGGCATAACATCGGCTATGTTGTGTCGATCCCGAAAGACTGCGACTGGCTCTCTCAGGCCACAGGAACCCGTAAGGCCACCAGCCGTAGGCTTCCCCTCCTGAGTAGGAGGGACAGGGGTGGTCTGACCCGCGGCTCTACCAAAGGCATAGATACCACAGCCATCGTGTTCCGGGCCAGTGAGAATACCACTGAGCAGGAACGTGAGGCCACCATCACCATCAGCAATAAGGACGCCGGTGCCGAAGCCAAGATCTACGTCCACCAGCCGTTCACGACCACCTTTAATGTCGATTCCACCTCTTTCGAAGTGGCAATGGAAGGAGGCACGAAAACGGTCAACGTGGAGAGTAACATCAGCTACAACGTGTCGATCCCGAGCGACTGCGACTGGATAACCCTGCAGAGCAACAGCAGGGCCAGGACACGTTCCTCGAAGACCACGGCACTGCTCTTCAAGATCTCAAAGAACACCACTGGAAAAGAACGCAGCGCCACCGTCACCATCGGCAACAGCAGCTTGAACGTCAGCAAGGCGATCTCCTTCAAGCAGAAGTTTGAATCCACATTCTCCGTCGACACCACGGCGATAGAGGTAGACGAACTGGGTGGAACCTTTGGCGTCAATGTGGTGTCCAACGTCAGCGTCAGTGTCCAACCACAGGTTAGCTGGCTGACCGTAGGTGGTAAGACCGACGTAGGCGACGGTTACTGGACCCAGAATATCAACGTGTCGTCGTTCTCCAACAAGACCGATCAGCGCCAGGGCAAGGTGAAGTTCCTCTATGCCGCCGGCAACGAGTCGAAGACTGTCACCGTGACACAGAAACGGACGCTCTACATCAAGGAGTCGGACGTCATGCTGACCAAGGTTGGAAAAGACTCTGCGCTGACCGTCACGAACACGGAGGGAAGGACTGTATCCTGGTCGTCTTCCGACAAGAGTGTCGCCACCGTCAACGCGGGCAAAGTGAGAGCCGTTGCCAATGGCACGTGTACCGTCACCGTGAAGTCTTCCGACGGTAAGTATTCCGACACCTGTAACATCACCGTCGAGATTGAGGAATCAACCGAAGAAGCCAAAGAGGAAACCAAAGACGAAGCCAAAGAAGAAACTAAAGATGAATCTGCCGATGGCTCGAAAGATGTCAGTGGTTCCGATAAGAGTTCCGGTGCGAGGACGCGCAGTAGAATCCGAAGATGACAAACCTTACAAGGGCGGTCGTCCTGCCGGTCGTCCAATGGGCGGCATAGGTGGTCCCGGCCGCATGGGCCCCAGGTAAATCCTCGGCATCTGTAACACAGGGGATGGTTCTGAAGTTGTTACAACGGAAGAGCCGTCCTTTTGTTATGCTTAATGCTCCGAAAAGCAATGGGAGATGAAGATTTCGCCCAAAAGATTTGGAAATCTCAATAATAGTACCTATCTTTGCAGGCGGATATTATAGAAGAAGATCGCATATTTCATAACAACAGATTATGGCATACAGTTTTACAGACAAGATAGAATGGACACTCATCTTCGCCACTGAGTTCGGGCGGCGCTTCGGGCTGACTCTCAAGCAGGCGTTCAACTATCTGAGCCGCTTCGGTGCCATTAAGTTCGTTGACGAGCACTACGACTACTGCCACACGCAGTCGTTCCAGTCGATGGTCAGCGACATGGCTGAATATTGCCACAGGAAAGGAGGGGCGCTCGTATGATACTCTACCACGGCACCAATGCCGACTTCGACGAGATTGACCTCCGCAAGTCGAAGCCCAACAAGGACTTTGGCCAGGGCTTTTACCTCAGCCGCGAGTATGCACAGGCTATGGACATGGCTAAGATCAAGGTGGAGCAACTGGAAACAGGCATCCCCACCGTCCTCACTTTCGAAGCCGACGACGAGGCGATGGCCGAATTAAAGGTCCTCCGCTTCGATGACTACTCAGAGGAGTGGGCCAAGTTCATCCTGCTGAACCGCAACAACGACAGCCCGGAGCCAGCCCACGACTACGACATCGTCATCGGCCCCATCGCCAACGACCGCGTGGGCGTGCAGCTCTGGAAATACGAGAACAATAGCATTGACCTGCCGACGCTCGTACACAACCTGCGCAACATGAAGGGCATCACCTTCCAGTACTTCTTCGGCACCGAGCGTGCCATCAAAATCCTGAAACGACTATGAACGAGAAAGAACAGATGAAACTCGACATGGTGAAGCACCTCGCCCTGCGCCTTGTTGCCGACCAACCCGACCTCACGATGGAGCAGGCACTCGCCACCGTCATCAACAGCGAAACCTACCAGCGCCTGCAACGTGATACCACCGGTCTCTACTATCAGAGTCCCGGCTATGTCTATAGTTTTCTCCAGAACGAACTAAAGACCGCCAAGGTTTCGTAATCGCGTCTCAACTGATGACCTTATAGCACGGTTCTTGAATGCCGTACAGGCCATCGACAAGCTGTGGGATGAAGGAGTTATCAACGGGCGCAAAGGTGCCTGACCCCAATGCGCCTGCCAAGGTGCACGACGACTGGAAGTGCCTGCTGATTATTTATGATGAGGAGGGTACGGAAGATGGAATACCCGTGGTGCCGGTGTGGAAGTGGCTGATGGAGGTGTGACTTCGCCACCACCTCCAAATCAATGCAATGCGGGAGGGTAGGGTTTATTTTGACTCATTATCCTTGGTTTCCTGTTCCATCTGCTGTTGCATTTCCTTTCCTTTCTTGGCAACTGCATTTCTGCGAGCCACCTCTTTCTCTTCGTAGGCTTTCATTTCGGCCTCCTCTTGTTCGGAGAGGGTGCCAGTGACCTTAGCGGTCTTATCCGTGGTTTTGTCTTCGCTCTTTTTTGGGGCTGTAGCAGTCTTCTTGTCTGCAGTTTTCTTCACTGGAGTCTGTGCGAAAGCCGATGTGGCTCCGCCTGCCATGATGGCGATTGCCACCGAAAGGATTATCTTTTTCATTGTCATGTTGGTTTTAAAAGTTTAATTTGATGGTGCAAATATATAAAAAAATGGCAAAATTGGAACATTTAATGGCCTAATAACACACTTTTTCGCACTTTCTGCGCTCTATTAACGTTTATTCACCTTTTTTTTTTTTTGTTTGCATCTTTTGTCGTATATTTGTGCCCAACATAAAGACAATACAATTTAAACAGATGAATATTATATCTTTTAATCGGTTGGCAGTACGGCTTTTAGTACTAAACGTTATGTTGTTTGTGTCCATAGGTTCATACGCGCGTGAAAACCTTTGGGATAGCGACTTTGATTTCGATAAAGGTAAGATCGTCAATGGTGTTTTCACCGTGACAGATGCATCTACAGGTACAGTAATGACAGTGACCAATGCCTCGTACGTAATTATAATGCATCGATAGGTGATTGGTACAACTGCTTTCTGCGTTTCAAGAACAAAGGCAACGTCACCATCACCTTCAAGTTTCCCAACAGTCATCTGACGTACAGAGGTATAGATGGTGAGACCAATACGGGATTAACCAAGTGGGGCTCTGGTTCGGGTAATACCAAGGCTCTCAACAATGCGACCTTCACGCCAGTTGCAGGACAGGAGAACACATACAGCTTTACGTTCAGCGGCTGCGACAATATGAAGATTGAGCAGGTTTTCCTGAACTGGTGCTTGGGTCCTGACGACTTTGTTGGTCCTGAGGGAGTGACGAAAACTTATACGGGCTGGAGCCAGACTCTCTATAAATATAATTCCACTCCTAATGTCTGCCCTTACGGTCAATGGGGTGGTGCGCTTTGTAATCTTAAGTTTAAAGAGACGACCTCTGCCACAGATAAAGGTTCTTACACCTTGCACTGGTATGTAGAGGAATATAGCGGTTTCACCAACTACAGTAAGAGTAAGAGCGGTCTCGACTGGATGTATGGTCTGGGATTTGGCAGTGCAGACAATCCCGTAGGTACTATCACCTCTGAGATTATTGGCTATCAGATGACCGACGTGGTGGCTCCCACCGCCAAGGAACTGGTTTATACCGGCGAGCCGCAAGCCTTGGTGACTGCGGCCACGTCGTCGCGTGGAACGGCAATGTATTGGATACCAGGCGATGCAGGATACTCTGACGCGATTCCTGAGAAAACCGATGCTGGAACGTATAAGGTGTACTGGTATCTGAAGTCCACTCAGAAAGCCTATAACGACTACGGTGGTGCAGGTGAGGATACGCGCAAGGGTCCGATAACAGTAACCATCAGCAAGGTGAATATTCCTGCCTATACGGCTCCCACACCGTTGACAAAGGTGTTCAACGGTGTCGAGCAACCATTGGTGAGTGCCGGTTCGGCCACTGGCGGCACACTGCGCTACCGTCTCGGTACCGATGGGGAATGGCTGGAAGAAGTACCCAAGGCTATGCCCATGGGCGACTATGAGATCTATTGGTACGTGGTGGGCGACAACAACCACTATGATATGGGTAGCGAGAGTGAGCCTTACGGTTCTTTTACCGCCCATATCACGCCGGCAGAATACAATATGAACACCTTGAAGTGGCAGGGGGCTTCCACTGTCATCTATGACGGACTGGACCACCAAAGCGAGTTGACACTCATCGAAAGTTCACTGCCGGCGGGAGTCGCAATCACATCGTACACCCTGAAGGATGGTAGTAATGCGGATGCGACAGAGGCCGTCAATGCAGGTACTTATACTCTTACTGCCCATCTGACGTCCACCAATCCGAACTATGCGGCACCTGCACCTGTCAGCACCACGCTGACCATTCAGCCCTTCAACCTACAGAATGCCTATGTCGCTTCTACCATTGCCGATCAGACATACACTGCCGAGGCCATCACGCCCGCATCGCCAGCGTTAAAAGTGAAAATCGACGGAATCGAGATTCCCACTTCTGCATATAACATCACCTATTTAAATAATATAAACGCGGGCGTGAAAACTGCTTCGGCGACACTCTATGCCAACGGTAATAACGGAAACTATACTGGTTCGACGGCTGTGAAGTTCACGATCCTGAGAAAATCCATACAGGTGAGTACTGTGGATCAGGTTATCACATACGGCGATGCCCTCAATAGCAGCGTAGAGAAAGCCGGGCTGATAGGTGCCATCACAGGCCATACTATCTCGTCGGTAACGCTGACGGCAGATCATACACTGGGTATAGGTGACCATGTGAACGCCATCGTGGCCAGCGACGTACACATCAAGGACGGCTCCGACAATGATGTCACAGACAACTATGCCATCACCTATCCTGAAAACAATCGTGGCAAGCTGACCATCACGGCGAAGGCCGGTACTGGCTTCACCATCTCCGGCCTGAACGCTGAGTATGAAGGCGACGGTGTTACAGCGGTGGCCCCCGATGGTGACATCGCTGTCTATGACGGTGCCACCAAACTGATTAAGGGTACTGACTACACTGTTGAATATACTAACAACATTTTGGCTGGTACAGCAACCGCAACATTCGCCTTCCAGGGTAACTATAGCGGTACGACCACTAAAAACTTTACCATCTACTACGTGGCAGAGACTTTCAGCCGTTCGGCCACTCCCGCCTATAATTACTGTACCTACTATCATCCTTCAGAGAAGTTGAAGGCTGTCGGCGGAGATGTGTTCTTCTGCACGCTGAACGATACCAAGACCGATGTGGTGCTGACACCAGTTACCTCCAACGTGATCAACGTTGGCGTGCCTGTGATGTTGCGCACGTCCTCTACCTCCAAGGCGGTGAAACTCTATGCTACTGACGCTGCTGATGAGACATATTCTGGAACGAATGCCCTGACGGGTGTAGGATCGTCAGAAGCCTACTCGGTAGGTAAGTCGGTGACATCCTCCGACAAGATCTTTATCTTCGATGGCGAGAGCTTCGTCTGGGCAACCAGTGGCCATTTGGTAAAGCATAAGGCCTTCATCAATGGCATTGGTTTTAGCTTCTCCCGTATCTACATCGTGTACGGCGATGACGAGACAACGGGCCTGATCCCGACGGAAGATGTTGGAGATAAGATGGAGGATGTGTGGTACGACCTGATGGGTAACCGCATCAACAAGCCTACCCGTAAGGGTCTCTATATCAAGAATGGGAAAAAGGTTCTTGTCAAGACAAGCGGCAGAGCCGAGCGCTGATGAAGTGAGTGAACAGTCTGGCTGGATAATTCTTCTTTCGTACCAGTCATGTCATGTGGTGGAAACGAAAGAAAAATAACGATATAAAGAATAAAACAATGAATAAAAAAAGAAAGCTTATGAAACGGAGTGGATTACAATATATGGCAGCGACAGCTCGCCGGGTAATGACGATGGTGCTGATGACGGGCCTCTGTACCTCGGCATCGGGACAGTTGGTACAGAATTATCTGACGAGTAAAGATGATTTCATCCATGATACAACAGTGAAGACACTTAATAATAATACTGAGACGCGAATTGTAAATGGTAACAGCAATCTTGTGAAATGGGATGACAATGAAAATGCCGTTTGGTTTCCTGGTGGTAGAGGAGATGAAAACAGACCCTTTTTATTTATTAATGATGAGCCTTTTAGCAAAGTAACGGCTGGTTCAGGTCTTTCCATTTCTATGGATTTTAAAATTTATCAGAGTGCGCATACCTCTGCGAGTGGATATACAGGTAAAGGTACAGGTTCATATGCACGCCTAATTGATGTTAACAATAATGCCACTAAAGGACAGTTTGTAGAATCATCCCAAGCCATGTTTAATTTCACCGTTGGAGGTAATAAAGATGGAGGTGGTTGGGTAAATGCAGAACCAACCACAACGATGGCAAAGTTCAGTACATCGACTGATGATGCTCGATATAAACGCTTTAAAAATCAAAGCGATGTTAATGCCATTTGGACTGATAGTTGGCATCACCTCACCATTGTTATGGCGCCATCTGCTATTCCGGTGATATATATTGACGGAAGAGAAATCGATACGAATCTTACAGATGCAAGCCAAAATACAAAAACGTTATCAGAATCCACAACGATTTTTAATGGTTTGCTCAATTCTATAGGACAGTTCAAAAATGTATTCTTAGGTAGATCAGGCTATAATAGTGCAAATTCAGCAACTAGTGACGGTTATCTTTGTGGCTATATCCGAAACGTGCAGATTATTCAAAGTGGTAATGTCAAACAGTTGTATTTGAGATCTGGTGCTTCACTGTCAAATGGAAAAATAACAGCAAAGGTGGATGGATCAAGCAGTGGTCAGAACGTAACTTCTAGTGGTATCATTATGTCATCTGGAGTGGATATCGTCCTCACCGCCGTGCCAAATACGGGCTACTATATGTCAGAACTCTTTTTGGATAAAACCACTGGAGCTACAACCTCTGTTTTGACAGGAGCAGCAACAGATGCCCCAGGAGAAAAGAGCTATACTTTGACAAACTTTGATGACAACTATTACACCTTCGCCACGTTCGCTGAGCGCGAATATACAGTCGCCTATGACCAGAACAGCTACATGACGGTGGGCGGTGTGACAACTACAGAGGAAGTGACGGGTATGCCGACAGCTACCAGTATGAAATATAAGTACTTTTCAGATGCTTTTACCTTCCCTTCAGAGACCCCTGTCCGCAAGGGTTATACCTTCTTGGGCTGGTCGACGAACAAAGATGCCACAACGGCAACCTATACTGCGGGCAGCACTGTTGCAGACAACACAACAAGTGATCCCACTTCCGCCAAGGGTGTACTCAGCTCTGCCGTTTCCGACCAGAACGTGTTGACGCTCTATGCCGTCTGGCAGAAGGTAAACTATAACTTGAATATCAATGTGATCACCCAGGACTACACAGGTGCTCAGACGGACTCCAAAACAGGCACCAACTCCGTCACAGGCACTGGCGGTACGGTGACCTTGGCGCGTGCGTTGCAGATATCACCAGACACCTGGACGGCCTCTAACACCGTTGCGCAGTATAAGGACCTTGTGAAGATCACAACCACCAACGCTACCGACTACCATCTGCAGGAACTCAGGTACAGCTACACCGACGGTACGGAGCAGACCGTCAACATCACCGACTGGAACGGCTACAGCAGCGTTATCAAGAGCTTTACAATGAATCATGCTGCGCCAACCACGGTAATCGCCGTATTCAAGCATAACCAACAGTATAATATTACGTCCACCATATCCGGTACGGGTAGCGTGTCATACCGTGTGAAACACAATGGCACGGAGGGTTCTGCCGTAGCCAGCACAGCCAATCCCCAGGCCATGGAGAATGATGAGGTGAAAGTCATTGCTACAGCGACGTCCGCTTATAAGTTGCGTTCGATAGAGTATACGTTTGCCAGTGAGACCGGTCGGCACTCTCTCTTTAATGGAAAGGCTGATACCTATACTACCAGTGCCCTGAGGATGTTAGGCCAGAACGTGACCGTCGACGCTATCTTCCTGGCAAACCGTACCGTCACGGTGGGCGGGAAGACGGAACGGGGTACCATCACCATGACGGGCACCTACGGGACCAGCAGCGGTGACGTCACCACTTCTCCTACCGCCGGCAATGCAGCGCTGACGGCTCACTTGGGTGATGTCGTCACCGTGACCGCTACGCCCACTGCGGGTTGGCACTTCGATACCAGCAAGGCCATTGCCGAGCTGTTCCCCTTGACCAACGGTGGTACGCCGACCGAAGTCACCAGAACTTTGGAATCGGCCAGCATGACATTCTCCATGCCCGACAACGATGTGACGGTGGCAGGTGCTTTTACAGAGAATCAATATACAATCCGATACGATGCTCAAGGCGGCTCGACTGTCGACAGTCAGACCAAGAAGCACTTCGAGAGCCTGGCACTGAGTACGACCGTGCCCACCAAGGCCGACTGCACGTTCATGGGGTGGGCCAAATCAGAGACGGATGCACAGAACAAGAAGATAGCCTACTCCTCTGGTGCCACAGCCGGTTCGGAACTGAACGGCGTACACCATCAGGATGTGGTGACGCTCTATGCCGTATGGAAGAATACGGAGTATTCGGTCGACGTCTATCCCGGCATCAACGGCGGCCAGGTAAGTGTCAACACCACCACGGCCGAGAAGAATGCCACAGTGACTGTCAGCTGTACCGCCTATGAAGGCTACAGCAATCCGAAGCTATACTACTATCAGGACAATGAGGAGAAGACCGCCCATGTGATAGTCAATTCAGCCTTCCAGATGCCCTCCGGCAACGTACACGTCTATGCTACCTTCGGTGGCACGTATGATGCCAGGAAGGAAGGCGTGGGTACTTCCACACCTCCGACCATTGAGCACGGAGACATCACCATAGGCGGTGTGTCCATCACGGCGATTGAGCGTCCGAAGGTAGGTTCACGCGTTAATACGGTGGCAAACCCCGAAGACAACTATCGCCTGAAACAGATCCGCTGGCGCAAGGTGACCGATGCCGGTGTGATGCGCACACGTTCGGCGGGTGAAACTGACGTTGAGGTCGAAGGCTGGAATACGCTGACCTACGACGGCACCAACGTGACCTACAGCACCGAGACGGGTGAGTATGTGGCTAGGATTACCGGTGTTGACAGCGACATCTATATGGACGGTGAGTTCCAGCAGAAGATACCCCTACAGAACACCAGTGCGTCGTCAGAAGGTTATGTGACACTGATAGGTCCTGGTGCCCAGCAGTATACGGGCAGTGCCATCACTCCGGCCAGCGGAAGCTACTCGGTGACGTTCCACAACGGGACTGCCAATATTCCCCAGACAGAAGGCAGCGAGTACACCATCGAGTGGAGCAATAATACAGCTGTAGGGAAAGCAAGTGCCAAGATAACGGCTGCAGCAACCAACGAGCTGTTCACTGGCTCCGTCACGCTCAACGATGTATTCGACATCATCCAGGCGCCTACAGGAGACTATTCGGCCGACTATTCTCCCAATTTCACTTACGATGGTTCTGCAAAGACGCTGACAGACCTGAAGGTATATAAGGAAGTGAGCGGTGACAAGTCTGAAGTGACTGCCGGTTCGGGCGCAGGAGAGTACAGTGTCGCATATGAGAACAACGTGAATGCCGGAACGGCGACCTGCAAGATTACCATCAACGGTGATGGCGGCGGTACGCTGATCCGTAACTTTAACATCAAGCCGAAACCCATCACCGTGACAGCCAAAACTCAGACGGTAGCCTACGGCGAAAGCATCGTGACGGCAGCCAGTCAGGCCACGGCGGCAACGCTGGTGGACAGCCATTCGCTGGTTTCTGCCAACTTCGCCCAAACACATAAAGATGTCGGTACTCATACTGGTGACATTGAAGTGACTGGCGCGAAGATTAAGGACGGAAGTGGCAATGACATGACCTCGAACTATGACATCACTTACGTCAAAGGTGACTTGACCATTACTCAAAAGGCATTGACCATCACACCGATAGCCCGCACACTTGAATATGGCGATGCCTTGCCAACGGGCGAGAACGCACTGACGGCTCTCTATACTGTAGACGGCTTGGCTTACGGCGAATCGCTTACGGCAGGTCCGACTGGCTACAGCGTCAAGCAAGGCTCCACCACCGTGACCTTACAACAGGGCACAGCTGCCGGTGCTTATAAGCTGACACTCTCGGGAGCGACAGCCTCTACCAACTATACTATTGCCTATGCAGAAGGTGACCTGACCATCACGCAGTATGACCTTACCCAGGCTACGGTGGAGGTGACAGGTGCAGAGCAGGGCTATGACGGCGTCAATGCCAAGACTCCAGAATCAGTGGCCGTGAAGAAGCATATCGAGGGTGACACCTACTGGACGCTGCCCGCTACCGACTATGATGTGAAGTATGCCGGTGAAGCCAGCCAGACCAATCCCGGAACTTATACCATCACCGCTGTGGCAAAGAGCACCAACGTGACGGGTACCGCCACCGCCGAGACACCATTGGTAATCGGCAAGTACGACCTTAGCGGCGGCAAGGTGACTGCCACCATTATCGACCAGACGTACACGGGCAGCCAGCTTCGTCCGACGACGTTCAGTGCGCTGAAGATGGATAACGGCACTGGTGGCGGGATGGCTTTAGATGCTGCTGACTACGAGATCATCTCCTATGGCCAGAATGTCAATGTGGGCAGCGGTACGCTGACCATCCGCGCGAAGGATGCCAGTGCGTATTTCAAGGGCGACAGGACGGTGACGTTCAATATCGTGGCGGCCGACCTGAGCAGCCAGACCGCAAGTGTGGCGTATGCCGACTATGTGATGGCCGGTAGTTCTACCGACACTCATCAGTTGAAGCTCAACGGCAGGAAGACTGAGGTAAGCACTACGTTGATAAACGGTCAGACCGTCTCGCTGGCTTCAAATAGTCTCGTGGTGAAACTGAAGCTTCCTGGCGGCTCTGCAAACACTACCGCCTTGTCGCCAGATGACTACGATGTCTACTTCCAGAAAGACACTGAGGATCCGATAGCCAGCATCCCGGCCAATGCCATCGGTGTGTATAAGGTGGTGGTCAAGGGTAAGACAAACACTACAACAGAGACTACCAACACGACCAGCTATTCTGTGACGACAGACCTTACGGTGAATGTAAAGCTGGCCGTGACTCTGGCCAACCGAACATGGACGACCTACTACGACGAGCGCTTCAGCCTGAAGCTCCCGACGGGCTTCAAAGCCTATTATGTGACGGGCATTACCGCCGCCACATCAACCACAGATGCCACTGTAAACCTATCGGCTGAAATGGACCATGTCCCGCAGGGAGTGCCAGTACTGTTGGAGCGTCCTGACGGCAATACAGACACAACCTTCGAACTGGAGGAGGAAACTTCTCCCGCAGTTGTTTCCGAGAACTATGCATCGTTTGTCGGCGTACCCTCGACGGGCGTGATGCCAGCGGGCGTACCTACCTACATCCTGATGAACAATGCCTTTGTGGGCTGCGAGACGGGTACAGACATCGGTGCCCACCGTGCCTTCCTGACGACACCTGCTGTTGTCGGTGGTGCCCGTCTGCTGCTGAACATCGGGGACGACGCCACGGCTCTCATTCCGACGGAAGATGTTGGTGGTAAGACGGAGGATGTGTGGTACGACCTGATGGGTAACCGCATCAACAAGCCCACAAGGAAGGGTCTCTATATACGCAATGGTGAAAAAGTCATAGTGAAATGACGGGCCGCAAGCGGTTTTAGAAAAAAAATAGTTAGTATATTTTATCCAGAAATTGTAATTAATTCATGAGGAATAGGATAATGCTTCTGGCTTTGCTGCTGTCGGTAGTGACAGCGGCAAATGCCGCTTCTTATAAGGTGAATATCAGTGCGATGACCAACGGTAGTATTATGACAGAACAGACTACCGTGGCAGAAGGTACGACAGTGACGTTGAGTGTGACGCCTGCTGATGGCTACTACATTGAGGCCAAGGACATCATCGTGACACCCACAGGTGATGTGGCGCAGACTCGAACGGATCCGCCGATTATTGCTGTTGCCGTTCAAGCCGTCAAGGGACAGATTACGCCTGAAGGTCAGGGTAACTTCACCTTTGTGATGCCTAAGTCGAATGTCACTATCACTGCCACGTTCCATGAACGGACGGATATCAGTGCAGCATGGACAGCCGCCACTCCTACTGGTACGGTCAAGCTCAGTCTTACTGACACGCCTTATAATGCTAATGCTGAAGGTCAAAAGGCTACATTGGTCACCGGCGGAGATGACGGTGGTGTAAAATACGGAACGCACAAGCTATACGGCACCGATGATGAGGCCACTGGAGGCCAGACTACCCGCAAATCTACCAATGGCCTGCGCGAGTACGATGCCACGCCTGTCTATTCCTCTGCCGACTACGTCAATGCCGGAACGAAGAATGTGGACTTTACCCTGCGCGGGCAATATAAGGGTAAGGCCCGGGGCACCTACAGGATCACCCGACTGCCCATATCGGTAGAAGCCAAGTCTCAGGAGATCCCCTATGGCGGTGTCATCACCAGCACGGTGGATCATGCCGTCATCGCATCCGGCTCACTGATTTCAGGTCATACCATGACTGGCATATCCATTGAGTGTATTGCCGTGGAAGGTACCACCACGGGTACAGGCGGCAAGAAATATCCCTCCAGTGACACCTATGGGAAGGTTCTACAGGTGACACCCAATTCGGTGGTCATCCAGGACGCAGACGGTAAGGATGTGAGTGCTAACTATGACGTGACAGTGACCACGGCCACTGCTGAGGCTCCCACTAATGGTTTGGCGGGCGATCTGACCATTGTCGGCTATGATATCACTGGTGCTGCTGTGGTCGTGGATGAAAATGAATACACCTACGACGGTGAACAGCACGGAGCAACTGTCCGTGTGACGCAAGATGCAGCATCAGGCGGCGGCTTCATCGGCCCCGACCAGTATGATGTCTATTATACCGGAACCGGTACTACGAGCTATGCAAAGAGTACCACACAGCCCAAGGACGCCGGTACCTATGCCGTCAGTGTTGAGGCCAAGACCGCTGCTGATGTAACGGGCAGTCAATCCAATGTGGGTACACTGACCATCAAACCGATGCCGATACTGGCCAAGGCATACGATGCATCTAAGTTCTATACCGACGACCTGCCTGCGCTGACCGCTACCGTCAATGGCTATCTGGAGGCCGACCAGTACACCGCCGTCACTGGGTTGGGTACGCTGACGACGACTGCCACCAGGGAGTCGCCCGTCGGTATCTATGACATTTCATTCAGCGCCCTGCCGACCGTCAGTTCTAACTATACGCTGGTTAACAATAACGGGACTCCAATTCAGGTGAACACCAAGGTGGGAACGTTGACAGTCCTCCAGCTTCCCCTCCAGTATGCGACCGCCAGCTTGTCAGGCAACGTGAAGGAATATACAGGGCAGGCACAGACTCCCACCGTTGTCATTACGGGCAACGGTATCACGATTCCTTCTGCCGGAAACTATACGTTGGTGTATAGGAGAGAAGGAGCAGACACAGAACTCACGGAGGCAGTCCAGGCCGGGACGTACACAGTTATCGTGCGTGCCACGGAGAATGGCAGCGTCAGCGGTGAAAAGGAAATCGGTACCCTGACCATCAATCCCAAGGTTGTGACCTCTGCCTCTACGGAAATCACCATCGAGGCAGGATATCCGACCTACGACGGCACACCGAAGGATCCGACAAGCCTGACGGTGAAGGACGGTACGCTGACGGTGGCCGCAACGGACTATACCGCCACCTATAGTAATAATGTGAACGCCGGCAATGAGGCCCGTGTGACACTCACCATGATGGGTAACTACGAAGGAACGGTGGTGCGTAACTATACCATCCTTCCCAAGGCTGTCACGGTGAAGGCCAAGGACCAGACCATCCTCGTGGGTGAGGTCATCCGTACCGGTGAAGGTACGGCCACCGTCACAGGTCTCGTCAGCGGACATACGCTGAAGAGTGCCTCGGTGAGCACTTCCTATACGGCAGCGGGCAACTATCCGACGGGCATTACTGTCAGTGGGGCCTGGATCGTGGCTGGCGAGACCGACATGACGGCGAACTACAATATTACCTACCAGACCGGTGCGCTGACCATCGCGGCTCCGAACACCAATCCAAACATCACCGTGGAGGCCATTGCCGACCAAGCCTATGACGGCACGGCGAAGACTCCCGCCGTCACTGTGAATAACAGCGGCACGTCTCTGGCAGGCTCCGACTATGAAGTCAGCTATGAGAATAACGTGGAGGCCGGTACCAACACGGCGCGGGCACTCATCGTGCTGAAAGGCGACTACAGCGGTTACATGGTGCAGAACTTCACCATCACACCAAAGCCCCTGACCGTGACGGCTAATGCCCAGACCATCACCTATGGTCAGGCCGTCAGTTCAACGACCGACAAGGTATCAGTCGACGGTCTGGTAGCAACGCATGTCCTGAGCAGTGTCACCCTGACGCCGGCATCGACCAATGCAGGTACGGATATTGCCCTGACACCTTCGCTGGCTGCTGTCAGCGACGGCTCCGGCAACGATGTGACGCGCAACTATGCCATCACCTATACGGACGGCACTATCACCATCAACAGGAAGAAATATAGTGAACATCCGGCAGCTTTCACTGTCGATAACGTCAGCAATGTCGTTTATAATGGCCAGTCTCAGAAGCTTGTGCCTGTGGTGAAGGATGTTTCGACGGTATTGGAAGAAGGTCTGGACTATACATTGAGTTACACTGCCAACACCACTGACGTGGGCACTAAGACCATCACCATCACCCTCGGAGGCAGCAGAGGCAACTATGAAGGCACGTTCACTAAGACGTATGATGTTACACAGCGCACGGCTTATGTGATGGCGATTGACCAGACGGCGGTTTACAGTAATCCGCTGTCCATCCTGAACTCGATGAACTTCATCGAGTTGAGCGGTCAAGTGTCAGGCCATGTGCTGAGCAGTGCAACGGTAGCTTACGATACGGACATCGATAATCAGCTCAATACCGTCCAGCACGGTGATTTCGTAGGTGCCATACAGGTCAGCAATATTAAGATTGTTGACGGTAAGAACAACGTCGTGACTACAAACTATAATCTGGAAATACAGGCAGGAACTCTGACGGTGTTAGAGAAGAACGCTACGGCAACGATGAGCCTCACAGGTGGTGGTACCTATGATTATACGGGTGCGCCTATCGAACCAGCTGTCACTGTCACAGGTGGCGGCACTTACACCTTGTTGTATCAGGGTAATATTGAGGTGGGCAAGGGTCTTGTCATCGCGCAGTTCAGCGACAACACAGCCTTGTCTGCCGGCTTTGAGATTATCCCGCGTCCTACCACGGTGACAGCGTCGGCACAGGAAATCGCCTTCGGCAACAGCATCAGTTCTGATATTAGCCAGGCCACGGCCACGAACCTGATCCCCGGGCACCGTTTAGGCAGCATTATGCTTACTACCGATAAGACGGCTCCTGGCACCTATGCCAGTGCCATCACGGCCAGTAACGCTTGTATCGTGGACGCAAATGGTGTAGATGCCACAGCCAACTACAGCATCTCATACGGAGCAGATGGCGACCTGACCATCTTAGGCAAGCCCTATAGTGAAACGACCTTCACCATCGACCTTGACGGTGGCAACAGCTTCCCCTACAAGGCTGCAGCCTATGAGCCCGCCGTGATTGTGAAGGACAACGGCAAGACGCTGGCCGTCGGCACAGACTACGATGTGGCCTATAGCAATAATGAGGATGCCAGTACTGAGACGGCCAAAGCCACGGTGACCGTCACCTTCAAGGGCAACTACAGCGGAAGCGCCACAGCCAACTTCACCATCACAAAGCGTCGTGTGACCGTCACTCCCAAGGAACAGGCCATCACCTATAACACCGGCGGCCCGAAGACGACGGCCGCTGACCTCAGCACCCTCGTCGCCATCGACGGCCTGCTGGATGGCCATGCACTCAGCGGCGTGACGCTGACCAGTGACAAGAGGAACGTGGGTATCTATCCCAGTGGCATCTATGCCACGGCTGCCGCCGTCATGAGCGGTACGACCGACGTGAGCGACAACTATGAAGTGGTGACCGGCTACGGCAAGCTGACCATCGTGCAGAAAGCCTATCCCAACGGCGGAGACATTACTTTCACCGCCATAGCCGACCAGACCTATACAGGTACGGTCATAACGCCAGATGTCGTAGCTAAGGACAAGGGCGTCAACATGGTACTCGGCACTGATTATGCCGTGACAGGATATGTGGCCAACACCAACGTGGGTACCGCCACAGCCAACGTCAGTTTCATGGGTAACTACAGCGGTACGGCCACGACCACCTTCCGCATCGTTCAGAAGGATGTGACGGTGACGGCTGTGGACCAGAGCATTGTCTTTGGTGAAGAGATCAGCACCGCCGTGAACTGGGCGACGCTGACAGACCAAGCCGCCGGACATACGCTCGGCAGTGTGGTCATTGCCACCGATGCCACTCAGGCAGGTGTCCATGAGGGTGCCATTACTGTAAACAATGCGAAAATATTGGCAGGCACGACCGACGTGACCACCAATTATAATATCAGTTATGTCAGCGGCAAACTGACTGTGCTACAGAAGGCCAGCGAGAACCTGACAACGGAAACTATCACAGACTTCCCTTATACTGGCAAGGCTATCGAGCCCTCTGTCATCGTGATGGACGGTACGAAGGTACTGGAGTCGGGCACGGAATACGATGTCAGCTATGAGAACAATATCAACGCCGGACCGGCCAATGCTGTCATCACTTTGAAGGGCAACTACAGCGGGGCGATCACACAGCACTTCAACATCACGAAGCTTGCCCTGACGGTGACGGCCAAGGATCAGACTGTCACCTTTGGCGACGCACCAGGCGATGGAACGGGTGACGTGACCGTGACAGGACTTGCTGGCGAACAGATACTGACCGCCATTACGCTGACGCCCTCAATCACCGAGGTTGGCGAGGGAATGCTGACACCGTCGGTGGCTGCAGTCAGTGATGCCGAGGGTAATGATGTGACCGTCAATTATGACATCACGTACAATACTGGTAAGCTGACCATTTTACAAAAAGCAGCAGATAACCTGACGGCCACACTGACTCCGACTTCATTCATTTACAACGGACAAGCATGTACGCCGGCCGTCACCGTGAAGGACAGGGACAAATTGCTGGTGCTGGGTTCCGACTATGACGTGAAATATGAGAACAATACGGATGCCGGTACAGCGGAGGCTGTCATCACTATGAAGGGCAACTACGACGGTTCCATCGTCTGTCGTTTCGACATCGCGCCAGTGGCCGTGACCGTCAAGGCCAAGGATCAGGAAGTCGTCTTTGGTGAATCTATCATCGGTGGCGTAAGCTGGGCAGAACTGAGCGGACAGGTTGCAGGCCACTTGCTGGCTGATGTGACTCTGACAGCCTACAAGACGGAAGCCGGCACCTTTGACGACGGCATCACTGCTTCTGGGGCCGTCATCAAGTTCGGTGATAAAGATGTCACTTCTAACTACGTTATTGCCTACGAATCAGGGAAGCTGGTCATCCTGGCGAAGGCTGACAACGGCCTGACCGTAGATGCCATTAGCGACACGCCTTACACCGGCAAGGCCATCGAACCGGCGGTGACTGTGCGTGACGGAAAAAAGGTGCTCAAGGTAAAAATCGACTATGATGTCAGCTACCGAAACAACACCAACGCCGGTCTGGCACAGGCAGTCATTTCGATGAAGGGCAATTACAGCGGCTCACTCTCACAGACCTTCAACATCACAAAGCTTGACCTGACCGTGACGGCCAAGCCACAGACCGTGGACTATGGTGCCGCCGTGAGCAGCCTGCCTGGTGATGTCACTGTAGAGGGATTACTCCCGGAACATCAACTGACCGCCGTAATCCTGACACCGTCGACGACCATGCCGACCACTGATGGCACGCTTACACCTTCAGCCGCTGTGATTACTGATGGTCAAGGAACGAATGTGACCGCCAATTACGACATTACATACACAGGCAGCCTGCTGACCATCATCTCTAAGGATGTGGAAGACGGCGATGTGACGGTCATCATTGAGGAAGATGAGGACGGAAAGCCGACAGGCCGCGTGACCGAAGTGGAGGACAAACCTGTCGTGAACATCCCAGAGACCGTTATCGGACCTGATGGGGAAGAGATTCCCGTTACGAAGATCGATGCCGATGCTTTCGAAGACAAAGAGGACATCCACGACATCTACATCCCGCAGCATTTCGAGCTCGAGATAGAAGACCCGACATTCAATGGCTGGTGTACGCCGGAGAAGGGGGCCCGTGTACATGTCTATCAGACACTGCTGAAGACCTATGCTGACGGTCAGCTCAAGGATCTGGTGGCCTATGGCCTGCTGGTGACGGACATTGTCAGCCAGAACGATATGTTCACCTTCTCGAATGCATTCAACACCATACTGCCGGAGGGTGTCAGACAGCACATCTGCCGGGTAGTTGACAATCAGGTTCACAAGTATGAGGTGAAATCGGATGTCATTAACCGTGAAACGGGCGTCCTGCTCACCGCCAAGCCGGGAACACACATCTTCGTGGCAACGACACGCACCACTCCGGCTTCGCTCTATGAGGGCAACGAGCTGAGACCTGTGATGGAAAGCGAGCATATCAGTGAGGTAAGCCTTGCCTACCTGCTGACCATGAACGAGTTCCATAAGATGAACCTGAACAACAGCATCCCCGACGGCAAGGCCTACCTCCAGTGGCCAGACCCTGCCACCTATCAAGCCGCACCAGCGCGATTGCAGCTTGCAGGCGATGAGACAGGTATCGGTTCTGTCAACAGCGCACGGGAAAGTGAGTGCTGGTTCGACCTGATGGGCAACCGCATCGAGAAGCCTGCCCGCAAAGGCGTGTATATCCTCAATGGACGGAAGACTGTGGTGAAGTGAAAAGTGATGAACAAATAATAAAAAAAGATATAGACAATGAAAACAAAGACAATTGTAATGTGTGCCTTACTGGGACTGACGGTGTCAGCATGTACGGACTATGACTCGAAGATCGACACCGTGAAAAATCGTGTGGACCTTCTGGAGGATCGTGTTGCTGATTTAGAGGAGTTCCAACAGGAAGTGAATGATGAAATCTTCGCTTTGAACAAACTGACGAAGGCGTTAGATGGACGTATCTACATTAAGTCTGTCAAGGATAGTGACGATGGCTACCGTATCTCTTTCAGTGACGGCACGGAGGCAGACATCCATAACGGTGCCGACGGTACGGACGGTTTCCCCGGCAATTCCCCTGTGATTGGTGTCGGTCAGGAAAGTGACGGCAACTATTACTGGACGGTGAATGGTGAATTGCTGAAGGATGCCGACGGCAACCCGATACGTGCCAATGGCCTTGACGGCAAGGATGGTGCTGACGGTAAGACGGCGTATATCACCGTTGACGGTGAGGAGATCAATGTAGACATCACCGTGAACGAAGAAGGCTACTGGGTAATCAATGGTGTGAACATAGGTGTGAAGGCTGTAGGCCAGGATGGTAAAGACGGAAAGGATGGTAAAGATGGCGTTGACGGCAAAGACGGAAAGGATGGAAAAGACGGAACTACGACTATCATCACCGTGGACGGTGAAGCGACGATCGTAAACATCGGTTTAACCGAGGATGGTTATTGGATTATCAATGGCGAAACCACCAGTGTAAAGGCCCTTGGTCAGGACGGTAAGGATGGTGTTAATGGCAAGGACGGCGTTAATGGTAAAGACGGCGTAACGCCGATGATCCGCATTAACCCAACAACCTACAACTGGGAAATGTCGCTGGACAACGGAGTAACATGGACAGAGATGAAAGGTGCTGATGGTCAGGCATTTTCTGCTAAAGGTAAGGACGGTAAGGATGGAACTGTATCTGATTCCTTCTTCAAAGGCGCTCCTGTGGTAGACGAGAAAGCTGGAACCGTCACGTTCAACCTGACTGACGGTACTAGTATTGCCGTGCCCTATTTCGACTCGTTCAAGGCTGTGCGCAACCGGCTGCAGAGCCTGGTCTATATGCCCGACTATAGTGATGGCAAGATGACCATCCCTGATGGCAACGGTACTGTTAGCCTGCGCTATGCAGTGAGACCGGCTGCAATTGCTGCTTATATGGCAAACCATCAGGAACAGTTGTCTATCTCAGTACTCAGCGGCCTGACCGTCACCCGTGCTGCATCAGCGAGTTTGAGCATTACGGGTGTGAAGAGCGCTGTGTCGGATGGCACAGGTATCGTTACGCTGACCGTGACCTCGTCTGGCTTCTCGGCTGCCGACGGCTATGCTGTTGCTCTCTGCTTCAGTGACGGCACGAGCGACTATATGACGGACTATACACCCGTTTGGGTGAAGATGAGCAACCCCACAGCCAACATCAAGGCGGCTGACGGTACGGCTTCGGGTGCGACGGTCGGTGCCGGCAAAGGCATGCAACTGCTGGCAGAGATAATGACCGGCGATGCCGTGAAGAGCTGGACAACCGACAACAAGAATGTAGCCGTCATCGACAGTCAAGGCTGGCTGGCTCTGATGACAGAGGGCAGCGTGACAGTGACGCTGACAACGGTTCAGGGAGCTAAGGCCACCTATTCACTGAAGGTGTCTGCTGGTGCGGTCAACGTCAATGATGACGGTGTCGATCAGGACAAGGCTGAAATCCGTGACATCGACGGTGACGCGCAGGTGTGCATCACCCGTGGCACAGTCGTGACGAACGCCAAAGCCACACCCAATGAAATGACAGAACTCGCCGGACCGCAGTGCTACCACCAGGACGACTACTCCATCTTCTATAACAACATCAAGGACAACGTAGCAAAGCGCATCGCAGCTTATAAGGCGAGCCGATAGAGGAAAGCGGGAACATCCCATTGTTAACAGACAAGTAATCCATCACTTTAGCCTCACTGCTTCTCTCCCAAGGGCAGTGGGGCTATTTGTTAAGAAATGAGAGAATTGTTAGTTTGTGATTTGCTTTGATGTATCAATGCGGGCGTATGCGGCCTTCTCCTCTGAATCTATCAGCGCATTCAGACTGATAGAGGCGACCATGCACATGGCTTGCAGGGCCTCGTCATTACGTGCTTTCCCTGCCATCCAGTCGATACCTTTGCATACCAATTCCTTATATCGGACAGGATCGGTATCGCAAAGATCAGCATTCTGTTGCATCACGAAGTCAAATGACTCCCGTAACGACTTCCTAACATATGGCTCAACTTCTTCTTTCTTCATTGCTCTATCTGTTCTATAGCCACGACACATCATAAAAAACAGTGTGGGCTCAGTTCTTCCTTGACCTCTACCTATCGCATTTGTGAGAAAGCCAAGGGAAGCTGTAGTCCACACTTTATGCGTGGAGCTACATTCCCAATCAAGGCTTCTCTTTTTTGCGATAGGTAGAGCCATGAAGGGCGTATAGCGCCTATTTCATTACCAATAAGTCGGCGGTGCATGATGCATCGTCGGGTGCAAAGATACAACAATTATTCGGAAAAACATACGGAGATGCATAATATTTTCAAATAGACAAAGAAAAAAATGCAAACAACAAACAACGACTCCGAAAAGGAGATAGAATTCCGTGTGTACTCCAATGGTGAGTACATCGACATCTTCAAGTTTCATCCCGTTATAGGCGAGAAAATCTGGCAAGCTTTGATGGACATCGCCATTACGGGTGATCTCACAGCTCTGAAGCGCATAGCCGAGAGTAACAAACTGGAGCGATTCTGCCAGTATGTCCGTGACAATGCTTGGCAGCGTTATGCCTTCGATGACATCAGGAAGCGTACACCGCTCAATGCCTATATCAGTCCCACGCAGGAAGCAGCTTTCAAGAAAGCCATCCTCGCTTTGGTCAGCGACGGCAGCATCAGGCAAGTGTTCCCGTCCGTTGACAACCTCCAGACGATTCTCTTAGGCAACAAGAGCGGTGCCCAGACGAAAGTCCTCGCTGCCGTCATCACCCACGTCCGACCCCGTTTCCTGAAGTTGAATGGCAACTACCCGCCGCCCGAACGCCGGGAGTTCTTCCACCGCCTGCATCAGGTATTCTGCGTCAGTCCATCTGATGAGCGCAGCTTCGACCGTGCCGTCTGTCGTGCCATTCTACAAATAAAAGGGCAAGAATAATCATCACTAAGGCATCTCGGATGTTTTTCCGATTTCTATTCAGCCATTCCCTTGACCGTTATTCTCTGTTGGTTTATTTTGGAAGAATCCGACAAACTCATCAAAGTCTTGTATGATTGCTTCAAGATTCGGATTGTCTTTCTGGACAATCATGGCAGTATAATTGGCGACTTCCTCCGCGATGATCTCGGATACTTTGATGTAATACTTGTCGCTATGTTCATATTCCTTGAACCAGCGAAGGAAAAGGCGTTCCCTCATGGCTTGGCGGTTGTCACCCGTCTCACACTGGTAAAGCAAAATCTCAGGATTGCTCGTGAAGAACTCTTCAATGATACAGAAGATCGTTTCCCTTAGTTTCCTGTCGTTGGGAGAAGCCCTGTGGTTCTGATTGATGATGCTGAACTCGTAGGCCCCATCTTGCCAGATAGTCTGCTCGATGCGGAAACTGACACGGTATAACACCCCGAAATCCGACTCAAAGTTAAAATCTTCCTCTGAGGTCTGCCATACGTTATATGGCGATTGGTTGTTGATTCTTGTAAGATTAAGTGCGTTCATAGGAGATCAGATTTAAGTTGTGTTTCTATACTGCAAGATTTCGTTTCAAGGACAACTCATCCAATTCCTTTTCGGCTTGTCTTACCCATTCGCGCTTTCGCTCAACCATTTTGCGGAATGCCGTTACAGCATCTTCCCTGTTCTTGTAAATCACTCTTTTGTACATGTTTTTAAAATATTAATTGGTCTCTACGGGTGCAAAGATACGACTATTATCCGAAAGTTCCAAATTATATGCGATATTTTTTATTTCCGCACATTTTTTACTTAGCTTCGTTGTCGCATCCTATATATTCTATTTCCTTCGGAAGTCCTTTGTCTATCGGCGTTCATAAAGGGCGGGATGTCGCATCTTTTGGCTGAACGGGATTTTCCTTTGGTTGCCTTGCTTTTTATCTGTAACTTTGCGGTGAGATATAAACGACAACATGGACAACAAAGACAACAAGAAGAAACGGAAGAAGAAGGGTGATCAGACCACCCCTGACAGAAGATTGCTCCATGAAGACGCAATCGCCTACTCAGGAGGGGAAAAGGAACACAAGGTGCCGTGGCAGGAGAAGTACGCCACGCCGAAGGAGATCAAGGCATTCCTGAGTGACCACATCTACCTGCGGTGGAACTCGGTGAAGCACCGGGTAGAGGCCCGACTGCCGGCGGAGGACGCCTTCTGCCAGAACAGCGAGCTGGCGCCGTTCGTCAGCGACGACTACCAGCCGATGAGCGACCGCCTGAGCAACACCCTGCTGAATGCCCTCCAGGATGTCAAGCCCACACGGAAGAGCAGTCTTGAAGAGGTCATCAACTCCGGCTACGTCAAGGCGTTCCATCCCTTCCTCTATTACCTGAACCGCCTCCCGCCCTGGGACGGCCAGGACCATATCCTCGGACTGTCGGTGTCGGTGATGGTCAGGGGCGGCACGGAGAAGCAGATGCTCTTCTACGAATACCTGAAGAAGTGGCTCGTGGCGATGGTGGCGAGCTGGATCGATGATGACGAGGTGAACCAGGCGGTGCTGGTGTTCATCGGCGACCAGGGCATTTACAAGACGACCTGGTTCTCGCATCTGCTTCCCCCGGAACTGCGCGACTACTTCCGCATCAAGGTCAACTCAAGCCGCGTGTCGAAGGACGACCTGATCACACTCTCCCAGTACGGGTTGGTGTGCTACGAGGAGCTGGACGTGATGACGCCCTCCAACGTGAACACGTTGAAGTCGGTGGTGACCATGCCGTCGATAGACGAACGGCCTGCCTACGGCCACTACACGGAGCACATGCCGCATGTGGCGTCGTTCTGCGGGACGGGCAACAACGTGCAGTTCCTCACCGACGTGACCGGCAACCGGCGCTGGCTGCCGTTCATCGTGGAGAGCATCACCTCGCCCAGGGAGGTGCCCTTTGACTACGATGGCATCTACGCCCAGGCCTACGCCCTCTACCGGCAGGGCTTCCGTCACTATTTCTCCAAGGCGGAGGAGGAAGTGCTGAAGGAGCATAACAAGACCTTCGAGACGCCCCAGCCGGAGCAGGAGGCCATCATGACGCACTTCCGTCCGCCCAAGGACGGTGAGAGGGGGGACTTCTACACGGCCACGGACATCCTGGGGAAGATCGGCTACAACCCGGCCCTGCGGCTGACCATCGAGAAGATCGGCAGTGCGATGAAGGCGCTGGGCTTCAAACGGCACCGGTCGCACGGCCGCCGGGGCTACCGTCTCGTGGCCTATAAGCCCGAGGAGATCGAGATGAACCGGCGCATGCTGGCCTGTGACGCACGGCCGGAGGATGAGGACAATGGCGGTGAGGGGGGCAGGGGGGACACCTAATGGACGGGATCCCTCCCCCTATGCAAAGAAACTGGAAGAGATGGGGCTGCGGCCCAGGGCGAAGGTGTTGGAACCGCACATCGTCAAGTTCCTGATCCATAAGTTATGCATCGACGTGCCGCCATAAACTGTTTTATTGTGTAGCAAACTGAAGAATCCGACGCAAACTGCATCAAACCGAAAGTGCCCTTTGAAAATGTTGTAACTTTGCCGTTGCATTTGAGTTGCAACGGCGAGTGAAGGCTTCGGCTCAGCAAAGTTCGAACGTGTTCGACTCTGCGTTCGCCTTGCACTTCACTTGTCATGTCGGAAGTGACCAGGCGGGAGGGCCCAAGAAAGGTTAACCCTTTCCGGCAGAAAGGCTATACCTTTCTCCGGGAAACCCTAAACCTTTCTCCGCACAAGCCACCGATGACGCTGAGAGAAAAATTAAAAAATTAAAAAGTTAAAAAATTAAAGAATTAAAAGATTAAAAAGTTATGGCACGTTCAAACATTCCCATGATGATCAATCTTCGTCAGAACACCAATGACGATTCCACGGCCTTCGGCAAGTGGTTCGCCGAGGCGGAGCGCAAGGAACCCATCAACCTGAAAGGCTTCTGCAAGCACATGACCGAACACGGCAAGCTGGCCAGCTGGCAGATGTGTGAGCTGGTGGTGAAACAGATGGTGGAGTGCATGAAGGAGCTGGTGCTCCAGGGCCAGCCGGTGAAAATCGACGGACTCGGCACGTTCTATCCGTCCGTCGATGCCCAGAAGCTCGGCAAGAACGACGTCGAGACGGCCATCGCCACCGGTCCCGCCGCGATGATCAACGGTATCAACCTGAATTTCCAGCCAGAGAACACGAAGGGTGAGAAGCTCACCTCGAAGGCACTCAAGGAGGCCTGCATCTTCGAGTGGGGCTATGTGATCAAGTCGGTCAAGAAGATGATCGGCGGCAAGGAGAAGCGCTATCAGGAGAAGACGCCGATCTCGACCTACGGCATCGCCACCGCCGAGCCCGATACCACTCCCGGTGGCAACGGTTAAGCCTTAACCTCTGAGAGGTCGTGAGCTCTGAGTCCGGGGCAGTGCTATAGCAAACCAGGCAGTCACTATACTGCAACAAGTCCACATCACCGCCATCAAGCCTGTCTGATCATCTCACGTTCTCTCTTCTCTCGATCTTTGAAAGACTTCACAACCACCTTATCCTCCTTGTCCTAAGGAGGATCTCGAACCACTCTCCAAGCCTCTCGCCAATCGTTGGCAAGAGGGTGTAACTGACTTCGGCGGCATACGCCGTCCTACATCAGGGTTTTGGTATGGCTCTCAAGCCTGTGCCCCTTCGGGGTTCGCCATGGTTGTCTACACCTCTCCCTCTGTCCCTCCCCTGGAAGGGAAGGGATGGCTGCGCACAGAGAATGCGCCAGCCGATAAAAACACAAGCCGTGTCCCGGCTTACTTAAGAGGAGGAAAATCGACGGCGCGCTGCGATTTTCCGTGTTGCATCCTCCCCATATAGGGGGAGGCCTTGGAGGGGGTGGATGTCTCTTTGCTACTTTCTCTGCGCCAGAGAAAGTTAGGATTACTGGCAGGGTGCAACCCTGCAAAAGAAAAGTAACTTTTAAAATTTTAGTTTTATGAAACGCGAAACGATTAATAAAATTGCGAATTTTATCCTGACGGTACTAACCGCCTTTGTGTCAACATTCCTTATGCAGAGTTGCATGAACTCTTAACCACAAATCTATTTGTGGCCCAAATTATTCATATTATTCACATTCGTTTCTAAGAAAAATGAGAAGAATAGATTTGATTGTAATTCACTGTACGGCATCGCGCCCGAATCAGCACATTCCTTTCGAGCAACTCGACAAGATGCACCGTGCTAAAGGCTGGAACGGCTGTGGCTATCACTATTATATTACGCGTGATGGTCAACTCCACTTCGGTCGCCCCGAGGAGATGGTCGGTGCTCACGCCCGGCATTACAATGCCCACTCCATCGGAATCTGCTACGAGGGTGGTCTCGACGAGAAAGGTCGTGCTGAAGACACCCGTACCCCTGCCCAGCGTGCAGCCCTCATCGCCCTGCTCCGATCCCTGAAGGTCGATTACCCCAATGCCGAGATCGTGGGACATTGCGAACTGGAGGGCGTCCACAAAGCCTGCCCCTGCTTCTCCTGTCAAGAGTACCGCGACTATTTCAATCACCTCCGGTAGAGAATGGAGTATCATAGTATTAAAATCCCTGGCAGTCTTACGACCCGCCAGGGATTTGATTACACATGCAGACGATCCAACCTATGCATGACAAGTTGCTCATATTTTTCTTTCATGTCTGCGGTGAGGAAAGATCTCTGAATGAGCGACCTCCACTTTGGAACAGCCTTATGCATATTCTCTATGAGGTTTATCACAACGTTCTGCTCCAGACCCATCGCAGGGATCATGGGGGTCGGTTCTACTGATCATTTTTTACGTTGAAAATTTGGATGTTGGATCATGGGGAGTTAAGAACGATGTGTAATACAGAAACTTCAAAAAGTGATCAGTAGAACCGACCCCATGATCCCAGGGAAGGCACTCGCACATGCCGATGAGGAGGTTGTTGGCATTGAAGGAGTTCTGCGAGGAGATCACACAGGAACAAGGCCATAAGCCGGAGTATTACATTACGGACAACGGGAAGAACCTCTCGAAGGCCATTGAATTGCAGGATCTTCCGCACCATCGGGATATAAGCCACACGTTGGCAGTATTCCTCAAACAGGTGTACGACAAGACTAATCCTATGAGTAAAAGGAGAAATTTACTTGTTGCATAACGGGTACATCAAATTGGACACCCTAGTGCAAAAATACGAATAATAATTGTATCATCCAAACTTTTTAGCCAATATATTCGCGCATACGTTTTCTTTAATTGCCTCACCACCATCATTGGCGGTGAGGCTAAGATCATTTACCAGTCTGTTCAAGGCCCCATGGGACCTGTCCTCGTGAGTTCCAAGACAAGACGAAACACAGCGGGACAGTTCTAATGTTATAACAAAAGAACCGTCCCGCTGTTACATTATATGCAACATAGAAGAACCATCCAGGTGTTACTCTTAATCATGTTCAGTGGCGCCGCCAGGGTCATCAGAGCCACCAGAGCCACCAGAGCCATCAGAGCCACCCAGAAAGACTACCCTTCCCTTCAACTTAACAACCTTCATACAGGGTTTTACATAATGTTTCTTATCCATGACTCTAATCATTTATTGGGTTATTTAATCACAATCTTTTTACCTTTATATATATAGACACCCTTATTGGGCTTGCCGCTCAGTTTCCTGCCTTGCAGGTCATAATAGGCATCCATACCATCAATATTCATAATGACATGGCTGATGCCCGTCTCGTCATCAAATTCGAAGTCAAAGTCGAACTCATCAGCAGGGAATACTGTCACGTCGCCAACCTCCGTACCATTCTCGGTCCAGATAAATTTCATCTGATAGTCTAGCGCGGAAAATTCCTCCGAAGCAGAGAAATAACCGCGGAATGGAGAAACATACACATTACTGTATTTCTTAACGACGCGCTTGAACATACCATCGGACTGGATGATATAAGCCTTCTCCTCTACCAACTGTTCGTTGGTAAGTTTCTTGAACGTTCCTCCCCAACTGCCGACGCTCCTGGTTTCGTCGCTTGTCAAAACTTTCTGAGGTTCTCTCGGCGTGGAAACTATCATGGTATTCTTTGCACTGAGAGTTAGAGAGCCTTTGCTGACTACGATCACGTATGCCTCACCAGCAACTAAGATGGGGAATTCGTTAGTAAACTGGAATACCTTGTTCTCGAGGTCTATCTCGTGGAGTCTGTACACCTTCACGTCTTCCAAAAGCTCTTCAGCAATTCTCATTTCGAACGGCAGACAAACTGTGTAAGCCTTACTCGTCCACGTACCGTCAGCCTGTTGAATCGCAGATAGAACACGTCCATTCATCGTGACGTCGTACCCAATCTGCTCCTCGGTCAGGCCAGACTTCAGCAGGTACTCGTCACGACTATGCAACAGATTGAGGAAGTCAGTGTTATCCTCTGCCTCCATCGGCATCAGCTTCGCATTCAGGTCGGTGAGCGTCGGAGCGGTGAAGTAGCAGTTGTTGATCGTGACGGTACCATTCTTCTGGCAGACGGCATAGTTGGATAAACCTCGTTGTGAGTTGACGCTGTTGCCAAGATAGATGCAGTCGATGATGCTGCCGTTATCAGCCGCGCCAACGAGTCCACTGGCATACGAATTGTATGCATTCACTGTCGCGTGGCTGGTGCATCCCTTAATAGTGGCTGTGGCGCCGCTCCTTATATGAGCCACCAGACTACCAGCATAGTAGTAGTTGCCCGCAATGGTGACATCCTTCAGCACGTGACAGTTCACGATACTTGCCGTCGTACTGAGCACACAGGCAATGGCTGCAGCCGTACTGCCCGTGATGCTGCTGTTCATGATAATGACATTGCTGACCAGACTGCCGTCAGCCATATCGAGGAACAGGGCGGCATTGTTATTATCTGTCTGATCCATGTTCAGGCCACTGATGGTGTAGCCTGCACCGTCATAATGGCCATCAAAGTTCTTGATGGGCGTATAGTTGTTCACCACGTTCCTGTCGAACATGATGTTCGCACCCTGCTTGAAGTACTTACCCTTCACCTTCTCAGCATCGCTGCCGTTGAAGGCCATTGCCATGGCAATCAGTTGAGCATGCGAAGAAATGATATAAGGTGAGAGCTCCGAGCCGTCGCCAGTCTTGGTGAAGTCAGTGGGATCTTCCAAACTGACGATGAGCTTCTCTGCGGCTGGGCTGCCCGTTGCCACCAGATAGGCGCGGAAGGGCCGCACATAGTCATCATCGCCCTGCACCGCCTTGCGCCACGTGGCGTTGTCCTCCAAGATATAGCCCGGTTTGGCAGCATCGATGAGCGAGGCATTAGGTACCATGGCCACCGTGCCGACAAACTGATAGTCAGTCATTGGGAAAGTGGAATTGGCAACATCGATAGTGATGCTCTCCGAGTTGTTGCTGAAGTCGAGTTCGGTGATTCCGCTGACCACTATGTAATAAGGTGTGTATGCCTGCAGCGCATACTCACCCTTTTCTGTCTTCGCTTTCTCTTCGAAGATGACCGTGGGCACATTGCCTGTCGTAAACACGCCACTGGGCTGATAAACCTTGATACCCGCCGACGGAATGTTCACGGCGTAAGGCAGGCAGACGGTGGATACCTGCTCGTTCAGGTCATTGTTGTAGTCAAAAATGCGTCTGTAGGTCACACCGCCGTCCTTGACCACAATCTTCTTCATCTTGGGGATGAAGCCTAACTCGTCGGTAAGCAACAGGCTTGAGGCTTCGCCCACATCGTATTCCGTGGTCGAGGAGATAATGGTGTTGGCGGGTGTGCCCTGGGTAAAGCGCTTTTCCCACAGATTCTGGACATAGCTGAGGTAAAGCAGCGTTTTGTCGTTCAGACCATAGCAGGGCTTTCCGGCTGTAAGGCGGTTGTCGTCTTTATCAAAGAAGCCGCCCGTATTGCTGTTGCCCGCAGAGCAATAGTCCACATAGCTGAGTTTGGTGCATCCGATGAACCACGAGTGGCTGTTGCCAATGTTGTCCATGCGCTGCTGGAAGGTGATGCCCGTCAGGCCGTTGCAGTAGGCAAAGGCCTGGCTTGTGATATACCTGACATTCTTGCCGCCTACCGTCAGGGGCACGGTGTATTCGCCCTTCTTGCCGCCGGCGCAGGCAACGATGGAAGCATCATCTCCCAAGGAGAAGAGCACCAGGTCTTCCACTTTGCAATATGTGTTCTTGTCACTGACAGTCAGTGTGGTCAGTTTGGGACAGTTGGCAATGAAGCCCTCACCGAAATACTGCGCGTTCTGGCCTAAGCTCAGGCTCTGCAGGCTGATGCAGTCGGCAAAGACCATGTCCTCTATGCGCTCTGTGACATCGGGCACACTGACATTCGTCAGGTTCTTGCAGCCCCTGAAGGCATTGCTGTCGATGGCATAGAGCGAGGCGGGGAGTGTAACGCTGCTGAAGGTGGCATTACGGAAAGCACCGTTGCCAATCCTCACCACAGGCTTCTTCTGATAGTTGTCGGGAATGATGAGACTCTCGCTGCTGCCCGTGTAGCCGATGACGTTATAGCTGCTGGCGGAACGGTTGGTGGTGTGCAGGTCGCTCTCCCAGTCGATGTCGCCGCTGTTTTGCTGGTACACCAGTCCGTTGTCACTGGCCTTCAGGTTGACGTAGGCATTCATATACATCTCCTTCAGACTGATGGGGATGGGGTAGTTCTGCCAGTGCTCTTCCACATCGTAGAAATAGTCCCATTTGCCGTCTTCCAAAAGGCTGACCAGATTGCTCTCAACCATGTCACTGCGCTTCGTGTAATTGCTACAGTTACTGTCTGTTGTTGTTCCATTGCCTACCAACGACAGTTTACTATTGGGATTATACCACCCACAGTTGGTGACGTCAACCTTGTTGCCGGGATCTATCAAGCCAATGAGGCCACCCATGGCCAAGTTGCCGGTTCCTGAGGCAGCGGAGACTTTGGCCCAGCTGACCGTGCGGTTGATGCTGACCTTGCAGTCCTGATTGTCCTCCTTGCCTATTGTGCCCACAATGCCGCCTACGCGTGTGGGGACAGCCTTGGTTGACGAGACTTGCCAGCCGAAGATGCAGTCGGTGATGCTGCCCTTCCACATACAGCCGACGAGGCCGCCGATGTTACCGCCTTCACTATCTACCTTGCCTTCCACATAGCAGCGCGACAGCTCGATATTGCTGCCATAGCCTATGATGCCGCCCACAGAGGAACTGCTGGCAGCACGGACGATAGGATAGTCGCCGCCAATAATCAGGATGTCGCTGAAAATGCTGTTCACAGCCTTGCCGGCCACCACGCCGGCATCATTCTTGGCACTCACCTCCGGGTACTGGAAATGCAGGTTACGCACGGTGCTATTGATAATCTCTGCGAAGAAGCCCACATAATTCCCATCAACAGTTGAGTTCCTCATGCCCTTGATGATATGACCGCCACCATCAAAGATGATGTTGTCTGCCTTATTGGTGCCGATGGGTTTCCAGTCCTTGCCTGCTAGGTCGATGTCGGTCGTAAGAAGGAACGAGGTAGCAGCGCCGTAGGCTTCGTTCGTGCCAATCTTCCCGGCGTTGACATAATCGCGGAAAGCGACAAGATCGTCGTATGAACTTATTTCCACCACTCGGCTCTCACCTTCATAGATAAGGCCAAAGGCATCGCCCCAGCCCACCACATCATTATATTTATAGGTGCGGTATGCGCTGGCGATACCTTCAGGGGCGGAGCCCTCTGGGACATAAAGGATACGCTTGTCGGCACCGACAGCCGTACTCTTGGCCGTCCCGTCATAGCTGAACACGTCGCCGTAAGCCCAGGCAGGAGGTGTAGCGCTACGACAGATTATCACTTTCAGAAGAGAGAGTCCAACAAAGGCACCACAACCAACTGTTTTCAGCGTAGAGGGCAGATCAATCGCCGTTGTCTGGCCACAGCCCACAAAGGCGAAGTCGCCGATGGTAGTGACACCCTCACCGACTTTGATGCGTACGAGATTGCTGCAGAAACGGAATGCAAAGGGTGCAATGATCACATTGTAGTCCCCGTAGCCATCATATTTGCCGGGGATGACGAAATCGCTCAAACCGGAAGCCACAGCATAATGGGGTATGCAGGCGTTCTGTCCATTGCCCAAGGTGAGAGTCCTCGCCACTCTGTCGACAAAGGCCGTTGCCTGATAGCCGTTCACGTCTACTGTGATCTGTTGGGTTTGGCCTGCTGCGGTCATAGTCAGCAGCAAGGCGGTCAATAGCATATATATCTTTTTCATATTCATGCCTGATAAGGTTTTTAATCAGTGGGATATCCACACAATCTACGGATGAAGTTGATGTCGGGTGCCGTGTCGAAGTATGCGAAATAGAAACTTGCGCACGCATCTTGATGGTCCTTATCATTTGAGGTGTCATCAAGATAGAGGGTGATGCCGGGTCCCCGGAAGGCATTGACGGCACTCTCGTAGTTGACCCATGGCACCACGGTGTCACGCTTCGAGTGGTAGAGGCAGATGGGATGCTTGGGCGTCCAGTTCTTAGTCAGGTTATTGCTGTCCAAGGCCCGGTGCAGGTCCTCCATCACACCACGAGTGGTGGGCACCTCGGTGGGGAAGTTGCTGAAGTATTCGTAAGCTGTGGGTGTCAAGGCGTACTTCAGGTTCATGCGACCATCACTATCGAGCAGGTCTCGAAGGTCTTTATTTTTACTGTATAATGATTTCAGATGATCCGTTATATCACTGGTGGTCTTCTCCATTGAAGGATTCGACTTGTTTTCAATACACTCAAACAAACCTGTCCGTATAAACTTTTCAGAAAAATATTCAGTGGCCTTGTGACCCATCATCAGCGGGTTGGTATCGAGCATCCCCTTCACGATGAGGGCAATGGCGACGGGCATGGTGAGCCATCCGGCCTGGTGCTTGCTGGCTTTATCTTCGCTCATGTAATAGCGCAGGGTGGCAACGGGGTCGTAGGGACCGTCGCAGCATACCGAGCCTTTCATGGGCAATTCGTCACGGACGTCCAGTCCGTTCTGCTCGATATAGCGATGCACGGCCATAGCCACAGAGCCGCCCTGTGAGGCACCGACGGTGATGACGCCCCAGTCCGTGCGCATACAGTTGGGCCACTTCTGAGCGGTGGTCTGTGAATAGTCATCCTTCCTAACGAACTTGCCCGCCTTGAACAGTGCCAGGCCATAGCGTGTGCCATCCACGACCTGCCTGGCCGTCAGTTCCTGGTAGAGGTAGGGGTGCGGATTGTACTTGGTTTCGCCATAACCCTCATAATCGGGCATCACCACGATGTTATAATAGGCAGGGTCGTCATTATCCTTCTTGGGACGACCTTTACCGAAAGAGGCATAATACTGCATCATGTTGACATCAGACTTGAAATAACCGTCCTCGACATACATACTGGGGCACTCCTTATTGCTGGTGATGGTGCAGTGGCAGCCTATGACGACACCATTGAACTTGTAGTCTTTTTTCAGATCATCATCGTCGAAATAGGGGAAGGCGAAGAGCGACGAGAGTGTCACGGTCTTGCCCTCCTTGTCGATAGAAGGATAGTTAAAGGTGTATAGATAGAACGACACGCCGGAGTAATAGTTGGCATATTCCATGTAGTCTGACGCACGGGTGGCCGCCCTTGCCCTTGCCCGTGAAACAGCCTCCTGCACATCGCCGTGCAGTTCATCCACGGGAATGTCGATATGGTCCTTGACGATGGAAACCATCTCCTCCTGGCCCGTTTCTGGGTTTACTACTAACGTGTCCTTAAGCAGCGGTGTGCGCAAGATGCCGCCAGTCACCTTGGCATCCTCAGCGCTTATCTCTGCGTCGGGAGCAGGCACGCCCTGTGCCCCTACCCTCCCTGCTACGATGAACAGCAGGGCAATGATGAGAAAACTCTTCTGTTTCATATCCGTTTATTTAATCACAAAGTTTTAATCTTTTACCATATCAAACAAACTTCCTTTTTCACGCCGTTTAGCAAAAACAAGGCACAAGGCCTTTAAAGGAACCAATAAATGTTAAATTCACACTCAACATCTACATTTTGGGTACAAAGGTATGATAATTTCCTCAAATAGACGAATAATTTATTTTAAAATACGGTGTAAACGTTTGCGCCATTCCCCTTTTATTGACATACATCACCGCCCCAGCCTGGAATCGGGTTCAATACCCTATCCCACTTATTCTTTCTGATGATGATAATCCCCAATAAGACCCTTCTTCACAAGAATGGGCAGGATGTTTGAAGCCGACTGGCGCTGGCCTTTCGTGCCACGGCCGTAGTACAGCTCGAAGGTCACAGGGTCATCACGCAGCAGCTTCTCCATGAAGTGGTCGTTAATGCGAGTCATCAGGATCTTGCCTTTATTGTTTGGGCCCTTGTCTAACAGATAGAGCACGTGCTTCTCCATGAGGTCATCGTTGGTCAGCAGCAGGTCGGTGGCCAGGAAGATGGTTCCCCATGTGGTGTGACCAGTAGCCAGCAGCGCCACGTCGAGGCCGATGTTCACCAGGTCGAGCAGGTCGCCAAGCGTGGAATGATAGCACACCACGCACAGTTTACCGTCCTTGTAGGGCAACGCACGCAGGAAATTGTTAACTGGCAGTATCACGCCGTCGTCATCGCGCAGCGTACGCTGGTTGATGAACAGCTGGTTGTCGATAGACATCATGAAGACATCCTTCTTGATGACCTTATTCACCTCCTTGTCGGAAGTCTTGAGGGTGAAATCCATGCCGTCGTACTTCACGCGCACCGAGTCGGGCTCCTTGTCCGGTATCAAATCGTCATAGGGTTTCCACTGTCCCGCTACGAAGTCGTCGTAGCTCATACAAATTTTCACTTGTGCCAATGCACTTAGGTTAATGCCAAGTAGCAAAATGGCAGCAATCATCAAACACTTATTCATCTTTGCCTGGCCTTTAGAAATATTTGGGTGCAAAGGTATGATAATTTCTGCAAATAGAAGCATTTTTTATTTATAAAAACGACGAAAACGATTACACTATTTCCTTTTTCTTGAATATAATTAATAAGGGCGCAAGGCGCCCTTTCTTCCCCTCCTCGCTCGGCTCTGCCGTTTGGCTCTGCCAAGAACTTAGGAGGGAAAAAAAGAAAACTTACGGCGTTAACCTTTCTTTATTCTTTTATTTTTGATATTAACGCAATATGTTGTACCTTTGCACCCATACTTCCAAACGAATTCAAACATTAACGAATCATTAAAATAATAAAGGTTATGAAGACAAAGCATTTTCTTATGATGGCAACTCTCGCAGTGGGCATGGCCATGACGAGTGTGATGATGATTTCCTGTTCGAAGGAGGACACCCCGTCCATAGATAGTAGTAGTTTAGATGTAACGGATCCTGAGGGAACGTTAGAGGTTAGCGAGACAAATATCGTACTCCCTTCTAATGGCAAACCAGTGAAATTGATTGCAACGTACAAAAGCCCCAAAGGACTATATGAACCAACTGCGATTTCTATGTATTATGAAGATGGAAGTGAAGTCCTGGGAGTTCAAGATGGTGATAACATGACATTTGATATAACTAAGGAAGGCACATACACCGTCAGTGCGAGTACTAGAAGTATAAAGATAAAGGTGAGTCGTAGGGATGGGAATTGATGATGGTATTAACGCAAACACACGAAGAACCGACCCCATGATCTCCGACCCGCCAGGGATTTGATTACACATGCAGACGATCCAACCTGAGCATGACAAGTTGCTCATATTTTTCTTTCATGTCTGCGGTGAGGAAAGAACTCTGGATGAGCGACCTCCACTTTGGAACAGCCTTATGCATATTCTCTATGAGGTTTATCACAACGTTCTGCTCCAGACCCATCGCTGTGGCTGACTTCAGAAAATCGTTCATCTGAAGTTTCGACTTGCGCCCTGACAGAGGAAGAGCCAGCTCCTCCTTGTCCTTCGGATTGGCAATGGCGACATTAATCAGGTCGTAGGCAGGAGTGAGCAGGTAACCTCTACCTGGCCTGTAGAGTGAGAAGTTCTTCAGGTGCATGTCATTGTTGCCCGTCACGGCAAGCACGTCCTTTCGGTATATTTCCGCCTGTCTCATGACTTCTTCGTTGCTACAAGTTCATAGTTAAACAAATCAAGGAGTTGATTCACCTTGTCCATCCTCAGTGACTGCTTGCCTTGTTCCAGATTTCGCACAAAGCACAAACCTACGCCTGACTTCATGGCGAGGTCTTCCTGCGTCAGGCCATATTCTTTACGCAAGCCCTTTACAACCATCGATAATTTTGTCTTTCCCATAAGAAATTATATTATTTCGGATGCAAAATTACACAATTAATTTGAATTTATATGTTTTCGTATATAAAATCATCGTTTAATTAACATTTTATATTATTTCTAATATATTAATCGCCCGTATAGCCGCCTGTCTGGACAAAGCCCGATTATTTTTGGGGGTTGAACTATCTGTTTGTGACGATCTGATACCCTTTTATGGACAGGAATCGGGGGGATTTCTTCGATTTGTCCATAAATGGGTTCTTTGTCCATAGCTTTTGATAAAAAAAGAGCGAAAAAGTTTGGAATGAGACTAAAAACTGTCGTATCTTTGCAACGTCAAAAGACAGAAAACAAGTCTTAGACATAAGAACAAAAGAACAAAATAAAAAAGAGATAAATAAATTAAAGTTTAACAATTTAAAATTAAAGAAAGGAAATTAATTATGGCAAAGACTCCAGTTTCAATGACCATTGATGGTTACAAAGAGAGAGAAGTACTGATGGTGACTTACGAGTTCAATCAGGCAACAGACGTAGAAGGCCAGATGGCCGGTATCCCCCGCGGTGGTAAGATCACTGTCCGTGTGAAGGCCCTGAACGACGGTACTCCC
>ONCZ01000013.1 GCA_900316445.1 uncultured Prevotellaceae bacterium | reverse complement strand
AGCTCTGGCGTCTCCATCAGGCCGGCATACTCTCTCACACTGCCCATCAGCTGCTGACAGCTGTTCTGGTAGATCGACTTCAGCAGATCCGTATCCTCGTGTTGTTGTCTGTGGCAAACTGCTGGATAAAACTCTCAGAGAAGTTCACCAGAGCACGCGACTCGATGTTCATACGCGCCTGATACGAGCGCACCATATCCAGTGTCTGCTCGATCTGAAACAGCGAGTAATGCCGCATCTGCAGGCCGGCTATGAATTTGTCCTTCTCAAACTGCTCCAGCATGTCGATTATCTCGAGCAGTGTCTTGTCGTCCTTTTCTACAATCGTTGAGTACCGCATAATTCCATAATCGTTTATAATTTTAAATTTGTAATACAGTTATTGACTGCCAAGACATAGCATCCTGTCTTCGCAATTCGGCGGCAAAGATAACAACATGGTGTCCCAGAACTCAGGACACCCCTCTAAACTTTAAGTTCTTTTAAGAAATAATGAGGATTGCACCAAATTTCTTAAAAGATATTAAATCTTCAAGGGGTGTCCTGACTTTTGGGACACCTTCGCTTTTACTTTGCAAACGAATTCTTAAATGTCTCACTAAAAAGTAAAAGTTATGGCTGGATTATTTCTCTTTTTCATCATGTTGATCGCCTTCGCCACCCTCGCGAACGGCTATGTTGTTTCACTTAATAAATAATAAGGTTATGATTACAAAGAAAATGTATTTTATGGATTGTCACCTCGCAGGTCGTAAGTATCACGATGCAGACGAGGTGTGGGATGAGCTCAAGGTTGGAAATGTTCTGAGGTTGGAGCGTGATAAAGAAAACTACACAGATCCTCACGCAGTAGCCGTTATGTATGACCGCCAGAATAAGAAAGAGACAGAATCTTTCTGTTTGGGTTATATCCCTCGTGGAGAGAATGAGGAGATTGCCAATTTCCTCGAAATGGGCTGGGCAGACATCTTCGAGTGCCGCATCAGCAAGATTAACCCTGATGCCCATCCGGAGCAGCAGGTATATCTGACGATCAAAATCAAGCGTAATGACAAATAATTTGCATAGTTATTTGCATATTTCGGCAGAAAAGCTTATATTTGCAAGCAAAATGTAGTTCATAACTAAAAACAGAGGAGAAATATGGTACAAGATTATAAAGCAATCAGCCTTTTGCGAGATTTCGTAAAGGAGAAGTTAGGTGGAGACATCCATAGGTTGAAGACTTATGATTTCTCCTCCTTAGACGACGATAGGAAATATGGATCGACCAATCACACAGAGGCTCCTATCGTAAAAGCCGTTATGTTTTTGGCTTTTGGCGATGTATGGCCAGAATTGAGTATGGATCAAATTGATCGTGGCCCATATAAATGTGCGACAATTCAAACGTATCAGAACCTTTTTGGTATCAATATGTGTGATCAATATTTCAAGGGTATGCAATATTTCAAGCCGTTACCTTCTCAATTTCAAAGAGCGTTGAAAGTTGCACACATGACATATTCTATTGGCAATCTATGGGTTTTGCCAGGAAACGGTACCATATCGAATCGTATCCTTGACAATAGTTATCGCTATTATATGGATAAGTTTCTGAAGAATATCTATGCTGTGCTGACTCAGCAAAAGCGCGTAGACAAAGTTCTTCAAAAGGCTATCGAGAATAGCCCTCAGATGAAACCCTATTATGGTGAAGAAGGATTCAAGAAGTTTATCAGCGACATGATGCTGGAGGACTATGTGGATTACTATGGTAAACCAATGGACATCTTCGATTTTGTGTGGAGTTCTCAGCGTGGGCTCGACAGGGAAAAGTATTTAAATGCTGTTGAACAGTATTGCTCGTTCTGTGAGAAAGCCTTTGTTAAGAGGGCAGATAAGATAATTGAGAAGTTGGATGCAATTCTTTCTTATATGCCAACAAGCCCAAAGGTAGAGACCGTTACTGATAATTATAGAAAGAGGCTCACAAAATATGATTTTGAGTACAAAATAGTTACTGAGTGTTTTGAATTTGCAATGAAAGGTAAAATGGGCATTTTGACTGATAAGAACTATTTTACAACCCTGTGTGCCAAAATGAATTTGCAACCAGAAGGATTTAGTTGGGATGATTTCATCGTTGAGACCAAGAAGCTTGAAGATGATTTTATAGTCATTATCTATCATTACCCTAACCCCACAAAAGAGCCTGAGGCATTGTATGGTGCTATTTTGGTTGATAATTACTGGGGAAGAGCAACCTATTATACTTTAGAGATGTGTAATCATAAAGGAAGATGGGCAGTGGGGATTAATGAATCAGGTGGTCATTCTTTGGTGGGCTTGTATGATATAGAGCCAACCATACAGAACTTTCTAAAACTTATAGTACCGCCAACTCAAACGATACCAGACGTCGATTTAAAAGCTCTGTTAGGATTACCATCAAATTATAAAGAACTAAATGATATTCAAAAAGAGGTTGAAGGATGTGTGAGTTTTGTAACAGCCACTTCAAATTGTAAAGCAATTATTCAGGCTTACACAGTTAGTCGTAGGAAAGCCATGCCTTATGATGATGTGGAAGTCATTATAAGAGGTATACATATGTCTTTATCAGATGACCAAGCACTTATAGAGGTAAAAGCAGGTAAAACAAGAAACAGTAGAAAATATGTATATAGCATAGTAAAATCGAAGCAAGACTCTTCTAGAGTGGATTATATAATGCAGATGAATGTCGAATATGATGGAGCTGCTATATACTTATCTGCAAATTTTATAGAAGCTGGTATGACTGGATTACGAGATACTATGATATGGGAATTAGCTTGTCGCGAAGGCCATGTTTCCATTTCTGATAACTCCAAATGGATGTTCGACCCTTATGACAAATTCTTGAAGCGTCCATATATGATGAATCTTTCTGAGAAGGAGGAATATGATGAGATGTTTCCTGACCATCCGCTATCACAGTGTCGCAAATTCGTAAGATTGATAACAGAGAGACTATGACAACAAAGATAGATATCGAAAAGTTACGCTCGATGATTGCTCGTTGCGAATGGACGTTTGCAAAGACGATGCCATTTGCACCGCATGAGTACATCGTAAGGGATAGGTGTCCGCTGACAACGGAGGAATTCGAGTATTTCGTCAATATGCAGCGCGAGTATGGCGTGAAGGAACGCTGGGGTAAGTACAATAATCCTTACCTCTACATTGATGACTACAAGTATTGGACGATGGGTGCTCCCATTGGGGAAACGACGGTTATCAATCGCGCTAAGGCGAGTGCGGTCAATGACGTACATCAGTTATATGAAGGAATAAACAAAGGAGATACAACTATGAGCTATGTTGATGAGTATATACACAAACATCTGGGTCTGAAGGCCGATGACAAAGGTTTCAACATCGAGTTGATCAATGGCAGACTGAAAGAAATCTTTGATTGCGTCGGCCATCTGGAACGCATCAGAAACAACTATGCTTGTGAGGTGATGCAAGAGTGGAGCCAACGTCTTTCTAGTGATTTCTCAGATTTCAAGAAACTGGAGGACATACGCCCAGGCGACGTTATCTATACTGGTATCACCATCCCATACATGAATATTCCTGATGCCATCGCCGTCCGCATACAAATGGAAAAGCGCAGCCTGTATTATGGTCTGACCTACATGCCGGTAATGAAAGAGAAACGGGTAGAATTGCAGGAGGTAATGAGTTTCATCAATAGCGATGGTGACTTTATCAAAGGCAGCGACTGGCTGTACTATAAATATACGTCGTTTAAGGACGGGTATGAGGAGCTGAAGAAGTTGATAGATAGAGCGGTATAACAAATATGCCATCTTGGTAGTTGGCTTAAAGAAGCAAGTAGCAATATTTGTGGAGGGGCCGGGGGATTCCCAAGGGGATAGCGCGGCTGCCAGCCAAGATGGATTTTATAGATGTGGAAGATTATGGAAACAGTATTTGAACACAATCCGACAAGTGAAGAGTTGGATTACCTCTTCGAAGATATTGCTTCAACAAAAGAAGAGTTGTTAACGTATGGCCTGACACAAGTTCAGCATTATACCTTTATTTACTATTTATATAAATATAGGAATGACAAAAAGAAAGCGAAGGAATATTTGGACAAAATACCAGATACATTTCATAAATGGAATAGTATATGTTTTGATGATTTGGCTTCAGGATTTAAATAGATGCACACATCGTCTCAAGTGGATAGCGTGGTTGCCGGCTAAGATGGTTCTAAAAAGATAGATTATGGAAACGATTTTTGATCTTAATGTGACGCCAGAAGAGATTAGGTGCGTTACAGGATTCGACTTAACAAAGGAAGAATATCTTGAAGAAAAGGACACTCAGATAAACTATTATATAGACATCTACTACCTTTATCGCATTAGGGAAGATGAAGAGAATGCAAAAAAATATTTAGATAAGATTCCAGACTCTTTTCATAAGTCTTTTTCGATAAGTATGTTCGATTTTTGAAAGAAAATCAGTCAAGATGCCTTTTTATTACAGATTATTTGTAATTTTGCAATCAAATCGTTAATGACTAAAAACAGTTTATGACAGAGAATAATATACAATTAGAAGAAAGGTTGGTAGGAAAAATAGAAGGAGAATTCTACGTTCCTTCCTATCAACGAGGTTATCGCTGGGACGAAAGCCAAGTGATGGCCTTGCTTAACGACGTATATGACAATGGCGAGAATTCCTATTGTCTTCAACCTATTGTTGTAAGGAAGGGTGATGATGGTAGATATGAATTGATAGACGGACAGCAACGACTGACTACACTTTATATCATCTACAAGTTTATGACTAACAGGTGGCCAGATTACATTGAAAACGTCAATTATTCGCTTAGTTATGAGACAAGGCAGGAAAATGATTATTTCTTCAACAACATAGAGAATGAAGAGATAGCTAATTCCAACATTGATTTCTTTTTTATCCATCAGGCATACAAAACTGTAGAAAAGTGGTTCGCCTTAGATAGAGGGAAGAAACCTCTACATGTTGCAGGCAAGTTATCGGAGTTTTTCGATAACAATGTCAAGGTCATTTGGTATGAGATGAAATCTGGTTCTGAGGCTGATGCCATTTCACTTTTCACTCGTCTGAATATAGGCCGAATACCGCTGACTAACGCAGAACTTGTGAAAGCATTATTCTTGTGTCAAACGGAACAGGTGACAAAGAGTAAGCAGATGGAAATCTCTTTGCAGTGGGACACTATAGAACGCGAACTGCATGATGATGACTTGTGGTATTTCCTGACAAAAAAGAATGCTGTATCGTATGCAACAAGAATAGAGCTGTTGTTCGACTTTATGGCAGGCAAGAGTGATGATGAGCGTGAGCAGTTCTTTACTTTCCTTCATTTTAGCAAGCAACGAGAAAACCTACTTGAACTTTGGGATGGGATTCTTCGCTATTATTATCGACTAAAAGAGTGGTATAAGAATGACAAGCTGTATCATAAAATTGGCTATTTGGTGGCCACAGGTACATCAACAATTGACCTTTTGATGAATGAGACAAAGGTACTGAAAAAGTCAGCGATGGATGCGCTTCTCGATGACAAAATACGCCAAAGTATTGACAGCAAGAAACCTTATAGCGAATTGAGTTATCAGAACGATCCAGGTATAATAACCAATATTCTCCTGCTTTTCAATGTCATCTCCCTTTTGCAGAACGGCTCTGGGGCAAGGTTCCCATTCAAGGAGTTCAATAACGAATCATGGAGCCTTGAGCATATTCACGCCCAGCACTCGCTGAAACTCAATACTCAGGAGAAATGGAAAGAATGGCTCAAATTGCACATCGACTCTGTTAAGAAACTGGAGAGTACGGAGAGTTTGTTGGTAGAAATGAAGGAAGCAATAGACAATGAGCGTCTCACAGACATAAAATTCAACGAACTTGCAGACAAGATAACCACATTGTTCTCAGAACAGGGTGACACAGAATATGTACATTCCATCTCGAATATGGCCCTGCTGCAATGTTCGAAGAACGCTGCACTCAGCAATGCCCTCTTTGATGCGAAGTGTAGGATGATTAGAGAAATGGATGCCAATGGTCAATTTATCCCTTATTGCACGAAGATGGTATTTATGAAGTATTATTCCTCTGACAAACAAAACAGCATCAGTCTCAATTTCTGGGGACAGAAAGACCGTGAGGCTTATGTTGCTAAGATGAACGAAGTGTTGAAAGATTATTTGAAAGCCCCAATACGCTATGGTAGTGAATAAAGCTGATAACTTTCGCAGCATTTTTAGCTGGAAAGAAGGAGATATAATAGTAAATGGTATCACAATTCCCATAGTCCAGCGTGACTATGCACAAGGTCGAACAACGGCAGAGGTAAACAGGATTAGAAATCGTTTCCTGAAAGTGTTGTATGATGCGCTTGTAGAAAATAAACGCACTACTCTTGATTTCATTTACGGCAATATAGAGAAGGAGCAACTTATTCCTCTTGATGGTCAACAACGACTGACAACTCTCTTCCTATTGCACTATTATATAGCGCAGCATGAGCATATTAGTGAAGATGAATGGGAATTCCTGCATCACTTTACTTACGAAACTCGAGTCAGTAGTCGTGAGTTCTGCCAGCATATAGTAAAATATACGCCAGATTTTGAACTACAAACACTATCTGAACAGATTCAAGATGAGGCATGGTTCCTTTTGGAATGGGAAAGCGATCCAACAGTGAAGTCAATGTTGGTAATGCTTGATGCCATCCATACAATGTTCCATGATACTTATGGATTGTGGCAGAAGTTGTTGGGCGATGCCATCACGTTTTATTTCCTGCCATTAGGTGACTTGGGCGTGACTGATGAGCTTTATATCAAGATGAATTCACGAGGCAAACCCCTTACTAATTTCGAGCATTTCAAGGCAGAATTAGAATTACAAATGAAGGAGGTAGACGAAGATTCTGCGAAACGTATTATTAGGAAGATTGATAGAGAATGGTCTGACTTATTGTGGCCATATAGGAATAGTGAAACAGGCAATCAACAGGCAGATGCTGTTACTGATGATGAGTTCCTACGCTATATCCATTTCGTAAGCGACTTGATTAGCTACCAAAACAATGAAGTCGAGATAAAGGACGAATTTGACATAATCGAAAAGCAGTTCTCAAAGACAAATCCACAGGCTTTGGAGAATATGAAGATATTGGAAAGCATGTTCGATATATGGACTACCATTCCCAATATTGATGAGTTTTTCAATGATTACTTCTCTGTAGCAGAGTATCAGCCAAATAAAACAAAGATAGATAAACAGCCCAATCTGTTTTTGGACTGTTGTGCACATTATGGCATCATTATTGGTAAACGCCCTCAGTTCCCTTTGGGAAGGTTTATCATGCTATATTGTTTCGTTTTGAAATTGGAGCATCCAGAGCTTTCTGACGCAAATTTCCGTCGCAGGCTTCGCATTGTCAATAACCTGGTAAACAATTCTGTCAACACATTGCGTTCCGACTTTATGAAAGAACTGCTGGCCCAAGTCGATAAGATTGTTCTCATGGGCATAGTGGAGCAAGTGGAAGAAGGAAAGGCCAGATTCCAATCAAAGCAGATGGATGAGGAGCGTCTGAAGTTAGAATGGACTCAGAAGTATCCAGAAAAGGCAGAGACATTGTTCCGTCTCGAAGACCATCGGTATCTGAATGGTTACATCAAGGCCGTAGGATTGGAACATGTAGATTGGTGTGATCGCTTCTATAGTCTGTTCAATTGCAGTCATCATAGCGTGAATAAGGCGTTGCTTGCTATTGGTGACTACTTCGAGAAGGATGCTTGGCGTTATCAGATTGGAATTGGCGATTTCGTTGTAAATAGAAACGTGAAGGATCGCATGTGGCAGGAATTGTTCAGTCCTATTCGCTTGGAAGATAGTCTCTGCACAGTGTTACAGCAACTCTTATCACAGAAAGAAACGTTTGATGATGATTACTTGAACGGATTGGTTGCGACATATCTGCAAGAGGCCAAAGAGTACCCACTCCGCTACTACATTGTCAAATACGATTCGATGCGTACTAATAGGGATGGCCGCTATAACAACTATGGAAAGTACTACTGGCGGCACCATAACGACTGGCCAAAGAAAGACGAAGATAAGCAAAGAGAACTTCGCCTAAAGGACTATAACGTCATCCTGATGTCAACAGAATGGAGTCTTGGTGGTTATAACCACGATTTGTTCTTGAAAACGCTTTATGATTTGGCTGGTAAAGAGAATATAAGCTTGGAACTCGAGAACTATTCCTATTCACGGTATAATGAAGGTGGGGACAAACTCAAGATGGACAATGGGCGCTGCTTGACTTTGGCTGACAATGTGTTCAACATCTATGATGAGAATAATGAGTTGTTAGATAGCCATCAAATTGTTCAAAATGATGCAGGCATTGATATTGAAGAGCGTGTGGAGATTGGATTGCAAATGATAAAGGATTGGATATTATGACACCCATCGAACTCATCAATTCTTTTGTTACTGAGAAGTTAGAAGGCGACATCCAACGTTTAGCTGACTTCCCATTGGGAAACCTGCGAAGCGACAAGGTGTATGGCTGTCCCAATCGTAATTTCGACTCTGATGATACGGAGCTGATGCGAGCCATCTATTGTGTGGTCTTTGGCGATGTATGGGGGAATCTCTCGATGGAAAATTTGGGTGATGGCAAGTTGCGTGGTGATACACTTAATACTTATAACACATTGTTCTCTGCGCCTTGGAATGAGAAGTTCACAGAGATTTGGCATCCTGATGGCAAATTAGCAGAAAAGATCAAAGCATTCAATACGACATTCCACACTATTGGCAATATGGCTGTGCTTCCTGATAGGCGTATTGGTGAATGGAGTATCAACAAACATCGTGGTTGTCATAATGAGTGGCACGACTATGAGGATCGTTTCTTGGCAGCACTCTATAAAGTATTGACTCGTCAGGCCGATAAGGATTTGGACTTGGAAGAACTTGTGCAGCTCAATAATGAGGACTTCTTTAACTCGCTGGAGGAAGAGTCTAGATAAAACAATACCCACTAACTCGACCTTGCGGCCAGAGGTTAGCGGGATTCATCGATGCAAAGATAAGCATTTTTTAGATACAATCCAAATTTTTTGAGAAGAATTTAATGAAATATTGCGAATTTGAACATTTTTTCTCGCAAAAACGGCTCAATAGATAGATCACAGCGTACCTGTCACCGTGTTACCCCACTTGAGATTCCCTCAGGATCACAGCGTACCTGTCACCGTGTTACCCGATAAACGTTAATGATGCAAATTTTATCTCTAAAAAGTTTGACGGAATAAAAATAAAGGCTTGAGGTATGAAACGACAATATCTATTTCATAGTCTTAGAGTCCCCATTAAACCCTATCAGAACAAACCAAAGAAGACATTTTTTCTAGAAAAAGCTTGGGCAAATGAAAAAAATTGCTTAACTTTGCGGCAGAATTACATGAAGGATTACAAAGGGGAAAGAACATAAAAGAATGAAAGGAATAGCATTTGGACTTTGTGTCTTGATGTCATGGTTGTCAGGCCAAGCATGGTCGGCCAATGGCAAGGTCATCTATGTGGCCACAGACATTCATGTCATGGATTCAAGTCTGGTGATCCATGAAGGCGATGCCTTGACCTATTACATTAGCCGAGACAGAAAAATGCTCAGCCAAAGCATAGAAGCCTTTCAGGCAGTTGTTGACAGCGCCATCATCCATCAGGCTGACGCCCTCCTGATATGTGGCGATTTGACGAAAGACGGCGAGAAGATTGGTCATGAGCGGGTTTCCCGTATGCTTGGGAAGGCTCTCCAGGCCGGCATAAAGGCCTTTGTCATTCCTGGTAACCATGATGTCAGGAATCCCTCTGCCAAATACTTTGACGGTGATGAGACAATTCCTGCAGAAGGAGTAGCGGCAGAAGAATTTGCTTCTATCTATCGCGATTTCGGCTATGGAGATGATGATTTGCGGGACCCGAATTCCTTGTCCTATGTCTGTGAGCCTGTACCAGGGTTGACGCTTCTTGCCATTGATGCCTCTCAATACGAGAAGAACACTTACATTGCCGAGGGAGATGACAGAGACGTGAGTGTTGTGGGTGGCGCCATTAAATCTTCCACGCTTGACTGGCTGCTGGCACAGGCTGACGAGGCAAAAGGCAAGGGGAACCAAGTCATAGCCATGATGCACCAGCAACTGATAAACCATATTGACGGCTTAGATACGATGGTCAGTACTGCTGCCATCGAAAACGGCGACAGTATCGCGCAGTTGATGATGGAGCATGGTATTCATGTCATTTTCACAGGTCACATGCATTATTCTGATGCCGCCACAATATGGAACGACAATCATGATGCTTCACTGACAGACATTTCTACAGGTTCTACCATCACCTATCCGTCGCATTATCGTGTGGCCACAATCAGCGATGACTGTTCCCTGCTCACGATCGACACCCATCGTATCAACAGTTTGCCGTCACAACCGCAGTTCTCCCAATTCGGACTCCAGTTCTTGGAAAATGGCATGGAATCTTCGGTCTATGCTGCTTCCGGTATGCTGTGGAATAGTATAGAACCGATCATGAAAACCTATCTCAAAGACATAAGCCTTGGCATCGGCTCGATAACCTTCCGTATTCCAAATAGCTCAGAAGAGTTTGCTAGGATGGTGTATAAACACCTTGCCACTTTCATCAATGATGGATGGCTGGCACTTCAGGAAGGCAATGAACATGACCAGGAAGTGTATGGACGCTTATATAAAGAACTAAAAGAGGGTATTGACAATCTTTTGGGAGAAATCATTGAGAATGATATATATATGTTTAACCAGCCCATAGGCCGTGGCGTGGCTTGTGAACTCATCATGCAAAAAGTAACACCCATGCTGAAAAGTGCGTTTGAAGACCAGACTCAAGTAGGGACGGAGAACGAAGACCGCACAGATGATCTTCATCTTAATATCAGCCTGGAATCTGGAAGGATATATGCAGATTCGGAGGAAACACGGGTCGTTCCTATCCATTCAGACGAAACAACGGAAGTCCAAATCTACAACATGCAAGGACGACTTGTCAGCAGTCATGGCAACATGGCTCTGCCTGCTGGCTGCTATATAGTCAGAGCAAACAATAAAACTCGAAAAATCATTATCAAATGATTAATAAACGATTGGAAGACCTTCGGGAGGTGATGCGGCGGGAGCATCTTGCGGCCTGCATCTTCCCAAGTACAGACCCCCATCAGAGTGAATATGTGGCTGACCATTGGAAGGCTGGGGAGTGGATCAGCGGCTTTAACGGCTCGGCTGGTACGGCGGTGGTGACGCTGGCATCGGCAGCTCTCTGGACGTACTCGCGCTATTTCCTTGCGGCTGAGGAACAGTTGAAATGGACTGGGTTTCAGCTGATGAAACTGAAGATTGAGGGTACGCCAACGATTGCCGAGTGGTTGGGTATTGGTATCTGTCGAGACAGAATGTAACGGCGTCAATATTTCCCCAAGTTGAGGAACAGATTTTTCCCCAAGTTGGGGAAATATCTCAAATACCTTATTATAAAGGAGATAGACATGTCGCTGTGACACTGTGACGCTGTGACGCAGTTGCATTAGGTTGTTTCTGGATGGCAATTTTGATGGATATATTTATATATTATTATATATATAATATATTATATATATAATAATATATAAATTACAGTTAGAAATTTTGAACTTCGACGGAGGCAAATGCAACTGCGTCACAGCGTCACAGTGTCACAGCGTGCTGGGAACAAAGAAAAACTTTTACATATTTTAAGCAGATGAACTGAGCGCAGAGAGAGCCTTGGGAAAACGGGAAGTTTCGTTAGGGGAAAGTGGGAGTTTCGTTAGGGGAAAGTCCAGGTTTCCCCTGGGGAAAGTCCAGAGAGCTAAAATGGGCTGGAAAACGGGTATTTCAGGGCGAAAGCGGAAGTACTGAAATTGCTTTACATTTTGCTTAATTATCACACAGAAAGCACAGAAAGCACAGAAATATTTTGCCCTGCAAAATGGGGGTCACACAGAAAACGCAGAAAGCACAGAAATGTTTTGCCCTGCAAAAAGGGCGACACACAGATCACACAGATGAACACAGATTATTTTTTGTGAGGCGATGATTGGGAGAGGTGTAGTTTTACAAAAATTAAGGAGTGTGAAAACGAAAAATAATTGGGAATAAATAGAAAAAAAGCTTGTTTTGCATTTATTATTTTAGTAACTTTGTACTCGCAATCAGGGGTTACCATGAAGAACACACAGGCGCCTGTTCAGACCACCCCTGGCCCCTCCTAACTCAGGAGGGGAAAAATGCGGGAGGCGGTGACCCGATGTAGTTCGCCGCAAAGGAATCTAATACGATGAAAAAAAGAAAGGAAAAGGAATTATGGCAAGAAGTGAAATTCCCATGGTGATCAATCTGCGTCAGAACACGAATGACGACAGTACGGCTTTCGGCAAGTGGTTTGCCGAGGTGGACAGTAAGGAACCGCTGAACCTGAAGGGTCTGGCAAAGCACATGACGGAGCACGGCAAGATCTCCTCGCTGGAGATGTGCCAGCTGGTGCTGGGCGAGATGGTGAAGTGCCTGGTGCACCTGTTGCGCGAGGGTCAGCCCGTGAAGCTCGACGGCTTCGGCACGTTCTCTCCGGGCGTGGACGGCCAGGGCAACGGCAAGAACGACATCGAGACGGCTGTGGCCGCTGGTCCCGATGCGATGATCAACGGCATCCGCATCAACTTTAACCCAGAGAACTCGAAGGGTGAGAAGCTGACCAGCCGCGCGCTGAAGGAAGAGTGTGTGTTCACCTTCGGTTATGTGGTGCAGAGCGAGGTGCGCACCATCGGCGGGAAGAAGAAGAAGCGCTTCCAGAAGAAGACGCCGATCAGCTACGTACTCGCGCCTCAGGCAGACAATCAGGGCAACGGGTAAATAATTTCGGGGGTGCGGGGGCGCGAGGGTACGGTGGTACGAGAATAGTCTAAGAACAGACAATCCGACACAGAAGGATCTCGCGCCTCCAGCCTCAATAGAGATAGACGGGGATACTCAAATCGCAGAAAAAACTGAAAACTATGAAGAAGCAAAGGATCATTGAGCTGGCGGTGAAGGTGATAGTAGCTGCACTCACAGCATTTCTGACGGCGATCGGAACTACGAGCTGTATGGGACTAGGACCGTTCTAAAGGTGAAAAGGTGAAAAGGGGAAAGGGTGAAAATGAGGAGCTGACAGCAGAGCTGTCGGCTCTCTTTGTTTTTTTTGCCTTTTTCTTTTGGTATTTCGTTCGATTTGCATTATCTTTGTACCCAAATTGCAACAAATCATGATACAACGTAAAACCATCCAGACCATATTTGCCGCTGTGATGTGCCTCGGGGTGCTGGCAGGCTGCCAGAAGACGGAGCCGCCACAGCAGCGAGACAAAGACGAGGAGAACGGCTTTGTAGTGGCGCAGGAGCTGTCGAACAGCCGTGTGCAGTGCATCGCGGAGGACAAGGCCGGGCAACTGTGGATAGGCACGTTCCGCGGACTGAACCGCTACGACGGGCATGAGTATCACCAGTATTTCTGCGCTGACGACACAACCGGACTGCCAGACAACCAAATCAAGGACGTGCTCTGCGACCAGCAGGGACGGCTCTGGGTGGCGACGGTGAACGGCGTGTGCCGCTATACCCGCCGGGACTGCTTCAAGCGCATCGGCGTGAAATCGGCAAACCTGAACATACAGAAGCTGCTCGAGGACAGCCGCGGACGCTTGTTTGCATACAACGGCACGGAGGTGCTCCGCTACGACGACCAGCTGCAGGCCTTCCACCCGATTATCTCGCGGCAGATGACGAGGCAGCAGTGGACGTGGGGCAACTGCGTGATTGACGCCTCAGACCAGATACTCATCACTGAGAGCCAGCGCATCCTCATCTACGACCCCACGACATTCAAACTAAAGCGCGAGGTGGCGCTGGGCGACCAGCAATTCTACTACTCTGAGATGCTCGCCAACGGGCTGATGATCCTCTCCGGCTACGGCAACCTGCGGCTGTTCGACACGAAGTCGCTGCGCCTCGTGCCCCTCCCCACGGAGATGGAGGCTCGGCTGACAGCTCACAACAGCATCATCCAGGCGGCAAGGCTGCTGGAAGACAACACCATCCTGCTCAGCACGTCGAAGAACGGGATGTTCGGACTGAACCTGCTGGCGCAGACGCTGCACGGCGAGGGCGAGGCGGGATTCACGCTGCCCGTGCCTGACGCACTGGTGACACTGGTGTTCCAGGACTCACGGAAGAACGTGTGGCTGGGCACCTACGACAAGGGACTCTTCGCCGACTACTACTATAAGGAGAAGTTCGGCGGCTCGGACAGCTACCTGAACCGCGTGATCGACAACTCCAGCGTGCTCGCCGTCGCCACAGACCGACAGCAGAACCTCTGGATCAGCACCCTGCTCAAGGGGCTCTACGTCTACCATCTCGACAGCCAGAAGGCAGAACTCATCCCCCTCGAAGGACTGCCGGCGGGCGAACAGAAGAACGCCGTGACGCACATCTTCTGCGACCGTGACGGACGGCTCTGGCTCTCCACGGCCAGCATCGTGATGAAATGCCGCTACGAGGGAGGGAGGCTCGCCATACTCAGCCAGACACCCGTGCTTGGCGCCATGGACTTCGAACAGACTGACGACGGGACGGTGTGGGCCTCGACGAGCACGAATGATATCGTGGGGTTCCCCGAGGGATTCGGGGGCGCGGGGGCACGGGGGCGCGAGGGCGCGAGAATAGATCAAGGGCAGGATGTAACCTCGTACCCCCGCACCCCCGCACCACCGTACCACCGAGAACCTATTACAAAGCAGGCGTTTAATGCCGACTTCTGCTTCATACCCTCGCTGCTGAAACTGAGAGACGGACAGATGCTCATCTCCGCCTTCTTCCAGAAGATCACGAAGATGAATCCACAGACGGGCAAGCTCAGCGAACTCGACATCCCCACGATGGCACAGTGCATCCGCCGAAGCGTCTACATCCCCACCGACATGCTGGAGGACTCGCAGGGCGACGTGTGGATAGGCACCGTGAGCAACGGACTGCTGCGCTACAACCCGAAAACCAACGAGATGACGCGCATCGCCGGCCTCTCCTGTTCCGACGTGGGCAGCATCGAGGAAGACTGCCAGGGGAACATTTGGATCAGCACGATGAAGGGACTGAACCGCTGGGACCGGAAGACGGGGCGCATCACCTCGCTCTATAAGGCTGACGGCATCGGGGGCGATGAGTTCGCTGACAGAGCCTCGTGCCAGTTGCCCAACGGCAGTCTCGTCTTCGGCAGTACTGACGGCATCACGATGTTCAACCCTGCCGACATCGACACGCTGAGACAGCTGCCCATCCGGCTCTGCGACCTGAAGATCCACAACCGGCTGGTGCGCCCTATGGCCGACGGTCCTATCGACGCCCTGCTCGACAGTTGCCAGGAGGTGCGCCTGGCCTACGACCAGAACAGCTTCAGCCTCTCGTTCACCGCCCTCGACTTCGGTGAGTACGAACGTGTGCATTACTATTATAAGATGGACGGCTTCGACAGCGACTGGATCGATGCCGGCAACACCCATACCGCCAGCTATGCCAACCTGCCCGCAGGCTGTTACACCTTCCGCGTGAGAGCCACCGACGCCACCAGCGACGAGCCCGTCACAAGCGAGCGTAACCTGCGCGTGGCCGTAGACCCTGCTCCCGCCAACGCCTGGTGGGCATGGTGCATCTATCTCGCCCTCGCCGCTGCCCTCGCCTACTATCTCTACCGCAATGCCCGTCGCGTGGTGACTGCACGTCGGGCTGCACGTCAGGCACAGATGGAGAAAGAACAGGAGCAGCGCACGAACCAGATGAACATGAGTTTCTTCGCCAACATCGCCCACGAGTTCCGTACGCCGCTGACGATGATCGCTGGGCCTGTGAGCCAGGTCGTGAAGAGCGAACGCCTCAGCGGCGACGACAAGAGCCTGCTCACCATCGCCAACCGCAATATCCAAAGGATGTTCAAGCTCGTGAACCAGCTGATGGACTTCAACAAGCTCGAGAACGACACACTGCGGCTGAGCGTCGAACAGCTCGACGTGGTGAAGGTGATCAACGGCGTGTGCGACTACTTCATCTACAACGCCCAGGAGAGAGCCGTCACCATCAACCGCTTCGGCATGGAGGACACCCTCATGGCGTGGACGGATGGCGACAAGCTGGAGAAGATTCTCACAAACCTCATCTCGAACGCCCTGAAGTTCACACCCAGAGGCGGACACATCGACGTGAGCCTCGATGTGGCGGACAACCGAGGGAACGAAGGCGCGGGGGCGCGGGGGTACGAGAATATGGTGAAGATCACCGTGGCCGATACGGGCAAGGGCCTGCCAGAGAACCAGCTGGAGAATATCTTCAAGCGCTATTACCAGCTCGACAACCAGACAAAGGGCATCATCAACTGGGGTACGGGCATCGGACTCTACTACTCCCGACGACTGGCCGAACTGCACCACGGCACCCTCGTGGCAGGCAACCGCGAGGATGGCACCGGTGCCGTCTTTACCCTCGTCTATCCTATGGCTGAGGAGGCCTATTCGGAGGAAGAGATGATGAATCGGGAGCGTGGGGGTACGGAGGTACGGGGGTACGAGAATACTACTGCCACAGACGTTGCCCCAGATACTGCCGCAGACATTTCTCGCACCCCTGCACCCTCACACCTCCACACCCCCGAAGACCCCATGGACGACCTTCCGACGCTGCTCATCGTCGACGACGATACGGAGGTGGTCAACTACATGCGGGTGCTCTTCTCGAAGGACTACCGCCTCATCACCTGCCTTGATGCCGACACCGCCCTCGAAGAGATGCGTGCTGCCGAGCCGAACATCGTGGTCAGCGACGTGGCGATGCCAGGAAAGGACGGCTATCAGCTCTGTCAGGAAATCAAGCAGGACATCCAGCTCTGCCATATCCCCGTAATCCTCGTCACGGCAAAGATTACAGCAGACAACCAGGTGGAAGGCCTCAACGTGGGTGCCGATGCCTACGTCACCAAGCCCTTCGAGCCTGCCGTGCTCTCTGCCCTCATCCAGTCGCAGCTGAAGAACCGTGACCGCGTGCGCAAGCTTCTGACGAAAGCCACGACGACGGAGGACGAGAGTGTGGAGGATGCCCTCTCCGAACAGGACAAGCACTTCATGGAGGAGCTCTACAAGCTGATGGAGGAAGAGCTCTCGAACTCTGAACTCGACGTGTCGCGCATCACGAAGCTGTTGCTCATCTCACGCACGAAACTCTATTATAAGATCAAGGGTCTAACGGGTGAGACTCCCTCCAGCTTCTTCCGCACCTATAAGCTGAACCGTGCGGCTGAACTCCTGAAGGGTGGCAAGTACACCGTCTCGGAGATTGCCGATCTCTGCGGTTTCAGTACCCAGAGCCATTTCTCCGTGGTCTTCAAGAAACAATTCGGCGTCACACCTACTGAGTATAAGGGATAAAGGTCACACAGATCTCACAGATCACACAGATAATAATAACACTGATAATCATGATAAGACTGATCTTCACAGATTTAGGACGCAGGCGTCCAAACAAGCGCAGATTATTCTCACACAGATATTTCTGCGTAGACGCAGCATTTATGCTGCAAAAATCTGTGAAGATCAGTTTAAACAGTGAGATTAGTGACCCAAGGAAAAAATCTGTGAGATCTGTGAGATCTGTGTGAAAAAATAAAAAGATTATGAAGATATTTGCGATAGGAATGAATTACGCAGCGCATAACCAGGAGCTGCACGGGACGCTGAAGCGCCCTGACGAACCCGTGATCTTTACGAAGGCGGACTCGGCGATACTGAACCAGGGGAAGCCCTTCTTCATCCCTGACCACCTCGGACGCATCGACTACGAGACGGAGGTGGTGGTACGCATCTGTCGGCTGGGTAAGAACATCCCCCAGCGCTTTGCCCACCGTTACTACGACGCCCTGACGATAGGCATCGACTTCACAGCCCGTGACCTGCAGAAGAAAGCTTCTGAGGCAGGTCAGCCCTGGACCATCTGCAAGGGCTTCGACGGCTCTGCCGCCATCGGCGAGTGGGTGCCCAAGGAGAAACTGTTGACGGATCCTGAGGCGCCCTGCGAACAGTCTGGGCTACAGCGGCTGCACTTCCACCTCGACATCCAGACGGAGGAAGACCGACGGCAAGGGCGCGAGGGGAAGACCGTGCAGGAGGGCTGTACGTCGGACATGCTCTACACCGTAGACGAGATCATCGCCTATATCTCGCAGTTCTTCACGCTGAAGACGGGCGACCTGCTCTATACCGGCACCCCAGCCGGCGTAGGGCCCGTACATATCGGCGACCGTCTGGTAGGCTGGCTCGAAAACCGCCAAGTGCTCGCATTCAACTGTAAATGACATATAACCCATTTTAAACCATTAAACAATGAAACAGAACAAGAATTTAGTGATGAGACTGGCAGTGGCCCTCGTGCTGCTGTTGGGTGTTTGCGTCAATGCAGACGCTGGTAACGTACAGAAACTGCGCCTGGGAGGTTCCATCGTGGGACAGATCGAAGCCAACGGTGACGTGCGCCTCAATGGCTCTATCAAAGGCCGCTTCGAGTCTAACGGCGACATCCGTGTGAATGGCTCCATCGAGGGCCGTATCGAGAACAACGGTGACATCCGTAAGCGTGGATCTATCATCGGAAGGATTGAAAACAACGGTGATGTACGCCTGAATGGCTCGATTATCGGACGCGTGGAGGACAACGGCAACATCCGCAAGAACGGCTCAATCATCGGGCGTGTGGAGGATATGTCGAGCAAGCGCCAGGCGGCTGTGATGTACTTCTTCGGATTCTTCAGAATGTAGAACCACTTATGGATACGGGAGTCAGGAAGATGATCACGGACGTGTTCGGCCTGTTCCGGCTGAAACCAGAGGAACGGGTACAGGCAGCGGTGGCCCTGACGGTCATCGTGGTCCTGAACGCCCTGTTCATCTTCCGGCTCCACGAACTGTTCCTGCAGCCTGGCTTCGGACCCTATTGGAAGGTGTTCGAACGTGAGCTGCACCTGTCTGGCTACGACCCTTACACCTATCTGACGGTGACAGACTGGGATGTGGTCTATGAGGCACACCGTCATCCGCTGCTGGCGTTCTTCATCTGGCCGCTGTGGCTGTTGAACCAGGGACTCACCTGGGTGACAGGTGTGAACTGCGTGCAGTATATAGTGGCGCTGGTGGTGATTGCCAGTTCATTGTATTCCTATGTGTTTTTGTATCGCATCCATCGTGAGGTTGTGGGACTGCGACGCGACGATGCCACGCTGCTGACGATGTTCGCCTTCTCGATGGCGTATCTGTTGCTGTCGGTGATTGTGCCAGACCACTTCACGGTATCGATGTTCCTGCTGTTGATGACGCTTTATATCTCAGGCATCTGTATCAAGAAGGGCAGGGAGTTACGCTGGTGGCAGTCGGCTGTGCTCTTCATCATCACCACAGGCGTCACCCTCACCAACGGCGCCAAGGTGTTTCTCTCTGCATTATTCGTCAATCTCAAACCACGCTTCTCACCTCTCACCTCTCACCTCTCACCTCTCATCAAGTATCTGCTGCTGGCATTCATCCTGCCCTCTGCATTGTTGTGGGGTATTGCTGTATGGCAGCATCATACGTTTGTGGAGCCTCGTCAACAGGCACGGGAAAAGGTGGAAAGGATGAAAAGTGAAAGGATGAAAGAGCGTGTGGCGAAGATGTCACCAGAAGAGAGGGCACAATATGAGGCTAAGAAAGCCCGTCGTGAGGCCGTCTTGAAGCGTCAGGCAGCGAAGACGGGCAAGCCTATGGAGGATCACGGCTATCTGAAATGGACGGACATCTCGACCTCGCGCTGGCACACGATCTATGAGAATCTGCTGGGCGAGACCATACAGTTCCATCGCCGGCACTTTCTCGAGGATACACTCGTGGGGCGTCCGCTGTTCGTGCCGTATCTGTCTGTATTCAGTTATGTGATTGAGGCGCTGGTGGTGCTGCTGGCACTGGTGGGTGTGTGGTATGGGCGACGGAGCCGTTTCCTGCAGCTCTGTCTTTCGTGCCTGGCGATAGATATGGGAATTCATCTGGTGCTGGGCTTCGGCATCAACGAAGTGTTTATTATGGCACCGCATTTCCTGTTTATCCTGCCCATCGCGACGGCGTATTTATTAAAGGAGAAAAGGAGAGATGGAGTAAGGAGAAAAGGAGCCCTCGCCATCCGTCTCGCCATCACCGCCCTGACAGCGTATCTCTTTACCTATAATGGTATTTTGTTAACCTATTTCCTGCTTACGCCGATCAAATCGATACTCTAAGCGTGGTGGTAAGTGCCAGTCCACTTACGAAGGCGACGGGCTATTGACCGTCTGATATTCTGGAATTGTCCATAACGCAGATTCAGCCAGAGTTCTTCCAGAGAGTTGCCGATCTTGATCCAAGGGTGGTTCCAGCCGTTGGTGCGATAGAGCCGTTCCTTATATTCCACATTCTCTATGATGTAGCGTGGATGCTTCAAGGGGAATGACAGCTCGTGGCGCTGCATCGTGAAGATACGGCGCAGGCGATGGGGTGTGGTCTTCGCAGAGGCCGTGAAATGGGTGGAGTCTGCCATCAGTCCGAGATTGTTCACCTGGTTCTTCGCAGGCATGATGGCGAGGCCGGAGTTGAAGAGCATCGACGCCCAGAAGATGCTCTCATAGTATTCCTTGCCCGTCTGACGATGGTTGCGGAACATGGGGATCATATCCTTGCGATAGTCACGCTGACGGGCCAGCGCCTCCAGCTGCCGCATGTTGTAGGCATCGTCGAGGAAGGAGTACTTGCCGTCCCACTGGTCGATGACTCTGCGCCACGATGCCCAGCCCCAGATGGCGAAGGTGGAGGTGAAGAAATAGTCGTAGGGACAGTCGGCCGTCACCTCGTCGATGTTGAAGCCCGAGATCATCGTGATGCGCTCGTCGTGCTCATAACGGTCGAGCATCTCCTTGCAGAAAGGGAAGAACGACTGTGAGGGCACATCGTCGTCCTCAAGCACCATACACTTGTCGACGATGGAGAACGCCCACTTCTGGGAAATATACTCCGAGGGGTCGCAGCCGTAGTTCTTCTCCTGATACATGCGGTGTACCTCGCACTCCCAGTCTATGTGCTCGTCGCTGGCAATCTCACGACAGGCCTCGATGCCCTCCCTATCGCGCTCCCCACGAGGACCGTCCTGATAGAGGAACAGCTTCGAGGGTCGTGCCTGGCGCACGGCCTCGAACACCTGCTGGAACGTGTCGCTGCGGTTGAAGAACAGCAGCAGTACGGCGATGTCAGTCTTAGCCACAGATTTCACAGATTCTCACTGATTAAAATTTGTACTACCAATTACACTTTTAGAGTGCAAAGATACAAAAAAATTGTGAGAATCTGTGTAATCTGTGGCTTTTTTCGTAACTTTGCACCAAAATAAAGCTTAATACGCTATGCAAGCAATCATTTTGGCGGCAGGAATGGGCCGCCGACTCGGAGAACTGACGAAAGAGAACACCAAGTGTATGGTGCCTGTAAACGGTGTGCGACTCATCGACCGTCTGCTGGGGCAATTGTCACAGCTCAACCTCAACCGTGTCATCATTGTCGTAGGCTATCAAGGGCAAAAGCTGATGGACTACATAGGTCATCGCCATGACGGGAAACTCAAGATCGAGTTTGCAGACAACCCTATCTACGACAAGACGAACAACATCTACTCGCTCTCGATTGTGAAGGACAAACTGCAGGAAGACGACACGCTGCTCATCGAGAGCGACCTCATCTTCAGCGACCGTCTGTTTCCCATGCTCCTCGACAACCCCTACCCCAACCTCGCGCTGGTGGCGAAGTACGAGTCGTGGATGGACGGTACGATGGTGCGGCTGGATGAAGACCAGAACATCGTGAACTTCGTCTCGAAAGAAGCCTTCGACTATGCCGATGTGAACAGCTATTACAAGACCGTCAACATCTACAAGCTCAGCCGTGAGTTCCTGCAGCATCAGTACGTGCCCTTCCTCGATGCCTATACGAAGGCGGTGGGCAACAATGAATACTACGAGAACGTGCTGCGTATCATCTCCATGCTCAACAGCCACAACATGAAGGCGCTGCCCATCGGCAACGAGAGATGGTATGAGATTGATGACAAGCAGGATCTCGACATCGCAGAGGCCATCTTTGCCGACGATCAGGACGTGCTGCGCAAATACTACGGACGCTACGGCGGCTTCTGGCGCTTTCCGCAGATGCTCGATTTCTGCTATCTGGTGAATCCCTATTTCCCCTCGAAGCGCATGAAGGACGAACTGCGCAGCAACTTCGACACCCTGCTGACGGAATACCCCTCAGGCATGAAGGTGAACACGCTCATCGCCAGCAAGTGCTTTGGTGTGAGTGAGCCCTATATCGTGCCTGGCAACGGCGCTGCGGAACTCATCAAGGTCTTGATGGAGTCTTTGAGTAATCTCTCACCTCTTACCTCTCACCACTCACCTCTGAAAATCGGCTTCATCCGTCCGACCTTCGAGGAATATCCTAACCGTTACGATAAAGACAGTCAGGTGACGTTCGTACCCCAGAACGAGGACTACCGCTATACCGCCGATGACCTCATGGCCTTCTTCGGCGACAAGGACATCCAGACGCTGATGGTCATCAATCCCGATAACCCCTCCGGCAATTTCATCCCCAAAGCCGATGTTCTGCGTCTCGCCCAATGGTGTGAGGACAAGGGCATCCGTCTGGTGGTCGATGAGAGTTTTGTGGACTTCAGCATTGACTACGCCACGAACTCCCTGCTCTCTGACGAGATCCTCGAGACCTATCCCCACATGGCCGTCATGAAGAGCATCTCGAAGAGCTTTGGAGTGCCAGGCCTGCGCCTGGGCATCCTCGCCTCGGCTGATAAAGCCCTCATCGCACAGATGAAGAAAGAGGTGTCTATCTGGAACCTCAACTCGTTTGCCGAGTTCTTCATGCAGATCTACAACAAGCACGAGAAGGACTACCAGAAGGCCTGCGAGAAGTTCGTCGCTGAGCGCGACAGCTTCGAGTGCCAGCTGCGCACCGTACCCTTCCTCCGTGTGATGCCCTCACAAGCCAACTATTTCCTCTGTGAGGTGCTGCCACCCTATACAGCCAAGGAGATCGTGATCTATATGCTGCGCCACCACAACATCCTGATGCGTGACTGTAGCCTGAAGCCTGGCCTCGATTCCAACAAGCAATATATGCGCATCGCCGTCCGCAACCACGAGGACAATACCCGTTTGGTGGAAGCCTTGAAACTGTTCTCAAAGTAATCATAAAGCTCAAAGTTCAAAGTGAAAAAAGTCTGTATCTGTGGTGGTGGCAATCTGGGCCATGTGGTAACGGGGTTTCTCGCTGCCCATAAGGAGTGCGAGGTGTCGCTGCTGACACGCCATCCTGAGCGTTGGCAGCACCAGCTGGAGATCACCTCGCCAGAGGGAACGCTGCTGCGAGGTACCATCCATCAGATTACAGCCAATCCTACGGAAGTGATCCCTCAGGCAGACATCGTGATGCTCTGCCTGCCTGGTTTCTCCATCCGTGAGGAACTACAGCAGATTCGTCCCTTCCTCCAGCCCAAAACCGCTGTGGGCAGTGTGGTCTCCAGCACAGGCTTCTTCTTTGAGGCGATGGAAATGCTGCCTGCGACAACACCGTTGTTCGGATTCCAGCGTGTGCCCTTCATCGCCCGTACCACAGAATACGGACGAGCTGCAACGCTCATGGGCTACAAACCCACGCTACACGTCGCCATCGAACAGACGAAGGAGAAAGAGGCGCTGCGCTCACTCATCGAACAACTCCTGCATACGCCCACCGTCCTGATGCAGAACTATTACGAGGTGAGTCTCACCAACAGCAACCCCATCCTGCACCCCTCCAGGCTTTACACGATGTGGAAAGACTGGCACGAGGGTATCGTCTATCCCACGCAGCCCCTCTTCTATGAGGAGTGGACGGAAGAGGCATCTCAGCTGCTGATCGCGATGGACCGTGAGTTCTTCGCCTTGCTCAGCGTGTTGCCAGTGCGTGAGGGCAGCATCCCCACCATCCTCGACTATTATGAGAGTACGGATGCGGCTTCGCTCACACGTAAGTTGCAGTCTATCGAGGCATTCAAGGGCATCCTCTCGCCTATGAAACAGGTGGAGGGAGGCTTCGTGCCTGATTTCAGCAGCCGATACTTCACGGAAGACTTCCCCTATGGCCTGCGGATCATCCAGAACTTGGCTCGGAAGCATCAAGTCAACACCCCCACGATCGATCAGGTTCTCGCCTGGGGACTAAAAATATCAAAGAAATGAACAACGAGGAACTGCGCGCACGATTCAATCCCGAGGGCTCGATGCTGCGGCGTCAGCAGATGCGGATGCTGGAGATACTGCTCGAGGTGGACAAGATCTGCAAGAAGCACGACATCAAATACTGGCTCAGCAGCGGCACGCTGATAGGTGCCATGCGCCACGACGGCTTCATCCCCTGGGACGACGACCTCGACATCGAGATGATGCGCTCAGACTATCTGCGGCTGATGGAGGTATTGCCCTCGGAACTGCCTGAGTGGCTCGCGCTGCAGAACGACGAGACCGATCCCTACTATTTCTTCTACTATGCCAAGGTGCGCGACCGTCGTTCAAGGATGCTCGAGCATAACAATTACGACCGTATGTGGCAGGAGCAGGGCATCTATATCGACATCTTCCCTATGGAGCAGCACCCTATCTGGCTCCACAAACTGACAGAGAAGTCCGTGGGCCACATGTATAAGATCTGGCGCACAAGCACCGATGACACTAAGTCCATCAAGTCCGTGCGTCGCATCTTCGATTTTAATAACAAGGTGCTCTTCCCCTTCCTCCGCACCCTGCTCTCACCTTTTCACCTTTTCACCATTTCACCTTTTAAGGTCATCACCTCCGGTATGGGCATCCCCTTCCACAACCGCCGTTATGCCAAGGAGATCTTCCCCCTGACTACACACGTCTTCGAAGGCCATCAGTTGCCTGTGCCTCACAATGCCGATGCCCATCTGCGTCACCTCTACGGTGACTATATGAAACTGCCTGATCTCAATAAACTCGCAATACATGTCGGAAAGCTTGAATTCTTCGATTAAAAAACCGCGACTTGGCTGGCTCGATGCCCTCCGTGGCTTCACGATGCTGCTCGTGGTGACGAACCACGTGGCCCTGAAGTCCTTCGGTATGCAGATACGCTGGTCGACAGCCCTGCAGTTCTTCCTGCTCTTCCGAATGCCCCTGTTCTTCTTCATCAGCGGCTTCCTGGCCTATAAGGCGAGTCGCATCTGGAATGCCCGTACGCTGGGAGAACTCACCATGAAGAAGCTGCGCGTGCAGATCATCCCCACAGCCGTGTTCTTCCTGCTCTTCCTGGCGATGATCCCCACCACGCCCTTTATCGACAGCCTCAACGAGGCCCTCGCCTCCTCGATGAAAGCCGGCTACTGGTTCACCCTCGTGCTGCTCTATATGCTCCTCACGTTCTACCTCTTCTCCTACGTCGAAAGCAAAATTTTTCGGAGGTACGGGGGCGCGGGGGCGCGGGAGCGCGAGAATAGATCAAGCGCAGACACTAATGCAAAAGGTATTCTCGTACCCTCAGCCTCAAATGAGGCTGTCCCCCGTACCCCCGCACCCCCGATTCTGATCCTTCTTCTCTTCCTCGTCTCCCTCTGCCTCTTCGAGACCTGCTACCTGCCCCGTCAGTTCTCCTGGGCCTTGGGTCACAAAGGACAGCCAAACGCGTTTATGAACTATTCCAGCCTCGTGGAGATGATACGCTACTTCCCCTTCTTCCTCTACGGTGCCATCGTGCATCGCTACTGGGAGCGTGCGCAGCGGCTGATGGACTCGCGCTGGTTCTTCCCCGTAGTGGTTCTTCTGGCACTCATCACCACGATCGAAGTGATCAAGTGGCACTACTTCCGACTGGAGTGGGCCTCACTGCCCCACACCCTCGCGATGTTCCTGCTGCTGACGATAGTATTCATGTTCTTCAGGCATTACAGCGATTTCTTCTCTGATAAGACCGTCTTGGGACGTAGCCTGCAGTTCATCGGCCGTCGCACACTCGACATCTATCTGCTTCACTATTTCTTCCTGCCGAAGTTGCCGATGGTGGGTGAGTTCTTCCGAGTAAACCGTCATAACTTCATCCTCGACACCACAGCAGCCCTTGCCGTCGCACTGGTGGTGGTCGCCTTCTGCGTCATCACCTCCCAGCTGCTCCGCGTCAGTCCTTTTTTGAAGAAATACCTTTTTGGAAGGGAGTGATTTTGTTTATAGTTTATAGTTTATAGTTTATAGATGATTACTTCTAAAGAACTTCAGACATTCCTTTAGAATGACGGCCCCTGCTATGCGCATAATGCCATAATACAATAACATCGCGATCACAAACCTACTGAAGAGCAATATCCAGAGCTTAAGGTAATCATCTATAAACCATAAACTATAAACTATAAACTCACCCATCCACCAAGCGACAAGCATCACGCCTGCTGCAGCCAAGGCGAAAGGCACGATATCCTTCAGGAACGACAGCAGCCCATACCCCATCAGCCTCCTGACGAAGAAATGCCACACAAACACCCATATTATATTTAATAAGGTGTAGGCCCATACCATCACGACAATACCCTGATGCCAGAGGCCGACCATCATCGCAATCTGCAGCACACCCAGCGCCACCGTACTCCACAGGTAGATGTCGCTGCGATGCTGACTAATTACCGAGTCCGTCAGCAACGTGGACAACGGCATAAACGCCCCACTCAGGCACAGCAACGGCAACAGCGACGCTGCAAACGCCCACTTCTCGCCTATCGCCAGCACAATGAACTCGTGCGACACCATCGCCAGACAGAACAGCATCGGGAACGAAATAAAGGCCGTAAACCGCATCATCTTCCGCAGCACCGCCAACTGCCGTTCACGTTCGTCACGCAGTCCTACAAGCACCGTCTGGTCCACCTGCCGCAGCATATTCCCCACGAGCAGGAAACACTTCGAACTCCACTGGTAGCCCTGATTATAGTGGCCCGTGTTCGTCTTGCCGTAATAGTGTCCCAGCAGCAGGTTCATCACATTATTATTCAGCTGCGTGAATATCGCCGACAGCATGATCCTGAAACTGAATGAGAAGATTTTCTTAAGAGGGGAAAATATTCGAGGAAGGAGGAAGGAGGAAGGAGGAAGGAGATTACCTTGGAGGGTGTTTTCCCCTCCTGAGTAGGCGATTGCGTCTTCATGGAGCAATCTTCTGTTAGGGGTGGTCTGATCCGCCTCAGAACAATTCTCCTTCCTCGTTCCTCCTTCCTCGTTCCTCGAAAGACTCGGCCTCCACGGGCTGAAATACCACAGCAACACCGTATTCACCGCGATATACATCAGATACTGCGTCGCCAGCGCCCAGTAGCCAAATCCCATCGCCGCCATCGCCACACTCACGAGGCTCGACGAGAGCGTCGCCGTCATTCCGCACTTCGCAATCTGCTTGATCTGCATCTGCTTCGTGAGATACGCCGACTGCGCCATGCCGAAGCTGGAGAACACAAACCCCAGGAACACATAACGGCTCAGCGGAATCAGTTTCTGCTCGTGATAATAGTCCGCTATCAACGGGGCTGCGAACCACAGCGCCACATAGAGCACTACGCCAGCCACGATGTTAAACCAGAACACGGCATTATAATCCTCGTGCTTCGGTTCCCGCAGATTGATGAGGCCCGTCTTGAAACCACTCGACTGCAGCTCGTTGGCAATCACAGAGAACACCGCCAGCATCGCCGTCATACCATAGTCCGACGGATCCAGCAATCGTCCCAAGATGATGCCAAAGGCCAGTCCCAACAACTGCTGCACGCCATTGTTCATCCCGCCCCAGAAGAGCCCTTTCGCCGTTTTCTCCTTTAGTGATTCCATGTTCTCGCTGCAAAGTTAGTGCAAAATTTTGAGTTAGCGAAGAGAAAGCTAATTTATTTGCTTTCTCAAGCATGAGAAATTTATCCAACTTAACTTTGATACGGCAAAATCCATATTTAATGACATTTGACATAGTTAGAGCCATAAATGATTGTATATAAGGAGATAACATTTCTTCAAAGATTGACATTAATGACATAGAAACGACATACTAATGACATAAAAACGACATATTTGGGGCACAACTGAAACATAAAGGCGGCATGTGCGATGGAGTTTGAAGGCACTAAAGTAGATGATCGAAGGCGATAAAGGAAAAGGAAGGACAATGGATCGTTTTAAATTCTCGAGAGAATTCAGAAGTTTAGACTGGGTAAAGTCCGAGTTTAAAGGCACTAAAGTCTCAAATTCTCTAGAGAATTTAAGAGAAAGGTGCCAGGTTACTACAAGAAAGGCCTAAGGCACGGATGGGTTTAGACTGTCCAAAGTGCAAGAAAGAAGTATGTCGTTATCATGTCATTAGTATGTCGTTTCTATGTCATTAAGCCACATTTTTAAAAACATGTATCTTATTGGTTTATAGCCGCTTAACTGAATACTTATGTCGAATGTCATTAAGATTTAAGTTTTTCATACTAATGGATTTACTTTTCGTATGAATACACATCAACTACAACACACCACAATACCACTAAAAGACCATCAAAATCGATTTATTTAATCTTTTTCTCCAAAAACTTCCTTTGTTTCCAAAATATTTCGTACTTTTGCAAATGCTATCAGCCCATTATGGTTTTGAGGCCCTAATCGTAGGGATGAGCCGCTGGGCAGGGCACTACATATTGAAAGGCGTTACTGACGCTTTGTTTTTGGTCTTCGAAACTTCCACTATCGAATGCTGAACAAAAACAAATGCAGGGTGACTGCCACGGGGTGTGTATATCAGGCTCCGTAGTGTGCTGCGAGGATCGTGTGTCCTCAATGCACACTTTACGGTGTACTATATACTCCAGCGTTGGTGTTTACTCTGTCTGTTTTTCAGCATGGCTGTGGAAGGCCTCGAAGACGAACAGGCAGATGTTAAGCACCACGTTTTTTGTATGTAGTAGTTTATGGAGTAATAAACAATCTGACTTTAGGTGCTTGTCAGAACATAAAGAATAAAGACAAGGCAATAAAGAGTAACTGACAACTTTTAATACGAGATTCATTTCACTTCTGGTGACATAAACTGGAAAAATAAAGACGCAGAAGCAGAAACGACAATGACCTCGCACGAACAGCGTGGGGGATTCGTTATGCTTTTTCTGCAGCGTTTCCAGTCGCTTATGTCACAAGCATGACACCCCTGCGTTTCTTCGAAAACACAGGGGCTTTTTGTGCCAAAGAAGTGAACATATGGCAACCGTTGATAAAGACATTAACGAGAGTTCAGAAAAGATAGATGAGGTAAAACGCATCGTACATGAACGTGCATTGGCTCTGGAATACAAGAAGCAAATTCCACAAACACCACTCACAGAAGGAGCATCGTGGAAGGAACTGGAGTTCTCACACCCAGAAAATACGGTCAGGATTGGGACTGTTTTTAGTGGCATTGGCGCCATAGAACATGCATTTCAGCGTCTAAACCTAAAGCACCATATTATGTTCGCAGGCGATATCGAACCAAAATGCAAAGAAAGTTACTTTGCTAACTACAATATACGGGAGGAAGATTGGTTCACAGATATCCGAGACTTTGATGCAAGACGCTATAAAGGCAAAGTGGATTTTGTCATCGGAGGTGCACCTTGTCAGGCATTCTCGATGGTCGGCCATCGACTTGGCTTTGAAGATGCACGTGGTACATTGTTCTATGAGTTTGCTAGAGTGGTGAAAGAGACAGAACCGAAGCTCTTTTTGTTTGAAAACGTCCGAGGTCTGCTGAATCATGATAAGGGAAGGACATGGCATGTAATGCATGACATCTTTGAAGAATTGGGCTATGACGTAAAATTTCGTGTATTGAATAGCTGTGACTATGGAATCCCACAGCATCGAGAACGTGTCTATTGTTTCGGCTTCAAGAAGAAGACGAAGTTTGAATTTCCCAAACCAATTGAACTGGAATACAAGATGTATGACTTCTTGGAAGATTATATAGACACGAAATATTTCCTGAAGGAAAAGGGGATCAAGTTCGTAACCAGTAGTAAGAATCATGACAAATTCTATACCCAGATAAATGGTGATATTCAATTATGTCAAAAACGCAACCAGCAGTTTAATTGGCATGGAGATTTCGTTTACCATCCTGATTCGGAATTGACTCCAACAGATGAAGCATTCGATGAGTTCATATTCGACGTGCGAGATGTGGAAGAAAAGTACTATCTTTCTGACAAAGTAGCTAAATATGTACTGGCTGGCGGCACAAAGAATTTCAAGACCTCAACACAAACAGATTTAGATGTAGCACGCCCACTACTCCAATCGATGCACAAAATGCATCGTGCAGGAGTAGACAACTATGTAACGCATAAAGGACGCATACGCAAACTTACACCACGAGAATGTTTGCGACTGATGGGATTTAAGGATACGTTCAAGATCGTCGTTTCTGACACCTCTATGTATCAACAAGCCGGCAACAGTATCGTTGTTGATGTGCTGATAGCTCTTTTAAAACAGGTGGACATCACGAAATATGGAGTAAAACAATGACAATTGAAGGCGAGAATTTCACATTTGTAGACACATTCGAAACACCCATTACTGTGGCAGACAGTTGGGTAATGCCTAAGAATAAATTAGGTGATGGTAATGGAGAGGCAAAGCTTTATTTCGGCTCACGTGATAAGATGGAACAGTTTTTCGGCGAAATCGGATTCACAGCTACTTGTTTTGTACTTCGACAGGATTTGCAAGCTTATATGAATGCAATTAAAGCCGAATACTTCACACCATCACAAGAATACAGAGGCAAAGACGAAATGCATTTGTTGTGGTCAGAACGAATGGGGAAAATTAATGAACTGCCAAAAGGTATCGTTGACTTTACCATCCGCGAGCAATCTCAAATTGCAGGTACTCGTGGCTATGTAAATTCGTCGGACAAGGTCTATAAGCTAATAAGAGAAATATCCTTGCCACTTGTCACCTATATTTCTGCTATGCGTCTCGAGTACAATGGCCACCCGATGTTCTATCTCAAACTCTTTGCCGATTTCGAGGAAATTGAGAAGCGCAAAGCATTTATTGAAAACTATGGTGCTGCTATACGGCAGACTGAAGAAGAAGCATTCTTTGGTGTACGTGAAGATGAGGTCATAACGAAAACACCTACCGTTCGTTATGGGCGTGAAGGGCAGGACGAATATCGTCGCAAACTATTAGAGGAATGTCCGTTTTGTCCCATCACGATGATAAACGAAGAATCTCTTTTGATAGCCAGCCACATCAAGCCTTGGGCAGTTTCGGATTCTAAAGAACGTATCGATCCTAACAACGGTTTCATTCTCTCTCCGCTTTATGATAAGTTGTTTGATCGTGGCTACATTACTTTTACTGATGACAAACATGTCAGCATCTCCAATTGGCTTTCTCGTCAAGTCAAAGACCGCATCGGCATCAAAGAAAACCAACTCTTCCAATTCCTTCCAATGAATGACTCTCGGGCAAAATATCTTGAGTATCATCGAAACACAGTATTCAAGGGATAAAAACTTTGGCACAAAATACGCTAGTTGCATCATTAAGCCATCTTTTCATTTGTGTATTAGCACACATTAGGGACCGTCCATGTTGTGAGCTTTTCAAAAGAAAAAGGGCCACCGCCGTGACCCTGAAACTTTATAACCTTAAATCTAATATTATGGAAAACAGTCGTCTCACGACGAAGAACAGAGTGTCATCTGATATTGCTGAGCAAATCCGTGGCTGAGGTCTCTTGCATACGGATGTAGGCGAAGAGTTTCTTGCCAGCATCCTTCAGGCTGGCTCCGAAGACGTAGACCACATCATCGATAATGAGAAAGCGGTCGTGATTTCGCCGGCAGTAATTGACAGCGATAGGGGGATATTGCTGGTTATGACGTTGGATGTCAAGTTGCAGTTGTCGCAAATTTTGCGACTGCTGACAGGTGTAGATGGTGGCAGTGACATTGGATGATCGTTTGCTAAGCATGGTCAGCGTAGTCTCGTCGATGTAGTTGTCTACCAGCACGATGGATTGTTTTGCCTGTTTGATGAGACTGACGATATGCACGTAGGCATCGAAGATCTGCCCGTCGTAGAAAACTCCCTCTATTGGGGGTAATGACGAACGGACAAAGAATTCAATTTTGTTTTTTAGTTCCTTTATCTCTATGTCTTGTTGAATCGCATGCTGTTCCAAAACAGCGATGCGCGTATTGACCACATAGCCACGTAACAAGTATTCCTTCAAGACTTTGTTGGCCCACTGGCGGAATTCAATACCTCTTTTTGTATTTACCCTAAATCCAACAGAGATGATAGCATCGAGATTGTAAAACTCAATTTTGCGCTTTACATTCCTTTTACCCTCCTTCCGAACTAGTTCCAAAATGGAACTTGTTGCTTTCTTCTCTAATTCCTCACATTCATAAATGTTCTGAAGATGTTTGGTGATTGCTTGGCGACCTGTTCCAAACAACTCTGCCATTTGTGCTTGGTTGAGCCAAACAGTTTCACCTTCCATTCTGACCTCCAACCGAATGGTTTCATCGGGCTGATACATGACGATTTCGCCTTTGTTTGATTCCATGTTGCTCATACTATTGTGCATTAAGTTTAACTTTGGTGCTGCAAAAGTAAGGAATTATTTCCATACAACCAAATAATTCCGCAAAAAGTTTGTGAGTTTGATGATATATTCCGAAAACCACCAATATTCTTCAATAAAACCTTGCCGTTTGGAAAATAATTGTTACTTTTGTGGCAAATAATAAAGGAAGTGAAACAAATCGAGGTCGTTGCAGCAATCATACATGATGACGAGGGTCGTATCTTCGCCACACAAAGAGGATATGGGGAGATGAAGGACGGCTGGGAGTTCCCTGGGGGTAAAATGGAACCTGGGGAGTCACCAGAGGAAGCCTTGAAGCGTGAGATTTGGGAGGAGTTGGAAACAATGATCTTTGTGGAAAGGCTAGTACAGACTGTGGAGTGGGACTATCCTGCTTTCCATCTGACGATGCATTGCTTCTGGTGCCATATTGAGAGTGGGAGCTTGAAGTTAAAGGAGCATGAGGCTGCAAAATGGCTTACCAAGGACCAGCTTGATAGTGTTGACTGGCTACCTGCTGACAGAATCGTAGTTGAAACCATTAAAAACGAAATGGAATAAGCATCGGGGCCGCATCCCTGCGACCCCGATACTTCTTACTAACCAATTAACTAACAATAACCTAATCTATGATGAAAAAACTAACTGCGTTTTGATGGTGCAAAGGTACAATCATTGTCCTTCAACCACAAATTTATTCAGCGAACCACCAATATTCTTCAATAAAACCTTGCCGTTTGGAAAATAATTGCTATCTTTGTGGCATTATAAAGTTAAAATTATGGGAAAATATTTTGTTTCAATCGTGTTTGCACTCTTGGCAATGGTGATACTGAGCGGATGTGCGACGGCAGAGGAAAGGGCTGCAAGGGCAGCGGAACGAGCTGCGAAGGTAAGGACTGCGCTGACGGAGAGACATTATATAATAGGTATAGAGCACATGTATCCGATGAAAGGCAGTGCGAAGAGTGTGTCGCCAGACTATTCCGTTGAGGTACGGAACGACTCCCTGTTTTCCTATCTTCCGTATATCGGACGGGCATATCAGATACCATACGGTGGAGGCAAGGGCCTGAACTTCTCGGAGCGTATTGACAGTTATCAGGAGTCCCAGAAGAAGAATGGTCAGCGACACATAGAAATCAGTGTGAAGAACGACGAGGATACATATCTTTATACGATTGACGTGTTTGACAATGGCAGTTCACAGATAGATGTACAGGCGCGTCAGCGCGAGCGTATCTCCTACTCTGGGGACATGATATTCGATAAGAAATAAAAAAATTGTTACTTTCGTGGCATTAAACGGAATATGAGAATGGATAAGCTCTCTGCAGAACAACGTCATAAGAACATGGCTGCGATCCGCTCGAAGGACACGAAGCCAGAGATGATTGTGAGGCGTGGACTGTGGATGAGGGGATTCAGATACAGGCTTAACTCTCCGAAATTGCCTGGACATCCGGACTTGGTACTGAGGAAATACAGGACGTGCATCTTTGTGAATGGCTGTTTTTGGCACGGACACGAAGGGTGTTACAAGATTCCGAAGACGAACAGGGAGTTCTGGGTAGCGAAGATCAGGAGGAACCAGGAGAGAGATGTCGAGGAGCAGAAGCGTTTGGCAGAGATGGGATGGCATTGCATCACTATTTGGGAGTGTGAACTGAAGCCGTCGAAAAGGGAGGAAACGCTGAAATCATTGGTCTTTACCCTCAATAAGATCTGGCTTGATGACCATCGCGTGAATACTGGCGCCTATCCCCAGCTGGAAGAAGAGGGTGAGAATTATCTAAAAGCCGCAGAAGAATGTTGATTATACCAAACTGAACAGGAATTGCTGGTCAGTGTATTCCCATTGAGCTGTGCCGAAGCGGATGAGACGGGCCAGGAGGGTGATGACCTTTGGGCGTGGCAGTCTTGAGAGTCGGACAATCTGGTTCAGCGTCTGACGACCCTGCATCGCATCGAGCAACTGGCGGACGGTGGCGTCGTAGGTCATGACGGATCCCTTGGGCTTCTGAGTCTCGCGCCAGAGGGCCAAATGCACAGGCGAGGCCACGATGTTCTCATCGGCAATACGGATATAGGCTCGCTGCATTCCTTCATCATCCAGCGCACAGACAGGCCGCTTGACAGATGGCGGAACGGTGGCAACGACAATCGTACGTCCATCTATATGATAGGTATCGAACTTAATGCTGGCCTCGGGTTTGCAGTATTTGTAGGCCGCCTGGTGCATCATGAAGATTTCTTCTTCGGAACGGACGCCAGAGAGATGGCCGTCATCGCGAACGCCAATCAGCAGACGACCACCATAGGTGTTGGCAAAGGCCGACACCGACTTGGCCAGTTTGCTGGCATCAGCCACACGGTATTTGAAGTCCTGCTGCTGATGCTCGCCCTCCTGAATGAGGTTGAGAAGATGACGCTTGTCGCCCATACGGTGTGCAAAGGTAAAGGATTTATTTCAGACGAGGAAATATTTTATGTTTTTCCTTTGCCGTTTGGGAAATAAATGCTAACTTTGTGGCATCAAAGAGACATGATATTCGAAAATAAACTAAAAAGCAAATAGCAATGAAGAAGATTCTGGTATTATTGGTAATGGCTCTGGCGACAATGGAGATGTCGGCAGGGGTGTATGAGGTTTGTTCGCCTAACGGAAAGGTGAAGGTGACGGTAAATACGGATCAGGGCGTGCGCTGGGCGGTGAACTATGGCGAGATGCCTGTGCTGTTGCCGTCGGCCATTGACATCTGCCTGCAACAAGGCCAGAAGACGCTGTCGTTAGGAAAGGTGGGCAAGGTGGCGAGATATACGGTAAAGTCCAGTTTCAGCACACCCTTCTATAAGAAGGCCACAGTCACAGACGAGTATGGTCGGATGCTGATGTACACCAACCAAAAGTGGACGATAGAAGTGCGGGCATACGACGACGGTGCTGCCTACAGACTTATTAGCGGAGCCACGAAGCCATCGCTGGTGAAGTCGGAGACGGCTGAGTTCCGCTTCGCCGACGACTATCAGGCGTTTGTGCCCTACATGAACGACTACCGTGATGAGCAGCGCTATTGCTATTCGTTCGAGTCGTATTACGACGAGCAGCCGTTGTCTGCGATGTTCAAGGACTCCCTTGCCATCACGCCGTTAGCCGTCTGTCTGCCTGGAGGCATGAAGGCCATTGTGATGGATGCCGGCGTGGAGAACTATCCTGAAATGCTCGTAAAAGGCGACGGGAACGCTTTGGTGGCGGAGTTTGCACCCTATCCGCTGGAACAGAAGGTCGGCGGCTTCGACCGTCTGAACCTCATACCCACGAAACGGGCTGATTACATCGCGAAACTGGATCCTAAGCAGTCGCTGCCCTGGCGGGCTGTGGTCATCACGGAGAGGGATGCTGACATCCTGAACTGCGACATGGCCCAACGGCTGGCACCTGAGTGCCGTCTCAGCGACACCTCGTGGATACAGCCAGGCAAGGTGGCTTGGGACTGGTGGAACAACTGTAACGTGACAGGCGTGGACTTCTTGTCGGGCATGAACACAGACACCTACTTATATTATATAGACTTCGCCGCAAAGAATAAGATTGAGTATATCATCATCGACGAGGGCTGGAGCGGTAAGGAGTCGCTGATGGAGGATCTGATTCCCGAGATAGACCTGCCGCGCCTGATTGCCTATGGACAAAAGAAGGGGGTGGGTATCATCCTCTGGTCGAGCTGGCGAAACCTGATAGGAAATGACCCGTTGTCGGACATGACGGTCACAGACAAAGTGATGAAGCACTATGCCGATATGGGCATTAAGGGCTTCAAGGTGGACTTCTTCGACCGTGACGACCAGCAGGTGATCGCCTCGGCCTATAAGGTGGCGGAGAGTGCTGCGAAGTATCATCTCTATCTCGACTACCACGGTCTGAAACCCTTCGGCATCCAACGCGCCTATCCGAACATCCTCAATTTCGAGGGTGTGAAGGGCTTGGAGAACTCGAAGTGGGAGCCCCGTGAGGGCAACGGCCCTCTGCACGACCAGCCCCGCTACGACGTGACGGCATCCTATCTCCGCATGCTGGCTGGGCCAATGGACTATACGCCTGGTGCGATGGTGAATGCGATGAAAGATCATTTCTTCGGCAATAACAACCATCCGATGAGCCAGGGCACACGTGTGCATCAGATGGCGATGTACGTCACCTTCGAGGCACCGTTGCAGATGCTGGCAGACAGTCCGACGAAGTACATGCAGAACCAGGCGTGCACGGACTTCATCACCCGCATCCCCACCACCTTCGACGAGACGGTGGCGATAGACGGACAGTTGGGTGAATATACGGTGATTGCCCGCAGGAAGGGATCGACCTGGTATATCGCTGCGATGACGGACTGGACGGAACGCGACATCGACCTTCCCCTCCATTTTCTGGGAGACGGGGCTTATCAGGCAGAGATCTTTGCCGACGGTGTGAATGCTCTGAAAGATGCCACAGACTATCGGCAGAGCCGGCAGACGGTGAAAAAAGAAGATAGCCTCCGCATCCACCTGAGTAGTGGTGGTGGATGGGTGGCTATCCTGAATCAATAAGCCTTCGGAATCAGCCTACCTGGCTGCCTGGCTTCACGTCTTTTGTGGTGGTGACGACGCTGAGGCTCTCGTCGGCATCGACGGCAGAGAGGATCATGCCCTGGCTCTCGATGCCCATCATATTGCGGGGAGCGAAGTTGGCCACGAAGAGGATGCGCTTGCCGATGAGTTCCTCGGGGTTCTCATAGAAGGCAGCGATGCCTGAACAGATGGTGCGGTCTGTGCCTGAGCCGTCGTCGATGGTGAACTGCAGGAGCTTCTTCGACTTCTTCACCTTCTGACAGTCCTTCACGAGGCCTACTCGGATGTCAAGCTTCTCGAATTCCTCGAACGAGACGGTATCTTTGATGGGCGCTGCCTTATAGGCGGCAGCCTCGTTAGCCTTCTTGGTGGCCTCAAGCTTGTCGAGCTGCTTCTGGATGACGTCGTCCTCAATCTTCTCGAAGAGAAGGGCAGGCTCGCCCAGCTGATGACCAGCCTTCAGGAGGTCTGTGCTGCCCAGCTGCTCCCACTCGAACGAATTGATGTTAAGCATCTCGCGGAGTTTCTTGCTTGAGAATGGCAGGAACGGCTCGAAGGCGATGGCAAGGTTGGCAGTGAGTTGCAGACAGATGTTGAGGATGGTCTCGCAGCGCTTGGGATCGGTCTTCCACACCTTCCAAGGCTCACACTCGGTGATATAACGGTTGCCGATGCGGGCAAGGTTCATGGCCTCGAACTGGGCATCGCGGAACTTGAACTGCTCCAGCAAGGCCTCCACCTTCTCCTTCACGTCCTTGAACTCTGCCAAGGCAGCCTTATCAACATCATGCAGCACGCCACAGGCAGGCACCACGCCATTCCAGTATTTCTTTGTGAGCTGGAGGGCACGGTTCACGAAGTTTCCATAGACGGCCACGAGCTCGTTGTTATTGCGGTCTTGGAAATCCTTCCAGGTGAAGTTGTTGTCCTTGGTCTCAGGGGCATTGGCAGTGAGTACATAGCGCAGCACATCCTGCTTGCCAGGCATATCCACCAGATACTCGTGGAGCCATACGGCCCAGTTGCGGGAGGTTGAAATCTTGTCGTTTTCGAGGTTCAGGAACTCGTTGGCAGGTACGTTGTCTGGCATGATATACTTGCCGTGGGCCTTCATCATCACAGGGAAGATAATGCAGTGGAACACGATGTTGTCTTTGCCGATGAAGTGTACCAGACGGGTATCCTCATCCTGCCACCATTTCTCCCAATTACCCCACTTCTCAGGCTCCTTCGCACACAGTTCTACGGTGTTCGACACATAGCCGATGGGCGCATCGAACCACACATAGAGCACCTTGCCCTCAGCATCCTTCACAGGCACGGGGATTCCCCAGTCCAGATCGCGTGTCATCGCACGGGGCTGCAAGTCCATGTCGAGCCAAGACTTACACTGCCCGTATACATTCGGACGCCACTCCTTGTGCTCCTCGAGGATCCACTGCTTCAGCCAGTCCTGATATTCGTTCAGGGGCAGATACCAGTTCTTAGTCTTCTTCAGCACAGGGGTAGAGCCGCTGATGGTCGACTTCGGATTGATCAGTTCCGTGGGCGAGAGGTCGCGTCCACACTTCTCACACTGATCACCGTAGGCTCCCTCGTTGTGGCAGTGGGGGCACTCACCAGTGACATAACGGTCAGCAAGGAACTGCTTGGCCTCCTCGTCGTAGAGCTGTTCGGTGGTTTCTTCCGTCAGTTTGCCCTCGTCGTAGAGCTTCTTGAACCACTCGGCAGCAAACTTGTGGTGCGTCTCTGAGGTCGTGCGGCTATAGATATCAAACGAGATACCGAACTCCTCGAAGGAGTCCTTGATCATCTTGTGATAGCGATCCACGACGTCCTGCGGCGTAATACCTTCCTTACGGGCACGCACCGTGATGGGCACACCGTGCTCGTCAGAACCTCCGATAAACAGCACCTCGCGCTTCTTCAGACGGAGATAGCGCACATAGATATCAGCAGGCACGTACACGCCAGCCAGATGGCCGATGTGCACCCCGCCGTTGGCATAGGGCAGCGCCGACGTCACCGTCGTACGCTTGAAAGTCTTGTTTTCCATTCCTTAAATACGTATTTTCTGAATTTGGGTGCAAAGGTAGTGCAAATCGAGCGAAATGCAAAGAAAAAAGACATTTTTCTTTCATTTCCGAGATGCAGCCTACCTTCGAATATAGTTCAAATGTACGAATAAGTGTGTAAAAAGCCAAAAGTTTTTGGACTTTCTCTGGTCAGCGGATTTCCCCGGTTGGCAGGGCGGCTAATCAAGAATAATCAGGATTGAAATTTGAATCTAATTTACATAGAATAAAAAAAGCGGTATACACCGCTTCTATAATAATTGAATGAATATTCTGAGTGTGGGATTCGAACCCACGAGCCCGCAAAGGACTGCCTGATTTGGAGTCAGGTGCATTCGACCACTCTGCCAACTCTCCATCATATACAATAACAAAAACCGTGCCAAATTTTAGACATATGACAAAATGTCAGGAATCGGTTTTTGATTTTATATCATAAGCTATCAAAATGATTTGTATATGTCATTGATTATGAAAAATGCGAGAACCGTATCCAATTATATTCAGATTTTAGTAAATGTTCATGAAGAGTACTACCGTCATAAACATACATTTGAGGAACAAGAGAAGAAAGGTGACTTATGCATTATTCGAAATATCAAAAAAGCCCTTAATTAACCCTTCCATATTATTTATTTGAAGAGTCATCTATATTCCGTCTAACTCTCTTGATACGGATTGGTATGACTTTTTTGCGGAAGTAGTGATTAAAACTGCAAATAATTGATAAAAGTTTTGCCAAAAGAGTAGCATTCTGTAGTTTTATTACTAAATTTGCATCAGAATATTAAAACAAGGAATTACAATAAACGTGAGTAAAATAACCAAAAAGCTAACAACAAATGCACGATTATTGAAGGATGTGTTAACTCATTATTCTTCGACGTTTAACGCATTTAAGGAATTAGTTAATAATTCTTTGCAGGCACATGCAAGGAATATCTATATTGAATTAAGACCATCAGAATGTGATGAAGACTCCGTGCAATACCATAGAGTAGACAGTATCAAAATATCAGATGATGGTGATGGCGTACCTCTGTCTGAATTTGACGAGTCTATCATGCAGATAGCAACGGAGAAGAAAGATGGCGGTTTGGGCGTTGGCAGATTTGGAGCACTTCAGATAGGTCGTGTTATGACTATAGAAACGCGTGCCTACGATAAGAAGGAGAGCAAATATACTGAGACAAGTATTACATTTGATGCTAATACGATCAAGAGCGTAAACCTGGATGAGCAGGAGTTTGATGTCATTGCAACCATCTCTGAAAATAAACTCAACAAGGGATATGACGTTACTATCAGCAACCTTTACTCAAACGATGGTAGCAAATGTAAGAAGAAAAACAAATTGAATGAAGATTTTGAACTGCCAAACTTTAAACAACTAATCTTTGAGAATTATCCATATGAGATATTTGAAGGAAAGATCGCTTTCTATGTAAACGGAGAAAGACTGAAGAGGGATGATTTTTTCTTGGAATCCCCCAAACTGAAGGTTATAGACTATACTGACGTAGATGGAAACATTATAAAGGTTAACTTTCATTTCTACAAAATCAAGTTGAACAAGAAGGGAGTTAGCATTTTCTTGCAAATTAAAAATGCAGGTATACTTACCACTGTTGCAAAATATGCCTACGCCTCACCTTGGTATACAACTGAACTCGGAACATGGTATATTTTTGTTGATTCTGAGTTGATGACAGAGGATCTTCTTGCAAACTTTAGCCTTGCATCGCTAGGTCATAAGGAATCAAGGATTTTTTCAAAAGCCTTAAGAGATACGGTTGATGAATTCTTTAAGGAAGGGAATCCCAAATTTGTGAGTTTTGTAGAAAGACTTGCAGGAGATACCATTTATCCGTATTATGGCATACCTGAGGAAGAGCAAGGTTTGAGTAAGAGCCTATTTGACCATGCTGCATATATTCTTGAAGAAGACCAAAAATTAGAAGAAACACAGAGTGCTGCTAGAAAACTGATTTACCCTTTATTGAACAAAGTGATTGAAGACGGTAACACAGAGTTTCTGGTAGAGAATATTATTGGACTTAGCGATAAGAGCAAGGAGAAATATAGGGAATTGCTGGATATTACCAACATAGACCAAATTGTTAATTTCTCATCGTCAGTTGGTAAGAAACTTGAATTCTTAGATTTTCTGTATGAAATAACATATGGTGATATTTCAAAAAGCCTAAAAGAAAGATCACAACTACACAAAATTGTTGAGAAAGAACTATGGCTGTTTGGTGAAGAATATGGTGCATCTACAGTCTTGTGGTCTGATACTAAGTTATCTAATAACTTGAATGACTTGCATAGAACTTATTTGGATTATGAGCCAACAGATGACGATGAAAATCTTATTGCAGAATACAAAGAGAAATATGGTGACATTACAGACTTGTTCTTCTATAATGAGCGCAAGTTGGGTAATAACAGACGTGAAGTAATGATCGTGGAGTTGAAGGCTCCATATTGTAAATTATCTCAAAAGGAACTGAATCAGGTTGAGAAATATGCGTTTAAAATAGAAGAGATGGCTGCATTTCCGAAGGAAAATACAACATACAAGATAATCCTCATTTCCTCAGATATTACTAAGATGGCAAAGTCGATGTTGAAATCAGGTAGGAAGGATCCAAATGATCCTTTTAAATACAGAACAATGACCGAGGATGGTGAGGATATTCGTATTTACATGATGACATGGCGTGAACTTATTGACATTGACAAGCAGAAGTTGACATATATGTCGGATACGCTAAAAGTGAAAGAGCAAAATGCCAATGAATATTTCCAAAAGAATTATCCTGAGTTGGTTGACTTTAAAACTAAGTCGAAGCTGACATTACAAAAACTCAGTAAAAAGGAAGATAGACAGTAGAAATTATGCAATGGATATGGCACTCGATGTGTTTGTAGAAAACAACTGGATGTGATGTTCTATACACCCCGAAATGTTTGTCTATAATAACAGATTACTTAATTTGTAGAGTATGAAATCAAGTTATTTTTATCATAACCTCCCACACATAGAAGGAGACGAGCCAGATTGGCTGGTAAGTATGGAAGAGTATAGTAGAGTGAATAGTCTCAGAGTATATCTGCTAAAGAACCCTGTGGTAGACTCCGACCACGAAGAATATGAGAAGCATTTCCTACTTTTGGCACCGGGTTTCCAACTTTGTATAGTAGAAGAGCCTGATACGGATGATTTTGAGGATTTTGAAGAAGACATCAAGGGCGATATAAGATATTTGTACCAAAAGTATGATTATCGCTCAAAAATGGGATTATACTCTAAATTGGAGAATGAGTTAATTACATCAGCGAAATTAGGCGATTTTGCTAATGTCGCTGGTTTGATGGATAAGTTAAGACTTTCTGATCCTTTGAAGAGACGAAAGTCTGAGTTGTTAGTTTCGCTCTGCATTGGTAGTGTTAACGAAATAGCTAAAGTTGGTGTTGATGTACCAGAAACTCTGGTAGAGAAAGTAAGACATAAGATTCAACTTTTTGATGGTGATCAAACAAGATTTATTTATGATAACCGCCAGCAGAAAGTGATTAAGATTCAAGGGCTTTCAGGAACAGGTAAGACGGAATTGCTACTTCATAAACTAAAAGAACTGTACTCATCATCAGATGATGTGAAAATATTCTTTACATGCCATAACCGCATATTGGCAAGTACTTTGCGTATCCGCATTCAACAATTCTTCAATTATATGAAGGTACAAAAGCAGATAGACTGGGAGGAAAGATTATGGTGCGCAAATGCTTGGGGACGTGCTTTTGATTCAAACTCAGGTCTTTATAGATATATATGCAATCATTATGGCCTTTCGTTTCATAGCTATAGTTATCTGACATCATTTGACCAGATTTGCAAACAAGCATTGAACGAACTGAGAAGTCAAGTGGAAATTAAACCTGCATTTGATTATATCATCGTTGATGAGAGTCAAGATTTTGACCAAAATTTTGAAGAACTATGCAAAGCTGTAACATCAAAGCAAGTATATATGGCTGGTGATGTCTTCCAATCTATTTTTGCGGAGCATATCGCCAAAGCATATAATGCGGATTATCTTCTTGGTAAATGCTATAGAACAGCCCCTGATACTTTGATGTTTGCGCATGCCATGGGACTTGGCCTTTTTGAGCAAAAACGTTATAGGTGGTTGAAAGATGAGGATTGGAGGACCTGTGGCTATTCTGTGAAAAAGAATGGAGATCGGATGACCTTAACAAGAGAACCAAATAAAAGATTTGATGGTGATGATATTTCGTATGAAAGTGTGAAAGTGTATGAACGAAAATCAACAACTACGATAGAACAGATGGTATGCGTGCTGATAGACGAGATGAACAAAGAGAATAATGGCACACTGACGCCTAATGATGTTGCTATTATTTTTGTTGATGAGAAGGCTGGCAATTATAATCTCGCAAACCAAATTTGTATTGCAATAGGCAATAAATATAATTGGGAAACTAACAAAGCATATGAATCCAAAAAGCCAGTTGCCAACGCAGTCTTAGTCAGTAACAGGAATAATGCGAAGGGGCTTGAATACCCCTATGTAATATGTATTACAGAAAACATAGCTGATAATCATCAGTTTAGGAACGCACTCTACACAATGCTTACACGCTCGTTTATACGAAGCTATCTATTGATTACTGATCCAACTTACAAAGTCCCTCAGGAGATTAAAGTCGGGCTTCATCAGATAAAGACAACCCATGCTATGAATATAAAATGCGCTGATGCAGAAGAGGAGAACGAAATCGGCATGAGATTTGAGCAGGCAAAACGAGCCATCTCACTTAAAGAATTGGTTGAGCAATATGTTAAAGATAATAATATAGATGGAATATTTGTAAATAGGATACTCGGAATGCTTGCCCTAATAGATATAACAGGGTTAGAAGAAGATGACCTACTAGAGAAAATTAAGAAAACAGTAGACCTCTTAATACTAAAATAGTATGAGATATGCACATTCACTTGGAAGCATGTCAAGTGCGAAAATGGAAGGCAAACTGAAAAAGCCTTTGGATTACATCAATATTGTTCTTCAAATAATAGAACATCTTCTTTCATGGTCTGGACCTGAAAATGAGGTGTCGCTCAAGATGCCCTATCTCTTAATAGAATCAACGAAGAAGATTCAGCGTGCTTATATTATAAAAAGTGATCAGATAGTAAGTTTTGCATTCCCGTTTCACGTATATGATAAAGTTGATGGCGTTACTGGTCAATGTGAATGGCATGTTAGATATAAAGATATTGATGTTAGTACGCCAATCTTAAGTAATAGTAGAGGACTATATAGTGATTATGAAGCCTATCATGATAAGAAATCATATCGAGAAATTGCATCGGCTCAAAACCTTTCGGACACAGATATGTTAAAGGCTATTCGCTTGTTTGAGATGTTGATGATCACAGAACCAGCCTATATTAGATACGATTATGATCCCAAAGGCGCTAAAGGACTAAAACACCCTCTATGTCATTTTGATTGTAACTTTATTAATGAGTATCACTACAAGATTGGTTTGCATAATCGTATTAATTTAACTCAGATAGAGGATATGTTGGATAAGGACACAAATAGTTGGTTTATCGCAAAATACAAGGAGTCCGTTCAAGAGAAGAAGAAAAGACTTAAAATAAGATTTGCCAAAAACAAGAAAAGTAAAGACACTATGAAACATAAGAAGAGAAAGTGACTCAAGTCGAACGAAGGTTAGCATGACTTGATTGGTGAAATGATAACGTTCATAGGAATAAACCTCAGAATATGAATCATGAGAATAATATATGCTTCTCCAGATTCTGGTAACTTTGTTCGCAAAATACTCTCTTCCTAAAGTACACAGTCAAGAATCAAGAGGAGGAAGAGGCAGACCGAAGTATGATCTTAGCCTTTTCTGTTAAGGTATAACTTTGCCGTGGGCTATTGGGCGTTTCCTTGATGGTCGGCTCTATCAATTCAGCACCAATCAAAGGATATAGTACCTTTTGACGAAGGCGGTTCTTGTTCTTTTCACCTGAGACTTCCATCAAGTCTGTTATACTGCCATTCTTGGATTTCAGATAGTTCAAAATCTTTTCTGCCTTCTCCAATTGAGTAGCGTTAAGTTGGGGACAGATTTTTGCCAAACTGGAGACAACTGGGGACGAACTGGGGACATCTACTGGGGACAAACTGGGGACATCTACTGGGGACAAACTGGGGACAACTCCATCGTAATCGAGACGATAGAAGGTTACTTCAGTCAGAATCAAGTCGGTCTTGAAGAGTACATTTTTACCTGTCAACTTCTTCCATATCAGCATCTTGTCGATTCCATAACCGCCATTATCGCTGATTCTGGCATGACGGAACAGACGGATAATCGTTGGATTACGTGGAAGCGACTGCAAACGTTGTGTAACGTCGTTGGGATCGATCATGAACTTACCCGGATTCTGGAACATAATGCGGTCTGTGAACACGCGAATCGTAGGATGGGCTGGACTGAAATAATCAGAATGGGCGCAGAGGTTTACCAATCCTTCACGCAGGGCGTACAAACGGCTTTCGTCTTCTGAGGCATTACCATCAGGGTTGGCCTGATAGGGATTGTCAGCGTAGATGCGCAGACGTTGGTATATGACATTGTAGCACTCCCAAATATTATCCAGTTCGGGCATCCGATAGGTATAGCGTATGGATGCATCGGCATAACTGGTGCCCGGGATTTCGATATAGTCAATCCAGAAGTTTGGGACGTATCTGCGCACGACATCAGCATTGCCCAACATAAGCAAACCGCCGTAGGTCAACTCTCCGTCAACTGTGATGCCCACGCGGTCGCAGAAGGTCTCGTTGTCGAAATCGTTGAATGGTAGTCCTGGGTTGAACCCTCTGAGGTAGTTGCGATAACTGTCAAGTGAACTGGGACTCAAATCGGCTATGCTAGTGCCTTGGATGGTCATCTCGCTTTTTGAACCAAAAGCCTGATCACGCATCATGGCTGCAATCTCCATCTCATTGGCTCTACGGTCGGAACTGCCAGAGCGGATGAAGGTATTCACGGGATTGCCGAAGTAGATGGGCTTAACAGCCGAGGATGGTACGAAGAAGGCAAGTATGCGCTTGCCGTCTATATCGTATTTCCTTGTTTTCGGATAGAGTTTGAAGTTGAACTTCTGACCATTGCGAAGATTGTTGAGGAAGTCGGACTCGGTCTTCTCGCCATTGTTAACACCTTGTACTTCAAACCGTTTTCCATGCTGCTTGATGCCGAATACAACCCATCCGCCAGAGGTGTTTGAGAAAGCGGAAACCGTTTCCCATACGTCTTCAGGCATCTTGTCAAGGGCAGCTTTGCATTCGAAGTCGTCCCACTCTATATCTGTCAGTCTTTGCAGAAGTTCGTCCTTTGTCATTGTGATTGATTTTTGTGCAAAGGTACTCCAAATCTTAGAAACGCCCAAATGTTTAAACGTTATTTTTACTTTAATGGACAATTTTCGTTATGGGATTGTCTTTTCTGCAATATTGGGTCTCAAAATACAAATTCTATGTTCCGAATCCTGTGGACTTTTTCCAAAAGGAAAAGTCGATATCCTTTAACTGATTGTGAACCGGCAAGGTAGTTTCCTGGTTATGAAAACATAACCTACCCTACAGTCTAATGCCATAGAAGGGTGTAGCCTAATACGAACTATGTAGCGGAGTGCCACACAAAGATGCTTGTCTGCTTTCTGATGTGCAAGCTCGACAGACATTTGGTTTTTTGTTTCTCTGAATTGTTATTTCACAACAAGGAATTTTTAGAATGAGCCTATCTGGAGATTACGGCGTACTTTTACACGCAAAATTCAAAAACTAAAATAGACATGGAAGTTATATCAATTGAGCGCAGTACCTACTGTATGTTGTGGCTGGTAGGGATAAGGATGCCAAGAAATATAACCTCAAAACGAGCCGTCTATGAACGAACTGATAATGCCTCATAATGTTGGCGTGAAGAATGCACTGGAGAACATGAAGGAGGTGCTTGCTCTATACAAGAAAGTAACAGGCAATTATCGTCCGCTATTGGATGGTGAACGTTATCTGACAGACAAAGAGGTGGCCAGCATTCTGAAAGTCAGCAGACGGACACAACAGGAATACGGCAATTATGGTGTGCTACCTTACATATTGTTAGGTGGTAAGGTGCTCAATCGTTAGAGTGATTTGGAGAGGGCTCTGGAAAGTTGCTCTCATCCGGCTTATAAGCGATAGGAGAAAGAAAGAGCCGTTAGTGGTTCGTGTGCTGAGATAAGCGGCAAAGTCTTTGACAAACTCAGGGGTCAGTTCCAACATCGACATATCTGTACGGCGATAGTGTGATTGGATAAACTCTGCCACATCCTTTCTTGAACGCTCCATGGCCCCAAAGCGTACTTCCTCGTTCTGCACCGTTTTGCCTTTATTTCAGACCGAATTGCGTTAATCTTCCAAAATCGCTTCGCGTTTACAAGCTTTTTTTGTAACTTTGCAGCGATGAAGAGACTGATTGGGATGATAGTTGTGGGAGCGGTGGTGCAGAGTCGTTGGTGAACTACTTCGACCGTTACGGCGATGCCAACGAACGGATGCGTTCCCGCTATATTCTCGGCCGCACCTACTATTGCCTCGACGAACTCCCCCGTGCCTTAGAGATGTATAACGAGGCTGCTGACTGCGCTGATACCACGTCAGCGGATTGTGACTTTGCCAAACTGAGCCGAGTTTATGCACAAAGGGCAGCAATCTACTACGATCAAGTGATTCCCAATGGTCAGATAGAGAATCTTCGTAAGGCTACATATTATGCATTAAAGGGAAATGATTCTTTAATGGCTATAGAATGTTTTGCACAACAAGCTGATGGCTATGATCTTTTGCAGAAGCATGACTCAGTTATATCCATTAAAGAGAGGGCTGCGGAAATGTTCAAGAATATTGGAAGAGATGATCGAGCCGCGCAGACTTTAGGTAGTACTATCACTTCCCTAATTGAAACTGGCAATTTGTCTAAAGCAGGGTTATATTGTAGGATATACGAGCAAGGTGCAGGTATATATAATGATACCATATCGGAAGGTCATGAAATCTATTATTATATAAAAGGGAAATACTATTTAGCAGTCCATCAGTTGGACTCTGCCGAGTATCTGTTTAGGAAAGAACTTCGGGATGGTAAAGATATAAACGACCATATAGCAGGTTACAAAGGTCTGCAAGAATTATATGAGCAGAAACGTATTCCTGATTCCATTGCCAAATATGCAAAACTGAGCTATGAACTTAATGACTCAGCCTATTTGCTTTCTGAGATGCAGAACATTCAGAAGTTTCAGGCCTCTTACAATTATAACCATCACAAGCTTTTGGCAGAACAAAGTAAGAAGAAGGCCCAACAGTCACTTAACTTGCTGATTGTCGTAATAGCATTAGTCGTCATCTTTTCCCTGTTAGCCCTTTTCTGGTTTAGGTCTTATCGGGCAAAACGGAAAGCAGAGATTCTACAATATCGCAAGGATTTGGAAAAGTTGGAAAGACTTCAGACCGAATTACAAGATATCTGCTCTGAAGAGAAGCTCTCTCCATGGGAGATTTTTGAGAAGAAACAGGGGGAGATTGTCACTATTCTTAACAGGGTAACAGAATATAAGCGGAAGACCAAGCAGCCTTTTGCCAATTTAGAGGAGCGTCTTAGCAAGGCTCCTATTGTCAAACGACTGAAAGAATATGTTAACGCTAATCCCTATCAGAAGGCTTCACAGGCAGACTTCGCAGAATTAAGAAGTTTACTGAATGAGGAGCTCCCTCATTTCTACACAACCCTGAACACACCCCATTATACATTGTCTGAGATAGAGTATGATGTCTCCATGCTCTTACGAGTTCGGTTCTCACCGATGGATATTCACAGGTTAACGGGCATGTCGCCTGGCTATGTGTCCAACATGCGAAGTCGTCTGCTGTTAAGAGTCTATGGTGTAGATGGCTCTCCTGCTGACTACGATAAGCGCATTTTAGCTATTAGTTAAAAACCTTTCCTTACGGGAAAATAAAGTTGGAAAATCTTGGAAAATCATTTTTCTAAGATTTTCCAGCTCTTTGGTGCGCCTTTTCCTAACTTTGCATCCGAGAAGGCCTCTCACAAATATCTTAGTATTCATTTAAATTAGAAAGATTATGTTTAAGAAACTATTTTTAATTGTAGCTCTTTTGAGTGGGTGGGGTGCAAATTCCCTTTGGGCATGGCAACAAGTTCCCATGCATTTTATAAAAAAAGGCTCAAGTGATTATGGTAATACTCTTGCTCCTCCACGTCCCTGGTACATCACTCAGGATGATTACGTTCTTACCTTTACCGCTTTTGAGGATGACTACACCCTCGAACTGCGTGATGAGAACGATGTGGTAGTTTATACAGACTACGTGCCCGCAGGAACAACCCAGGTTGTTCTTCCCTCTACGCTCTCAGGCGACTTCGAACTCCGCCTCGTGGCCGACACCTATTATTATATAGGATATATCAGTTTATAATAAAAATCAAACAAAATAAAACGTAAAACGATGAAAAAGATATTATCATTTGTGCTCCGCTCTTTGATGGTATTATTTTTTATAATTCCAGTGGTGAGTTGTAGCAGCGACAATGACGAGCCAAAGGTGCCTGAAATTCCAACAGGAGAAGAAACCAGACACATTGACGGCACAATTATTACAATTCCTGGAGACGAAAGTAATTATGACGGCCTTTACGATTTCTTCAATAAAGAATTGCCATTCATATCTGCTGCAGAACACGATACAGCTTTCCTCCTTGGCGATCCTTCTGATACTTGTTATTTCATAAACAGCTATGAAGAATTACGGTCTATCTATACAGGCAAAGAAAAGCTGCCCATTATAGATTTTGACTCTTATACACTCATCGTAGGACAGAAATGCTCAAACAATATGTATGATAGCTTAGACAAACAATTATTTTACGAAAAAGACGGGAAGTATAATCTTGACCTATTCTTTTCAAGTGAAATTGTTTATCCTATGGTTGTGTACTATAACTATTGGGGGCTCTATCCTAAATTAAGCAAGAAAGAAATTAATATAAATATCATTTCAAATAAGTAAGTTATGATTAGACAATCAATTATCACCATCATCATTTGGGCTTTGTCATCCCTTTCTTGTATGGCAAAAACAAATGAATTTGATCAAAAGACAGTTAAAGAGAATGATACACTCTATGTCTTAGAAAACGGAAGAAAATATGTAGTAGACAACACGATTATCAGGGTTAAACCAAAAGATAGTAGTTACAAATTGGATAATTTGTATAAAACAGTCTATACAAGCAAGTCTGGTAGTCATTATATAGAAGTACCCGCAGGGATGGATATTGAGAAATTTTCTACATCATTGAGGGTATCCGATTTATATGAAAGTGTTGACTATGTAACCGAATGTAGATTTCATCTTGAGCCAAACGATCCCCATAAAACGCATCAATGGTATCTTAACAAAATAAACATAAAGAATGCTTGGAATATAACAACGGGGAATTCTAATATTAAGGTTGCCGTCATTGATACGGGAGTAGATCGAGATTATGAAGATCTCGGATATTCGTCAAATAGCAACTATACCAATATTAGTTATACTCTCGGGTATGATTATATTAACAACACTCAATATTCAACACCAGATAATCTTCATGGAACAAGTGTTGCTAGTGTCCTTGGAGCCAAAACAAATAATAGTTTATATGGATGTGGTATTACTGGAGGGAACAACAGCTCTGGGGTAACAATAATCTCTTATCGGACAATCAATGCTGCACATGTTATTCAGGCAATTAATAAAGCCGTAATCGATGGTGCAAATATCATTAATCTTAGCTTCTCTATTTCTCATAATCCGGATATCGATGATGCTATTACAAATGCATATAACCATAATGTGTCTGTTGTATGTTCTACTGGCAACGACGGTTTGTCTTCAATATGTTATCCTGCTTCTAACAGTTTAACCATTGCGGTTGGTGCGTCAACTCAGACAGATACAAGATGCACTTTCTCAAACTATGGCAATGGCATTGACTTAGTTGCTCCAGGTGAATCAATCTATTTGAAAGGGTATTCATCTTCTGGATACTACACGGGAAGCGGAACTTCATTATCCACTCCAATTGTTTCTGGTACGATAGCTTTGATGCTCTCTCGTAATCCAGATTTAACACCAGATGAAATTCGTGACATTCTGCATAAATCAGCGACTAAGGGGAATGGCTATACATATAACAGTAATGGATGGAATTCAGAAATGGGACATGGCATACTCAACGCCTATTTAGCAGTTCAGCTTGCTCCGCTAAAAATCGTAGGTCCCCATTATATCTGCGATGAGGAATATTATGAAATAGGGAACTTGCCAACAGGCTTTTCCGTAGAATGGTCTTTATCAGATAGTTATTATAATCAGAATTGTCTGGAACAAAACGAACCTTCTGCCAATAACTGCACCATAACCTGTAGCAGTTCTCATATCATGATGAATGAGACTCTTACTGCAAACATCAAGTACTATGGCGTAACGGTTCGAACGCTGACAATGACAGGAATGTATGCTTATGAAGATTTCCAAGGGCATTACACCTCTGGGAGCCTGTCTGGAAACATCAATTATACACATACTTTCTCTGTGAAAGCAAACGCCACCACCTACATTACTTCTCCTATGTTAGTTGGGGCTACAGCGTCGTACAGTAGCAGTGGCGCAACGCCTTCTATCTGGAGCTTTAATCCGACTTATGGAGATATAACCATGGTAACGACTAACACGAGTGTTCCCGTGGTGATCAACGTAAATGATATTTGTGGAAATAATTATGTACTATATGCATTCGCATCGAACCAATATGGCATAAACGTTTCTAATGGAGAAAATGGCATCACCATTACGCTGGATGAGAATGGGGACTCCCAAAGAGGCCTGACCATTGACCAATCTTGGGCGATTGAGGTGCGCAATGCTACGACAGGCGCATTGATGGTTACACGATCTTCAACGAACCGTTTCGAAACAATCTCCACCATAGGATGGCCTAAGGGCATTTATATCGTCAAAGTCACCATCGGTAAGGAGGAACTTACTGAAAAGGTGATCGTACGCTGATTATAACGATTCCACATAATTGTCTTTGTATGGCCGCCGTTTGGAACCTCGGGCGGCGGCCATTATTTTTCAGATTAAATGATGTCTAATGAAATTATTGAAGATGAAGCAATTGGAAATAAGTGACTATCGGAAGGTGAATGAGTCATACCACAGGAGGCTCATCTATCATGCAGGCATTGACTGCGGGTTCTTCGTGGAGTTGAACTACATGATTAACGCCATGCTCTATTGTCTGGCTAACGGATATCGGTTCCAACTTTATTCCGAAGATGCCAACTTCGGGACAGGCAAGGGATGGACAGAATACTTCCAGCCTTTCTGTGAGGAAGTCCATGAGCCATTCCATCATAAATACAACCTGCGCCATCAATCTATATGGCGACGCATATTAGCACATTGGCTGGCTTTTAGGACATACGGCGAATATGTCAGACTGAGCCAGGATGTAGCTCATGAGCCAGATAAGTTCTATCACATTCCTGCTCTTGGCATCAGTTGTTCCTATACCGAGGCTTACGCGATGCTGGCAAGAATTATCTGGCAACCACAGCCTGAGGTTCAACAAAGGATGAAAGATGCCAGACATCGACTCTCTCTTCCTGAGATATATTCTGGCATTCAGATATGGGAAGGAAACAATGCGACGGGATCACGACTGATCAGCGGCTGGCAAATCATCCAGGCACTGCATCCCCAAGACGGTGAATGTATCTTCGCCCTTGCGGACAACTACCAACAGTTGGAAATTGTAAGAAATGAGTTCCAAAAGTTGCGCATCGTCTCGCTCTGCCAGCCCCAAGAGACAGGCTATCATCATCAGGCATTAGAACACTTACCACCTCAGGAGAAGAAAGAATCCGTCATCAGACTCCTCATCTCTGTCGACATCTTGCTTCAGTGCTGTGCTTTCGTTGGCACCATCACTTCAGGGCCAAGTGTATTCTTATTGAAGGTGAGAGCCGACGATCCATGTGTCACCGCCATTGACTGTCCTCAGGACATGCTGCCCGACAGTCTGACTCTCAATATCGATGAGCGCGCCGCCATCTCCCGAAGGTTTGTCATCCGTCTTACATGATGATGCGTGTCCCCTCTCCGAAGCAAGGATATCGAAAGGCAATTATATAAGCAATATGCAAGGTTGTATAATAAGAGAAGTCACTTAATAATAACGGAGTAAATCACAATGGTTGGACTCATATCAGTCTCCTCGGATGTTTCTTGCTCAATATCTCATGCTGTTTCTGAAGATTCACATGAGTATATATCTGCGTTGTCACTATGGAACTATGGCCAAGCAATTGCTGGATATATGTTATATCCACGTCTTCCTCCAGTAATAAGGTCGCGAACGTATGCCGAAAGGTATGGGGAGTTATATGTTTCTTAATGCCTAAATCTGTCACCACATCACGCACAAGCCATCTAACAGATTGAGGTGATAGTTTTTTCCCAAGTCGACTAGTGAAAAACGGTTCATTGGATGAAATCGCATCAGCACGGAAAACAATCCATTCTGTTAGAATCTTCAAGGTCTTTCTCTGACAAATATCCACAATTCTCTCTTTATCCCCTTTTCCGACAATCCTTAGACGACCACAAGAGAGATTCACGTCACACAACCTTAAATCACACAATTCGCTTACCCTTATGCCTGATACAAACAGCAATTCAATAATGGCCACATTCCTGACAGCCATCATATAACCAAAGGTCTTGGGGACGCAATTATCTAGTCTGGAATAAACAACACCTAAGATTGTCTTTATCTCATCAATCGTCATGACTGTAGGAAGCCTTTTCGGTTCGCGCATTTTGATTTGCATCCGTCGTAAAGGATTATTCCACCACTCGTTCTCACATTCATAATAATGTAACAGTGCTCGTAGTGAGGCAATTTTTCTTTTTATCGTTTTATAGCGGAATGAGGATATGCTACGAAGGTAGCTTCTTATTATCTCTTTGGATAAGTCAGCAATAGATACATTTCCACAAAACTCTACACATTGATTCAGGTCTGTCTTGTAAGCTTTGATGGTCTTCTCTTCCAGATTCTTTTCGATTTTGCAATGGCATAAATAGTCATTTATGACATCTGACATTTTCTGATACTTAACTTCCTGTTCCATAATCACTAATGTTTGCTTTATTATATAACGAACAGAGAGACATTTTTGTGTAATGAACTAATGATAATAACAAATTATGGAAGGTATAGATGTTGTTATTCCTACAGGAAAAAATATAGAAGAATCACATTACTCTATATGTTATACCATCAGATCTATTATTTCACAAAAATTACAACCTAATCAAATATTAGTAGTAGTTAATGCTCCAGATACTGGTGTAGAGAAAGTCTTAGACGAACAATTTGGTAAATTGGTAAGAGTTATAGACGGATTTGATAAAGGTCCCAATATTTCCTATGCAAGAAATACTGGTGCGCAAAATGGTTGTAGTGATATTATTCTATTTATGGATGATGATGTCATATTAGGTTATCATGACTATTTTACACGTATTCAAGAAATACTGAAATACAATGATTTTTGTTGTGGGGCTATCCGGTATTGGACATCATCCGACTGGTATAAATACTTGTCATTAGATTATTCTATGAATCATAATCTTCAGATTCTACGGGTAAAGTCATATTTACCTTTGTCTATTGACAGAAATACTGGTAATCGTAAAATGAGTGAATATACTTATATAGGTAATTTGGGAGCAATTAAAAGAGATGTATTTGAAAAGATTGGTCGTTTTGACGAAGTGTATGAAGGCTGGCAATATCAGGATACAGATTTGATGATGCGTTTATGCTACAATAGCTTCTCATATGAAGTATTGTCATATTCGAATATGTTTTGCTTTCATTTAGGACACGCTGCTGACAAAAGCCTGTACCAAGCTAATAATAGAGAACGGTATATGAATAAACAAGCAGAATTAGGTATCCAATTCTGCTTATCTAACTTCTTTGGAAGGTTTGATGACAATGAGGCTACCTTCGATGTTATCAAGACGACTATTTCAGATTAACCAATTGTAGATATGATTTTTTGTCTATTTCGTTTAAAGCCTCTTCTGCAACTTTCCTAAGTGAGGCAGAGACGGCTTGTTGCCCCCATTTATCTCTATTATTTTCCATCCATTCTAAAATAAAAGGCCCTGCTGAAGTTATTTTCATTCGAGCTAACGCATTGATACTGCTACGAATAATATATGGGTTACTCTCATTCTTTGAGATAATTTGCAACAAAATATCCGCAGATTCTATAATCGGTTTCTGGCCACTAATATCAATAGCACTTTCTCTTGCCGTTATATTACCATTTTTTATCAAATCTAAAACAGCTTTGTCAACATCATTATCTTTCACAGTCATCAAGAAATCTTCAATTTTCCCCCTAACACGGTCAATGCGTCCCATTCGTTGATTCTGCAAGTATGAAGTCATCCATTGAATAGCATCTTCTTTTCCCTTGTATTTTTTTTCAATAATCTTACTACAGATATTAGCAACTAATTCCCAATAGTCTGTATCATTCATGACAATCATATTTTCCTTCTGCCATCTGTTCAAAAACATGTTCTTAATTGTATCAAGATGTTTTGACAGAACAAATTCAGTGGTATAAACAAGTGTTTTTAAAATCCATGAGATTTTTTTGAATATTCCGTTCTGTATATCTCCTAAAGTGGTTAGATAAGTGTATATCTCATGAAGTTCATTGCTGTCACACAGAGTTGGATTTGTATTCTCAACTAGGATATTGCAGATCAATTGTATTTTTTTCTCGTTTATTAGCTTTGAAGAGTTAATGAATTCATGTATTTGGTTCCCATCGAAAGCATAACTCTTTAATAAACCGAAAATGTACTCATCATAGTCAACAAAGTTCCTGCAATCTCTTATCTTCTTGTTAAGATTAACTCTAAAAAGAGGAAGATTTTTGGTGTCATACTGAAGAATAGACCAATGCCTTATATCAAATGGCGACTTGGAGACGTCTTCGTCTTGCGTGATAATAATTATAGCCTGTCTTGTCCTAAGTGAATGAGCAATACCGAGTTCATAAAAAACATTTGGATTATTACCTGTTATGTCTACTATTACTATTTCGGATTTTGCAATTCCATCAAGTATGTTTGACATTATAAAATCTTGTCGTGCGATGTCATCTGCCCTTCGTGCCTTAATGCCTAATGTATTGCAAACATCTGTGATTATCCCTAGGGGTAAATCAAATTCTGGTCGTATAGGCATAACGACAAATGCTGTACCTAATTCTATTTCCTGATTAGGAATAATATAATCTCTTGGATAATCCATAATTTGTTATTATCGTTAGTTCATTCATTATTTGTTCAAAATAGCATTATTCTTCATATACATCTATTCTTTATGCGTCTTGACGAAAATAATCCGGGGAACTATTATTGACCTGGCACTTAATCAGAAAGAGATGCCACATGTATGATCAATGGTATTGCGGTGAAGAAAAGGAGTAGCATAAGAATGAAACTCCAACAACAACCCACATCCATCCAACATTTTGTTCGACAATCAACTATTTCACTGGAGATCCTATCCTTGTATACCATACCACCATTTTCTTCTGGTATGAAATGATTCTTCAGTATGCTTTTGTAAAAATAGTTAGACACGAAATGGTACAGGTAATCAAAACAAACATACAGTATTCCGCAAATGAAAGATATCACCAACCAGATACTGGCATTAATCTTTCCATTCTCTTCGGAATATGTGAGAGCCCACAAAACGGCAATAAGCGTATATATGACTTGCCTGCCCATCGTATCCCTCTTAGACGATGCTTCTTTCATAAAATTCTTGATCTGCTCCCCGTCTGAATACTTCTTTGATGGATCCTCTGTTTCCTTTACTTCCATTTCTTTCTTCTCTTCTTCCATCACTTTCTCTTCAATTTTCTAACCTTTATAACTGTTCCTTTCTCCAATTTATCTGTATATGGCGGCCAGACACCACCCTTTTTTGAATTAACAGGCAGAGATCTCCTATCAATAACGGGTATGCTCAATAGGCCAGATTTTGCCCTTTGACGTCTCTGTATCTTCCCAAATTTGCGAACTCTTCTAAATTTCATATTCTTCTATTTACTATTATCTTATTATCCATCACGTATTTCATGCAAAGATAGTACGAATAACTCAGATATGTATATTTTGAAGCGTTTCATATCCAAGACAAAATGCACAATCGCGGCAAGCACAGAAGCCGCACCGCACTGATTATGAATAACTTATAAGCAAAAGAGGGTTTAAATATTTGAAACGCTTATCATCTTAGCCACGACCCGTCCTAGGTAAAATACCTATAAAACCAATAATAATCACAGAGCAATGACCAATATATAGTATGATTTACTCTTTTTCCAACATTGAAAGGCACTCCACTATCAGCCAATATGTTTCTACGCAAAGAATCATCATCAATAGCTGATTTCACCTCATCTATACCATATAGATGACTTCTTGCTATATACCACCATACTTGGCGAATGATTTTCAGACGATCATGTTCTAAAGCCAATGCATCAATCGTGTTTGAAAGTTCTGTCTGACGTAATGGAGATTTTACCCTTTTAGAGATACCTATACTTCCATCGTCCTTATACACAAATAATTCTTTGACATTTGGAAGAAAGAATAATGGGACTATCTGTTTGTTTCCTCGACACTCATTACAACATAAGTGAAGCTTAGAAGGATATATATTTTTTGCTTTATCTTCATCAGTAAAAAGACTACCATCACACGAAAGCACCAGATTCTCATAGGCACAGAAATGAGGATATCGTGGACCAACACGCCACCGGCGAGTAGAGCCGTTCAGACGAATATAGGTAACTTTCTTGAAATTTTTATTAAAACGCTTATAATAATTGATGGTCTTATCATCTTCATCACCATTCTTTTTCTTGCAATGATGTGGCATAACGTGCTCCAACGAGGTATGACTGCCTACGTTCAGGTGTCTCATGCAATAGCAACAATAGCCACCTTGCTCCTGATGTAACAATTGTTCCATCCTCCTGTCACGTTTAAAAGAGCTAAAATCGCAATTTATATACCTACGTTCTTCCTTATTCCATGCCTTCCGCAAGAAATCATTAACGATACGATGTCCCCTGCCCCGTTTCCCTCTATTGTGCTTATCAATCCAGAACATACTAATGAAGCAAGGATTATTCGTCTTTCCACTCGACAATCATCCGCTCTGCCTTTTCCTCGCTATGAAGCAGTTTTGTCAACTCTTTCTTTCTCTGTGAAACCAGTTGCTCATTGCCCATATCAAGAGCTCTTTTTATGGAAGATTTAAGAAAATCAAGTTCTTCATTTCTTGGATAGCCCTCCATCCAGTCAAGCAAGACATCATCATAGTCTATGCCGAAGAGATCAGGCAACTCATGTGGCTGCTTCTCTCCAGCCACCAGTCTGAATACCCTGTTTCGCTGATCCTTCGAAGACAAGTTACTTATCACAAGTGGAGAGTGTGATGTCATTACAAACTGCAGTCGGGGGAATGTACGAGTAAAGCGCTCGACAACTTCTGTTTCCAACGAAGGGTGAAGATGCAAGTCTATCTCATCAATCATGGCCAGTCCAGTTGGTTCGACATCTGCTTGCCTATTCAGCAGATAGGCACGATATGCCAAATCCAACACAATGGAGTAGAGGCGCTTATATCCTGCAGGCAGACCGTCAAATTTGATTTCCTGACCAGATTTCAGACGAAGCCACAACTCTGGCTTCTGCTCTTCGTCAAACATATAGAAAAGACGATCTATCTCAAACGAAGCATCACATAGGTTCGTGTTGATGACCTGTGAAAACTGTTTCAGTTTCCTTGAAACAAAATCCACTTCTTTCTGTGTAAACGCATCGGTATCGCTTTCCAATTGCTTCACCTTTGCCATCGAATTAAGCAGTCTACGTTTCCATATTTCCACACAGGCAGTTTCATTATCCCATTGATAATATCCGAAATTGCGTAAGGTCTTTCCATTCGCAGACATCTGCTGCTTGGCAAATTGTGAAATGTTTGTCAGTTTATGAGGGAATGAGTCTGAGAAATATGCTATCAATGGCAACTCATCATGTTCCTTATATAATTGAATCAATTGTTGATAAGCAGGCTTGTATCGTGCGGGGTAGAGCGCCGATCCTGTGGTCGATCGACGATACATGTCCCAGGCAATCAATTCACCAAGAAACTCTATTTCACCATGAAAATTGGCATCGGCTGCAGCATCTTCAGTACTCTTGTTTCTATGAAATTCATCATATCTAATTGACTGCATCTTTAAGTCAGGGTTTCCTGCAGAAAGATAATCGTCGCCCATTGAACGGTCATTGGTAAACATAAAGTAGAGCGAATATACCATCGCTCGGATTAGCGAAGTCTTTCCTGCGCCGTTACGTCCAATGATAATAGACACCCCTGGTGCAAACTGCATCTCGAAATGGTCGAAACACAGAAAATTATCTATGACGAGTTTCTGATATAACATAAAACCCTACGTTTAATTTACCGCTGCAAATTTACGGATTATTTTCTAAATCTCAAAGAAATTACTCATTTTTCTGCTTTTTCGCCATTTCTTTATCATCTTTCATATATTATTTGTATCTCTTTACCAAATGATTACTCAGCTTTTGAGAAGAATGTTGTATTAATCTTTGCAGTATTTATTATATGCGTCTTTATAAATATTCCTCACCTCTTCTTGAAAAGCAGCCCTTCTGTTATGCAATTCTTTCAATTGACCATTTACCTGTTGATAAATAATTCTATGCGCCGGGTTCGGAAGTAATACCTCTTCGTATGTATCGGTTTCAAAGTCTTCCTCTTCCACAGCAGCATGTGCAAGATTTAACAGATCTTCTTTAGTCATCTCTGTTACAACCATCCAGTTTTCGCCTCTTCTAAAAAAAGCTTTCTGACCTTCAATTTTTAAGTGTTTCATAAATATCCTTTCTTTCTGAATATGCTTGTTCTCCTGCTTCCAAACTGTTCAATGTTATCTCATAGTTTTCAATCCCATTACCATCTACATCCTTTAGGGCTTTAGCAGTAGGATATCCACTATAAATATTGAAATGGGGGCCGTCTTCTTCTATCTTCTTTTCTGTATATAGAATATAGTCTGGTTTTATCGAACCACCTATTGTGTTATTATGTGTAGAAATAATCACAGGCATTTTTTCTGCCATCTCCTTAATAAACTTATTAACCTCATTCTTCAAAAAGATATTATCAAACGAAGACTCGGGCTCATCAATAATAAGAATATCGCACAGGATAGCATCTTTAATCTTTTGCAGGAAATTAAACTCCGAACGCTCTCCACCGGATACCGGCAAGCCCGAAGAATTTAGAATCTTGTAGTCTATTGCTGCGAACAACTTATAAATACGGTTACTCTCAACACCTGCTGCTTTTAGTTCTTCTAAATACAGAACGGGACTTCCATATTTTGCAAACGCACTGGTAAGTGAAACCTGTTTCAGCCCGATAGTTTTCAAATCTGTAGCATTCGCAAACGGACGCGCAGACACACTAATAGTAAAATGCCCTGCCTTTTCTGCACTGATTGTTCTGTTTCTTTTAACAGCTATGGCTATTTGAGCAAATACTTCACGCTTTTTCTTATTGATGAAGTACTGGTATAAGTCAATATCAGGAATGCGAGGTGCCGCTGATTTCAACTGCAGAGAATCCTTAACAGTCTTTATCATGTTATTAACTTCTTTGAAAAACATACTCTGGATGTTATCTTTTCGACATTGTTCTATTAACTCCTTCAAGAGAGCCTTCAGCGAAGCTTCTGGCAGATACTTATTAATCATTGGCTTATAGAGCTGTGATTCTAATAAGGTTATTGTTGCTAAGATTAGTTTCTTAATCTCGTCATGCCCCAACTCTTTGAAATCACTTTCGTTGAACAATTTCGACTTTGAAAACACATCATTTACATCACTCTGTTGGGCTGAAGACATTACTGCCTCAATATACTTTTGCAATTTCATTTCATCTTCATCAACAGAACAAGTCTTCAGCATATCTGCTACTACAGCTCCAAATTCGCGTAAATAATCTTCTGCAGAATTTTCTTGTCTAACCTTCAAGTCATTTTCAAACTGGTCTGAGTCGTTCTTACCAGTATTGAGCAATTCAAACTGTCGGATGTATTTTGCCTTTCCATCAAAACGGTTAGCGATAGCATTCAAGGTATAAGTTTTTCCCGTGGAACGCTTCCCAAACATAATATTGAGGCCCGTTGATAACATTTGCCCATTCGGAAATATCTGGAAAAGTTTTATGCCCTTTTCTGAGGTGAGTGAAACTTTTGACTTGTCCATTAGACAAAGTTTCAGTGTATTAACACATACTTGGTCAATATCCATAAAAGTATGACTGACAGGAAACATATCTGACATAATACCCTTTTCTACTCTGAAGTCGCTGAAATAGACAGGAGTGATTTCCGACTCCTCCTTCTCCATATAAATAAACTTTTTAACGCTTGAAACTTCACCTGCTATTATGTTCCTCCCCAATTTCTTAATGACATCCTTATGAAGTTTCGGATCCTTCTCATAGTGTGGAATTAATAAGTACCTACTCAAGTCACCAAATATCCTAATGAATGTGTGATAATTAATATCATCATCTTTAGTTGTAATAAGGTTCTTTACTTCTTCACATTTAGCGTTGAAATCAAACAATGTTCCTTCATCATTATTCGCGATAACAAGAATATGCCCTTTCTCCAGATCCACCTCTATTCCTGGTAATACGACAGTATTGGGCAAAGCGTTCTTTATTTCTTGGAACTGTGCGTAATCAAACAGGTTGTGGTTTGTTATAGCAATAACATCCAGACCTGTCCTTGCGACATAATCCTGCAAAATGTCTTTATCATACGTAAAGACCCTATCTGACACAGATGAAACTGTATGAATATGTAGGTCACATCTTTTCATAATATATTCTAATTGGATAAAACAACATCTTCTGATACATTCCAAAACATATCAGGAAATCGCTTTTCAAGTTTATTTTTTGTTTCATTATCAGAACAAAAATTCTCTATATCGTATATTGGGTCGGTAACATATTTCAAAACGTGCTCTATATTTGAATCAATATCACCACTATTAACTTTGAACCGTTCAATAGCCAAATCGAATTGAATAGTGTCATTTTTAAGATCATCATCAAGATAATACATCTTAGAGATCATATTTTTGTAGGCTTTCCCCTCCCTATGTACCTGTTTTGCCTTACGATACGAGATCAAAGCCATTTCTCCGGAATAGTTAGATAAAGTATAATGGACATTTGGTTTGTTAATTGTGGCAAGAACCATTCCAAAGAATCTATCAGAGATATTGTTACATTTGCATAGTTTCTTATATAAATCAGAAACATCGAGTAGGTTTGCCCCAACATTACTTAGGGATTGATTGATTACTTCTTGTTCAAAGTGGTATCCAACAGGCTTATACTGACATTCTGTTTTATCATAATATGGACATTTACTTCGCCAATCAGCACGTAGATTATCTATCGATGCTTTACTATTTGATCTTAAATGTTCATAATAACAATATGTTTTATCTGCTTGATATTCGCAACGGCTACAGTCATTCTGTGATTTTGACATATTGTCATATTCGACAAATAATGATTCTTTTTTTGCACCGTCTTTGTTACTCTTTTTATAAATGGGACTGCAATCATCAAATACTTTATAGTATTTATATAATGCATCAAATAAAATGTTCCAGTGATTTAAGTCTCTGTATATATTTCCCATAAAGGAGTTTGTAAAAAGCGTAGTAGAAGTATATGGCGTAATTGTACTCAAAATATTTGTTAAGCAGAATAGAGAATCTTTTATCAGGAATTCCAACAGGTTCATTCTATGTAAGATATAGTCTTCATTCTGATTAGAATTACTCAAAAAATGGATTGAAGGAAAATATTTCATCCATTTTTCTTCATGACCACATATACAATTTACTGAGGGTATTAAATATTGGCATAAGATTTTTGTATAATCAGTTGTGTCCTGATGAATATTATTATGAACGTCTATAACTTCTGGAAATGCAATTTCAAGAATCTGTTGGTTTAATTGCGTCTTAAACCTCAATGATAAGATACGTTCATATATCGTATTCGAATGACGTAAAGCTCCCATTGACAAGTTATTATAAATGCCCACCAACCTGTTGTCAAAATCTTCATTACGTTCTTCTAAGCTTTGCCATGAAAAATGTATAGAGCCCTCCTTGGAGAAAGAATATGCAATAATATTCTGCCTAACGACCATAAAATACGGTTTTAACTTTGCAATAATACTATCTGGAATAATACAAAGGTTTATCATCTCATAGTAAATTAACATTATTTCTTCTATATCGGGGAACAAGGATAGTCGATTTAATGATATATTTTCATACATTTGAGTGTAGAAAATCCATTTTAACCGTTGTATCTCAACTATATTAATATAATTATAATGAGAATAGAGACTTATTAGACACTGCTTAATCAACCGGTTTTTGATTTCATTAAGAAACTCACCAAAAAGAACTTTTGCCTGCAACATTTCTTTGCAAGATTCGCCCTGTCGTGCTGCTACGCGTAGATAGTTTTGGAATACTCTCAGTATTTTCTTTAAACTTCCTGCGGCTTTCTTTAGTTCTCCACCATATTTAAAACAAATGGAAGCCTCCCAATAATATAATACACAAGTCTCTATTTTCCCTAATTCAAGTTTTGATTTATTTATCAGATAATAATTTCGCTTTATTTTATTATCTCTATTCATCTCGCCAAGATCGTGCAAAAACATAGACAAGAATTCTGCAGTAATCGAATCTTTATAATGATGGTCATTTTGAGGATTTGAGAAATTGACATTATCCAAACTTAAGTCAGAACAACTGAGCATCGTATTTCCCAAACAATCCAGAACCTCTCCAAGTTGTACCATATGATTGGTCCTCATCGATTTCGCAGATCCGCCTGTTATAATCTGTTCCAGAATGACAATGGTTTTGCTTGTTTTGGAATCATTGTGATGCTGGATGAATTTCATTTTTTCTTCTTCAATACTAATATCAAACAAATTCTTCATCATAATCCGTAAACTACGATTATAGAATTTACAAGAAAGACATGGCAAAGTCTGATTCTTAATCCATTTGCATTTCCTATGTTCATTACATTCACGGATATCATTAGGACTGAGTGATTTAAATTTTTCTTTGATAATTTTCTCATCGAAAAAAAGTAAGACCAATTGTTTGACATTTTCTGTTGTCGAGATAGAAATGTCACTTTCTTTCATATCAATATAAGTTCCTAATTCTGCATTTGTTTTCATTACAGAATCAGGCAAACTGTTAATCACCTTTAACATCGGTTCGTAACATTCATAGCACTGGTGTTTGTTACAGAAATCATGCAACTCTCTTCTTGTGTCAAACGCGAAGTAATAAAGGCTTTCAAAGAAACTTTCTTCTATTTCCTTTGTTGACTCATTCCTTGCAAAATTGAAACCGACAAGTCCGTTTTTATAAAACATAATGTCCCCTAATCTTCTGTAGAAATCAGTAGAAATGAGGAATTTCTCTTTACTATTCGTTGTCCTATGTATATATAGGAACTCATTCTCAATGATATCTAGGTTAGTGCGGGTTATTCCTCCTAATTCTATTTTTTCGTTTATGAATAGTTTTGCCAAAAGAGCCTGATAGATTGTTTGTGTATCCTCTATCATTGATAACTTTTGAATTGTATTATGTTTCAAAGGAGTTAGATGATGCGAAAACTCGGAAATGAAGTCGTCTCCATCTATTTTGTATTTGAGCTTTTCATTTGAGTTGTCTAATAGTGGGTAATTTAGTTCATTGAACGAAGTATCCTGTGAAGGTTTGGATTGCATTTTAGGCATAACATTTTCTGTGAACATTTTGTTTTCATCTTTTGTGGATAATGTTGCGCTATAGTTAGGCCATTCAGTCTTTTGTTCTATATAGAAATTCAAACCATACTTCTTTTCATCGAGTTCACGGAAATTAAACAATATATCTACGATTTCTCCATAAATATTGTATGCAGAAGAGATTGTACGTCTTTTTTCAAAAGCAAGTCCCAATTTTAACATAATCCGGATAGTGGCTAAAGTATAAGAAGCCATATAAATATCATCAGATTTTGGATGAGAATCTTTTCTAGATATTCGTAAAGCAGTTTGATATTCAAAAATGGCATTATTGTAGTCTTCATCTGCCATATGAAGGTCTGCTAAAATGTGATGGATGCCTGACAATGAGTCTGGAGAAGTGATTTTTTCATCCTTTAATGTTTTAATATGACTGTTTAATAGTTCATAATAATGGCTCTTTACTGTCTGAGACTCATCTAAAGTAAAATTGAAAATCGCAGATACTTCTTCTGATATCTTTGAAGCAAGGGAGATTTCTTCTGAAATTTGTTTCCTGAATTTGTATTGGAATAAACCACAAGGAATCTGAATGATATGGGTCTGTGTAAGATAATTTAAAATATAATTAATGAAACTTCTAAATTCAGGAATCTTATACACTTCCAGCAATTCTGGAGTTTGTTCGATATTTCTCCATGAGAAGCCACCTGTGTGGTATTTGTAAATATGGTTTATCAAATATGAAGCTGAGACTAAAAGTTTATCGCCAAATTGGTCAGCATCTGTAATAATTTGATTAACGGGATAGGATATGTAATGAATAAAACCAATTATTCTCTGCTCTTTTTCACTGAAAGACAAGAGATATTTGCATGATGTTGGAATATGAATATCCACATCGGTATTTTCTAAAGGTCTCTTTTTAAACACTATAGTGGACAGTTTGAATTCTTTCTTGTTTCTCAACGGTCTCACATAACTCTCAAATGTTAATCTCATTTTTTTAGGAGAACCATTACTTACATGGTACAGATATGCAGAAAAATGATAAAGAAAAACAATAATCTTATCGATACAGATACGTGCCTCATCAAAAATATCTTTCCTTTGTTCTATTCCGTATCCTTTTGCGTCCAAAATCACCTCTGAATATACAGAAATTAAATACTCATAATACAATTTTAAATTAATGTCAATATTAACATAAGTAACATCCTTCAACTTACATTCGATAAACTTATCGATAACCCTTTTTTCAATAAAATTCTGTGGAAGCAATTGTCTGGAAATAAATGCCTCCGTGTTATACATGACATCTCTTTCGCTTTTTTCATTTTTACAAAAACTCTCTACATATATTACACCATTAAAAAGACTTGACACAGCAGATTCCCTGTCCGTTAAGTCTGCAAGAAAACCGTCATACATTTCTCGACCTGCAATAAATATGAATTTGGCTTTAGCAGTAGATGTGAAATACTTCATATTTGCAAGCAGATGCATAACTGTAAATTTCCTTTTTCGAGATGTACCGCCGCTTGATAGATACCTTTCATTTGAAAACTCTGGAATAGGATCTCTTTTTTCTAATGGAGTTTCAATTTTATCCAGTTCATCAAAAACAAAATAGAATGTTGGATGGAAAAGATGTTTTTCTATACGATCCAATATATCAATAAGCTGAGATTCTATTTCTCTTGTATTTGCAAGCCCATATTTATATGCAGTTTTTTGAGTAAATCGACCTGTTACATAGTCTTTAGAATCTATTCTACTACCCTTTTCTTGATAATAATATGCATCTAACCTTTTGCTAAGTCTGCGAAGCTGAATAAAGGTTCTTATTTGATGAAAAAAAATAATAAAGAATAAAATGAAAAGAGGAACAAGCACTATAAGATTATTTATACATGTACTGTCCATTAATTCTTTAAGGCAAGGTATTTTGTCACGTAATGTATTTAATTGACTTAAACAAGGAATTTTTTTGAAAAAATTGAGAACAGATAATTTGTTGAGTAATAATATAAAAGAAAATAGTAGAAAAATAAAATATATCTCGGCATTAGCAATTGGTGAAATGATGTAACTTCGATACTTTTTGTATAACTGTGAAGTTAATACGCACAAAATGCTTCTTTCGTCCAGAATTTCCTGTCCCAGGTTAATATTTATACTAATATGAGAGTATTTTTTATATTTTTCATTAGATCCATAAATTAAGTTGTTTATTCTATCCCATTCCTTTGGCTCCAATTTTTTCCACACAGCTATAAATGCTTTCACATAACTAATTATTCCATGAATATCTTTTTTCCCTTGAATATATCTTCTTCCTGCAACTACTCTGAATTTATACTTCTTATATTTCTCTTTTATTTTATAATAATGGCATATACACCATAAGGAAAATAAACTGATCACCAATAATGGAATACAGGCTATAAAGTTATCTGAGGGCGCAAGAAAAAATGATGCAAATGCAAAGAGAAAAGAGAGGAATCCGAAAGAATTTACCCAGAAACCAGGTTCTCCTACGAGTTCAAACAACACCCTGTTGACAAAACTCGTCTTTCCCATCCCTCGATATCCCGTTACAAGATATACACCTCCATTTGTCTTCTCTTTTGTGAGCCAGGACTTCAGTTTTTCAATAATCCTATCTCGTCCGATAATAAATCCTGGAGTTGAATTATCAATGTGTCCAGAAAACCATGATTTGTGAACGAAATTAAATGAAGGAAGTGGTATGTTTATCCTTTTTACTTTAGAACTATAGCGCTCAAATGAACCTTTAACCATATTCAATTTATTTCAAATTTAGCAGATCCTTGAGCATCATCATATAATGATTAAGTTTTTGCTCTATTTCCTTAATCCTTTTGTCATCTTCCTTTTTCCCGGAATTGTTGTATTCGAGAAGCTTCTTTTTTGCTGCGTCTTCAAATTGATCTAACAACTCACAAATTTTAGTATTATCGGAATAGTGAACAGAATGAAGAAGATCAATAACCTTTATATGATTTGATTGAAATTTGAACAATCCATCAACAAAATCATTAATATTTTTATCCGTACTATTATAACATGTTTTTATATTATCTTGAATCTCTGCTAAATAGTAATACAACTTTATTAGACATTCATTATTGTTCGGTAGATAATCATAACATTTATTATTCCTGTTAGAAAACTCACGAAATGTACTCATAGAGCAATTAACAGTTTGACTTAACTTGGAAATCTCGTAGGATATCGTATTTTTGTATTCATCCTTCTTATTCATCATATTACAAAACAAATAGAGAATTACCATCAACAAAACGAGAAAGAAGAAGAGAATTGCAACAAATACAAAACAGAAATCATTCATAATACAAAAAATTTTAAAATTTAACAATAACAATAAAGAATCTACTTACCAGATACTTATAGTTCATTTTTTTGCAAAGATACGAGAACGTATTGATACTTGCATATTTTGAGGCGTTTCACATCCAATGGAAAAACGCAAATTCGACAAATCTGAGAACCGTACCACATTGATTATGAATTACTTATAACCCAATAACGTACTCGCAAATTTGAAACGCTTATCATCTCTGTCACGGGCCACTTATATATACAATCGCATAATTCCATATAAAAGCAACGTATTACTTAATTTCAAATTTCCGGTTACAAGTTATCGTCTTTTCATTTAATCTGATTACAAATTCGATTTATCATCCTTTTTATAGAAATACTCGGAATAGTAATGCTCAGTTCCATTATAATACAAGGCCGGGATGTCAAACCAGGGACAGACAAATACGGCAGAATTATGTGCCCCGATAATTTCACATTCACGAAAACTTGTCATTATTACGTCCCAAGGTGTCCCGATGTTTTCTCCTTCCCGTGAATAGACACTAAAAACATCAAGACCTAAAACCTCTGAAAAAGGAGGCAAAATAGCATCTTCATCAGTATCGTTTTTGATCTCCAGCCTGAAAATGATATTATCACCCTCCTTAAAATCGTAACATTCCATACCATCTTCATTCTGGAGTTGGAAATCTACCATTTGGCCACTACTCTTCTCAATCGTACCAGTTCCTTCCTTTTCACTGTGATCATTAGTATCAGGTATATCATCAGAATTACCACATGCACTAAACAATCCAATTGCCAGCAGCACGCTCATCATTAATACTAGTCTTTTCTTCATAAGCCATCAAAACGATTCCATCGCGGATAGATATTGTTTATAGAGTGCTATTACGATCTTATCTATTAAGATCAATATAGCATACCGTAAAAAATAATTCTCATATATATAATCATTGTCCAGCAATTTGTCAAGTGTAGGCAGATTATCCTGATAAGACAGGGTGTTATGCGCACACCTGTTCCTATGTCGATAAACTTTGTCATAGATGAACAACAGATCTTTATACCCTCCACCTATACCATTCTTGTTTTCTTGAAAAAGAGATACTGTATTGTTCTTCCCGCCGACAAGAAGATGACTATGCTTTATTTCTTTTGCGATCAGCTTGTAATCTTCATATTGTCTACCTTGCCATTTATACAGATTTGAATCTACTAAGATGTCATCCATGTCTGTTAAAACGGATTGGATAATTTGTGTCTTCGCTATATTATCCAAAACACCGTACGAATCATCTATCTTCTTGCTACAACTAATGATATCATTTATTACCAGATTCTTTTCTCTGTAGTTGGAACATTCTCCCAACGGGCTTTGTTTAAAACGT
>ONCZ01000008.1 GCA_900316445.1 uncultured Prevotellaceae bacterium | reverse complement strand
CAAGCAGATGGAGAAGACCTATGGCCCGAACAAGGAGGCTGGTGAGAAGTTCCTCGCTGAGAATGCCAAGAAGGAGGGTGTGAAGACCCTGCCCAGCGGTGTGCAGTACAAGGTCATCAAGGAAGGTAACGGTGCCATCCCCACCGATACCTCTGTGGTGAAGGTGAACTACGAGGGTCGTCTCATCGACGGCACTGTGTTCGACAGCTCTTACAAGCGTGGCGAGGCTGCCACCTTCCCTGTGAAGAGCGTCATCAAGGGCTGGACGGAGATTCTCTGCCATATGCCTGCAGGTTCAGAGTGGGAGGTTTACATTCCCCAGGAGCTGGCTTATGGCGAGCGTGAACAGGGTAAGGACATCAAGCCTTTCTCGGCCCTGATCTTCAAACTGGAGTTGCTCGAAGTAGATCCTGCTAAGAAGTAATGAAAAAGCTCATGGTTATCGCACTCGCCCTTGTGGCGGGTGCTTCTTTCTATACGGCTGATGCCGCTAAGAAGAAGACAAAGGCTGTGGAGCCAGCTGCTCCCGTCGAACAGCCAGTACAGCTCCTCACCAGCTCTGACTCTGTCAGCTATGCCGGTGGTATGAGTGTCACCAACGGACTGATCCCCTTCCTCATCCAGCAGCAGGGTGTCGATACTACCTATATGGCTGACTTTATCCGTGGCTTCAAGGAGATGGTGAAGGCTGGTAGTGATCCGAAGTTAAAGGCTTATGTGGCTGGTATGGAGATTGCCAATCAGGTGCGCGACCGGATGATACCCGGTATGAGCAAAGACTTTACCGACTCTCCCGACTCTATCGTCGCAGACCTCTTCTATCGTGGTTTCTCCGATGCACTGACAAAGGATTCCACGCATTTCACACAGACAGCTGCTGAGACGTATTTCCGTCAGAAGCACGAGGCAGACATGGCTGCCAAGCAGGAGAAACTCTATGGCCCCAACCGTGAGGCTGGACGTAAGTTCCTCGAGGAGAATGCCAAGCGTGACAGCGTGGTCACACTCCCCAGCGGCCTGCAGTATCAGGTGCTCGTGAAGGGTGAGGGTGAGGTGCCTCAGGCTACCGACCGTGTGAAGGTGAACTACGAAGGTCGTCTCATCGACGGCACCGTGTTCGATGCTTCTGCCCGTCATGGTGGTGAACCCGCAGAGTTCACACCCCAGCAGGTCATCAAGGGCTGGACCGAGGCACTCACGATGATGCCAGTAGGTTCTAAGTGGCGTTTGTTCATCCCCAGTGAGCTTGCTTATGGCAATCGCGATTCTGGACAGATCAAACCGTTCAGTACGCTGATATTCGACGTTGAATTGGTCGAAATAGTCAAGAAATAATCAAGTGTGTCACAAAAGTGGCACACTTTTTTTAATTTTTCCTCAAAAAAGTTGCATTATTCAATTAAATATCGTACTTTTGCTATCAAAATGTAACAAACAGAGGAAAAAATGGAAAAAATCGATCTCTTAGACAAGAAGATTCTGAGCATCCTGTCAAAGAATGCCCGTATCCCGTTCAAGGATGTGGCAGCCGAGTGTAATGTATCTCGTGCAGCCATCCACCAGCGTGTACAACACCTCATCGATGCTGACGTCATCACAGGCAGCGGCTTCGATGTCAATCCGAAGAGCCTGGGCTACAGCACCTGTACCTATGTCGGCATCAACCTTGAGAAAGGTTCGATGTACAAGGATGTGGTCGAGTGCCTGAAGCTCATCCCTGAGGTGGTGGAGTGCCACTTCACCACAGGTCCCTACACGATGCTCGTCAAGCTTTATGCCCGCGATAACGAACAGCTGATGGATCTGTTGAATGGTAAGTTGCAAAGCATCCATGGCGTGGTGGCCACAGAGACGCTCATCTCCCTTGAACAGAGTCTGAAACGTGAGATTCCCATAAATGTAGAGGAGTAAGGAGAGAAGGAGTAAGGAGAGAAGGAGTATGAAGAACAAGTTCGACCTGCAGGCGCAGTTGGAGGGTATCTATGCCCGATTCCCCGAGGCATCGCCAATGCCTGTCATCGGTATCACGGGAAACTACGAGGACCTGACGTGTAAGATCGGCCGTGGTTACTACCAGTCGGTGGTGGAGGCAGGTGGCGTGCCCGTCATCATCCCTCCTGTGGCAGACCGTCATGTGATCATCAACACCCTCCAGCGCATCGATGGTCTCATCCTCAGCGGGGGTGGCGACTACAACCCTCTCTGGGCTGGTGAAGAACCATCGCCTCTGCTGCATGGCATCAACCAGGAACGTGACAACGCCGAACTGCTGATCACCCGTCTCGCCTACAACCGTCAGATTCCCATCCTCGGCATCTGTCGTGGCATCCAGACCCTCGCCATGGCCTTAGGCGGCAAGGTGGCCCAGGATCTTTCGGAGGTACGGGGGCACGGGGGTACGGAGGTGCGAGATATCAAACATTCGCAGGATGCCGACCGCTCCGAGCCCACCCATAGCGTCACCATCGAACCAGACTCTACTTTAGCTGAGATCTATAAATCATATCTCTCATCTCTTTGTGTGAACTCCTTCCACCATCAGGCGGTCAGCGACTCCGGCACCAAGTTCCGTGTCGTTGCCACAGCCCCCGATGGCATCGTCGAGGCGATGGAGAGCAGCGAATACAAGCCCATCTTGGGTGTACAGTGGCATCCTGAGTGCATGGAGAGTGGTCTGCCGCTCTTCCAGTGGCTCGTCAAGGAGGCAAACCTCTATCGCGAGGCGCATCAGCTTCACGACCGCATCCTCACCCTTGATACCCACTGCGACACGCCGATGTTTTTCCCTCAGGGCATCCACTTCGAACAACGTGATCCGCGTATCCTCGTCGATCTTCACAAGATGACAGAAGGTCGTCAGGACGCAACGATCATGGTGGCTTACCTCCCACAGCCCACAGATAATCCTACGGCTTTCGCAGACAACATCTTCGATAAGATTGAGACTATCGTCCGCGACAACTCCCGTTATCTCGCTCTGGCTCGTACACCTGAGGATCTTTGGAGAAACAAACACTTAGGCCTCAAGAGCATCATGCTGGGCATCGAGAATGGCATCGCCCTCGACGGAAAACTCTCGAACCTCCGTCATTTCGCTGACCGTGGCATCGTCTATATGACGCTCTGCCATAATGGTGACAACGACATCTGCGACTCTGCCTCAAAGAGCAATCAGACGCATGGTGGCGTGAGTCAGTTTGGCGCAGAGGTCATTGCCGAGATGAACCGTCTGGGCATCCTCGTCGATATGAGCCATGCTGGCGAGAAGAGCTTCTACGATGCCCTCGACATCAGCAAGAAGCCCATCGTTTGCAGTCATTCCTCCGCCCGTGCCCTCTGTGACCATCCCCGCAACCTCACCGACGACCAGATGCGTGCCTTGGCAGCCAAAGGAGGTGTGGCACAGACTACTATCTATAACGGCTTCCTGTGCAAGGATGCACAGGCTACCATCCTCGACGTCATGGCTCATTTGGAGCATGCGATTGATGTGATGGGCATCGACCACGTAGGTCTTGGCACCGACTTCGATGGTGATGGTGGCGTCCCTGGCCTGGCAGACAGTTCCGAACTCCTCAACTTCACCCGCCAACTGCTCCGCAAGCGTTACAGCGACGAGGATATCCAGAAGATCTGGGGTGGCAACTTCCTCCGTGTGATGGCCGAGGCGCAGAAGGTTTAGTTTTTTGTTTATAGTTTAAAGTTTATAGTTTATAGATGATTACCAACATAGGTAGAAGACGCTTGATAACTTTATTATTTATCATTTGTCATTTATCATTTAGCGCAGCGTTTTTCACTTCTTGTGGTCTCCGCAAACAGGCCGCCTCTAATGATGTTGCCGTCTCTATTCAGCCCGTAGGCCCTGCCTTCTGTGCTGACAGCGCTTTTCTTTACTGCGAACAACAATGTGCCTTTGGCCCTCGTACGATGAACAGCGCCGCTCACGACGCCTGTGCCCAGTGGATCATCAGTGAGTTCACGCGTCACGGCCTCACCGTCACCCCCCAACAGGCGTTGCTCAAAGGCTACGACGGCACGATGCTCCGTGCTACGAACATCATCGCCAGCTATCGTCCTGATCTCAAAGACCGCATCCTCATCTGTGCCCATTGGGACAGTCGCCCCTGGGCAGACAACGATCCAGATGAGTCCAACTGGCATAAGCCCGTCCTTGCCGCTAACGACGGTGCCTCCGGCGTCGCCGTCATGCTCGAACTCGCCCGCTTGATCTCCTCTCCTAAGTTAGGGGAGGCCGGGAGGGGTCTGAACGAGGGCCAGACTGCCACGGATTCTGTCTCAGATGGTAATCATAATTCTCAACTCTCAACTCTCAATTCTCAATTAGGATTTGATTTTCTCTGTTTCGATGCTGAAGACTGGGGCTTCCCCCAATGGGATGACACCCCCTCCGATGGCGACACCTGGGCCCTCGGTGCCCAATACTGGGCAGCCAATCCCCACGTGGATGGTTACAAGGCCCGTTATGGCATTCTCCTCGACATGGTGGGTGGCCAGGGTGCGCAGTTCTATCAGGAACAGCAGTCCCTTCAGTATGCGCGCAGCATCGTCGATAAGGTATGGCGTGCTTCTCAGGTCGTAGGTTTTGGCAGTTTCTTCCCATCGCGAGAGGGTGTTGGCATCACCGACGACCATATCCCTGTCAATCGTGTGGCGAAGATCCCCTGCATCGATATCATCCCTTATTATCCTGACTGCGCCCAGAGTTCTTTCGGTCCCACCTGGCACACCGTCAACGACGATATGGCCCATATCGACCGCAACACCCTCCAGGCTGTCGGCCAGACCCTCATCCAAGTCCTCTGGTCAGAGTAACTCTTTCCCCTCCTGAGTAGGAGGGGGTTGGGGTGGTCTGATCGCTATATCTGTCCGGCCTCGACCATCAGCACCACGCGCTCGGTAAGGCGGTCGACACCCTTGGCATCGTATTCCTTCTTCAGCGAGGCACCGAAGCCCCAGGCGAACACCTGCCAGAAGCCAGCACGCAGAGGACCCATAAAGGCCTTGATCATATCGTAGCCTGTGGAGTGACACTCACGGTCGATGAGTTTGATGAGCAACTTGCCCTGCGAATAGGTGAGCTTCTTCATCTTGGGCTTATAGGTGCGGAAGATATCGTCTTCCACGCGCTTGATATGTTCTTCCTTCGCCTTGTCGTTGGGCAGCGTCTCTAAGTACTCTGTCGTCTCGATGAGCATCTGCCGGGCTTCCTTGGCGATGGGCAGCACCTTCTTCACATTCTTTACCAGACGCATATACGACTCTGCCTGACGCTTGTTCTTGAATGTCAGCTGGGGATAGACGTACACGTTGTTCATCTCCATATACTGGATGCTGTCGCCCTCGTGCAATACCTTGCCCACCTTCACCGTAGGCACAAACGTAGGCGAGTCCATCTCCGCCAGCACCTGCTCAGCGGTCAGCCTCTGTTCGTCCTGTGCCAGCACCTGCTGACACAACATCATAGCCAGTATGATCGTGACAATCTTACGCATATTATTTAATCCTATGTATTATGTTGCCAATCTTTTGAGCCACATGCCGAAGAAACGGTCATAGACCAAATAGCCTCGTTGTGGATCCTGATACAGGAACTCTTTTTCGACAAGTGACTTGATGGCCATTTTGATACTGCTGGCTGCCGGCAGCAGATAGCGCTGTGTGAATTCCAAGGCCATGGGCGCACTGACGGATCCCTGAAGTGCAATGGCAGTCAGAAGCTTTGCCTGATTCTCCGTCAGCAGATTGTAATTATTCTGATAGTTGATCTCCTGTTCGGCAATAATGGTGTTAATGGCATTTAGCACGGTACTTTCGGTCAGTGCTTCCTTGGGGTTGCGATACAGACGGTTCAGTATCTTCTGGATGTACCAGGTCTGGCCGTCAACAGCCTGATACAGATAATGGAACACATCAGCAGGTATCTCACGATTCTGTCTGGCAAAGAATCCATTGGCGAAATCCCTGTATTTGTCGATGTCAATCTCCTTGATAGACATAATCTGCGAACTGTTGAAGAAAGGATGCTTAGGCGACATGAACAGATCTGCCAGCAGGTGCTGTTGACTGCCAGAGAAAATAATGTGTACATTAGGCACAAACTGAATGATGGAGCGGATATAAGCATCAGCTCCGATGTCTGTGTAATGACTGATCTGCTGAAACTCGTCGATGGCAAGATAGCATGGTAGCTCCGACTCTTTCATATAGTCAAATACCTGTTGCAGCGATTGACGGGCATTCTCTGGGGCAATCGCAAAGCTGAACGTTGGCATGCCTGTGATGGGGTCTGGCGACATGGTAGGCCTTAAGGCAGAAACAAAGTTGTTCAGTTTCTTTTTGAGGGCTTGCGACGGTGTGTCAAGTTTTCCCATGACGGCATTGGCAATAAACTGTACCATCTGATTGAAGGACTTGGTGGAAAAGATGTCCACATAAAAGCACTGTATCTTTTTGTCTTTTGCCTTCATGCGTTCAAAGGTATGATGAATGAGGCCTGTTTTTCCGATACGACGTGGTGCCATGAGCGTAACGTTACTGCCATTCAGCAGAGCCTCCATCAAGTGCTCTGTCTCTTGTTCGCGGTCGCAGAAGTATTCCGGCCCAAAGTACCCGTATTCAGGGAAAGGATTGTCTAATCTATACCTCGCCATTATTTCATATTATACGTTTCATATTTTATGAAATGCAAAATAAGCAATTATTTCCCAATATCACAAATATTTGCTTCCATTATTAGACTAAATTAACGATATTCGAAGTTTTTGTTTGAAAAACCTTTGATGTTTGGAAACATTTTACTATCTTTGCAGCGTTAAACTTAAATACGAAAGATTATGAGGACACAAATGGTATGTCTATTGTTTTGGTTGTCACTGGGTGTGAACGCCCAGACAAGGCCGTGGGAAGCGTATCTGAACGAGGTGATGACCCAGGAGGATATGGCGTCAGCGGCGTGGGAACAGACGTATGACCTGCTCTGCGAACTGGAGGAGCATCCGATGGACATCAACCAGGTGACACGCGAACAACTCGAGGAACTGCCTTTTCTCTCTGCCCAACAGATAGAGGGCATTGTGGAATACCTGTGGCGATACGGACGGATGGAATCACTCAGTGAACTAGCGATGGTCAGGGAACTCGACTATACCCAGCGACGCCTGCTCTCCTTTTTCGTCTATGTGGGTGAGGAGAAGCCTGTCCCTCTGCCGACACTCAAGGACATTGCCCATTACGGACAGAACGAACTGATGGCCTATGCGCGCGAACCTTTTTATAATAGAAAAGGCGACACAGACGGCTATCTGGGACCGAAGTACCGACATTGGCTGCGCTATCAGTTCACATACGGCGATCAGGTGAAACTGGGCTTCGTCGGCTCTCAGGATGCCGGAGAACCCTTCTTCGTCCATCGGAACAAATGGGGCTACGACTACTATTCCTTTTATCTCCAACTGCGGAACTTCCGTCGCCTGGAATCCCTCGTCTTGGGCAACTACCGCGTGTCGATGGGGATGGGACTGGTGATGAACAACAGTTTCAGCTTAGGCAAGATGGCGATGCTGCAGAACCTGGGACGATCCTCCTATACCCTCCGAGCCCATTCCTCTCGTTCAGCGGGTTCTCTCTTTGGAGCAGCTGCAACCATTGATATGGGTCGGCATCTCAAACTGACAGCCTTCGCTTCCTATAATCCTGCTGATGCCACGCTGAACAAGGACGGCACAGTGTCTTCCATCCTCGATACGGACTATCACCGCACGGAGACGGAGATGAACAAGAAACACAACCTCCATCCCTTCAAAACAGGAGGATGCCTGCGCTATAATGCCCACGGCTTCCATCTGGGCATGAACGCCCTTTACACCTATCTCGACAGAACGCTGAACCCCAACACTTCTACGCTCTATCGTCAGCACTATCCCCAAGGCACTGACTTCCTGAACCTGAGCCTCGATTATGGCTATGCTTCTCCCAAAGTGGCACTTAGCGGAGAGACCGCCACAGACAAGAAAGGCCATCTGGCTACCATCAATACTGCCAGTCTTCGGGTGTCTGACGTTCTCAGTCTGATGGTCTTGCAGCGTTTCTATTCCTATGCCTATAGTTCCCTCGATGCCCAGAGTTACAGCGATGGGGGAAGGGTACAGAACGAGAGTGGCATCTATCTCGGCCTCACCTGGCAACCCTCGTTGGCCCTCCGGCTCTCTGCCTATTCCGACTACGCCTATTTCGCTTGGGCGAAGTATCAAGTGTCGCAGTCGTCGTATTCCTGGGATAACCTGTTGCAGGCCACCTGGCAAAAACAGCGTTGGACACTCACAGGCCGCTATCGTCTGAGACTGCGACAGAAGGATGATGAGACCAAAAAGCATCTCGTCAACAGATGGGAGCATCGGGGGAGACTGAGTGCTGACTATACCATCGCCACAGGCTTAGGTGGTCGTATGCAGATAGACGGCGGATGGACGACAAACGAGTGGGGTGGGATGGTGAGTGCCACGCTTGCCTATACCCGTCGTTGGCTACGACTGAATGGTGGCTTCGGCTATTTCCATACCGACAGTTACAACAGTCGGGTGTATCTCTACGAACTGGGGCCGCTATATACTTATTCTTCACAAATGTTTTATGGTGAGGGCATCCGCTACTGGTTGATGGCAAGGGCTAACATCGGAAAGCACTTGATGCTGACAGCAAAGATCGGCATTTCAGACTATTTCGACCGCACCACCATCGGCAGCAGCTACCAACAGGTCGATGCCTCTTCCCTCTCAGACCTCGACCTCCAGCTCCGCTGGAAGTTTTAATCTTTTAATTTTTTAATCTTTTAATATTTCATGGTAGATCTCGAGTACCTGGCTGGCGACGTCATTGCCCTCGAAGCGACGGATGTATTGACGGCTGCGCTGGATACGTTCCTCGCGTCCTGGGGTTCCCTTCCTCACCTGACGGATGGCTGTAGCCAGCGCCTCTGGATCATCTGGAGCGACATAGAGATTATCAGGTCCTCCTGCCTCCTCTAAACAAGACCCCGTACAACCCACCACAGGCAATCCACAACTGATGGCCTCGATGATGGGAATGCCAAATCCTTCATACACAGAGGGATATACAAACGCTTCAGCCTGGGAATACAACGCCGGCAGATCGGCATCAGGCACATCGTGGAGGATATACACCCGCCTGTGCAATTTATGCTCAGAGACATACTCCAACACCTGGTTCGTATAAGCTGTATGTTTTCCCACAATGACCAGCGACAGGTCCGAAGGCAAGTGCTCCATCGCCTTCACCCCCAACAGGATGTTCTTCCTTTGTTCAATCGTCCCGACATTCAGGATAAACCGTTTGGGCAGGCCATATTTCAGTCTCACCTGTTCTTCCTCCACAGGCGTAGGCACTTTCGTAAACCTGGGCGCACAACTCTGATACACCACACTCACCCGCTCCGGATCGACCTGTCCCAACTCCAGCACATCCCGTTTGGTACACTCACTGATGGCGATGATATGGTCTGCCTCCTTGATGGTCCGACGGAACTTCCACGCATAGATCTTCGCATCGATCCAAGGATAGAACTCCGGATGCCGCAAGAAGATCAGGTCGTGGATGGTCACCACACTCTTGATCCCACTCTTCCGGATGCCCCTGGGCAACTCTCCACTCAGGCCGTGATATATCTGCACCTTGTCTTTCTTCAGGTCTCTTACGATGCCGGCGTCTCGCCACAACGCCTTCTCGAAAGGCAGAACACCAGCCTTGGGATAACAAAAACTGATCCTGGGCAGTCCCTCCACCTGACTGCGCAGGTCGTCACGTCCCTTGTCAGGAGCATAGAGACGCAGTCGCAGACTGTCTGGCAGATAGGCCAGGTCACGCACCAGTGTACGTCCATAACTGCCTAAACCTGTATTATTACGCACGATACGCTTGGCGTCGAAACCGATGGTGATGGAGTTGTTCATGAGCGATGAAAATGTTTAAAGACAAACCTGACGACGATGAAGTTCGTGGGCACGGCGATGGCATATACACCAAGAGGGGCCATCTCCTTGCTCAGACCCAGCCACAGGAAGAAATTCAGCAGCCCGATGTGCAGGAAATAGTTGAAGAGGTGGGCACCCCCGAAACCGATACCGTTTTTCGTGGAGGTCTGCTCGTGGAAGGTGAAGTGGGCCGTGAGCCAGTAGTTCACAAAGAAACTGAGCACGTAGCCGATGGTATAGGCCACGTTCACGTTGATCCAGTGCTGCAGGATCCAGTAGATGACATAGTTCAACACGGTTGATATCGTACCCACGACAGCAAACCGGAACATCTCACCGAAGGTCTCGCGTTTCATCATCCTATTTTTCCTTTTCGGCTACAAAATTATAAAATTATTATGAATAATCATCGGGGAATGCATTTTTTTTTGTACTTTTGCACCGATAAGTCAAGATGAGCATGAGTACAGAGTCGAAGATATCCGTTGTGATCAACACCTACAACGCCAGGCAGCACCTGCGTCAGGTGTTGGAGTCTGTGAAGGATTTCGACGAGGTGGTGGTGTGCGACATGGAGAGTACCGACGATACCTGCGACATCGCCAGGGAATATGGTTGTCGCATCGTCACCTTCCCCAAGGCAGACCATAAGAGTGCAGAACCAGCCCGTACCTTTGCCATCCAGTCTGCCTCGAACCACTGGGTGCTCGTGGTGGATGCCGACGAGATAGTCACACCCGAGCTGCGCGAAGTGCTTTATCAGAGGATTGCTGATTCAGACTGTCCTGCGGGCTATTACATCCCCCGTCAGAATATGTTCATGAGCATGTTCGTGCGCGATTTCCATTATGATTTTCAGTTGCGCTTCTTCATCCGTGAAGGTACGGAGTGGCCGCCATACGTGCATACCTTCCCCAAGGTGCAGGGCAGGGTGGAGAAACTGAAAGCCCCGAAGGAGGCCCGTCTGTTGCATCTGATGGACGAGACCATGCACGAGTATATGGAGAAGATGAACCTCTATACGGATAATGAGGTGGAGAAGAAACGTGACAAGGGCTATGGGGTAGGGGCCTTGCTGTGGCGTCCGCTGTGGCGATTCTTCAAGAAATACGTGATGGATGGTGGATACCGTATGGGTACACGTGGACTGATCCGGGCCATGATGGCAGGGGTATATCAGTTTATCCTGGTGGCCAAAATCATTGAGAAGCGCTATCGCGATTGACGAAAGCGCGCTGATCCTGATAGTCCCGATAAGGCAGATGGTAGTCCAGATAATAGAAGTTATGCTGGCGCTGGTTGTCGTGTGGTGGAATCACCATATAGTCACCATACTTATTCCGGAGATAGGCATCGGCCTGTTCCACGCCCATCACGGTGTGACCCTCAAACTCAACGGGCTGCGGGGTGCCTAACAGCGTCTTGGGAATCACACCCTTTACACCATCGTCGTAGTCGAGCACCAAGTCACAGGAATCGTAGTCGTAGGCCAGATAGGCAGCCCGCAACTGACGGCGTGCCCACTCATGGGTGAAAAGCTTTTGGATGAGCAGCACAGGCCACGAACTGGGACCATGTCCATGCTTATAGGGGTCGCGATGGAGGAAATAGAGCAGTTTGTCGAGGGCCTTGTAACGGACTACTGCCAACTTCTGGGCCATCTTGTTTTTTGCAATGCCGTCGATGGGGAACACGTCGATATAGATGCCGGCGAGATAGTCGCTGTGGGCACGTTCTATCAAGGTGGTGCTGCTGTCCACGATCTTCCCGAAGCCGCCTGGGTAGGTGGGCGAGGTCTCGATGCACAGGGCTTCGAGGGGTGCGGGCAACCACTCATGGGCATGCATCATAAAACGGTCATAGTCGGGACGGGGCATACAGATGTCCATATCGTCGTCCCAGGGGATAAAGCCCTTGTGACGGACAGCCCCCAGCATGGTACCTGCCCAACAGTAGTACTTGATGTTGTGCTCACGGCAGACACGATCTACAGACAACAGGATCTGCAGAATGTGCTGATGCAGGGTTTCTATATCGTAGGATGCCATAATAATTTTGTGTCAAAGGTAGCACAAAATAAATGAAAAGTGAATGGCGAAAAGTGAAAAGTGATGTCTTTTAACTCCCTTTAACTCCTTTAACTCCTTTAACTCCTTTATTTTTGTTATCTTTGCAGCATGAAGATTTTCCATATCGTATCGAATAAAGAGTGGGGCGGAGGCGAGCAGTACGTCTACGACCTGAGTCAGCGACAGAGGACAGAGGGCATAGACGTCACCATTTTCTGCAAGCCCGTGGAGGCGATCATACAGAAATATCAGGAGGCTGGTATGAAAGTGATCTCCCTGGCTTTGGGAGGGGCTTTGGATATCCGAAGCGCCTGGAAAATGGCGAAGGTGATTGAGAATCATTCGAATATCCACGCCCATAACTTCAAGGATGCGTTTACGGCTTGTTATGCCAAGTGTCTGGCAGGAAACAAACAGGTGCGCGTGGTGATGTGCCGCCATCTGACACGAAAGGGAAAGAACACCCTGCTTTACCGTTGGCTCTACCGCCATCTGGACCGTCTGATCTTCGATTCGAAACTGTCTAGATCGGTGTTCCTCAGCACCCGTCCTACAATCGATGAGGCCAAGTTAGGCATTGTTCATACGAGCATTGTGGTGCCGGAGACATTCGAAAAGACGGATCTCCGCAGGGAATTCCAGATTCCTTCCGACTGTGTCATCGGTATGTTCCATGGGCGTCTGGATCCTGAAAAAGGTCTCGATACGCTGTTGGAGGCAGTGGCTCAAATCAAGGACAAACCTTTTCGCCTGGTACTCGTAGGTCGTGGCAGTGAGGACTATACCGCCCATCTGCATCAGATGGCTGAAGACAAGGGCATCTCCGACAAGGTCATCTTTGCGGGTTTCCGTCATCCAGTCCTCTCTGTGGTGGCTGCCGCAGACTTCGGCATCCTGGCTTCCACAGTCCAGGAGGGGTGTCCACTCTCGCCTCAGGAGTATATGTCGCAGGGACATCCTGTGGTGGTAACGAATAACGGTGGACAGCGTGAATATGTGTTTCAGGAGCACAACGGATTGTTGGTGCCTCCTGGTGATGCCAAGGCACTCGCTGAGGCAATCGCCCGTCTGGTGGATGATGCTGCACTGCGCCAGCGATTAGGGATGCAGGCGAAAGCCGACTTCGACGACCATCTGAACTACGATCATTATTACGAGCAGATCAAGAAGATATATGAAGAATAAGGTGATCTATGGTCTCGTGTCTGCCCTCTGGTATCTGCTCTCGCTACTGCCATTCTGGGTACATTACCTTCTGAGCGACTTCGTCTGCCTGGTGCTCTATCGCCTGATAGGCTATCGGGTAAAGGTGGTGCGGGGGAATCTCACATCATCATTTCCCGAGAAGTCTGAGGCGGAGATACGGGAGATAGAACGGAAGTTCTACCACCGGCTCTGTGACTATTTCGTGGAGGCTGTGAAGATGAAGACGATGACTGAGCAACAGATGCGCCGCCATATGGTCTTCAAGGGTACCGAATTGGTCAACGAGTGCGTGGCCTCCGGTCAGTCGTGTGCCGTGTATCTGGGTCATTCGTTTAATTGGGAGTGGATTACCTCCCTTCCCCTGTGGGTATCGGATAAGGCACAGTGCGGACAACTCTACCACGCCTTGGAGAATGAGGCCTTCGACAAACTCTTCCTGCGTCTCAGGGAACGCTGGGGCGCGGAATGTATTCCTCTGGTGGATATCCTTCGCAAGACCGTCGAATACAAACGCAAACAACAGCCGACGGTGTTTGGCTATTTAGGCGACCAGGTGCCGCACTGGAACAATATCCACCACTGGTGCTGGTTCCTGAACCACGACACCCCCGTGATGACAGGTACAGAACGTATTGCCGTCAAGAACCGTCAGGCGATCTTCTTCCTCGAGGTGTCGCAGCGGAAAAGGGGGTATTACGAGGCGGAGTTTAAGTTGATCACCCGCAAGCCGGAGGAACTGAAGGAGTTTGAGGCCACGGACATCTACCATCAGATGCTGGAGGCGAGCATCCGCAGACAACCGGAACTGTGGCTCTGGAGTCACAACCGGTGGAAGAGAACCCGCGAGGAGTTCAACGAACGCTTCCTGGTCATTGGAGGCAAGGTGGTACCTCGTGAGGGAATGGAATGACTAAATGGAGTAGAATATGATATACGTTAAAGGCTCAGGATGGATGTGCAATAACATCCTTCAGTACGGACATTTCTATGCGTGGGGTAAGGAACACGGACGACAGACGATGTCGATGCGCTTCGCCTACAAGTTCCAGTATTTCCACATCTGTGACACACCGAACCACAATTTCCTGCATTATACAATCGCAAAATATGCAGCCAAGTGGGGATGGATACCTACGCTGGAGTTTAACGAGGTTGGAGCAGACATCTCGGCCGAGGAGGAAAAGATGCTGACGTGCAAAAACATTGCTGTCGTGGGATGGGAGGCGCGCTGGTACGACCTTTTCCTGAAATACAAACAGGAGATCATCGACCTCTTTGCCTTCAAACCTGCCGTCTCTAAGGCCTGTGCCCCCATCCTGGCAGAAACCCCTGCGGGCTCCTGTCGTCTGGGCGTTCATATCCGTCGGGGTGACTATGCCACCTGGTACGAAGGGAAGTATTTCTTTTCTGATGAGCAGTTCCTGAGGCTGATCAAGCAGTTCATCAGCCTGCACCCCGATACGACGGTGTATATCTGTGGTAACGATCCTTCACTCAACAAGGATCTCTATCGTCAGGAGCTGAAGGGAACGAAAGTGATATTCCCGAAGGGTAATGCAGCGGAGGATCTGTATGTCCTTTCTGAATGTGACTACCTCATAGGCCCGCCAAGCACCTTCTCGCTGACGGCTTCGATGTATCACGACACGCCGCTCTACTGGATCAAGGATGCTGAAACCCCACTGACAGAAGCGTCATTCGGGCATTTCGACGAGTTGTTCAGGCATATTCTATAAGGAGTAAGGAGAGAAGGAGTAAGGAGGGAAGGAGCTAACGGAACCAATAGACAAGTCGCTTGTACGCATACTTCAGTTTCCAGCGTAGGCCTTCAAGCGACCTGATTTGTCCCATGGAAGAGACGAACGAGCCGTTGAAACTGCCCTGCGTGGCTAAGGCGGGTTCACACCACAGGAACTGTAACAGCCCCCTGCCATACAAGTGCATATAGTAATGATCGACGGCGATATCGCACTTGTTCGCTTTCACATCATCGACAATGGCTTGCGCTGCCTTCTGATTGATATACAGGGCCCCGTTGAAGCGTACACGGCCGTGTGGCGCCTCATACAGCCACTGGCCCTTTTTCCTTTGTGATCGGGGGATGAACTGCAACGAGGAGTCCTCATACGAGATGATGATGGGTTGGTCGGCATAGTGCTGTCGGTATTCCTCTATGGTCTTTGCAAAATCTTCCTCAAACCCTTGATGCAACACGATGTCGTCTTCCAGCACCAAGGCCCCCTCTAACTGATGGTCAACAATATACTGGCACGCCCTGAGATGCTTGATGGCGCAGCTGGTGGCTCCCGACCTGTTGTACAGTTCGCATCCAGGAACGAAATAGGTGTCTATCAGTTCATCGGTCAATTCCTCCTTATCCGCCTCAGTCACATACACCACCTCTCCCGGCCAGTCCCTCAACTGCCGTTCCATATGCACCATCCGCTCCCTCAAGTGCTTCGCATGAATCACTATTACCTTCTCCATACCTTTATCTTTCTTTTCTACCACGAATTTCACGAATTTCACGAATTTTTTCCTGCGCACAGTAACTATATTTATGACGAATTTCACTAATTAAATCGCTAGCGATTCTTTCTGCGCCAGCCAATTCGTGAAATTCGTATAATTCGTTGTCGTTATTAATCTGCGTCATCTGTGGTTTCTTTCTAATTCGTTTAATTAGTGTAATTCGTGGTCAGTCTGTCCTCTGTCATTCTTTCCATATACTGCTGTACAATCGCCTTCACCTCTCTCTCCATCTCCTCTTTGAATTTTTTAATTTTTTCATCTTTTAATTCTTTAATGACGTTTCTCTCCATCAACGAATCCCCAAGCTCATACATTGCCTTACTCCTCTCCCCGTCAAACTGCAGCACATACCCGTGTTTCACATACTGGTAAATCCCGTTCAGATAATTCACCGCCCACGTGTCCTCTTTCTCCGTGTTCAGCACATCAATCCCAAACCCGAAGTACGGTTTCGGATAGTTCAGCATCCCCATCAGTGTCGGCAAAATATCAATCTGCTGGGCAATCTTGTCCTGTATCTCCGGCAGTCTCTCCTCATTCCCGGGCTCATAGATAATGATCGGTGAACAGAACCCGCCCAGGTCTGTCTGATAGTACGCATGGTCGGAGAGGTTCGTATGGTCACTGGTCAGCACGAAGATCGTATTCTTAAACCACGGCTCCTGACTCACCTTCTCAAAGAACTTCCCGATGGCCATATCCGTATACCGGATACACTTATGGATGATAAGCCCCTCCTCAGGATATTGCTGCTGATATTTCTCCGGGATGGCATACGGATGATGACTGCTCGCTGTGAACACAGCCGTCATAAACGGCTCCTTCATCTCACTCATCTTCGTGGCATAGTACTGCAGGAAAGGCTCGTCCCAGATGGCCCACATCCCGTCGAAGTCATCATCACCGCCAAATCGTTTGTCAGCATTATAGTCCTCCCGACCGTAATACTCCTGGAACCCCGTAGCCCTGGCAAAGGCCTGAAAACCCATCGATCCCCTTTGTGCCCCGTGGAAGAACGCCGTCTGATAACCCTCCCCGGCCAAGAGCGACGCAATACCACTTACCTCATTCATTGAGGCAGGGGTGAGGATGAACGGCTCTACAAACATCGGGATACTCGACAGAATACTCGGCATCCCGTCAATACTCTTCCTGCCGTTACAATAACTATACTTAAACGTCACGCTCTTCCTGACCAACTCATCCACGCACGGTGTATATCCTTGATACTTCCCTCCTTCTAGCGTCTCATTCAGTGCCCCGATATACTCCCTTCCAAAACTCTCCACAATCAGTATCACTACGTTTTTCCTCAATTGTGCATTATGCATTATGCATTGTGCATTGTGAATTGGACTATAAATTGCCTCCAGTTCTTGAGGTGATTTATAGTACTCCGGTACAACAAACACATTCTTCCCGATGGTCCTATAGATTGCAAACGGCGTATTCAGCACCAACGCAGCCTCCACCGGCCTGTTCACATACTGGTTCGCATTCGAAATCGTGATCGGTCTCACTGCCGTGGTGAATCCTCCTCTGATCCCTGCCACCACAAACGGTGCCATTGCTGCCAGCACCACCACCTGCGCCGCATACCATTTCACTCCTTCTCTCCATACTCCTTCTCTCCTTACTCCTTCTCTCCTTACTCCTTCTCTCCTTACTCCTTCTCTCCTTACTCCTTCTCTCCTCACTCCTTTATACAACTTCCAAATCCCATACACCACGACTCCAAACAACACCACCAGATACCATTGCTGCAGCACTTCCGTCCCGATGATTCCTCCTAAATTCCCCTCATTCTGGAACTCGCTAAACACCGTCGTCGTGGTCCTTCGCATCGTATATTTAAAATACACGCTGTCCGCCAGATTCATCGCCAGCGCCACACTGTTGATGATCATATACACCCATTTCGTTGGCTTCTTCCAGGGCAACAGCAGCGCCAGCACAATATACGGTATATTCGTCACCAGGATCGCCGCCGTGTCAAACACTAGACCGCCTCCGAACATCTCCATCAGATGCCCCCATGTCAGTCCCTGTTCAAAATAACTATAGTTCTTCACCAGAAACACCACCCTCGCCAGCATATACACCACATACGCCAGCCCCAGGTTCCACACCACTGCCATCCCCGGCTCCAAATACCTCTTCACTTCTTCTCTCTTCATATCTTCTTCTTTTCTCTACGGATTTTAGGATTCTGGGATTTTTCCCTTTTCATCCGTTCCTTTAGGAACTCCTCCTTTTTCTGCCTACATAAAATCCTTAAATCCTTTAATCCGTAGACTATATATTTCTCTATTTTACTCCTTTGTCCCCAGCTTCCTGAGGTCCTCTGCTGCCATTTGCAGTATCGCCTTCCCTGTCCTTGCCATCCTGTCCCCCTCCTTCGAAGTACTCACAGTAATCTTGTCCGCCGTCAGGTCATACAACATAAACCCGGTACTGTCCGTCATCGACACCCCGTTATTAAACATATGTATCGCAAACGGATACCTGTAGCTCTCACTGGTCACGTCCCGGCTGAACACGAAATCCCTGTGACTGATGCCCATCTGTCCCAATAGCGTGGCCGCAAAGTCACTCTGGTTACAGATCATATCCAGCTTCCTGGGCCCCTTCACAGCACCGCCTGTCCACACCATCGGAATCCTGTTCCGGTCAGGATGTTGCTCGTTAAACTCCTCGAAGTCACTGCTATGGTCGGGCATGAACACAATCAACAGGTTGTCCCATTGCTCCGATTGTTTCATGGCTTTCAGGAACCGCCCGATGCACTGGTCCACATACCAGAACCCATTATACTGCGGGGTCTTAAACTTATCTTCCGGCACATCCCACGGCTCATGACTGCTCAGCGTCGAATACCCTATGAGGAACCTCTCTTCACATTTCTCACTCCTGACTCCTGACTCCTGACTCCTCGAATCCACCATCTCCCTCAAGGTCTCAAACGTAATATCATCCCTCACGCCCCATTTCGACGTGCCCTGTTCCTTCTCCGTATAGTCCTGCTTCCAATGCAGCTTCTCAAACCCTGTACTGATGAGATACCCCTTCATCTTCGTGAAGTTGATATCCCCGCCATACAGATACGCCGTGTGATAGCCCTCCTGTTGCAGGCTTCTCGCAATACTCGGCAGATGACTCACTTTGTTCGACATTTTCATCACCGACATCGTGGGGAAGGAGAGATACCCGCTCAAGGCACACACCGTCCCTCGGTCTGTACGATAGCTGTTGCCATAGCAGTTCGTGAACTCTATCCCCTCCCGGGCTGCCTTCCTCAGGTTGGGCATCACCTTCAGGAACATGCTCCCGCAACTCTCCAACAGGATTACCACCACGTTCGGACGCTGCGTCTTTAACAACGTGTCTCCTGCCACACTCCCATTGTCATACAACCCCTCCGTCAGCTGTTTCAGCTCTCCTTTATCATAGAAGTCATACACCACATTGTCACTCGACGTACTCTCCAACGACGCAAAGAAACTAAATACCGGGTTCACTGCCGAATGGTTCAAAAACTGGTCCTGTGAGAAATACACCTGTCCGATATTCGTTGTCGACTCATCCAGTCCTCCCCTGATCCCAATCACCATCAGCGGAATACACAAGAAATAAAACACCGTATTCCGTGTCTTTCTCCCCACGCCAACTTCCCCTCCTGAGAAAGATTTCTTCGCGCGGTTTTCCCCTCCTGAGTAGGAGGGGTAGGGGTGGTCTGATCCGCCTCTATGTATTTTCCTATACAAAAGATACAACACCCATGCCCCCGCAACAATCACCATGATCCTTACCGCCATATACCCCCCAGACACACTCGCCTTCGCCTCTGCCGGTGTCTCTAAATACTGCAGACAGCTCGCATCCAACTTAAATCCCCAAAACGGATACAGACTCGTATCTGCCGTAAACGCCAGCATCATCGCAATCGCGATTACCCCATAATACACCTTCATTACCGTCTCCAGCACCTTTGATGGCCACCACACACTCACCATCGTCACCAAAAACGGCACTGCCAACACATACAATCCTGTTGACAGGTCCAGTCCTATCCCATGCCTCACGACATCCCACACATCTCCCACGCCAAACGGATGTCCTTCATAGTTCGCCACCATGAATACCACCTTCGCTATCACAAACACCACTATCGTGATAACGTACACCTTCCCCAAATATATCAACCTCTCTCTCATATTTTCTTTTCAACCACGAATTACACGAATTTCACGAATTTTTCAGCTGCACCCTGTAACTTTCTGCGCCAGCCAAATTGTGTAATTTGTGTAATTCGTTGTCTTTTTTCTCTGTCTTATCTGTGTCATCTGCGCAATTTGTGGTTTTATAATTCGTTTAATTCGTGTAATTCGTTGTCGTCTTTTATTTCTGCATTTCGTGCAGTTTCTTGTAGTATCCGTCCTTCGCCAGCAGCTCCTCGTGACTTCCCCGTTCCACGATCTCCCCCTCATGCAGTACCAATATCTCGTCCGCATGCTTGATCGTGCTCAGTCTGTGTGCAATCGCCACAGTAGTCCTCGTCTTCATGAGCCTCTCCAGTGCATCCTGTACCAGCCTTTCACTCTCCGTATCAAGCGCCGATGTCGCCTCGTCCAGGATCAATATCGGTGGGTTCTTCAGGATCGCCCTCGCGATACTCACGCGCTGCCGTTGTCCGCCACTCAGTCTGCCACCTCGGTCTCCGATGTTCGTGTCAAACCCCTGTTCACTCTGCATAATAAACTCATACGCATTCGCAATCTTCGCTGCCTCCTCAATCCGCTTCTCTAATTCCTCCGGATTTTCCGTATTCTTCGGGTCTTCCGGGATCCCAAACGCGATATTATTCCTAAACGAATCATTAAACAGGATTGCCTCCTGGTTCACATTCCCTATCAACTGTCTCAGGTCATGAATTCCCAGGTCCTTCACGTTAATCCCGTCTATCAGCACCTCTCCCTCCAGCACATCATAATACCTCGGTATCAGGTCCACCAGTGTCGATTTTCCCGATCCGCTCTGTCCCACGATCGCCACCGTCTTCCCCTTCTCTATCTTCAGATTTATGTCCTTTAGGACATACTTCACATCTTTATAATTTGCGCTTTTTAATTCGTGAAATTCGTGTAATTCGTTGTCTTTTTTCTTTGTCTTATCTGTGTGATCTGTGAGATCTGTGTGACAATACCCAAACCACACATGCCTGAACTCAATCTCATGTTCAAAGCTCTTCAGGCTCCTTCTCTCCTTCTCTCCTTTCTCCTTAATTGTATTCTCCGCCATCAATATCTTGTCTATGCGTTCCATCGACGCCAGGCCCTTCGGTATACTGTACCCTGCCTTCGAAAAGTCCTTCAGCGGGTTGATAATCGAGTACAGCATCACCATATAATAAATAAAGATCGGTCCCGACAACGTGTGGTTGTTCAGGACCAGTACCCCACCAAACCACAGCACAATCACAATCAGTATCGTGCCCAAAAATTCTGACATTGGGTGCGCCAGTACCTGTCTGCTCAGCACCCGCATCAGGTTGGTTCGATAGGCAGTGTTCACCGCGTCAAACCGCTTGTTCATCTTCTCCTCCGCAATAAACGCCTTGATGATCCTCAGACCACCCAATGTCTCCTCCACCTGACTCATCGTATCGCTCCACAGCGCCTGGGCCTTGATCGACTGCGCCTTCAGTTTCCGGCCTACCCAACCCATAAACCAGCCCATGATGGGCACGATGGCCAGGGTAAACAACGTCAGCTCCCACGAGATAAACAACAGCGCTGCAAAATAACTGACAATCAGGATGGGGTTCTTAAACAACATCTCTAAGCTTGCCATGATCGAATGTTCCACCTCATCCACGTCACCGCTCATCCTCGCAATGATGTCCCCCTTCCTTTCCTCAGAGAAGAAACCCAACGGCAGCGACGTGATCTTCTGGTAAATCTGGTTGCGCATATCCCTCACCACACCTGTCCGGATAGGCAGCACAGAGACCGCAGCCAGGAAATACGCTCCCGTCTTCAGGGCCGTCATCACTGCCAGGAACACGCCTATCAACAACAGCGTGGTCGTCTGTCCCCACTTCGCAATCATACTGTTCACGTAGTAGTTCATATTGTTCATCAGCACCTCCTGCGCATGCCCCCAGTCCCAAGCCATCACGCTGGTTGCCGTTGCAGCATCACTCGTCTGGAACAATATCTGCAGGATCGGTATCAGTGCCGCAAACGAAAAGATATTCAGCACCGCCGACAGCACATTAAACCCCACGCTCATCACCAGGTACTTCCTATACCTCGGCACAAACCTCCTCAACACGCTCAAAAACTCTTTCATATTTTTTATTCTACGGATTATTGGATTTTGGGATGATTCCTTTTGTCCCTAAATCCTTAGACTTTGTATATTTGTTTACAACAGGATAGATATTGTCTCGGATATTATCGGTATTGAAATTGACGACATAGCCAAGCTCACAGTTCATCAAACGGAGATAAGTATAGAGCTGCTTCTCGAAGACTGGCCTAAAATCTATTACAGACTTCAACTCCAAGATGATTTTATTATCAACAATCAAGTCCAGCCGCAGATCAGAGCAAATGAGTTCTCCCTTATAGTACACAGGCACTTCCACCTGGTTCCTGACTTCAAACCCATTCATCCTCAGTTCTTTGATCATCGCCTTCTCATAGATACTCTCTAGTAGCCCGGGGCCTAACTGATTATAGACCTCGTAGATGCATCCTATGATTCTATATGTATAATCTCTATCCATTTTTTGTTTATTCTACGGATTTTAGGATTTTGGGATTTTTCTTCTTCATCCGTTCCTTTAGGAACTAATCCTTTTTCCTAGCTATATAAAATCCTTAAATCCTTTAATCCGTAGACTATATATTCTTTCCCAATAGCGTAGCACTTGTGCTACCGACAATCCTCACCATCACTTTCTCTCCAATATGGTGCCCTTCCTTAGGAAACACCACCATCTTGTTCTGTTCTGTCCTTCCGCAGAGCTGCTCCCTCGACCTCTTCGAGAACCCCTCCACCAGCACCTCAAAGGTCTTTCCTTCGTCCATCTTGTTTCTCTCCGCAGAAATCTCCGTCTGCAGCGCAATCAGCTCGTTCAGTCTCCTGATCTTCACCTCCTCCGCCACATCGTCCGGCAGGTGTTTTGACGCATACGTTCCAGGCCTCTCCGAGTACTTGAACATAAACGCCGAGTCATACCCCACCTCCCGCATCAATTGTAAACTCATTTGGTGGTCCTCCTCTGTCTCCGAATGATAGCCCACGAAGATATCCGTCGATAGTCCGCAGTCAGGCACGATCCTCCTGATGGCCGCCACTCGGTCCAGGTACCACTCCCTCGTATATTTCCTGTTCATCAGTCCCAGTATCCTGTCACTTCCGCTCTGCACCGGCAGATGAATATGCTTGCACACATTCGGCACCTCCGCAATCACCCTCAGCGTCTCATCGCTCATATCCTTCGGATGACTCGTCGTAAACCTCACTCTCATCTCTCCCGCTTCCTCTGCCACTAATCTCAACAATTTGGCAAAGGTAATCTCTTTCCCCTCCTGAGTAGGCGATTGCGTCTTCATGGAGCAATCTTCTGCTGGGGTGGTCTGATCCGCTTCCATCCCCCTGTACGAATTAACATTCTGTCCTAGCAACGTGACCTCCTTGTACCCTTTCTCCCTCAGGTCTCTCACCTCCCTGAGTATGCTCTCCACGTCCCTGCTTCTCTCTCTTCCTCTCGTGTACGGTACGATGCAATAATGACAAAAATTATTGCACCCCCTCATAATACTCACGAATCCCCCGATCTTATGTCCCAGTCCGATCCTTTGTGGCACCACATCCCTGTACGTCTCCGACGTCGACAACTCGATGTTCATCGCCTTATGTCCCAGTTCCGCCTGTGCCACCAGGTCCGGCAGACTCAGATACGCGTCCGGTCCCGCCACCAGATCACAGTGCCACTTCTCCATCAGTTCCTCCTTCACCCTTTCCGCCATACATCCCAGCACCCCTATGATCAACGGATTATTGGTAATCTCTTTCCCCTCCTGAGTAGGCGATTGCGTCTTCATGGAGCAATCTTCTGTTGGGGTGGTCTGATCTGCCTCTTGGCTAATCCGTTTAATCCGTGTAATCCGTTGTTTTTTCTCACTATTCAGCGCTTCTAAGCGATGATAAATCTTCTGTTCCGCATTGTCCCTCACACTACACGTGTTCAAGAACACGGCGTCAGCCTCTTCCAGCCTATCCGTTGTCTCGTACCCGGCCATTTGCATCACGCTGGCCACTACCTCCGAGTCTGCCACGTTCATCTGGCACCCGTATGTTTCTATGTATAACTTCTTCATTTCGGCGGCAAAATTAAGAAAAACACGCGAATTAACAAAACTTTTTCCACATAATATATAAATATTCAATTTATTTTCGTACCTTTGCACGCGTTTTTATGGGTGTGATGACTGATTCAGTAGAAGCACAAAGCAACTCCGAGACCTGCGACAACATGCTAAGGCCTTGCGCCGGAGGCATGTCGGAAAACCTCAAAAACGAGCCTTTCGACCCCTCCTCATGGTACATCGCACAGGTCAAACGGCACAACGAACTCGTGTGCCGGAAGATTCTCAACTCTCCTGATCGTTTCCCCTACAAAGTCGAGGCTTATGTGGCTGCCCAGCAGGAACTCGTCTACCGGGCCAATCGTACACGCCACATCAAGGAACGAGTGGTCATCGCTGGAAAGATCTTTATTCGGGTCGATCAAAGTCATCGCCAGGACGTGCTCAAGCAGTGCCTCCTGCTCTCCCGTTACGTCAAGGATCCCTCTTCCTCTCCCACTGCCAGTGGCTTCACCCCCTTTGCCCGGGTGCCCGACTGGGAGATCCAGCGTCTTCGTGACATCTTCACCCTTGCCGACGGTCCCGTCGAATACAACGACACCCTTCCCCGTCCCAACGACAAGATCCAGGTCCTTACCGGACCCCTCCACGGCCTTCGCGGTACAGTCACGACTATCTCAGGCCGCAAATTTGCCACTGTTCTCCTCGACACCCTTGGCACCTTTTCTTTCCGCCTCCCCATCGCGGACATCGCCAAACTCCCCGAATAAACAAACAATACAATAATGAACGAAACAGTCAATCAGTTAGAAAATATGGAAGAACAGAAATCTTCCATCGATTACGGCAAGCTCCTCAAGGACCTGCTGAAACACAAGAAGCTCTTTTGCAAAGTACTTGCCATAACCTTTGTGGTGGCGTGCGTCTATGCCATGTCCCTTCCCAGCTACTACAAGTGTGAGGTCACCCTTAGCCCGGAGATGTCCACCACCAGGAGCTCCAGTAGTCTGGCATCCTTGGCCAGTAGCTTTGGCGTCAATCTCAAAGGTATGGGCAATAATTCGGAGGCTCTTTTCCCGACGCTTTACCCGGATCTGATGAAGTCTACGAAGTTTATGACAGGCCTCTTCGAGATCCCAGTGACCATCGAGGGTAATAAGAAGAAGGGAGAGCCAGACCGTACGATGACCTATTATGAATATCTCACCAATGAACAGAAGAAAACATGGTGGAGTGCAGCTATCGGAGGTGCTACAACGTGGTTTTTCAGTCTTTTCACGGATTCCGTGCCAGAGCCAGACAAAGAGGTTGATCCTTTCCGCTTGACCAAGAGACAGACCCGTGTCGTAAAAGCGCTGTATAAGAAGATCGTCTGCGAAGTTGACAAGAAGACCATGGTCATCAGCATCGAGGTGACCGATCAGGATCCCGTGATCTGTGCCACGATGGCCGACTCTGTGAAATTGCGTCTCCAGAATGCTATCACCGACTATCGAACCAGTAAGGCACGAGTCGATCTGGAATACAATAAGAAGGTCTATGCAGAGGCTCAGGACCGTCTCAGGCAGGTGTCTGAAGAATATGCCCGTTTTGCCGACGGCAACCAAAAAGCCTTCTTGCAGTCTGTTCGTCAGAAACAGTCAGAACTGGAAGACAAATTGACCGTTCAGCGTGGCATCTGTCGGCAGCTGGCCAGTCAGGTCCAGCAGGCCGAGATGAGAGTCCAGGAAGACACGCCGGCCTTCACCACACTCCAGAACGCCACCGTCCCAGTCAAAAAAGCTGGCCCTGGCCGTAAAAAGATTCTCTTGGTCTTCCTCTTCCTCGCCTTCCTCGCCACCTCTGCCTGGTGCCTCCACAAAGAAGGTGATCTCAAACCCCTCCTCGGCCTCAGCTCCAATTAAATAAGATGAATGATATGATTACAACAGTTCAACCTCAGACAAAAGAGATAAGTACAGTTGATGCACTTTGGACCCTTATTTAGGGCCAGTCAAAACGTGTTCGTCAGGCCAACATACATACAAGAACCGTATGGCCATTGCCTCTAAAGGAAAAGGCAAGAGTGGTGGAGCGCGCGTAATAACTTATAATGTACAGAAGCGGAACGATGATGAGGTAATCTCCATACGCCAGTCGATTAAAGATCATGGCTCACCCCGCAGGGGCACAGGCTTGAGAGCCATACCAAAATACCTGTAAATCGTCGGTTTCCGCGATTTTCAGTTACATCCTTCCAATATAGGGGAAGGCTTGGTTAGGGTGGATGTCTTTTTGCTTCTTTTTCTGCGCCAGAAAAAGTAAGAAGTAGTTTTATTGTTTTCCAAAAACAAAAAAATCTCTTTTGAAAGAGAAAAAAATAAAACCAATATACGCTATGATAACGATAATAAATTTTAAGAACGAGGACATCACCAAAACGACAGGTTACAAAGAGGCCATGGAAGATATCCGACTTGGTAGAGTGTCGACCTACGAGTCTGTTGACCAGCTCTTTGAGGAGTTGGGTATCAAGGTGAAGAAATGAAATACCAGATTAAGACTTCAACGGTTTGCTACCTGCTGAGTATAAGCCTCACCAGCTCAAGGGCGACCATAAAGGCCAGTGGGAGTGCCACATACAGCCGAATTGGTTGAAGATTATGTAAGGCTGCGATTAAGCGAGTACAGACGATAGCTCGCTTTCGGTCTGTCGAGCGTGAGCAGTCTCGACCGCAGGTCAAGGTTTTCTCCATGCGCCAGTCGATAAAAGATCATGGCTCACCCCGCAGGGGCACAGGCTTGAGAGCCATACCAAAACCCTGATAAATCGTCGGTTTCTGCGATTTTCAGTTAAGCCCCGGTGCTATGTAGCAAGGGGTTTGGGGAATGTAGAATTTTCTTTGGTTCGTTTCTTTTTGAAAAGAAGATGAATGAATAAGATGTCTTTGTTTCTTTTTCTGCGCCAGAAAAAGTAAGAGACCCTCAGGACTTGTCCTGAATTAAATTAATAATGTTGAATCAACTGACAACCCGCAAGCAATACGATGAAGTAAAGGCCCGTGTCGAGCAACTCATTGCCGAGGCAACCCAGAAAGGGATGCTCGAGCCCGATATGGACAACGACTATACTCGGGAGATATCCCTTCTGAGTCAGCAGATGGCCACCTATGAGGATGAATATCTGAATGTTCTCCCCCTTCGTCAGAAGTCTCCCCTCATCTCAATGATAGAGGACTATTTCTATACCCATGGCATGAAGCAGAAGGATGGAGCCAAACTGCTTGGCGTCAATGAATCCCAGTTCAGTCAGATTATGAGTGGCCGCCGACGCATCTCCATGTCCTTTGCCAAGCGCCTCCACTCCAAACTCGGCATCAATGCCGACCTCATCCTTGAATACGCCTAAAAGACCCTATAATATGGCAGAGTTTCAGATTAAACTTTCTCAAGAGCAACACGCTATGCTGCTCTCGTGTTTGGGCAGTGAGGAGGCTATTCCTGATTACATCCAGTCCTGTATAGACCGCAAAATCCAGGAAATCCTAAATCTTAAGGAAACCAAGAAAGACGAGCTTGCCAGAACCACCGGTCACTGTTCCTGAAAGGAAGTAAAGTAATTCCGCCCTATAAGAGCTTCACATATTTGGGGAACGCTTATGTGATTTATTAAAATACAAGAAATATATTCAGATATACTAATCAATAAGTCAATATGAAATCAAATGAACAGATAAATAAAATTAAGGCTGTGGTGCTATATATACTGCAGAGCTTTAAGGATGGAACGGACTACATCAAGTTGTTTAAACTGATGTACTTCGCTCAAAGAGGTTATCTTGCCAAATATGGCAGACCTATTTTTGACGATTCTTTTAGGGCAAGGCCACTTGGTCCTGTACCTTCACTGACCTACAAGGCTGTGAAGACAGCAGAAAGTGGAGACCAGACCGATGTCACAGGTCGTGCCATGAAGAGCTTTATTTCAGCCCTCCAGATAGAAGGCCAGACAGTGTCTTCGAAGCGTAAGCCAGATATGGACTATCTGGCCAAATATGAAGTGGAGTGTCTGAATGAGGTAATTAATGCCTATAAGGATGTCGACAGCCGTTCATTGTCAAAATTGTCTCATAAAGACAAAGCTTGGCGTGCTGTCAAAAGGCGCATGAAGATAAATGAGGCTGACGACCTGTATACAGTATTAGATATAGCAAGGGCAGGTGGAGCCTCGAAAGAGATGATGAAATACATAGAGGAAAAACAACAGATTAGAGAAGCTCTGTCGTGATTATCGATGATGCAAAGAACTCTCTGGCCTCGTTGCGAACAGAAATCTCTGAGGAGGCTCGTGTTAAGGGTAAGGATGACCTTCATGTAGGCGACATCCTGAGTCTTGAGATGGATGAGAAAGACGGCCTTAAGTTGCGTGGAGGATACAAGACGCGCGATAAATTTGTTGTTGTGATGGGAATCAACTCAAAGGGTGATGCAATAGGTGCTCTACTCATCAATTCTGAAATAGATTACACTAAAGACACTCCTGAGCTGAAGCCGTTTCAGTATCCGATGAAACAGGAGAAATATCCAGAGATTTTAGATTACGACAGTTGGCTTGACTGTACAGATCTGTTTCTGCTAAAAAACAGGAAGATTGTTGCTAAGAAGGCCGAATTCAAGTGTAGAGTGCAGGAGGATGACTTCCCTAAAATCCTTGAACTGGTAAAGGATTATGAAGGTATTGCCCGACATATAAAGGTAAAGTACGGTATTATTCCCAAGGAAAAGAAATAGCGACCACTGATATGTATATCAATATGGCACTTTATGAACTTGCGGTAACTGTTGATTGCTGAGTACAGAATGAACTTCGCTCTCGACTATACGATGTCCGACTACAGCATGAAGAAGATCGACGATAGCAAGATGGGTTTCACCCCATAACCCAGTGTTTTAACAATGGTATAGATTATTAAGGTCAAGGTTATCCTCTATGCGCCAGCCGATAAAATCAATCCCATGGCTCACCCTTCAGGGCGAAAGCTTGAGAGCCATACCAAAACCCTGACAAATCGTCGGTTTCTGCGATTTTCAGTTACATCTTTCCAATATAGGGGAACTGATGGAGCAGCGAGAGCAATGCAAGCTCGCTTGGACATTGCCGAGTCGCGACAGAAGTCGACAAAGTCAAGTTTGGAAGGGTGGATGTCTCTTTTCGTTCTTTTCTCTGCGCCAGAGAAAATGGACATATTTAGTTTCATTGTTTTGCCAAAAACAAATAAATCTCTTTTGAAAGAGAAACAAAAATAGAAAAACCGTCGTGAGACGCTATATATAAAGAATCGTTATTATTTTGGAGGGAGGCTCAGTCTCTCATAAGAATTAGGTTCTATTACATATGAGCCTTCCCTCCTTTTAATTGAAGAATCACAGAAAAAAACATAAAATATTTGAATTCCACGGGCAGGCTCTTGCCTGAATAACTTTCATAAGTTAACAAATACGATACCTTGTAAGGTAATCCTGCCCATTTTTAGAAGAATCAAAATTTCAAAATGAACAAAGATATAATTACAGTTACTTCACCATTGCTCCCAGACCTTGGTGAGTTCAACGAAATGTTGAAAGACATTTGGGAATCCAAGTGGATTACCAACATGGGACAATTCCACAAGCAGTTAGAGAAAGCTCTGGCAGAGTATCTTCATGTCCCATACGTATGTCTTTTTACCAATGGCACACTGCCATTGATGACAGCCTTACAGGCATTGAGAATAACTGGCGAAGTGATTACCACTCCCTATAGTTTTGTGGCCACAACTCACTCTATTTGGTGGAATCATTGCAAACCTGTTTTCGTGGATATTGATCCACGTACGGGCAATATGGATCCAGATAAGATTGAGGCGGCCATTACTCCTGCCACCACTTGTATCATGCCTGTCCATGTCTATGGTAAGCCCTGCGATACCAAGCGTATTCAGGAGATAGCAGACAAATACGGTCTTAAGATCATCTATGATGCTGCTCATGCCTTCGGCGTGGAGGTTCCTGCTGAGCAATACGGCTTGGAGGCATACGATGAAAAAGGACTCGCCGGTATCATGAATGCAGGTGACATGAGTACCCTCAGCTTCCATGCTACTAAGGTCTTTAATACAGTCGAGGGTGGTGCTCTCGTCGTTCATGACGAGAAGACCAAGAAGCGCATTGACAATCTTAAGAACTTCGGTATTACGGACGATGTAACAGTAATTGCCCCGGGTATCAATGGTAAAATGGATGAACTCCGTTCTGCCTATGGATTGTTGAATCTTAAACAAGTTGATTCTGCCATTGAGTCCCGCCATCAGGTGGCTATCAAGTATCGTGAGACTTTACGTTCTGTTGACGGCATTACTTTCTGGGATGATATGTCAGGTGTTCGTCACAACTATTCATATTTCCCCATCTTCATTGACGCAGAGAAATTTGGCATGACCCGTGATGAATTATTCTTCAAGATGCGCGAGCAGAACGTTTGGAGTCGCAGGTATTTCTATCCGTTGATTAGTAATTTCCCCACATACAGTGGTTTACCATCTGCAAATAAAGAAAATCTTCCTTTAGGTAATAAGATGGCGGATGAAGTGCTTTGCCTCCCTATGCATCATGCTCTTTCAGAAGAAGATATCCAAAGAGTACTAACTTTTTTTATCAAATAGCATTATGATTAAAACATCAATTGTGGCCGACAGTATCAAACTGTCATTAGTTCGTAGTCTTTTTAACGAGGCTAAACAATATAACGACGTTATTGACTTTACTTTGGGAGATCCTGATGTGCAGACTCATCAGGCCATTAAGGATGCAGCCTGTGAAGCAATTCAACAGGGCAAGACTCGATACTCACAAAATGCCGGATTATTGGAATTACGGCAGACTATCAGCAAGTATTATGAGAAAAAAGAAGGTTTCCAATATGATCCAGTGACCGAAGTGATGGCTACTGTTGGAGCTATGGAGGGCCTTTATTTGGTATTGATCTCCATGCTCAATCCTGGCGATGAGGTGATTATCCCTGCTCCATATTATGTGAACTACACACAGATGGTACGTATGTGTCATGCTGTTCCAGTAATCATAGACGACCCAGAGCGTAACGACCTGTCTTTTGATGTGGCTGACATTGAGAAAGCCATCACACCGAAGACAAGAGCTATTATGATTAATACGCCTTCAAATCCTTCTGGTCGTATTATTCCACAAGATAAGATTGCTGGTATAGCAGAACTGGCCAAGAAATATGATTTGGTGGTGATTTCTGATGAAGTTTATAAATGCCTGATTTACGATAATGTGCCCTTCCGAAGTATCGTTGCCATTGATGGCATGCGTGAACGCACCATCCTGATCAACTCCCTTTCAAAAGAATTCTGCATGACGGGCTATCGTATCGGTTATGTTCTTGCTCCGGAGGAAATTATTGCTGCCATGACCAAGCTCCAGGAGAATGTGGCAGCATGTGCTCCGCTTCCTTCACAGTATGCAGCTATCAAGGCCCTTAGTGGCGAGGAAGACTATTCTAAAAATATGGTGGATATCTTTACGGAGCGTCGTAATGTTCTTTATGAAGGTTTGAGTAAGATTGATAAGTTTGATGTCAAGGCACCTGAGGCCACTTTCTATATGATGGTCGATATCTCCAAGACGGGAATGGATTCGATAGATTTCTGCTATGCCATGCTGCGTGCCGTTCATGTGGCAGCTGTACCTGGAGTCACCTACGGTCAGTGCTGTAACCACTATGTTCGTATCGCCTTTACCCTTGATATTGAGAAAATCAGGGAGGGCGTGAAGAGAATTACGGAATTTGTAAACAGTCTTTAGTATGAAGAGAGTTTTAATGTTAGGCGGCTCCATCTACCAGACCTATGCCATTAAGGCTGCGGTTGAGATGGGCTACTATGTGATCACTTGTGACTACCTGCCCGATAATCCAGGACATAAGTATGCACATGAATATCATAATGTCAGTACGACAGATAAGGAAGCTGTTCTGGAACTTGCAAGAAAATTGAAAGTTGACGGTGTTGTTGCATACGCTTCTGATCCTGCAGCTCCGACGGCAGCATACGTTTGTGAGAAGTTAGGTCTGCCGACCAGTCCTTATAAGTCAGTAGAGATATTGTCGAAAAAGCATCTGTTCCGTCAGTATCTGACAGAACGTGGCTTCAATGTCCCCAAGGCCCGCAGTTACAAGACTTATGAAGAAGCTGAGGCCGACATAGACAATTTCAAGCTGCCTGTGATGGTGAAACCTGTCGACTCTTCTGGCAGCAAAGGTATCAACAAGTTGACTGACAAGTCTCAACTGAAGGCATTTGTTGAAGATGCCTTGTCTTATTCCCGTGACAAAATATTCCTGATAGAAGAGTTCATTGTTAAGAATGGTCCCCAGATTTCTGGTGATGCCTTCTCTGTGGATGGTAAGTTGGTATTCCATTGTTTAGGTAATGAATTCTATAGCAAAAAGGTGGATAAGGACTTTGCACCTCTTGGCGAATGTTGGCCGACGGTGATGCCCAAAGAGGTGATTGACACTTTGGCAGATGATCTTCAGCGTTTGATGACGTCTTTAGGTATGAAGTCAAACGCCTATAATGTGGAAGCTATATATGGCGAGGATGGTAAGGTTTACATTTTGGAGTTAGGTGCTCGCAGTGGAGGAAGTCTCATTCCTCAGGTGACAGCTCTGGCCACAGGAGTAGATATGGTGCCATACGTTATCAAGGCTGCATTAGGTGAAGATTGCTCAGATTTGAAGATGGCTCCTGTCAAGGGCTACTGGTCAAACTATATGTCTCATGCCAATGAAACAGGCAAGTATGCAGGCATTGAGTATGAAGAGAATTTCAGAAAGAACCACTTGGTTGATTTCGTAACGGATTTCAAAGAAGGTGACCCTGTTCATAAATATCGTGATGCTCAGGACTGTACTGGTGAGTTGATTCTCAGATACGACAATGCTGAGCAGATGAATGACATAATTGAGAATATGGACAAATATGTTCATATTAAGGTTAAGTGATGGAGAAGGCCATTGGTGGATATTTTGAGTTGGAACTTCCCCAACGCGAAGAGTTCCACAAGAATGCGCTTCGGTTGAACAGTGGGAAGAACTGCTTGGAATACATTCTTCGTGCTCGTAAATATAATAAGGTGTATATTCCTTATTATACTTGCGATGTAATCCTGCGACCATTTGAGAGGTTGCATATTAACTATGAATTCTATCATATCAACATCCATTTGGAACTTGAGCAAGCGATCTGTCTGAAAGAAGGTGAAGCATTGCTTTACACCAATTATTTCGGTCTAAAGCAGACTTATGTAGAATCGTTGGTAAACAAATATGGCAGTAAGTTAATAGTAGATAATACCCAGGCCTTTTTTGCAAAGCCGCTTAATGGTATTGACACTTTCTACACGTGTCGTAAATTCTTTGGAGTTTCTGACGGAGCCTATCTTTATACAGATGCGAAGTCGGATTTTCATTTTGAACAATCAACTTCCTATGAGCATACAGGCCATCTCGTCAAGCGTATAGATATATCCCCAGAGGCAGGTTTTCAAGATTTTCATGAGAGTGATGACGCTTTGGCAGATGAGGATATTAAAGTGATGTCAAAATTCACTCAGCGAGTGATGCAATCCATCGACTATGAAGATGTTGCCGGTAGGCGTCGAGCTAACTATGAAATACTTAATGCGGCTCTTGAATCTGGAAACGGCTTAAAATTGTCTATGGATGATAATTCAGTACCAATGGTGTATCCATACTTTGCTCCTATTGATGGTTTACGTGAAAAGTTGATAGGACAAAAAATATTTGTTGCACGGTATTGGCCAAATGTCCTGGAATGGACTTCGGAAAATGATCTTGAATATAAACTCACAGCACTAACTCAACATTTACCTATTGATCAACGATATAGTGAGAAAGATATGAATAGAATAATTGGAATAATATAAAGTAATTATGCTTAAAGGAAAAAATATCTATTTGCGGTTGTTTGAACCAGAAGATTATGAAAAGACATACGAGTGGCACAATGATTTTGATATACAGAAAACAACGTGTGGCCCACTAAGATTTGTGTCTAAAGAGATTGAGAGGAATTGGGTGATGTCCAAAGCTTCTCACAACCAAACTGACATATATCTCGCTATTTGCCTCATTGAGAATGATGAAATGATAGGTTGGTATTCCATAAATAATATTGACTATCTCAATAGAAAATGCCATTGTGGTGGAGTAGTGATAGGGGATAAGAGATATCGTGATAGTATTGCTTATCAAGAGGCTGGTGATCTTGCTTTTGAATATATTATAAAAGAATTGAACATGAATCGAATTACGGGCTCATGTCTGAGAGAACACATTGTCTCTCGAGCAGCCATGGAGGCTTCTTTTTGGAAATTAGAAGGTGTAGAGCGACAATCCGTTTTCAAAGGAGGCAGTTATCATGATGTATGTAATTACGCAATATTGAGGGATGAGTATTTAGAGCATCTTGAGAAAGGTGATTATGATAATCTGCAACTGAGAATAGCAAAGATTGTCAGAAAAATAAGAAATGATTTCAAAAACAACAAGTAAGTTTAACAAATAATTAATTTAAGTTATGGAGTTAAAAGATTTTATTGAGAATTTTGCAGCACAGTTTGATGATACTGATGCAAGTGAGATTAAGGCAGAGACTATATTCAAGGAACTTGATGAATGGTCATCTCTTATCGCTCTTAGTGTGATTGCAATGGTTGATGAGGAATATGATATCACTATAAAGGGTGATGACATCCGTAATACATCGACTGTAGAAGATTTGTTCAACGCTGTAAAAGCAAAGGCATAATGGCATTTTTAAAAATACCAAATGTTGCTATTAAAGGAATATCAGCTTGTGTACCACCTATAGTGGAGGAAAACAAGGATATTCCTTTCTACTCCGCAGATGAAGCAGATAAGGTGATAGAGTCCACTGGCGTTGAGCGTAAGCACATCGTTGGCAATAGCGGTATTACTGCTTCCGACCTTTGTTTGAGAGCCTGTGAGAAATTGATAGAGGAACTTGGCTGGGAACGTGAAAGCATTGATATGATATGTAATGTTACTCAGACAAGTGACTATACTAATCACCCCAACGTATTTGTACTGCACGAGAAGCTTGGGCTAAAAAACGACTGTATGTCGCTTGACCTCTATCATGGCTGCCCAGGATGGGTGGTTGGACTGAGCAGCGCTGCTGCTCTAGTCAGTCTTGGCTCTATCAAGCGGGCTTTACTGGTGGATGGTGACAACATCACTTCTGTGCAAGCACCATTAGATAGGGAGAGCCGGCCTTTGTTTGGTGACTCAGGTACTGCAACAGCACTCGAATTTGATGAAAATGCTTCCCCGCTTCTTTTTGAAACAGGAACAAACAGTAAGGATGGTATTGCGCTCATTCACCACAAAGGTGGAATTCGTGAACCGCATACGTTGGAGTCTTACGAACAGTGGTTGCAGATACTTGACGGATCGCTTTCTCCAGAGGGCATTGAAGATCAGATGGACGGTATGAGTGTGTTCAGTTTTGGTATCACGACACCTCCAAAGAGCATGAAGAAGTTGTGTGAGAATTATGGTATCAATATGGACGATATTGATAAACTGGTGCTTCATCAGGCAAATCTGTTTATGGTGAAGAAAATAGCCAAGAAACTAAAGTTTGAAGGAGAAAGACTGCCGAGTTGTTTGCGTGATTACGGTAATACTACTAGCACAAGTATACCACTCACCATAGTAACTCAGTGCTCATCAGACTACTCTACAAAGAAACAGAAGACCCTAGCTTGCGGTTTTGGTACTGGACTTTCATGGGGATCAGTATATTTTGAGACAGAAAATATTGCTTGTCCAGAAATAATAACATACGAGAAAGATGTATAATCCATATTCATTAGAAAATAAAGTCATTCTTGTGACAGGAGCTTCATCTGGTATTGGTAAAGCAACTGCTATTGAGTGTGCAAAGCTTGGTGCGACAGTAGTTGCAACAGGCAGAAATGAGTCTCGCCTAAATGAGACAGTTAATTCTCTTGACACTAGTTTTGGACAGAGCCATATTGGCATAATTGCTGACTTGTCAACCGAACAGGGCGTAAATGAGTTTGTGGAAAAGATTCCAAACATTGATGGATTGTCAAGTAATGCAGGAGTCACTGCAGCCATTACACCCATAAAATTCATCAGCCAAGAAAATGCGAATACCATTTTTAATACCAACTACTTTTCGCATGTTTTTTTAGCTAAAATGCTCTTCAAAAAGAAGAAACTGAACAAGAGAGCATCAATAGTTTTCACGGTATCAATAGGAGGAACATCTGCGTTTGTAACAGGTAGTGCACTTTATGGCTCATCAAAAGCAGCTCTTAATTCCTTCACTAAATTTTGCGCCGTAGAATTCTCTTCGCGTCAAATTAGGTGTAATTCGGTCTGCCCAGGAATGATAAATACCCCAATGACAAGACCGGGAGATTATGTGACAGAGGAGGACTATAAAAAAGATGTAAAAAATTATTTGGTTGGAAGGTATGGAGAACCGGAAGAAATAGCTCGAACTATATTGTTCCTGCTGTCGGATGCATCATCATTTATCACAGGTACTTCTATTATTGCTGATGGCGGTTCTTCGATTCCACACTAATTCTTATTATGGCTTTTTTAGAAATTAATAATGTTGAAATTAGGGCAGTTGCAACAGCAGTACCAAAGCAAATAAAGGTCGCAAAGGAACAGCCATTCTTTACAGATATTGAGGCTGAGAACTTTACTAATGTCACAGGAGTCATTAGTTCACATGTGGCTCCTGCAGATATAACGTTATCTGATTTGTGTCAGGCTGCTGCTGAAAAGTTGTTCGAGGTGTCAGATTGGGAGAGGGAAAGTATTGATCTTATCATATTTGTCTCAACCTCCCGTGACTTTTACATTTGTCCTAATACTGCAAACATCCTTCAACACAAATTAGGGCTTAAGACATCAGTTGTTGCATTAGATCTTCCATTCGCTTGTTCGGGCTATGTTTATGGATTGAGCGTTGCTTCCTCGATGATGCAGAATGGTCAGTTGAAACGTTGTCTGCTTTGCGTAGGTGAAATGACATCAAAAAACCAGTCAAGTCTAGACAAGACGGTATGGCCACTTCATGGTGATGCTGGTTCTGCTACATTATTGGAGTATAACCCTGAGACAACACATCCTATGCAGTTTAATCTTGGAAGTGATGGTGCAGGTTGGGATGCTATTATTTGTCGTGAAGTAGGTGTTAGATACCCAACGACATCAGAATCCCTTGTCGTAAAGAAGTATGATGAAGGTGTTGAACGTAATGCCATGCAGTGCTCCATGGATGGAATGTCAGTATTTTCATTTGCCATCACTCGGCCAGGTAAATGTATTAAGGAACTATCCGAACATTTTGAGTTTAGCCTTCCTGATATCAGTTTTCTTCTCATTCATCAAGCCAACAAGATGATCGATGAGAAGATTCGTAAGAAATTGAAACTGGCTGAAGAGAAAGTGCCCTATAGCATGCCTTTTTATGGCAATACCAGTTCCTGTACCATTCCTATTACCATGACTTCTCAAATTCGTGATAAGCTTCAAGATGGAGAGAATGAATTAGTAATGTGTGGTTTTGGATCAGGCTTGTCATGGGGATCGGCACATGTATTTACAGATAAGATAATTTGTTTACCTGTCATAGAAATATAATGATTGGAAGACTGGCTGGGAAAACAGCGATGATTACTGGATGTAATCGCGGCATAGGAAAAGCAATGGCAGAGAAATTTGCTTCAGAAGGGGCAAACCTCATCTGTGCTATTCGGAAAGAGAATCCTGCATTTCAGGTTGAGATAGATTCGTGGGCTTCTCAATATGGAGTGTCTGTTGATTTCGTGTATTTTGATTTGACAGATGAGGATAGTATAAAAGCAGCATTCAAGGACTTGAATAAAGAGAAACGAACGATAGATATTTTAGTGAACAATGCAGGCATGCCAGCAGGAGGTTTTTTACTGATGACCTCTTTGACCAAAGTAAAAGAAGTGATGCAGGTTAATTTCTTTTCACAGATTCTTGTCACTCAATTGACTGCTAAGATAATGATGAAGCAGAAAAAAGGCTCAATCATTAATATGAGTAGCGTCACTGCTCTTGATAATCAGGGCGGTTGGACGGCTTACGGCAGCAGCAAGGCTGCTATGATTGGCTTTACACGGACAATTGCTTGTGAATTGGCTGCATTTGGAATACGCGCCAATGCAGTCGCACCAGGACTCATTGATACAGAGATGGGTGGTGAAATGGATGAAAAATATCAGTCGGATATGATTTCCCGTTCAGATTTAAGACGAAAAGGAACTCCAGAAGAAGTGGCAAACCTTGTCAGCTTCCTTGCTTCTGACGAGGCCTCCTATATCACCGGTCAAGTTATTAGAATTGATGGAGGAATGTAATATGGACATACGGAAATTGAAGCGTGATTGCTATGAGATGAAACTCAAGGCCCTTGATATGGCTGCGACAACAAGTTTCGGAGCACATATCGGAGGCGGTTTCTCTGCCATGGAAATAATGACCAGTCTCTATGCTGTGTCTAATATACCATCCATGCAGGATGAGTGTCGTGACAGAATCATAGTCAGTAAAGGTCATGGCGTATTGGCATTATATACTGCTTTGTGGAAAAAAGGCTTGATGACCGAAGAAGATCTCAATACCTTTGAGACTGATGGTACACAGTTCCATGGTCATGCTCATCGCAACTTAGAAAAGGGGATAGAATTCTCAGGAGGTAGTCTTGGACTTGGTATTTCCTATGCAGTCGGAGTTGCCAAGGCGTGCAAACTCAAAGGACTGGATAATAAAATATATGTGCTTTTAGGTGACGGCGAGATGGACGAAGGCATCGTTTGGGAATCCCTTATGTCGATTGTTCAGTTTGGACTTGATAATATTGTCCTTATTATCGACAGGAATGGCTATCAGTTGGATGGCCCTACTTCGGAGATTATGAATCTTTCGCCTCTAGAGTCAAAATTGAAGTCATTTGGATATACAACTGATACTGTTGACGGTCATTCGATAGAGGCTCTGATAGAAGTCTTTTCTAAGAATCCAACAGGCCCAAGGGCTATTATTGCTGATACTATTAAGGGTAATGGGATATCATTTTTGATCAATAACAAGATATCTCATCAGTGCGTATTGGGTAAAAATAAGTACGAACAGGCAGTCAACGAGATAAAGGAGGCATACGATGGAGAATAAGATAAATGTGAAATTGCTTTCTATGGCAGGCCAGGGGGGCAGTGCCTTTGGTATCTCCCTGATGAATCTGATGAAAGAAAGAGATGATCTGATGGTACTGTCGTCAGATGTGTCTACACCTGCCGGTTTGGATAAGTTCAAGGCGGCATATCCCGATCATTTTATGAATATGGGAATTGCTGAGCAGAATATGATTGGTACGGCTGCTGGACTTGTTGAAGAGGGATACAAGGCCATCTGTGTTGCACAGGCGTGCTTTATTACCATGCGCAGTTTTGAGCAGATACGCCAGTATGCAGGCTATATGAAGCTGCCTATAATAATTATAGGTATAGGATCGGGACTCTCCTTGCAGTATATGGGTAATACGCATTATGCTATTGAGGATCTGGCTTTGATGAGAGCTGTCCCGGGAATGTCAGTCTTGGCTCCGTGTGATGCCTTGGAGGCAATGAAGGCAATGGAATTTGCTGTTGATCATAATGGTCCCGTATATATCAGATTCTATGGTGGTACTGGCATTCCTTCGGTATATAGTCAGGATTATGACTTTAAAGCTGGTGAGGGCATCAGGTTACAGGAAGGCAAGGATGTTCAGATAATTGCGGCTGGCAGTATGGTTTTGACAGCCATAAAGGCTGCTAATATGTTAAGAGATGAAGGCATAGAGACTTCTGTCACGAATATGCACACTGTTAAACCGTTAGATTATTCTGCCATAGATCTTGATAAGAAACTAATAGTGACGTTGGAAGAACATAGCATCATGGGTGGGTTAGGAAGTGCTGTGGCAGATTTCCTTTCTGCGCATCCTCAGCATCCAACGCTTCTGAAACTTGGTATAAATGACACATTCATGCCAGTAGGTAGCTATGCCTATCTCATGGGGCAGGCTGGTTTGGCACCTGAGAAGATAAGAGAGAGTATCATTAAGGAATTAAATAATTAAATAATATGGAAACATTAGAAAAAGTAATTGAGATTGTAGCAACCACATGTGAGGTTGACAAGAGTGAAGTATCAGGTGACAGCACGGTGGGTGATTTCCCTGCATGGGACTCCATGGGACATCTGAGCATCCTTTCGAATGTGGAGGAAGCCTTTGACATCAGCTTCGAGCCGGAAGAGATGATGGAATTGGAGGACGTCAATGACATTGTTAAAGCGGTAGAAGAGAAGCTCGCTTAATGACGATTGAACAACTGATTTATAATCATGCTCAGGCGACACCTCAGAAGATTGCTTTGATTTCTGGGGCAATAGAGGTGTCGTATGAGCAATTATGGAAGGAGATTGAATTGGCAGCCGCCTGGTTTAGTGAGAATGCTGAACGAGGTGACAGAGTTGTCGTGTCTGCCAGCAAGAACATTGATTTTGTCTATACTTACTTCGGAGCTCACATGGCTGGGATGATCTGTGTCCCGATAGACCCGGAGACGAATGAGACACGGCTGAAACGCATTGTTGATGTCGCAAGGCCAAAGCTGATTGTTGGCGAGTTGAGAAATCGTGGGGAGTATGATGTCATTCCCTTCTCGGATTGCAAATCCGAATACTCATTATCAGTAAATTATAAATTTACCGATACGTTTCCAAAAGAGGATGATGTGGCAGATTTATTGTTTACAACAGGTACGACAGGATTACCTAAAGGTGTGGCCTTGACGTTTGCCAATCAGATGGCAGCCGCAGATAATATCAATACATTTATTGGCAACTGCGCTGATGATGTCGAGATGTTGGCTTTGCCGATTAGCCATTCATTTGGCTTGGGGCGGTTGCGCTGTGTTTTCACTAAGGGTGAGACGTTGGTGTTGCTTGGAAGCTTTGCTAGTATGAAGAAGTTCTATGGCGAGATGGAACGTTGCCATGTGACAGGTTTCGGCATGGTACCAGCCAGCTGGGCTTATATCCTCAAGATGAGTGGAGAAAAGATTGGACAGTTCGCTGACCAACTGAAATATATTGAGATAGGTTCGGCCTTTATGCCGCTAGAGAATAAGCAGAAACTAATGAGCCTGTTACCCAATACACATATCTGTATGCACTATGGTCTGACAGAAGCCTCTCGCAGCGCCTTTATCAGTTTCCATAATGATCAGGAACATCTGATGTCTGCTGGTAAGGCATCCCCCAATACTGACATAGCCGTTTTCAGCGAGCAGGGTGAGTCTGTCGGCACAAATGAAGATGGAGAAATCTGTGTCAAGGGTGGTCATGTGTGCTCCGACTATTGGGGTATGCCTAAGGAAGAGTTTAAGAAAGACTTCTTTGGTGATTATTTCCGTACTGGTGATTGGGGACATATCGATGAGGATGGCTATATCTACTTGGTATCCCGCAAGAAAGAAATCATCAATGTTGGTGGTAAGAAAGTCAGTCCCATTGAGGTGGAGGAACATCTGAATGAGATTGATGGCATTGAGGAGTCTGCCTGTGTCGGTGTGCATGATGATGTGCTTGGCGAAGTCGTCAAGGCATTTTGTGTGTGCTCTAAGGAGGTTGACTTCGAAGAAGTGAAGAAGATCTTGTTTAAAAAGATTGAAACATATAAGATCCCTGCGTTCTTTGAGGTAATCCAGGAACTACCCAAGACGCAAAACGGAAAATTGCAGCGACTTTTGTTGAAATGAAGACAGACGAATTATTGGAACTGGCTCCGTATGACGGTAGCCAGGAAGCGGAAACTCTCTTTATGCAGGCTTTGCAGGAAGAGTGTGTATTCCATTATGAGCATAATGAGATGTATCAACGGTTCTGTGATAGAAAGGGCTTTGACCCTCACAAACCGTTTGCGATAGAGGAGATACCTTCAGTGTCAGTGAGTGTATTCAAAGAATTGGGATTCAAACTCAATTCCGTTCCTAAAGAGGACCTCACATTGGCCTTGCAGTCTTCTGCAACTTCAGGTGTACCATCTACTATCGTCGTAGATAAGGAGACTGCCAAGCGACAGGCTAAGGCGATGATCAAGGTCATTGGAGAGTTTATCGGAAAAGAGCGTAAACCCTTTCTTATTATGGATATCGACCCGAGGTCTTCCTACAAGAAACTCCTTGGTGCTCGTTTTGCTGCCGTGACAGGCTATCTGCGTTTTGCCAATAAGACCGGTTATTTCCTGAAGGCTGATGAGAATAATGTGTCATACTTTGATGTAGATGGTATTCTGGAGTATGTCAAGGCATTGGAGGCAGATAAACCAGTAGTGGTCTTTGGTTTTACCTATATCCTTTATCAGCATGTGCTTCAGAGTATCGAGAAGGCCGGTGTAAAGATTCAATTGCCTAAGGGCTCTAAGATTATTCACATTGGCGGTTGGAAGAAGCTGGAGAGTGAAAAGATCGGTAAGGAATTGTTTAATGACAGGTTATCCAAATGTTTCGGCATTGAAGCGACTGATGTGATTGATATTTACGGTTTCACAGAGCAGATGGGCTTGAACTATCCTGATTGTGAGTGTGGTTGGAAGCATACGTCGAGTTATGTGAGAGTCTTGGTTCGCGACACGGTCACTCGTGAGATCTTACCTCCCGGCAAAGAAGGTTTGTTAGAGTTTATCACGCCCATCCCTCATTCATATCCGGGAAATGCTGTTCTGACAGATGATTTGGGTGTCATTGATGCAGACAGCTGCACACAAGGACGTGCTGGTACACGATTCAAGATCGTGGGGCGCATGAAGAAGGCTGAAGTTCGAGGATGCGGTGATATTCTTTCTCAGAAACTGACCTTTCAAAGGAGTCAGGAGTCAGGAGTAAAGGAGAAAGGAGACGTTAAATTGGAGATATATTTGCATCAGCATCCTGTAACTGCAGAGGAGCCATTGGCACAACTGAAAGAAATAATCAACTCTTTGAAGACTCAGCAGGAGTGGTTGAATAATCAGCCAGTTGAAGCCATTATAGGATTGATTGGTGAAGTGGCTAAGAAATGGGCTGCAGATCCCAAACTGATGCGCATCAAAGATAGGGGTTTGTTGTTCCTATCTTCATGGTGTGATGAAAAGCATCTGCGTTCAGTGGCGAATATGGGACTGCGTGGGAATATCGACTATATGGACAAGTTCCTACCTTTCCCTGATTCCGATAAACACTATCTGAAGGCCAATGCACGCGGTTTAGTATGTCACTGGCTGGCAGGTAATGTGCAAATCCTCGGCATGTTCGCCTTGGTGCAGAGCATCATATCTAAGAATGTGAATTTGCTGAAGGTGTCGTCTCGTGATGATGGTGTTTTTACAGATATTCTGAATGAGTTCAAGGGGGTCAGTTATACAACTGGAGTAGGGCATACCATAACTGGTGATGACCTTCTAAAAACCATTGCTGTAGTTTATTTCAACCGATATGCTGATAAATTCGGAGAGGAAATGTCAAAGCAGGCGGATGTTCGTATCGCCTGGGGTGGCAGAGAGTCTGTAGAAACAGTTTCTGGTTATCCAGCCCGCTATGATGCAGAGACAGTCATCTTTGGCCCGAAACTCTCTTATTCTGTTATTGCGAAAGAAGAACTATCTTCTGTTCAGGAGGCTAAGAAGTTGGCTCGTAAGGTAAGTGTGGATGTCTCTGTGTTCGATCAGACAGGTTGCGCTTCTCCTCATAACCTCTATGTAGAGGATGGCGGAGTAGTGTCACCTGAAGAGTTCATAGACATCGTTGGTGACTCGATGCAGAAGACAGAACTTCAGATTCCCAAACCTCTAATGTCACCAGAACAAGTATCGCAGATTCACTCTATTCGTGGCGTTTATGACTTTAAGGGTGTCGTGAAGGGTAGTGATACCATGTCGTGGACAATTTTGCTTGACGATTTGGATGAGATTGATAAACCGGTCTATAGTCGTGTGCTCTTTGTTCATAAAGTTAAGAGCATTTTTGACAGCCTGAAATATATTGATGAGAATACTCAGACTATTGGTATTGCTGCACCTACAGAAAAGGCCATCGAGTTTGCAACGGAAGCAACAAAACAAGGTGTAATGCGTTTGCCTTTGATTGGCCGTATGTTGAACTTTGAAATGCCTTGGGACGGCATTTTCCTGTTCGATAGGTTGGTGAAGTGGAATACCTATGGAGGACCCTTAAGGTAATTATTCCAAATGACAGAAGAGTCGTTAAAGAATAAGACAGTCAAAGGAGTGGTTTGGAGCAGCGTGGAGCGGTTCTCCGTGCAGGGAGTTCAGTTCCTTGTGATGCTTGTTATTGCCCGTATATTGGATCCGAAAGATTTTGGATTGGTAGGTATGTTGGCGATTTTCTTGGCAGTTGCTCAGTCGCTTATAGATAGTGGATTCTCTCAGGCACTGATTAGGAAACAGGATAGGACGGAGGTCGATAACAATACGGTGTTCTACTTCAATATTGTGATTTCGTCTGTTCTCTATCTAATTCTCTATATCATAGCCCCTTGGGTTTCTGATTTCTATGAGGAACCTGAGCTTTGCAACCTGATGCGAGTACTCTGTGTGCTTGTTATCATCAATAGTTTCGGTGTCGTTCAGAGGGCCATTTATACTGCCTCAATCAATTTTAAGACTCAGGCAAAGGCCTCTTTCATTGCTGCGCTTATATCTGGTGCAGTAGGTATATGGTTGGCTTGTCAAGGCTATGGCGTATGGACGCTGGTATGGCAGCAGTTGCTGAATGCTGCTATAAACATAATTCTTTTATGGGTATATTCAAATTGGTATCCTAAGTGGCAATACTCCTGGCAGTCGTTTAGAGAAATGTTTGCGTTTGGGTCAAAATTGCTGGCCAGCGGATTAATTGATACAATCTATGGTAATCTATTAGGTCTTATTATCGGAAAAGTGTTTAGCGCTGCAAGTTTAGGTTATTATACTCAAGCTGACAAAATCACGAAATTACCTTCAGCAAATATTGGCGGTATTATCCAGCGTGTGACATATCCAGTGTTATGTACGTTACAGAATGATGATGAAAAACTTCGTCATGATTATCGGATGTTTTTGAGGTTAGCCGCTTTCATCGTTTTTCCTTTAATGTGCTTGTTGGCAGGTCTGGCATATCCATTGGTATATGTTCTTTTAGGTACGAAATGGGAATTTACTGCAGCTCTTATAATACCAATATGCTTTAATATGATGTTCTATCCAATCGCTGCAATCAATTTGAATTTACTTCAAGTGAAGGGGCGGTCAGATTTGTTCCTTAAGTTGGAGATAATAAAGAAAATTATTGGAGTAGCATTCTTGGTATTTAGTATACCTTTTGGCCTTTTGTTTATGTGTTATTCGTCTATTGTCTCAGGATTAATAATGCTTTATGTTAATACATATTATACAGATAAGTTAATTGGCGTTGGCTTTTGGATGCAGATGAAAGATAGTAAGACAACGATAATAATGTCTATGCTAATTTTCTTTGGGAGTTATTTCGTTCATCTTGTTGTAGAGAACAGCTGGTATCAAATAATTATAGGTACTCTCATTAGTTCTTTTTTCTTTTTTGGAACAATGAAAATATGCAAATTCCCGGAATTATCATTTTTAAAGACATCTCTTATTCATGAATAAGTCATCATACCTGTCTTTATATTATATTTTTTTGATTTTATCTATGCTCTATATGTGTAGGCAACTAACATTGTGGGGCTTTTACCGTGACTTGATACCTCTTTTCCGATGGAGTGCCACCTTATTGGCTGTTCCTGTATTTGCTTATAGTATGCCAAAATATGAAGGGAATAAACCCTTGTTGATTTGTTTAATTGGTTTTCTCGTATTTTTAGCAGGATACAATTCTGAAAATATAACTGTACTATTGCTTTCATTCACTATGGTTGTTGGAGCAAAGGGTGTTCTGTTTCGTGATATAATTAGAGTCCACTTCATCTTTGGATTATGCTTTTGCCTATTTAATATAGTTGGCAGAGAATTGGATTTAATTCCTAAAACAAATTTAATTCGCGGAAACGAACGCGAAGGAACCTTAGGTGATATAGTTGCTAGAGAAGATTTCGGATATGGCTTCCCCACAGATTTTGCACTTCATGTTTTTTATATTCTTCTTGATTATTGGATTCTCAAAAACAGGAGGTTAAGGTGGCTTGAGGTTCTTGTATACATCTATTTGGCATATTTCGTTATACGATATTCAGATGCCCGATTGGCTGCTATATGTATTTTGCTAATTGTTATTTTGTCGTTTGTTTCACCACTTTTTCAGAAGAGGGCTTTCTGCTTCAGGTATATAATAATTCCTTTTTTTATTATCTGCATCCCACTATTTGCAATGATCTCAATAGGGGCGACCATAATGTATGATGATACAGATTTTTATTGGATTGGTGCAGACTTGCTCTTTTCTGGCCGACTTCATTTAGGACAGGATGCAATGCAAGAAGCAGGTATATCTCTGTTTGGCCAGACCTATACAATGTATGGAATGGGTAATCTTGGTGTAGGAGATGAATACAATTATATTGATTGCTCATATTTGCAATCACTAGTCTTTTGGGGCGTGTTCCTCACAGTTATACTCGTTTTGTTATTTGCCAAGATTTGTAAGTCTGCATCAATTTGTAGGGATTTTATCCTGTTATCTGCTGTATTTGTTGCAGGAATTTCTGGAATAATTGCACAATTCTTTTATTTCTTGGCATATTGTCCTTTATTGATTGCACTCACAGCACAACTTCAAGATAACGATGCAAATGAGTCTTTTCCAGAACCACTACCTCACAGTGAATTTGAATCATGACATATAATAAAGATTTAGTCTTAGTAAGTATTCATTGCTTAGCTTATAATCAGGAAGCATACATACGTAAATGCTTGGATGGTTTTGTGATGCAAAAAACAGATTTCTGTTTTGAAGCCATTGTTCATGATGATGCTTCAACAGACAGAACCGCGAATGTCATTCGTGAATATGCTGAAAAATATCCTTCCATCATCAAACCAATATATGAAAAAGAAAACCAGTATTCCAAAGGTGGAGGAGCGTTACAAAGAATCATGGATGAAAATACTCATGGGAAATACATTGCAATCTGTGAAGGTGATGATTACTGGACTGATCCGCTGAAACTGCAGAAACAAGTAGATTTTTTAGAATCCAATCCTGATTATGGCATGTGTTATACAAAATCTGTCAAATTGTACAAAAACAAAATCGGGGGCGTATGGGGAGATGAAGACTGCTCTTTCGCAGGTCTACTTGATTTCAAAATTGTTCCGACTTTATCAAGACTAGATAGACGTTCCATCTATGAGCATTATCTTTCAGAGATAAAACCCTATGATCGTGAATGGATAATGGGGGATTTCCCTGTAGTCCTATATTATTCAATTAAATCAAAAATTCATTTGATTAATGATGTTACTTGCGTTTACAGGGTGACTGATAATAGTGCTTCTCATAGTAAGGATATCAATAAACTGCTCAATTTCTATGATAATGCAGATGTTATTAGGCTTTTTTTTATCAATAAATACATAAAAGACACTAATGAAAGGACGAAGTTACTGCAATTAGTTAAGAAGAATGAGATCAAATATAAAATCAATTTGTATATCCAATACAGTGATTATAAAAATGCAAAGCGTTTATATGAAGGAGAAGGACACAATTTAAACGAGGCCGAAAAAAGACAATTTGCTTTTGCAACCCAGTCTTTATTCTATTTTAAATTGTACAAAGTTCAAAGACTATTAAAGAAAATGTATAAAAAAATTAGATTATAATGAACAAAACAGCATTAATTACAGGTGTTACGGGTCAGGATGGTTCCTATTTAGCGGAGTTCCTGCTGGATAAAGGTTATGAGGTTCATGGGATGATTCGACGCTCATCGACAGATTTTCGGGAGCGTATTGCTCATTTGGAAGGACTTCCCCACTTTCATCTGCATTTTGGCCATATGGGCGATTCGTTGAGTTTATTGCAGATTATCAGTAAGGTCAGGCCTGATGAAATATATAACCTTGCAGCGCAAAGTCATGTGCAAGTGAGTTTTGATTCACCAGAATTTACTGCAGATGTGGATGCTACTGGCGTACTAAGAGTTTTAGAGGCAGTACGGCAATGTGGGCTTACAGAAACTTGTCGAATTTATCAGGCCAGTACATCAGAATTGTATGGCAAGGTTGAAGAAGTACCTCAGAATGAGAATACGCCCTTTCATCCATATAGCCCATACGCTATAGCTAAGCAATATGGTTTCTGGATTGTGAAAGAATATCGTGAGGCATATAATATGTATTGTTGTTCTGGAATTTTGTTTAATCATGAAAGTGAGCGTCGAGGAGAGACTTTTGTGACGCGTAAAATAACATTAGCAGCTGCTCGTATAGCCCAGGGTAAGCAGGATAAACTCTTTTTGGGGAATTTGGGATCATTAAGAGATTGGGGATACGCTAAAGACTATGTTGAATGTATGTGGCTTATATTACAACAGCCAGAACCCGAAGACTTTGTTATCGCAACAGGAGAGCAACACTCGGTTCGAGATTTTTGCCAACTGGCGTTCCATTATGCAGGAATAGAATTAGAATTTAGGGGCGAAGGTCTTAACGAAAAGGGGTATGATAAAGCAACAGACAAAGTACTTGTAGAAGTCTGTGAGGATTTCTATCGTCCTACTGATGTGGTTAATCTTTGGGGTGATCCGACAAAAGCAAGGACAAAATTGGGTTGGAATCCAACCAAAACCTCTTTCAATGAACTTGTTCGTTTAATGGTAAGACACGACATGGAAAAGATAGCTGTTGAAAGGGCCTCAGAACAGGTGAAGTTAAACTTGGCAGAGTATTTGGAGCAGGGGATCGTGAAATGATTCATAGGATAGTTAGATATTTTAAAAATCGCTCTAATAAAAAACTTATCAGACAGTATGCCTCTTTTGGCAACGGTGTCGTAGATAGGGGTATAAAGATGCGGTTAGACTCTCCCCAAATGCGTAGGTATCTAGTAATTGGGAATGATAGCATAGTTTCTGGTAATTTCATATTTGAGTCTAGTGCAGGTAAAATTGTAATAGGTAATCATTCATATGTAGGTGGTGGGACATTCATTAGTCGTTCTTCGATAGAAATTGGAGATAATGTTACAATTGCATGGGGGGGGACATTCTATGATCACGATTCTCATTCCATTGATTATATGAAGCGTCGTAAGGATATTGATGATGAACTGAATGATATCAGTAATGGATGTAACTTTATTGCCAATAAGGATTGGACAGATGTCAATAGTAAACCAATCAGAATCTGTAATGATGCCTGGATTGGCATGAATGTCATCATATTGAAAGGCGTAATTGTTGGCGAGGGATCTATAGTCGGTGCTGGTAGCGTTGTTACGAAAGATGTCCCTGCATGGACAGTCGTAGCAGGGAACCCAGCAAAAGTGGTAAAAGAATTAAGGAAATAATTATAGTGATAATAGATAAGCAGACATCTCAAACTCTAAATATGTTGAGACTACCCTTGGCGTTTCTTATTGTAGCAGGGCATGCCAACACTTTGAAATTCCCATTAAGGGCTAACGAACAACTTGTTGCTTATGATTATAATATCATCAAGTATCCAATACATCTGTTATCTGACATTTTGTTTGGGCCTGCAGTGCCGTTGTTTTTTATGATTTCTGGTTTTCTGTTTTTCATGGGGCTGAACCATTTTGATATGGTGACTTATAAACAGAAAATAAAAAGAAGGGCAAAGACTTTGTTAATACCTTATCTTTTATGGAATTTCATCTACTTACTTCCCACTTTAGCAAATACATTGCTGGGGAAGTACAATTATGATGTTTGGTATTTTATTGAGAGCTTATGGATTATGCCGAATCAGCTCGATAGAATTTCAGAAATGACTATGGCTACGCCAGCAGACCCTCCTCTATGGTTTATTAGGGATTTGATGGTATGCCTGGTCTTATCACCTGTAATTTGGTTTGTGGCTAGAAAAAAAATGATTTGCATTATTGTTGTTGTTTTATTAGCCGCACCCTGGTTCTTTAGTATTCCTTGCCTTTTCCCATTTCCCGGTATTAGTATTCCATCATTATTATTCTTTATGATAGGATCGATGGCGGCAGTTTGGGATGTTAATATTGCTAGATGGCTAAGTAATGTGAACATGTCAAAGTTCCTAATTGGAATCTTTTTTATTCTCTCAATCATAGAACTTATAATGGTAGATTATTCATTCTCATTAAATGGTGAGAGCGTAAGTGTAACAATAGAACAAAACATCTATTTGCATGCCATTCTTGTTTTGGGGGGATGTTTCGCATTTTTGTTTGTTGCATATAGGCTTGCCAGCCATGTCGCTGGTGCCTGGGGGGGGCATTTTCTGTGTTCGCAAGTCACTGGATGCTCCTCAATATTACAAAGAAGATTATTTCACGTTTCTGTCCAGTAGAGATTAGTCAGATGGAGGGGCTGATTCTTTATCTTGTGCTAGTCGCTATTGCATTTGGAGGAGGCTTGGTTATCAATTACGTTATATCTCGAAACAGATATTTGTTACAACTCTTTTCTGGCGGAAGATCTTAGATATTCGATATTATGAGAATTTTAGTAATAGGTTCGAAAGGATTTATAGGAAGCCATTGTGTTGATTATTTCTCACGAGAGCATGATGTCTGGGGATGTGATGTCGTTCTGGACTATAATACGCCCAACTATATCTCAATTGATGCAGTGGATAGTGATTTCTTGGGCATCTTTGAGCAAAGACAGTATGATGTTTGTATCAATTGTTCAGGGGCTGCAAATGTGCCATTCTCTTTAGAGAAACCGTTCAATGATTTTAAGTTAAATACATTGAATGTGTTTAAGTTGCTTGAGGCAATTAGGAAACACTCACCTAAGTGTAAGTTTGTCACCATGTCGAGCGCAGCAGTGTATGGCAATCCTGAGTCCTTACCTATTGTAGAGAGCCAGAAGTGTATGCCTGTTTCTCCTTATGGTTATCACAAAGTGATGGCAGAGATGATATGTGAGGAATATAGCAAGTATTGGAATGTTCAGACCTGCTGCTTACGTATATTCTCGGCATATGGTCCTCGGTTGAGGAAACAATTGTTTTGGGATTTGTATCATAAAATAAAAGATCAAGACGAACCGACGTTATGGGGTACGGGCCTTGAAAGCCGTGACTTTATTTATATAGACGATATCGTAAGGGTTATAGATTTGGCTATTCACCACTCAAAATTTGATGGTGAAGTAGTAAATGTGGCCAATGGTAATCAGATAACCATCGCAGAGGTTGCAGAGACTGTAAGAATTGCGAGTGGTACGGATAAAACCATTAAGTTTAATGGTGCAGAGCGTAAGGGAGACCCGATAAACTGGGAGGCAGATATTTCTATCATAAAAAAGTGGGGGTATCAACCTTCTGTTAATTTGGAAGATGGAGTACGAGAATATATATCATGGATTTGTAAATATGGATGAAAAATGAAGGAAAGAACAAGGATAGGGCTATATTATATATGGAATAAATCGTGGATAGGAGGGGTTTATTATGCTCAAAATCTGTTGAAAGCTTTGAATTTTCTTGCGGATGAGGATAAGCCTTATATTGATGTGTATTGTTTGAATGATGACTCCTATGAAGATTTAAAGAAAAATACGAATTATCCGTATTTGGAAAAGAATTTAATAAGACTAAGTCTTCTCAAGAAAATATATAGGGAAATCTTATATCGCACTCGTGGTGATGTCGCAGGTGCATCTGTTGATTTGTTCAAAATCCAAGAATATGATCAAATGTTATACCCGTATTCTTTCGGATCTGAAGCAGATAAGATCGTATGTTGGAAACAAGATTTTCAGGAAAAATATTATCCAGAGTTGTTTAGTGAAACAGAGATAATGAAGAGAGATAGGACTATAAGGACATTGTCAAAAAGGGGCGTTCCTATTGTATTTAGTAGTTATGATAGCCAAAATGCTTTTAAGAAGTTTTATCCTAACAGCAATACAAAAACATTTGTAGTCCATTTTGCAGTAAGTCATGCAAACTTTGCAAATGCCAATATTGATGATATTATAAATAAATACGGAATAAAGGGGGATTATTTGCTATGTGCTAATCAATTCTGGAAGCACAAAAATCATCTTTATTTGTTTAAAGCTTATAATGAGGCTCTTCAAAAAGGATTAAAGATTCAACTTGTTTGCACTGGTAGAATGGCTGATTACCGGAATCCTGGCTATATTGAGGAAATTAAGAAGTATATTAGCGACAATCATCTTACAAGTAATGTTGTTCTTTGTGGGTTAGTCGAAACGGAGGAATTGTATTGCCTTATGCAAAATGCTTATGCGATTGTCCAACCATCTCTTTTTGAAGGTTGGAATACTACCGTTGAAGATTGCAAAGCTTTAAACAAATTCATTTTCTTGTCAGATATTCCTGTCCATCGCGAACAGATTGGTGAAAATGTCTGTTTTTTCAATCCGCATGATTGTCGTGACTTGTCTAATAAACTATTAGAGGTTCAACCTTTAACAGTGACTTTGGATTATAGTAATAATCTCAAAGAATTTGGCCAGGATTTCCTAAGAGTGATTAATTATGTAACAGAGCGTCAATCAAAAAATAGTCAATGAAACCAAAAGTTACGATTGTTATTGCATCCTATAATTCTGGGAAAACGATAAAAAGGGCACTTCAGAGTGTGGAAGATCAAACTTTCCAAGACTGGGAGTGTTTAGTTGTTGATGGGGCATCAAAAGATGATACAATTAAAATTGTAAAAGAATTTGTTGATTCTGATTCAAGATTTAGGATTATTTCAGAGCCGGATGATGGAATTTATGATGCATTTAATAAAGGTTGGAGAAATTCGAAGGGAGAATGGATTTATTATCTTGGTAGCGATGACTGGCTAGAAGTAGATGGATTAGAAAAACTATTAACGGAAGAAGATTGTGATTCTGCCATATTGAGTGGAGATATAATATATAGAAGATTGGATGGTACGGAGAAATTGCATCAATCTGATATGCCGGCTTTAGGTAGTCATCAGGGCATGGTAACTCGACGTACGATTATTGAAATAATGGGTGGCTTTAATGAAAAATATAAAATTCACGCAGATCATGAACTCATAATAAGAATTTTAAATGCAGGTTATAAGATGAAACTTGTTCATGTGGTTGTTGCTCATTTTATAATAGGGGGCACATCTCAAAATTTAAAGACAATATTTATTAGCTCACGTGAAAAATATGAAATATATAAGAGTTTTGATGCTTTAAAATATCCAAGAATTACGGCGATATTAAGTTCTTTAAAGAAATTGCTATCTTTGATGATGCGAGGTGTGAGATCGAAGACAAATTGAAAAGGTCACTATGTCCCTGGAGAAACGGGCTATGGCAAGAATGATTATCTATTTTTATAGGAAGGTCTATTTCATAATTTATATTTGGAACCGAAATGATAGGTTCTTTGCTTTCAATATTTAAAGAAAACTTACAATGAATATTGCAATAATTATAGCTGGTGGCGCTGGTCACAGAATGGGGCAGGATATCCCCAAACAGTTTATTAATGTGTATGACAAACCTGTCATTATCTATACGCTGGAAGGGTTTCAGCGTCATCCGCAGATAGATGCCATTGAGGTGGTTTGTATTGATGGATGGCATGAGGTGTTGTGGGCGTATGCTCACCAGTTTAACATTGCAAAGCTGAAATGGGTGGTTAGTGGTGGAAATACTGGTCAGGAGAGTATTCGTAATGGCGTGTTCAACTTAGAAGGAAAAGCTTCTGCCGATGATGTCATCATTATTCACGATGGGATTCGTCCTCTGGTGGATGAATCTGTTCTGACTGATGTCATCATAAAAGCCCATAAATATGGAAACGCAGTTACTTCTCTGCCTTATAATGAGCAGATCTTTGTGGTGAATACCGAGGATGAAACGACCACTAAGCAATACATTCCAAGAGAGACATTACGACGTGTGTCAACTCCGCAGGCTTATCGTTTCGATAAATTGGATTGGGGCTATCATGAGGCTTTTGAGAAAGAGATTGGTATCTATGGCTCTGCCTATACTAACACGATGATGGTAGAATTGGGTGAAACTCTACATTTTGCAGCGGGTTCTGATAAGAATATCAAACTGACCACCAAGGATGACTTGGAGATGTTTAAAGGCTATTTGAAGAAAGACAAAGATAACTGGTTAAAATAATGAATCTGATAGAACATCCACTTTATCTGAAAGATATTCAGAAGGTCGAATCGCAAACCCTTCCATGGGAGAAACTGAAAGACAAGTCTTTGTTAATCTCTGGATCAACAGGGTTGATTGGCAGTTTTTTGACAGATGTTGTCATGTATCTGAATCAAGTGTATGATCTTCATTGCAAGATTTATGCTCTTGGAAGAAATGAAGAGAAGGCAAAAGTGCGTTTTGCCTATTGCTATGACTCCCCATTCTTTGTGTTTATACCTTATGATGTTAATCTTCCATTTGTCAGGGATGATATTGGTGATGTTGACTATGTACTTCATCTTGCCAGTAATACGCATCCAGTTGCTTATGCGACAGACCCAATAGGGACTATTACAACCAATATTATTGGTACTCAGAATATGTTGGAGTTTGCCTATGCTCACCATGCCCTACGTTGTGCTTTTGCTTCATCGAATGAAATATATGGTGAAAACCGTGGTGATGTGGAGATGTTTGATGAAAAGTATTGCGGTTACATTGATTGCAATACGATGCGTGCTGGCTATCCTGAGAGTAAACGCTGTGGCGAGGCGTTGTGTCAGGCCTATATCAAGCAAAAGGACATGGATATTGTCATCCCACGTTTGACAAGATCATACGGCCCTACGATGCTGATGAACGATACCAAGGCTATTTCACAGTTTATTCGTAAGGCTATCGCTGGTGAAGATATCGTACTGAAAAGCACTGGTACCCAATTTTATTCTTATACTTATGTGGCAGATGCCGTTTGCGGTTTGTTATTTGTTCTGCTAAAAGGAGAGAAAGGAGAGGCTTATAATATTGCAGATGAGGAATCTGACATTATGTTGAAAGATTTAGCGAATATAATTGCGAGCTCTATTGGTCGCAGTGTTGTTTTTGAGATTCCTGATGCAGTAGAAAGTGCGGGCTATAGCAAGGCGACAAAAGCTCGTCTTGACAGTACAAAACTGCAAGGCCTGGGCTGGAAGGCACAATATGATATCGCTACAGGAATAAATAGAACGATTAGTATTTTGAAAGGATAATGGAAAACAAATACGAGCACTTGAATGAGTTGCAAAAGGCCGGACTGAATATTCTGAAAGTTATTGTTGACCTTTGTAAGCGTCACCAATTGACATATTATGTCTATGGTGGCACATTATTAGGTGCCATTCGTCATAAAGGCTTTATTCCTTGGGATGACGATGTAGATATCGCAATGCCTCGTAAAGATTTTGAGAAGCTTAGTCAATATCAGGATGAGTTGCCAGAATACATGTTTTTAGATACCATTCAACGGAAAGGACATAAGTGGACACCAGCTCGGATAATGGATACAAGAATGACCTTGGAGACAGGTAGAGCTGTAAAACGTGCAGAAATGAATGTTTGGGTGGATATCTTGATTATTGATGGTGTCCCCAATCCAAACACTATCCAATTCAAATTGTTTGGCCTTGCGTATCTTTCTGCTCGTTTGTTATATAAATTCTCTAATTTTAGCAATGAGGTCGATTTGGAAAGAAAGAGATCACAAGTTGAAAAATTCTTTGTCCGATTTGCCATGGTGACACATGTTGAGAGAATAATTAATCAGCAACTGGCAGGTAGATATCTTGATTGGATCTCAAGGCGATATGACGCGGATAAGTGCGAATATGTGGCAACATTGTCAGGGCCGAGAAAAATGGAAGAGACCCAACCTAAAGCATGGTTTGGTGTTGGTAAGGAAGTGCCATTTGAGGATATTATGGTAACAACCATGAAGGAGCCGGAAAAGTTCTGCATTAAGTTCTATGGTCCTAATTATATGACGCCTCCGCCTGTTGATAAGAGAAATGAACATAATGTCAAAATAGTATCTACAACATTGTCATGAAAAAAATAAAGTTATTAATCGCTGCACATAAGCAGTGCGAGCTACCAAAAGATTCAATCTATTTGCCGGTGCAAGTGGGTAAAGCACTGCACCCAGACGTAAATTTGGAAGGCTATCAACCAGATAATTCTGAAGATAATATATCAGAAAAGAATCCATATTATTGTGAGATGTCTGCCGTTTATTGGGCATGGAAGAATCTGAAGGCAGATTATGTAGGATTGGTACATTATCGCAGGCATTTTTCACTTAAACGTAAAAAGACGAAGTGGGAAAGTATCTTAAGCACAAAGGAAGCAGAAAAGCTATGTCAAGAATATGATTTAATCTTACCCAAGAAACGTAAGCTCTATATTGAGACGGTCTATTCTCACTATGATCACACGTTCTTTGGTGAACAGTTTGATAGGGCAAGGGATATTATAGCCAAGAGATGTCCGGAATATGTAGATACTTTTGATAAGCACATGAAGGAACGCTCAGAGCATCTCTTCAACATGTTTATCATGAAAGAAGATTTGTTTCATCGCTATTGTGAATGGCTGTTCCCGATATTGGAAGAACTTGAGACTTATTATGACCTGCCAAATATGGATCCTTTCCAGGCTCGTTTGATTGGACGCGTGAGCGAACGGCTGATGGATGTCTGGGTTCAGAAGAATAATCTGAAATATAAGGAAATAGATTTCTTGTATTTTGGCCAGAGCAATATAATCAGAAAGGTCTGGGGGTTCGCTATGGCTGCCTTATTCCACAAACGATATAAGCAAAGTTTTTAATTCATGAACTATATTATCACTGGTGGTACTGGTTTTATCGGTACACATCTAACTAATTTGCTAAATGAAGTGCATCTAGAGACCAAGGTTTGGAATCTGGATATCGTGAAGCCAGGGACTCCTAATCCTGTGGTGAAAAACTATAAGCCAGCAGTGAAGGATGGTGAGAAACTTGGATCTACGTATGTGGAGTGCGATGTCAGGAAACCTATTGGAGAACTGCCATTTAAACCCACTCCTGAAGACGTAATCTTTAACTTCGCAGCTGTGCATCGAACACCGGGGCATGAGGATATAGAATACTTCGAGACCAATATCCGTGGAGCAGAGAATGTATGTGCATTTGCCGAGAAATATGGTATCAAGACAATTGTGTTTACTTCGTCGATAGCACCATACGGCGCTGCAGAGGCATTGAAAACTGAAGAGACGTTACCTACACCGAATACGGCGTATGGGATTTCGAAGTTGGTGGCGGAGAAGATACATCTTGCGTGGCAAAAAGGTGGCCAAGGGCGTAAATTGACTATCGTTCGGCCCGGCGTTGTTTTTGGTCGTGGTGAGAATGGAAACTTTTCTCGTTTGTATTGGGGCATACGTAAACATACGTTTGCTTACCCAGGACGGAAGGATACGATTAAGGCTTGTGTGTATGTGAAGGAGCTTGTGCGTTTTATCTTATGGAATGTCGAAGAGCGCAAAACAACGTTCGACATCTTTAACTGCACCTTTGAACCGGCATATACGATTGAAGAGATTGTTAAGGCTATGAAGAAGGTGACAGGGTTGACGCAAAGCGTGCCGTATATTCCTAATAGCTTAATTATGCCATTAGCTGCAGGTGCTAAGTTGATTGGCAGTCCGATGGGTATCTGTCCTGCACGTGTGAAGAAGCTTCAGATTTCCACCAACATTTGTGGAAAGAAAATGAAAGAGAGTGGCTATCAGTTCAAGTGGACTTTCGAGGAGGCTCTGGCAGATTGGTATAAAGACAATCAGAACAAGTCTTTGGAATAATATCTACTGGCACGGACTTCACTGATTTGGTTTCTTGAGCAGCTTCCAAAAAGTGATGGTTCGTGCCAGTTTTCACTTTATAAAAAATTACAGTATGAAAAGGTGTAGTTTTTTGATTCTGCTATTGTTCTTTTCATTATGGGTAAGTGCAGACCAACAGAAAACCTTAGTGGCTTATTACAGCTATACAGGGAATTGCAGTGATATTGTGACATTACTGACCAGTCAGATGGAGGCGGATGTGCTCGAGATCCAGCCTGCAGAGAAAGGACTAAAGTATGATGCTGATAATTACGCCCTCGGTACACAGTTGCTGAATGCCATAAAGGAGAATCCTTCTTCGGCAAGCAGTTATCCTGCTATTGATCCTGTGACAACAGATGTTGGGTCTTACGATCATATTATCATTGTCACCCCTCTTTGGTGGAGACAGATGGCTGCCGTCATGCAGACTTTTTTATTCAATTATGGCTCGCAGTTGGCTGGCAAGCGTGTTAGCCTGATTGTGTCAAGTGCTTCCAGTGGCATCTCTCAGGTGGTCAATGACGCGAAACGACTCGTTCCGGATGCCGTCTGGACGGGAGATGCGCTTTGGATCAATAATGGCAATCGTAGCAATACGGCCTCTTTGATGTCAGAATGGCTTAAAACATGGAGAGACAAAAAGATCGTCGTCATTTCTGATACTCATGTGATGGCGCCTGAACTTCTGGTCAGCGAGGGTGAGGCATGGACAAATTATATAAGTGGCCAGCGTAAGATGGTGGACTACAGCCAGGCGCTGTTTGATGAGATGGTGGCCAAGATCAAGGACGAGATAAAACCGGATTTGGTCCTGATCACGGGAGACCTGACGAAAGACGGTGAGCAACTGAGCCACAAGTATGTGGTTAATAAACTGGATGAGTTGTATGCTGTTGGCATCCCAATCTTGGTGATTCCTGGCAATCATGACCGTGGTGCTCAAGCTCAAGCGAATGCTGTGTCGTTTGATGGGGCGAGCACAACACCAGTAGCGGTGGCGGACAACAATTGGTTTGCCACACAATACGCCAATTATGGTTATGGCTCGTGCTCTGAGCGGGAGTCCACGACATTGACCTATGTCTGCGAACCCATTGAAGGACTGGTGGTGATTGGCATTGACTCAGGTACGGAAGGCACGCTGTCTTCTGCCACACTTGACTGGATTGTCGGGAAAGCGACGGCTGCCAAGGAAAGTGGCAAGGAGGTGATCGCCATGATGCACCATCCGCTGATTCCCCACTTCACGGGTGTTGAAAATTTCGTAGAATGGGCTGTTGTGAAGAATTATGAGACGGTTCGCAATACACTGGCTGATGCCGGAATCAGAGTGGTGTTTACTGGACATTTCCACACATCGGACATTGCGATGGACAAGAATGCTGACTTGTCGCGTGAGATATATGATGTGACTACAGGTTCGCTGATTTCTTACCCTTGTGACTATCGTGAGGTAACACTGAGCAACGACTTGTCGGAGTTGAGCATCACAACAGGGCATATGACAGAGTCCCTGCCCAAGAGAATCAATGTGACGGATGGTAGTCATAGTGTGACCTTCGAACTGAATGGGACCAGTGCTGCTCAGGCACTCTATGATATGCTGCCTGTCACCAAGGAGGTCCAGAACTATAGTACGAATGAGAAGATCTTCTATCCCGAGACGGCAATCAGCTATGGCTCAGACTGTATCGAAGATGACTGCCCAGCTGGAACATTGGCATTATTCTCGCCATGGGGCAATGTGGTGATGTATTATGGCGATGCTGGCAAATATAATGGCCTGTATGTCCTTGGGGAAGCAGTAGAGGGCGCAGACCAGATCAGTGAACTGTCCGGCAATATCACGGTGACGCAGGTCGAGTTCGCTAAGGAGCGTTTCAGAACCGCGGCACAGAATCAAGTGGCTGCAAGAGGCATGGCATATTCTATAATAGCACCTAAGGCTGCGGAGGCTTTCCTTATACACGCAGAAGGAAATGAACCTGATAATGCGAACGCGGCGACGGTATTGTCACAGCTTGAGTCGGCAGCCGATATGGGGGCGATGCTTATAGGTGCAGACAAGGCACAGGCATTGAAGGATATGGCCAACAGTATGCTGAAGGATATGAGCCAGTATGGTGTCGAGGGCCGTGAGAACGTCACTGACGACTTGTCTCTGACCGTCAAATTGGCTGATTCCCTCCTTGGCGATGTCAATGGCGACGGTATCGTCAACGTGACGGACATCGTTGAGATCATCAACTTCATGAATATGAAAGCATCAGCGCAGTTCAACAAGAAGGCTGCAGACGTTACAGGAGAAGGTGATGTGGATGAGAATGACATTAATGCCATTTCGTCGCTCGTCATGTCGGGAAATTAGCATGTTATGAGTGGGGGGCCTTCTTTTAGAAAAGAAGGAAAAAGAAACTTTATTCTCTTGAAGAAAGAAGCAAAGAAGCATCCACCCTAACCAAGCCTTCCCCTATATGGGAAGGATGTAACTGACTCCGGGGGCAAGCCGCCCTGCGTCAGGGTTTTTGGTATGGCTCACAAAGCCTGTGCCCCTGCGGGGTGAGCCATGGTCTTTTTATCGGCTGCGCAGAGAAAGCGGGACACGCGATGAGTATTTATCGGCTGCGCAGAGTACTGTTTAGTGAACACCACCATTGGCATCTAAAATAATGTACTCTAAACGGACTGCAAGATAAAAAATAAGAGAGATTTCTTGGAAGTATGAGAAAATAGTACTATCTTTGCAGCGGAGATTATTGTCTTGTATGGAAGATGTTGTGAAAATTGCTTCGTATATTTGTGACCGATATCAGAATGAATTCGGGACTCGAATAGATGAGATGAAGTTACATAAGTTGCTTTATTTCACCCAGAGAGAATGTCTTGCTCAGACTGGTGAACCTATGTTTGAGGCGACTTTCCATGCGTGGATGTATGGCCCTGTTATACCTGCTATCCGTTCTTTATACAAACATGATATGCTTCACGAATTGCCTTCAAAAGATTTTATTGCCAAATATTCTTCTGTTTTTGATGAGGTGTTCAAAGAACTGGCTTCAACAAAATCTGTAATGCTTAGCGTCATCTCTCATGGCGAGCTGTCATGGAAGAGAGCGCGTAAGGGCTATGGAAAATATGACGAGTCTGATGTCCCGATGAAGTTTGAGGATATTGTTGAAGATGCTCTGCGATATAAAGAGCGTTGCTTGAGATTACGGGAACTGGGAGTTTCGTAGATCTTACCTTGTATTATGAAAATTACGGTTGAGCAACTTGAGGTGCTGGAACGATTAGAATGTCAACGATTATCGTCTGATAGTCAGAATATGTATGAGGTTGAGAATTTCTCAAATGACATCAATGATGATATCGCACAAACATTACGTAACGAGGCTTTTGAAGAGGATGAATCTAATAGTATTGCGTATTACGTAATAAAACATCCTAATGGCAAAATTTTGTTTTTCTTTTCTTTAAAATGTGGTTTACTTTTTGACCATTTCATAAATCCTGAATTGCTCAAGCAATTGCAGAAACTTGCTGAAGACCTTAATGACATATCTGATGACAAATCACTGACTCCTCAACAAAAAAGGGATGTCACTGATGTCATGGAGAAAATCCGTGCAAGCAAAGGCGTAACAATTGAAGATATTAACAAATTACGTCAGCAAAAACTGGACATATTGGAGGAATTAGAGAAGGAATTCAATTCTGATATTGCGAGGGTAGGAAAGACTTTTTCTGGTATGGAATTGGTTCATTTCTGCTCAAATACTGAGGCTGATGATCTTTGGGATGATTTAGGACTCCCTCAAATGAGGGGAACGATCATATTTTGGCGTTTTGTCGTTCCAATGGTACTGGAGGCTATTAAATATGTTGGCTGTCAGTATTTATTCCTTTTTGCTGCGGACAGATCAAAAGACGAGAAACTGGTAAGGTATTACGAGGATCAACTTTTACATGCAAGTTCATGTGTCATGAGATATCGTCTCTGGAAAAAGAAAGAGAATCCTTTTTTAATAACTTCAATCCTAATCCTGACAGTGTTTAGTGCCTATGGCCTTTTAGCAATAGAGATTATCGCGTTGTTGATCATCGCGTATCTGGTCTTTGGGGGGTGCCTGGTGTAAATGGTCACACAGAAAGCACAGAAATCACAGAAATAGCCTCGCAGGCGAGGAGGGCTTCAAATGTCCCGCAGAGCCGATGGAGCAGCGAGAGCAGAATCATGTCTTACATGAATTATGCCGAGCGCTTTGGCGCGAAGAAAGAAGCAAAGAAACATTTTTCTCTTTCTTTCTTTGACACAAAGAAAGAAGCATTGTTCTCTTACTTTCTTCGGCGCGAAGAAAGAAGCAAATACTTGTCCTTTTCTTGGCGCAAGAAAAGAACGAAAAGAACATCCACCCTCCCCAAGGCCCCTCCCTATATGGAGGGGATGCAACCTGAAAGTCGCAGAAACCGACGACTTTCAGTGGGTTTTGGTATCGCGGGACACGCGATGAGTTTTTTATCGGCTGCGCAGAGAAAAGAGGGATGCGGATGTTTATCGGCTGCGCAGAGAAAAGAGGGTGAGGAGGATGAGGAAAGAAGAAAAATGCTCAAAAATTTGTAGGTTTGAAAGAAATAACGTAACTTTGCCACCGAAAACTAAAGATTCTTATTTAATGAATGTACGGTTTGACAAAACAAAAGCCTTAAATGCGCTGCTTTATGTGGCTAATCGGGTTAAGAGGAAGGACTTTCACAAGATCTTCAAGATTATTTATTTTGCCGAGCGACAGCATTTGGCAGACTGGGGTAAGCCTATTACGGGTGATACTTATATTGCCATGGAAGCTGGACCTGTGCCTTCAAGGATGTATGATATGCTGAAGATGGTGCGCGGAGATTCATATCTGCCAGATACAGAGGGCTTGGCTGAATATTTCAAGGTGGACAACTGGATGTATCTCATTCCTCAAAAAGACGCTGATCTAAATAAATTGACGAAGAATGAAACAGATGCGTTGGACGAAGCTATCGATAAGTATGCAACTTTGTCGTATGATGAGATTAAAGAGAAGTCTCATGATACGGCTTGGCGTTCAACAGCCAGAGATTTCTCAATCAAATGGGAGGATATTGCTCGTGAGGCAGGACTTGACTCCGAAGAGATAGAGTGTGTTAATGCATTTTCTTCGTTGGAAGCTGCGTTGAGCTGATTGCTATGGTGAAGAAAAACACTTTATCGTCTTTAGATCACCTCAAAGATTTGTCAATAGCTCCGGGGGCTGTGTTCATTGGACCATGGGATGGCATTGACCATGAGAAATATCTTATTGTGGCTGCTGTGAATCCTGAGAGGATATTGGTATGTTCTGTTATGATTAATTCTCAGGTCAACCATTATATTATGAATCGACCTAAGATGTTGGCTGGTCAGTTGAAACTTAAGGTGACTGACTATGATTTTCTCAAGCATGATTCTTTTGCCAATTGTGCCCAACCTATTAAAGCCAGTTTTGAACATTTCATGAAGGAAAGCGTCAGATATTGTGGTCTCCTTAATGAGGCTGATCTTGCTAAAGTTAGACAACTTATCTTAGCAAGTGGAATGTTGACAATAGATGACATTCGTCAGTTCTTTGGTGAGGAGGCGAACGAAAGTACGGATATGGCTTGACCACACTGCAGACAA
>ONCZ01000107.1 GCA_900316445.1 uncultured Prevotellaceae bacterium | reverse complement strand
CTCGACATTCCCCTGAAGACCGCCATACCTATGAATACGGAGATCACCCTCAGACTGGGTAAGCGCATGAGGGCCCGTGGTGAGCTCACGGCACACCCCCGCAGTTTCACCCGTCCGAAGCTGAACTTCACGTTCTACCGTAACGACATCGACGTCTATGTGGAGGGCGATCGCGACTGGAACATCCGTTACAACCAGACGCAGGCCGAACTGACACCCATCAACTTCGACCTCCGTCATTTTAACCTGCAGTTAGGCGTGCGCTGGGATTATATGAACTACCGCAACAAGCTCGGTTCGGAAACAACGACCCAGGTGGAGCTTGACAATGAGCACTTCTTCAGCTACCGCGCCCGTCTGAAATTCAACACCGAGGACAGCTGGAACTTCCCCACCCGTGGTGCAAGGTTCAATGCGGAGTACGCCTACCTGACGGATAACTTCGCGAAGCTCGACGGTCAGACAGGCATGAGCGACCTGAGTGCCAACTGGCGCATGTCGTTCACCATGGGCAACCGCTTTACCCTCCAGCCGATGGTCTATGGCCGCCTGCTCTTCGGCGACGTGGTGCCACCCGTCTTCGGCAACACCATCGGCGGTGACTGGTTCGGACACTACATCGAGCAGCAGATGCCCTTCGCCGGCGTAGGCTATATGGAATATGTGGAGAAGCAGTTCGTGGCTGCCCAGTTGCAGGCCCAGGAGCGCATCGGCAGCAAAATCTATGTGCTGCTCCGCGTGGCCGCAGCCCAGAAGTCACAAGAACTGAAGGAGCTCTTCGACTACCGCACCATGCTCGGTGTGCAGGGAGCTGTCTATTACAACACGATGTTCGGCCCTGCGGGTATCACCGTCGGTTACAGCAACCGCACGAAGTCGCCGCACTTCTATCTGAACCTCGGATATGAGTTTTAAACCACAGATTCTTGCGTCCCTACGGTAGCAAGCGGCAAAGCCGAGCGACACAGATTTTTGACAAACAAATATATAACATGAAAAAATGAAAAAAAGACATTTCATGATGGCTGCAGGAGTGCTGATGGCACTGTGCAGCTGCGGAGAGAAGAAACAGGCCGCTGCTGAGCAGACGGTAAGAGTGAAAGTGCAGCAGATTCAGGCTGAGGCCGTGAATGGCGAACAGGGTTTCTCTGGAACCATCGAGGAGCAGAGCGGCTCTTCGCTGTCGTTTGCCACTTCGGGTACTATCAAGCGGATCTATGTCAGCGAGGGACAGACCGTGGGTGCAGGACAGCTGATTGGCGAGCTTGATCCCACGACAATGCAGAATGCCTACACCATCAGCAAAACCGCGTTGGAGCAGGCTCAGGACACTTACAACCGTATGAAGGAACTGCACGATGACGGTTCGCTGCCCGAGATGCAGTGGATCGCCGTCGAGAACCAGTTGAAGACAGCCGTGGCCTCAGAGGCCATGGCCAAGAAGACACTGACCGACACGAAGCTCTACGCTCCCTTCAGCGGATATATCGCTGAAAAGAATGCCGAGGTGGGACAGATTGCCGCACCAGGGATGTCTGTCGTGAAACTGGTGAGCATCGGCAGTGTGAAGGTGAAGATCTCGGTGCCTGAGGATGACGTGCAGCGCATTAAGAAGGGTTCGTCGATGAAGATCATCGTGCCTGCCTTAGGCAATCGCGAGTTCTCCGGAAATGTCACGGAGCGTGGCGTGAGTGCCGATCCCCGTTCACGTACCTACGAGGTGAAGGCCACCATCAGCAATCACGACGGCCAGTTGCTGCCAGGCATGATCTGTCAAGCATTCACCAACTATATGCAGGGTGCTACAGGCGTGTTTATCCCTGCCAATTTAGTGCAGCTTGACTCAGACAACAAAACCTTTGTATGGGTGGTCAACGGCGGCAAGGCTGTGAAGCGTGAGATCTTTATCAGCAGCGAGACGGCCCAGGGCGCACAAGTCAGCGGCGGACTCTCTGACGGCGACCAGCTCATCGTAGCCGGACAGCAGAAGGTGAGTAACGGGATGAATGTCGAGATTGTGAAGTAATGCATAATTAGTAATGCATAATGCATAATTGATATGGAAGAGAATAAAGAAAAGAAGATGAGTCTGCAAGAGTGGTCGATGCACTACAGGCAGATCATCATACTGCTTGTGAGCTGCTTTGTGGCTATGGGCATCTATGGCCTCGCGAACATCAATAAGAACGAGTTCCCAGACTTCACCATCCGTCAGGGCATCGTCGTGGCCGTCTATCCTGGTGTGAACGCTCAGGAGATGGAGGAACAGGTGACGAAACCGTTGGAGAAATACATCTTTACCTATAAAGAGGTGAAGAAGGAGAAGACCGTATCGTATTCGAAGGACGGTCTGTGCATCATCCAAGTGGAACTCAACGACGAACTGAACAACAAGGATGAGTTCTGGAGCAAGTTCAAGCACGGCGTGCAGGGATTCAAGAACGAACTACCCGACGGTGTGCTGGCCATCCAGGTGAACGATGACTTCGGCGACACCTCGGCCTTGCTGCTGGCTATGGAGTCGAAGGATAAGACCTACCGCGAACTGAACGACTACATGAACTCGCTGATAGACTCGCTGAGGATGATTCCGAGCGTGGGTAAGATGAGTGTCTTCGGACTGCAGAAGGACCAGATCAGCATCTATCTGAACTCGGACAAACTGTCACACTACGGCATCAGCTACCTGACGATTGCCCAGGTACTGAGAGGCAAGGGTTTCGTGACGACTGCCGGACGTGTGAAGAACAATGACTACAAGTCGCCTATCTATGTGGACCATGCGCTGAACAAGATCTACGACGTTGAGAACACCCTGATCTATATTGACAGCAAGGGAAATAATGTACGCCTGAAGGATGTGGCCACGGTGAAGCGCGAGTATCCGAGCATGACCAAATATATCACCAACAACGGTACACGCTGTATCCTGCTGTCGGTGGAAATCAAGAAAGGACAGGACGTTTCGAGCATGGGTAAGGCCATCCACAAGAAGCTGGCCAACTTCAAGCAGCACATCCCTGACGACGTGCAACTGAACGCCATTACCGACCAGGCAAAGGTGGTGGACGACTCTATCGAGAACTTCCTCCACGAGCTGATGATCGCCATCTGCACCGTCGTCCTTGTGGTGGTGCTGATCATGCCGTTCCGTGTGGCCGCAGTGGCTGCAGGCACGATGCCCATCACCATCTTTGTCTCGTTAGGACTATTCTATATGTTCAACATCGAGCTGAACACGGTGACGCTGGCCGCGTTGATTGTGACGCTGGGCATGATCGTCGATGACTCCATCGTGATCATCGACTCGTATTTGGAGATGATGGCCGAGGGCAAGACGCGCTGGCAGGCTTCGATTGATGCCACCGTCCATTTCTTGAAGTCCATCTTCACCGCCACGCTGTGTATCTCGGTGACGTTCTTCCCCTTCCTCATCGTGATGACAGGACAGTTCCACGACTTCCTGCTGTCGTTCCCCTGGGCCATCTCCATCGTTCTCTTCGCCTCGATGATCATCGCCCAGACACTGCTGCCTATCCTGCAGTACTTCTTCATCCGCAAACCCATGGAGACGAAGACGCGCGCAGACGGCAAGAAGCCTTTCAACCTGCTCGACGTGCTCGACAAGTACTACCGGAAGCTGTTGGCCAAGTGTTTCGATCATCCCTGGCTGACCATTGCCGGCGGTGTGGCCAGCGTGGTCTTAGGTGCCTGGATCTTCGCCCAGCTGCCGCAGCGCATGATGCCATACGCCGACCGTAACCAGTTTGCCGTAGAGATCTACCTGCCCATCGGTACGGGTATCGAGCGCACCTCCGTGGTGGCCGACTCCTTGGAGCACATGATTGCCAAGAAGGATGGCGTGGTGAGCATCGCCTCGTTCAAGGGCTGTGCCTCGCCGCGATTCCACACGGCCTACGCGCCGCAGATTGCCGGTGAGAACTATGCCCAGTTCATTGTGAACACCAGCGACAACAAGACCACCGAACGCTTAGTGGATGAATGTACCAATGAATATACGACTTATTTCCCTGAGGCCTACGTCAAAATCAAGCAGTTGAGCTATTCGTCGGTGGCCGTACCTGTGGAAATACGTCTGAAGAGCGACAACCTGGAGGAGCTGGCACACTACAGTGACAGTCTGGTAGGCATCATGCGCCGGATGCCCGAACTGATGCTGGTGCGCAGCAGTATGCTGGAACCGCTCTCTACCACCCGCATCATGATTGACGACGAGAAAGCCTCGCGCCTGGGTATCACCAACGAGGCCGTAGAGCTGCAGATGGCCTTCCGCTATGGTGAGGGTCTTACTGTCAGTACGGCTTGGGAGGGTGACTACGACATCAACGTGAAGATGAAGACCGAGGATGCTGAACAGGCTACGAAGCAGGATGTGAAGGACGAGTTGATACCGATTGGTATCTCTACTGCCCTCCCCACTGATCTTAATGAATTGAGGAGTGTGGCTAAGAGTGGTAGTTTCATGCCCAGCGTACCTTTGCGCCAGTTTGCAGAGGTTGTTCCCACCTGGCAGTACGGCCAGATATGCCATCGCAACGGTCTGCGCACCGTGACGGTGATGGCCGAGGTGGCCCGTGGCAAGAATGAGGGTTTTGTCACGAAGGATATCATGAAGTTCTTAGAAACTTTCCAGCTGCCCGAAGACATGCAGCTGGAGATCGGCGGTCAGTATGAAAACGACAAGGAGACCACCCCGAAGATTGTCAGTGCGCTGGTTATCTCGATTGCCATCATCTTCTTCGTACTGCTGT
>ONCZ01000009.1 GCA_900316445.1 uncultured Prevotellaceae bacterium | reverse complement strand
CATGCAGAATAAAGCAGATTCTTTTGCTATCTGTAATTTCTTCATCCATAAGGATATCCTCCTATAGCCACTCTTGTTATTGTCAACACGGATATGACCTGACTTCCAGTCTATTTCTACTCCGTCATAATAGGCCAAGTCAAGCCAATTCTTTGACACATCAACTCCAATGTAAATCTTTCTCTTCATGTTCCTTTGCATTTTTTTAAACAATCGGAACAGAAACAGGCGTTATGGGGAAATAAAACTAATTCATAGTTTAGAGCAAATCTTGAAAAACACGTAGTTCTTTTATTAACCGCCGTTAACGCTTACTGCCTCTGTATTCCGACGGTGCAAAGGTAAAAGAAAAACACGATGCAAAGATAGGTCTTTTTTTCTGAAATTACAAACATTTTCAACTTTTTTGCGATTTCCCCTTAAATTTTCACCTTTTCAATGTAAAATGACTTATTTCCCCACCCAAATGCGGATAAATGCGCTCTTGATGCTGTATGTTGTCACTTTACCAATTCCGCCAATAATTTGTTAATGAGTTCACGTGCATTGGATTTTGTGAATCAGGTTGCTTAATTCGTAAGCTGTCAGGTTCCATATATGCTTTCTTGTTGATTTCCAGCATCATTGATTGATAGGTAAAGGGACATTCGGGTGTCTCGGAATTGCTGTATGGCTCGTTGATGCCGACCTTATATCCATAGTCCTCAAAGAGGTTGACCGCCAGTTCTATAGTTTCCTTGTTGGGCTTTGACCAGTCTTCGTTATAGCCAATACAGATGTCGACATCGCTCAAATCACTAGGGAATGAGTGACAGTCAAGCAGAAGGGCATCTGAACATAGATTGTGTCTTAGTCGCTCTTGATGATTATGCCATAGATCCAACAAATGTTCCTCATATTCTTGGGGAATCATTCGCGAATAACCATCAAACTGTTTGTATAGGATTCCCTGGCCTTCTGCTTCCAGAGGATCATTCCAAAGGCGTTCCGCGTCAACAATGAAGCGTGAATATGGGAATCTTACAGCCCTGATATTCTCCTTTCTGTAGCCATGAAAGAGATAGTCTGTGTGCTCGTCATAAAGCCCCTCGATGGAGGCATGCGGTTCATTAAGAACAATTCGGGTGTATTGCATACCGTTATCATTTTAGTTAATACTCACTTAACTCGCATCGTCTTACCACCGTGGCATAACGAAAGCTCGGTTGGTGTGAATCTAATCACTCTTGATGCTGAAATCTGCTGCAAAGGTATGCTTTTTTTTTGATATGACCAAAAGGAATAATGAATATTCTGCAAACCAGATTATTACAACTTCCCTTCTTCTTACAAGTTCCTACCAAATTCTTTACGTTTTGTACCTTACTACTATATTTCTTCCAATGTACAAAAATAATGTGTTAATTTTGCAGCGAATACATCTAAGCGCGAGGAATAAAATCTTTATGAGTAGGAGTAAATTGCAAAGTAAATTGATGAGAAAACGTTATGCGAACGTGGACACGAAAAAGAGTTGTCGGAACCCGCATCGGTTGGATGAAGCCCCAAAGAACCACCCGTCTAAATATATCACAAAGCATTGTGATTGGGGACTTGTTTCGTGGCTTCAGGAGTCTACCTCGTATGGTGGGCATAGCATCCCCAAAGGTGGACATCGGAGAGTCAGCGGTATTGTGCGTGCAAGAGTAAAAGAGGATGTGAAGAAACAGATAGATTATGAACTATATAAGTAACTATGAGCAAAATGCAAGTACAAAATTTTAGCGAAGATAAACTGAATTCTTTGTCTGAAGACGAATTGACCAAAGAAACACAGTATGCTGGTATTGAATTGCCGCGATTTGATCCACAAAGTGACTGGGTCACAGTTGAGGAGTTGCGAACAGTTCTTCATAGAGAAGTTGAGGAATTCTACAAAAAACGGAAATGTGATGGCAAAAAGCGAGACAAAGATTATGGGTGATAACAACATGAACAGAATTCAGACTCGTTTGTATGAAGGACGTATTGAAGACAGAGGATTCGTGTCAAAAGAAGAAGCATTGTCTTTCTTGACAAAGTATTTCAACACTGAAGCAGATAAAATTGATAACAAATACAAGTGATGATGAAGATTAACAAGGAAGGGAACCAAATTGAAGTTGATTCCTCAAAAATGAACAATATGTATGAAGGAAAGTCGCTATAGCAAATTTACTACCGTTGAAGAACAGAAGGAACTTCAAGTAAAGTATCGCGGAATAAAAATACCAGATGCTCCACCTCGTGGTGAGTGAATGACTGTTGACGAGTGCTTTGATGATGTTATTGAAAGTGTTGAGAAGATATATGGTAAGCAATAACTTTTGAATTGTTGTCAAAGGGGGATGACACACAAGTGGGTTATCCTCGTTTTATTTGCTTCCATTGGAACAAGTTCCTACCAGATATAGGGCATTTCATACCTAATCATTCTGTATGTATGGTGGTATGTCGGATAGTTGCTATTTTTGCACTCAGAACGAAGATGATTCGTTTAGTGAAGTTTGTGGCTTGGCATCTGGGGCGACAACTTGCACGGCTTCATCTGAGGCTTGGACTGTATCAGTAGGGCTACCCAAGATAAGATGAAGAACATCACTTGAGAAGAACTCTGACACAGCTGGCCCGGTTTTTCGTTGAGAGTGATACTTTCTTGAAGATGGGTGACAGGATTTACATCCTTATGAACTGCGTTGGGATAGGCAACATCTGAAAGAAGTTATATTGTAGAGAGTGACAAGACTTCTTGTTGTTGACTTGTCGAGCGGGGGTTTAGCCCCGCTGCTCGTTGATAAGATGAAAGAAATGTCACTCTCGTTTTTCAACCTCTCCTTGAGGTTGCAGTGACATAGTATTACTATCATGGACTGGGCTAGTGCAACAATCTCTTGGAGAGTTTTGCAAACCACTGATAAACTGTATAAGAGAAATAAAAAGAGAATATACAATGAGTAAATGGCATTTAATTAACAAAGAAGGGAATCAGATTGAAGTTGATTCCTCAGAAATGAATGATGAGAAATATGCAGGCTATAGATTTGATCATGGCTGGTATAAGGCTCATGGTTATGTTGAAGCAAAAGAAGTCTTTCGTAGAATTGAGGAAAAGTATAAGAATATAACACCCGAACAAGCACGGGAACTGCTTAGAACTGGTGCATACAAACGTAAATCGTCTGATTAATACCTTCTTGGTTGTTTGTAGTGTATCTCATAGACTTTGTCGAAGTACTTGTCCCAATTGGTATCTCCCTGGCCAATCTTGAAGCCATAGAACTTGGTGCCAGTCTTCTGATAGTCCTTGAACTTATTCATCAGGTCCTCTGTGATCCTGGGTATGAGAAAGTCCGTTATCCAAAGTACATCGGCATTCATATAGCGGTCTTCCCCATTGTCCAACAGATAGAAAGTAAGGTTCAGCATCTTCTGAGCATCAGTTCCGCCACCAAGAAAAGGGAAGTAGCCTTTAGCGAAGTTCTCATTGTCTTCGGACTTCATACCAATGCGCTCCATAGCCCTTTTCTTTCTTCGGGAACGAAGCTCTATGGGGCGTACATCAACAGAGAAGTCTATCAAGAAACAGTCGCGATTTAATTGCTCGGCAGTTTGTTCCAACTTTGAGAGTAATGAAGTTTCTATTCTCTGTGGAACTCCGTACATACTAGCTGACGAGTCAACGCACACTATCATTGGCCCGCGTCGAAACGCTCTTTCGGAACGTAACTTACGTGAAGGTTTGGTTATCTCAGACTTATATCTGAATATCTGTAGCTGACTTGTGAGATACTTGCGCAAGAATAAACTTTCCATTTCTGTATCAGAGTACTGAGCCAGTTCCAAAGGCATAAGGGCATTTAAATCACGACCGATTGTTACTCCTTCAATGTCGCTACCGCTGGAATGTTCTATCTTATGCGAACTTCCAGACTGTACTGTGAGCCGGTCTTTCCCGTCTTCATCGGGCAGACGCCCCATCCGTTTTGCCACATCACCGATTTCGGGATATTTGTTCTGTATTTCAACGATGCTAAGCCGCTTCTCGAATTCAGATTCTGTCCACTGGCCGTCCATCATTTCCCAGGCCTGTAAAGCCATATCTTCAGAATAACCCCGATTGCGCATCCGGTTCTCCATCGCGTCCAGTTTAACTTTCAGACCTCCTGCAATTCCACCAGCCTTGGCTTCAATCTTCTTTGTCTGCTCTTTCCTGGTCCTTTCATCAATGGCGCCACTCCATTCGCGTTTTAGTAGTTCCCAGTTCTCCGGCTTCTGCCAACCGTTGTACTTGAACTTTTTCTTCATGAAGTCCAAGTCGAAGCCGTCGTCCTTGTGCTTTTCATTGACTGATTCCAACAAAGTCTGCCAGCCATCTTTCTTCTTCTGCATGGACCATTCCATCATCTTTTGCATCTCACTTCTCTCACCAGTGGCTATCTGATTGAGGAACTGTTCACTATGCAGGCACTCCAGGACAAAACGTCCGATAGTCTCATAGAATACCTTCCCCGCAATCTTGCTGGAGAGAACACGGTATTGAATGATGGGGTCGCTCATTATGTCGTGAAGATAATGGAGCACAGGGTCATAATACATCTTCCAGGGCTGGTCAACTTGTACGGTAGATTCAATCTCTACGACTTCTCCCGTCTTGACGAATTGCTCGACAAGACTCAAGTAGAACGATGGAGAGAGACGCTTTCTGTATATCTTCTCCATCCAGTAGTCAACCTCAGATACTTCCACCATACCTTCTATGCTTCAAGTTTTTCCGTATCTTGTCGTGTATAGGCAATCTCCGTCATAAGTTTCTTAACAACATCCTTGATAGTCTCTTTGTCAACAGGGGAAATCAGGATGTTGTCCAGTAGTTGCTCTTCGCGTTGCTTAATCTGAGTACCAAGCAGCTCGATTTCTTGGTAGAAATCGCGGTCTGACAACTTTCCCTTTTCTGTGGGCATTACTTGTTGCTCGTCCCGCTCAAGTTCTTCGATATAGAATTGCACTCCGTCAATGTATAGTCCCTTTTCATCACGGGTGAGATTTACTTGCCTGGCTCCCTTAGGGAAGTCTGAACCGTCGAAAGACCTGATAATGGAACGCTCGGGCTTCTTGGGGTCTCGATAGATGACACCCAGTTGGCCGACATTCTCTTTTGTTGCCCATCGCATATTCTGGTAGTCGGTAATGAAGATGTAGGTGTTACCTGTGTCGTGGTCAAGAACATGATAGTAGTAGGTGTCATGTATCTTCTTCCGCTGGTCATTGGTTGCCATCTGCTTTCTCGCTTTTGTGGTCGCCCTGTGTTGTCTGCTTACCCTGATGTCTGCTTCCAATGCCAGTTTGATGTCTGCAAGACGAGCTGATAATTCTGAGAACAGTGACTGGATAACAATATGCCTGATACCTTCGGCTTCATCAGGCTCCTGCCAAAGACAGTTGTATATGGGGACCAAATCTGCAGGAGAGACTGATGTCCTGTCGTGGATGAATGCTGAAGTTTTGAGCAAACGGACAATCTTCTTCCATCGTCTGTCGCTGATATATACGTTATGATGCTCATCGGAAGAACTGACGGGCACACTCCCTATGGCCTTTCGGATGACACCAATGGATTTTAGGACGTCCTGGGGAACTTCGATAGTATCAATTGCTTTCCTCCATTCATTATACTCATCAGAAGTAATCTGCAAGTTCTGGTTCACCAGGATCTCGTCTTCTGAATTATTGTCAGTCAACATTGCGAAGAAGTTCTGCTCCTGCTTGATGTTTGAGCATTCGATTCTGATGATGAAACGGTCCCATAATGCTTCAAGTCCTTCACCCTGTGTTGGAAGTTCATTGCTGGCAGCAATGAGTAATTTCAATGGCAGGGCTATTTCCTTGTCTCCATTGCGGAACAACTTTTCATTGATAACTGTTAATAGTGTATTCTGAATAGCAGGACCGGCTTTCCATATTTCATCCAGAAAGACGACATCTGCGGTAGGAAGATATCCGTCAATACTACGCTCATATTTGTCAGAGTCCTTAAGTTTGCTGATACTGACTGGACCGAATATCTCATCAGGCGTACTGAATCGCGACATAAGATACTCAAATGAACTTGAGTTCTTGAATGCAGACTTCAGTCGTCTTGCTATCATTGACTTTGCAACACCTGGAGGACCTAGCAAGATAATGCTCTCTCCTGCAAGTGCCGCCAACATAGATAGTGCTTGTTCACTCTCTTTCTCGTATATCCCCACGCTCAATTCAGAGAGCAGTTCTTCAATCCTTTTTCTAACCATAGTGCAAAGATAGTCATTATATTTGGAATTCAGGACAAAGTTAGAACTAATATCTTCAAAATGATCAATCTTCTGTTATTTCGTGTGCATATTTTCGGAACTCTTCTAATGGCATCGTTCCATTTGGGCAGAAAAAATCCGTCCATTCAGAGTCAGTCCAATTTTTCATCAATTTGTTGCGGTCAATCTCTGGCATTTTGTCTATTTCTTCTTTAATGATTTTCATATTAATATCCCTCTAAAGATATATTTCGTTCTTTTTTGTTTTTGATTTTACTGCAAAGATAACAATAATATGACTTATGAGGCATCAGTTTTATATGTATGGTATAAATGAACTGGTTGACGGTACTAAATAAAAAGCTCAATTTGAGGTACGAAATATGAAAAACTTGGGGAGTATTGCGGATTTTATTGTCCTTCTCTTATTTTCTCTATTTCTATCCGGTAGTCATTGTTCATTGCTTCTTCTATCATTATTTCTTCCATAGTCTTTCCTCCATTTTGACGAAGAAGATTAATGCACCGCTCGATAGAATTTGCATTGTAATAAGCTTCTTCTTCTCCTGATGTGTGCTTCTGGATTAAATCTAAAGAAGTCTCATTCCATTTGTGTACATTTACGTTAGCTCCATTATCAAGCAGCCACTTTATTTTGTTGAGTATGAATTTGTCGTAATCTTTTGTATTCAGTTCAAAGATAGAAAATAAATGGAAAACTATGTTATATACAATATGCTTATAGCTATTATCATATTGTTTAAGAAAGTCAAGAACCCTCTCCGCATCTTCCCAACTTTTCTCAGGGAAATATTCAAATTTTTCAATTTCACCATCGAAGCGATACCACAGAGCTTCATTAATGTATTCTTTATTCTCGTACTCGTTTATTTCCCCATGTATTGTTAGTTGTCCATTTGTTTCTGAAAGAGTATGTCTATTTAAGAAGTCATACCAGTCAAACGCACGATGAGATCTTAGTTCACCTTCATTGTAGAAGGTTAACATAAACAACTTAGTCTCACCGTGTTTAAGGTCTGAATCATGAGCTAAGGCAAATATGGGCCTGCCTATACTCCCTTTATTTTCCAATAAGTACCTTAGATATCTTAATTCATCTGCTGTAGGTGACTCGCCTTCAGGTTTCCAGACCTTAATGATATAATACCATGTCCTGCTGAATGCCCCCATTTGTTCCATCATATCAAGACAATCGTTTATTCCTTCTTCTGTAGACTTGGCCATATATGCAGTGAATTCATAGGAAGACTCCGAGTTGAAAAATTCCAAGTCCTTTTCTGCTATTGATGCTTCATCTTTTGGATTGATTAATAAATCCATTATCTCCTGATTACTGATGCGGTCCAATTTCACCCAAGTATCCAGCTTTACTACGTTTGAATCTTTTATTTCTGGCTGTCCAACATATTCAAACACTGTTAGAACTCTTTTGTCGTGGGTGTTGCAAGTGAAAGGAAATTCATCCTCTTCAATAATCTCAGGATGGCGAATGTTTGTTAGAATTTCCTTTTGGTTCTCATTTATATAGTAGTGCCGTCCATCTTTCACTACAGGGAATACGTTGTCACTCCAGTAATAAATTTCATCATAAAAAGCAGGAATAATGATCTTGTCCACTGTACGCCAACCATATTTTTGGTTTTCAACGAATAAAGAACCTTTGTCGTAATTGTGCAGGTAAGCCTCGCCTTCTCCATTGAATTTAAGGATTTCATAATCGAGCCCTTGGCGGAGATACAATGATGTTGCACACTTCTCGATTTGGTCATATTCTGCAGGAATCAGAATATCACCCTCTTTCGTCTTCCATCCGATTTTGCCATTCTCTGTAAACTCTACTTCTGATGGATTATACTTTATGAGTTTTTGTATATCAACACTCAGATTTCCCATATTGCTATGATAATTTTGGTTGCAAAGATAATAAAATGTTTGGACTTACGAATATAAATGTCATACTAAATTAATAAAACGGGCTGTGTATGGTATCAAGTCAACATTTCATTAATGGGATTCCTCAAAATAAAATCATAGAAAAGAGGTATACATCTTCATTTGACAAAGGTGATACTCTTCCTCCATATGAAAGATGATACTCATCCTCAGCGAAGATTTCTTCGGGTTCTACCTACATCCTAAGTTACTTCTTGTCTGTTTCAGAATAGTGTATAGGAGTTAAGAATAAAACTCCCTTGAACAGATTCTTGATTGTATTCCCATACATTTTTCTTCAACTTGACATGAGTAAAAGGCGTAACTTTAGATATGAACTCTGCAACTTTAACGTTTGTTGGTTCAGGGATGGATACTTCAGGCCATGAATTCCGTCCAATATTGACCTGTCGTGGGTGGCATCGTAAAACCAAGGACGTCAAGTCATCAACGTCGAAGTCCATTATGGGTTCACATGTTACGAAAGTTGTTATTCCTTTGTCGGATATCTTCTCCATTGCAGAAACTCTTTCTTCTATGGCAGGAGCTTTTCCCATAACTGAAGGGTAAAATCGGTTAGACTCAATCGTTGTACATACAACTGATTTCTGGAAAACAGGATGGTCTTTATGTCGCAATATGTTGGCAGGATCTTTACTTTGGAAAAGATACTTATTGTTGAATTCGTTACAATAATCTAAAACTCGGGTTACCCAGATGGGATTGATGTTATTAGCAAACATGTCGGTTCCAGAACCAACAAAAATGAAATTATTGCTTCCTAAATCAGTGAGTAGTTCCTTATTGTCAAAATGGAGGCTACTCTGTTTCCTCTTTGTCATATAACAATATGCACAGTTATGACTGCATTTGCCTTTTATTGCATTCCATGTATGAGTAACGAAATCATACATATTACCTTTTCTTGGATTAATCATATTATTAATATTAATTATTGTGTTATGATTCTGTATATTTTACCAATAAATGGAGAAATCGTTTAGGAATATTCCCCATTTTCGCAAATTGGATATGGAACGAGGCAAATACTCATCTTTTTGGTACTATTATATTATGTGCGCGAAGAAATAAATTACGAAATATAATCGGAATATTGCATATTTTTCCATACTTCTTGTTGTTCTCGTATAATATCGCTAATTTTGCACCGTTTAATAGAATATACAATGAGCGAGAAATTCCCATACGGCTACGACGTGAATGCCTATATCGATAAGGCGTTCGAACGGATGAAGGAGACTTATTTCTGGGCTACGAAAGAGATGCTCAACCCAGAATGGACGTATGCCATCGAGCAAGACGAGGATGGCGAATACCAGTACGTAACCTATTACGATCCAGGTAGCGACGAGAAATTCCGTACGGTCTGGAAGGAATGGGACTATGAAGGGTTCCTGAAGCATTACATCCACATGAATGGAGGAACTGCTGAAAGGTACAACCCCGTGAAAGAAAGCTTCTTCGTGCGACCGGCGCGTGTAAGTAGTGCCAACCGCTCGGCAGGTGCTTCGAGGTCGTTTTACATTCCACTGGACTATTTTAAGTTGCCTTGGGAAGAGTTCCTTGACAAGTATCTCGAATTAGCTCCTCCCAGTTCATTCTATGTGAACAAGGCAGATCTCGAAAATGCCGCTGGTCTCAAAGAGTTCCTCGGCTTCTAAGACTTTTTCAACCCAGTAACCAATCATTCAAAATGAAATGAAAATACAAAAGAATCTCAGAATCGCGCTGGTGATGACACTTGCATTGCTCATCGCCTCGTGCGGCAGTAAGCAGAATCAGGCAGATCAGACAGACACTACGGAAAGTGCAGACAGTACGACAGCGGAATCCGTCGATGCCGTAGTAGCAGAACAGTATGATTTAGAAGCCATTGCCAAGGCCATCGAGGGCTGTGAGTCCTTGGATAAATTCCGGGGTGGTGTGGCTCGTGTCACTATGAAAGATGAACGTTTCTATATCGACCTGCATGGTCGCAGGGTCGAGAAGCCAAAGGAGGAGATAGACCCGACGGAATTGACCTGTGATTACGAAGACGGGAAGTTCGGCTACAAAGACCATGAGGGAAATGTGGTCATTCCTCACAAATTCCATTATGCCCATGAGTTCAGCGACGGCATGGCCATCGTGGTGAATGAGGTGGGAGAGGTAGGCTATATTAATACCAAAGGTGAATTGGCCATTCCCTACCAGTATGGCACGATGGCCGAGAGCGACGGCAACGACTTCCACGAGGGTCTCTGTGCAGTGCTTGTGAACGATGAGCGTGAATGGTTCAGCTATATTGACAAGACGGGCAAGCAGGCTTTTCAGGGCGTATTCAGCTATGCAGGTGATTTCAGTGAGGGACTGGCAGCAGTAAGGACTCCTGGCAATAGTGAAGAGAACATAAATTCCCACTCTGGTTATATCGACCTATCCGGCAAGATGGTGATCGAACTTCCCGACGGCTGGTGGGGTCGCAAATTCATGGATGGCGTGGCACAGATTCAGAAGATGGACTCCTGCTACATCATCGACAAGACAGGTCAGCGGCTCTTCAAGGTGAATAATGAGGAAATCTATACGGGCGATGATATCAGATATTCAGAAGGTCTTGCCGTGGTCTATGGCAAGGGTAAGTATGAGAAGAAGCGCGGCTTCATGGATAAGACTGGCCGCATCACCTTCTGTCTAGGTAAATAGCCAAACAAAAGTGAATTATACATAAAATTATTATATCTTTTTAAGGATAATGAACTTTATTCGTTTCAATTAATATTCATTTCGTAACAAAAGAATGGTTCCCTATACCATCTTTTATATTTCATACTTTTGCTTTTTTTATTATTTGTACTTTTGCAGAAAAAATAAAGGTATGTATTATGAAAGAGAAACTTATAGACATTTTGAATGACAACTTTGATCGATTTATAGTTTATAGGAAAAAGTCTTTCAAGGTTAAGAAAAGTAGACTCCTAGAAGTGGAGGCAGAGATTCGTAACATAGTCGGATGTGATCCAGAATCTGTTAATATTCCAGACGAGGAGTCCTTAAAGATGAATTTGCGTCTACTCCTTGACGAGCGTCGTGCTTTACTAAACTGGATGTTCAAGGAAACTCCAGAGGAATGGGAGCGGATGAAAGCTGTAAATAGCCGCTTGTTCGATCTGACAAAAGAACTTCGTCTGAAGATGGCTGACATCTGTGACAGTTTGGTTAAAAGAGAAAGAGACGCTTTTGATGATGATTATGAGGTTTGTGGAACTCTGCTTTTTCATTATAATGGCGAGGATTCCGTCCTTCCGTACAAAGGTGCTGATATATATGGCAGTGATTTTCGGTTAATGATAGCCACAAATAATTTTCTCACAGGAAAAGATTTATCTCCCTTCCTTGAACTTTCCTGTCGTTATGATTGGAGCAGGGATACGATTCTTAACTGCGACAACTGCGACGATGATAATACCTGGGCACACGACACCTCCTTTACTGAAGATCCGGAAGTCAATATTTGTCATACGATGGCTGTTTTTTGTCGGGACTTGGGTTATTCTACTCAGGATGTTCTTCAGTTAAACGATTTTTGGAATGAAGTTCATGTGCGCTACCAGCATTTTGCTACGCAGGATCCCAACTATAAATATCCGAGAGAAGATGATTAATGTAGAAATTAATAAAAGTACAAGTTTAATATGTATAAGAAAGATGATACTCATCTTCCTCGGCGAAGATTTCTTCGGGTTCTACCTACATATATAACTACCTACATATATAATAAGGTACGTTAGGAAAAATGACTGAATGACCGGTGATTACGGAATCGTTTTGAAAGGCTCAAAGTTCGCATTCTATCTCTGATATTATTCTACTTGGGGACTCTTCTCGATTATACCTTATTGGCTGTTTTCGAGAAGAATCCTCAATAGTATAATGATTATCGTTAAAGGTCTTCTAATTTTTCATTGAGACGGTATAGTTCAATTTCCAAAGCATTTTGCTGATTATAAAAACTATCCAAACGTTCCATCAAAGAGCTCAAAGCTTCTTCGTCACTTACAAATTTAGCAAGTCCAATGAGAAATTTTGTGGGGATCCTGTCTGAACCAAGTTCAAACTCTCCAGAAGATGCATAGCTAAGTATCCATCGAGAAGCGTCAGAGTGGAAGAACGGTTTTTGATGGTAAATTTCGAATAATGGTGTAAAATGGCTATTCTCAATTTCTTCCTTAGTATATCCCTTACTCATATACACTTTGAAACCACAATGCCCAAAATTGACCACATCAAAACTGTCGCCTAGTAATATATGTACCAGATCTTGTACGTAGTCGTGTGTATCCTTTTTGAGTTTCTCATGCTCATCCCAAATGGTTTTTATTTCCTTTTCTATCTTCCTTTTGTAAGCTTTACCTTCATCAGTTTCAAGCCATGCCAATCTTTTTGCTTCTTTTTGAGCAGACTCGATTTGTTCCTTCAATTTATCAACTTTACTAGTTCTAGCATTGTGCTTGAATTCCCTTGAATTGACAAATTCTGCAAGATTGAGATTATTCTCGCTCTGCCCTTTCATCTTTTGAACTTCGTTCTCAACGGTGAGAAGTTCTAAATAAAGTTTTTCTTTTGGTGTCATATAAAACAATTTGAAAAATATAATACTAGGAGGATTGGCTCATATGTCCTTTCTTGTCCTTCTATATATTGTACTATCAAAACTACGAATAGTTTTTTATACGGAGGATAAAAATGGGCTTTAGTAAATCCGATACTCTTCTTCTATAAAAAAGAGCACCATGACGATGCTCTCACTTGTATACATATTAATTTTATCCTTTGAGATGTTTTACAGCTTCACGTAATGTCGAGTCTTCAATGTTCCTATAACGTTTGAAAGCCCTACTTCCTTCCACGTGACCGCTCATCTTTCCAATAAGATTCGGATCCTGGACACTCAAGTAGATGTTTCCGACGAATGTTCGTCTGGCAAGATGACTTGCTGCGATTTCGTTTATCGGATGTAACTCAGTCTCACCAGTTAACGAGTTGCGAACCTCAACACTTCGCGTTACGCCCGCCATTTTGAAAATGACTTTGATAGCTTCATTATATTTCTGCGGAGTAATGAACGGGAATAACCGTCCCTGACTATCCTTGCCTCGGTACTGATTGATAAGGTTGAAGGCTTTTGGTAGAAGAGGTACTCTGACAGTCTCTCCCGTGCTGTCCTTTGTCTTGTGTGGAGTATAAATAAGCATATTGTTACTAATGTGATTCTCTGTAAGTTTAACCAAGTCACCGACACGGCAACCGACAAAACACTGGAAGATGAAAATATCCCTTTGAGTCTTTATTGTATCTATCGGCATCCGGACGTCCCTACGTTCTTTTTCGCTAAGTTCCTCCCATGCAAGATCAAGGTCAGCATTCATAATCTGATTACGCTCCCCTATGGTGATGTAATAGGGAGTGCCTACCTTAGGAGTGCCAATCTTAATATATTCAAATGGACGATTCTTCGTCAACCCTTTTTCGAAGAAGTAGTTGAACAATGCTTTCAGCCGGCTCATCATCTTGATAATAGTATTCTCACCACGTTCTTCGATGATATTGCGTCCCTTCTTCAAACATGCAGGGTACTCTGTCAACAATTTCTTGAATAGTGTGGGCATCTGCTTGGAAAGACTGTTCTCATTACGAAGATAGTCTGCATATCCTTCAATGTCGTCTTTGGTAACAAGGTTGATGTCAAAGACGAACTTCTTCCGTCGCTTGTCAGTTGCTCTGATGTAGTTCTCGTAGCGAGAAATAGACCGGATGAATACTCTGAAGATACTTTCACTTTCTTTCGACATATTCTTCTTCTCAATATATTCCTCTACAAGTTCATAGAATGACTTTCCGCATCGTTGCAACTTGTTGGGATGATTGAACTTCTCAACAGCATCTCTTAACCATGTACCAGTGATAGAATCTTTGTCTGCGCTCTCATACTGCTCAAAGATGTAGTGTTTCATGTCTTCAAGTCGTTTCATCATATCCCTATGGTGCTTCACATCTTCTGTCTCAAGACGTCTGCCATCAACGACTATCAGACCACTACCACGAAGGTACCAGTGCTTTTGCTCTGCGACTCTTACTGTTGCAGATATTACCCTATCAGGTATTCTTATTCCCTCTTCATAAGTCCGACTGCGGTTCACATAGTATTCAAAAAAATCCGGATTTACATATACTTCGCTTTTGGCCCGGAGATTAAATTGACTTCCTTGGAAGAAACGGAGCAACACCTCATTTCTTCCTGTCCCATCTTGGGTCCGTGCGGATAAACTATACTCTAACTTTGCCATTGTCCTCCAAATTTACTCGTTTTATTTGTATTTCTGATAATTGTACTCGAAACTTTTGGTTTAGTTTGGAATACGGAGATTTTTTTTCGGGTAATTTGGTTAATTCTATACCTTTTTATAATATAGGTAGTATTCTCTCTAGCGTATTTCGGTTAATCCTTAAAATTATAATAATTTGTGCTTTTTCACCGTTGCTTTTGGAAGTATGGCTGACAATAACTAATTTTGCATACGCAAAACGTTCACGGAAGTGTTCTGAGCAGTTCTTTCAGCTTAATAACTTGCTTTAGAAGTAGGTAATGCCGTTAGGACTTTTTAGTGTTATTTGAAATTATTAGGTGTAAATTACAACTCGACTGACTAAGATGTTTGTCGACTTTGGGCCAAACCGTAAAATCTTTGTGTCATACAAAGGACATCATTGATTCGGTTAGCGGTTCGGAATAAATTGGCGTGATTTTGGCGTGATGGATGAAACTCAATGAAATCGAATGAATGCGAACGAATGATGTAATTCGTCCAACGTCAATAAAAACAATAAATTGGGGCTCATACGGTCTCATTCGTAATCATTCGAATTCACGGTTACCTATACGAGTACCCCAACAGAAGAAATCGCTAAGTCGCTTAGAATAAAGCACTTAGCGATTTTACTTTTTTATATTACTTTAGTCAGCCAGACGTTTGAGGAGTTCGATGAGTACTTGCCAGATATCCTCTATGGTCTTCAGTTCCACACGTTCGCTTGTTGAGTGAGGCTCTACGATGCGAGGACCGATGCTGGCAATCTGAATGCCAGGAAAGTGCTCGACGAAGAACCCAGCTTCAAGGACGAAGTGCATAGCCACCATTCGTGGGCGCCAGCCCAGCACATCTTGGAACGTGTCGGAAGTAAGCTGCAGGAATGCAGACTGTTGGTCTTCCTGCCAGGCAGGAGCCGACATCACCATCTCCGACTTTGCCCCGTTCTCAGCAAAGACATCGGCAATCTTGCGGCTCAGTTCCTTCATGTCGGCATCAATGAAACTACGAGTATGGGTGGAAATGAAGATACAATCCTCTTCCGTCTGAATACGCCCGATGTTATTGGAGGTCTCAACGGTGTCTTCCATTGACTCACTCATCTTGATGACTCCCTGTGGAACCTGCTCCAGACAGGTCATCAGGGCGTTGATGGCTTCGGGATTGATGACGGTCTTCTGAGGTGGGAATTCGTTAATGGTACAACGAATATTGGGGTCTGTATCGCCGTATAGCTCGTGCAGCTGCTCGTTGATTTCTTTCACTTGCTCCATCAGGAAATCATTGTCGCCTGATGGCGTATGGATGATGATTTCTCCCGACGATGCGATGGAGGCGTTGGCTTCACCGATATTGATGGAAGCTACCTCTATATCGTGTTTGGAGCGGATGGCATCCAAAAACGCCCACGCCACCTTGACGGCACTGCACCGTCCCTTGTTGATGTCGACGCCGGAATGACCGCCCAGGCCGCCGTTGATATTGATGACGTGCCAACCTGCTCCATTCACGCTCTTACGCTCCATGGGGATGCGATGGAACTGCAGGCAGGCACCGGCTGCACCCGTCGTGATGGTATCATAGTCTTCCGAATCAAGGTTTATGACCTTGCGACCCTTCAGGAAGTCCCTGCTCAGCTGTGAAGCTCCTGACATGCCGTCCTCCTCATTGGTGGTAGTAATGACCTCCAGCGGGCCATGCACAATCTCGTCGCTCTCCAGCACAACAAGTGCCATCGACAGTCCGATGCCGTTATCTGCACCCAGCGACGTGCCTCGTGCCTTCATCCATCCATTCTCTATATAGGCATCGATAGGTGTGTTAAGCGGATCGCTCATGCCCACGCAAACCATATCCATGTGGTTGAGCAGCACGACAGGCTCTGCACCCTCATATCCTTTGGTGGCAGGCTTGCTGATGACGACGCAGTTCTCCTTGTCGCGCTTATAGGACAGATTCAGCCGTTCAGCAAACCTGCACAGATAATCAGCAACTCGCTCTTCATGGTGTGAAGGGCGTGGAATCTGGTTCAGTTCCTTAAAAATCTGGAACACACGTTCTGTTGTAGTTTTCATATCATTTGTGTTTTATAAAGTCCAGCGCTACCACTCCCGCCAATATATTGGCCACGAAAGAGGCGGCTACAAGCAACAGAGTGACAAGCAGCCCATCAAAGGTCGGGACGCCTCCCTGCAGCATCTTGTTGTCAGAGAAGGCCAATGCCACCATCGCTACTATCACAACGCACGCCACGATGGCCGCACCCCACAATGAAATTTCTGATACAAACATCTATTTTTATTTTAAAAATGACTTACTATTCCGAATGTACAATTTGTACCACTTTTGCGCCGATTCGGCTTATTATGACGATAGAATTCGTTGCAAAGATAGTGAATATTTTGGAAATTGAGGAAGATTTTGAAATTTTTTCGTATATTTGCACCCAAAACGTGATGGATTATGAAGAAACCTAAATGGCTTGAGAAGGAAAAGCTGTATAGTATTATGTTTGAGTCAGATGTGCCCATGGGGCGTGTCTTTGACTTGGTATTGATTGTGGCTATCTCGCTGAGTATCATCATCTCGTTTATTGAGACGATTCCCGAACTGGCGCGAACCTTCAAGCTGACATTAGAGGTGCTGGAATATCTCCTGACATTCTTCTTCACCTTAGAATATATAGCGCGTGTCTACTGTTCGCCGCGTCCCAAAGACTATGTGCTGAGCTTCTTCGGCGTCATCGACCTGCTGGCCATCATGCCGCCTTACCTCTCCTATTTCTTCCCCAACGCACGATACATGATCCTGCTGCGTTCGTTCCGGTTCATACGCATCTTCCGCATCTTCAAACTGTTCAATTACATCAATGAAGGACATCTCCTGCTGCGTTCGCTCAGGAAGAGTTTCACCAAAATCACCGTCTATTTCCTGTTCGTACTGATCCTGGTCACTTGTCTGGGCACATTGATGTTCATGATTGAGACCGGTAGACCAGGGACGGCATTCACTGATCTAGGCACATCCGTCTATTGGGCCATTGTGACCATGACTACGGTGGGCTATGGCGACATCACGCCAGTTACCCCCATCGGCCGACTACTCTCTGCATTCGTCATGCTGCTTGGTTATACCATCATCGCCGTGCCGACGGGTATCGTCACAGCCAACATCATTGATGACACGAAAACAGCTGAAAAGGCGAATGAAGAGGAAAAACATTGTCCGCAATGTGATGCCACGGTGCGTGAGACCGATCATTTCTGCCCCAACTGCGGAACAAAGCTTTCGTAAGACTTAATCTTCCTTTACAATCGGATAGAGTTCGATAAACTCGCCCTGGTGGTTCTGACCGTCATTGATTAGTTCGGCAAACTTCTGGCCTACGGTCTCGATGTCGTGGAAACCAGGAAGCGACATGTTGTCGTTCAAATCGGTGGTCGTGGGGCCTGGGTGGACGGAGAATATCTCCACAGGCGTGTTGCTTTGCTGGAATTCGATGGCCATCACGCCCATCATCGCATTCTGGGCCGCCTTGCTGGCGACGTAGGCCAGCGGATGCCAATAGGGACTGATCTCTGAGGGCACGGTCACGTTGGCAATGCGGCCTTCGTTCTTGGCAATCAGCGGTATCAAAGCCTTGGTGAGGGCGAAGGTGCCGATAAAGTTCACATCGAGTGTCTCACGGATGACGCTGATCTCCGTATGCTCGCTATCCACGCTCATATCGCCAGGGATGCCGGCATTGTTAACCAAAAGCGTCAATTCAGGATATTTCTCGTTGATCTCCTTGGCGGCCTGCTCGACATTGGCGAGGTCTTTCAGTTCGATGTTCACCCAGCCAAGCACGTCGATGCCGGCAGCCTTCAGTTCGCCGATGGCCTTTGTGGCGCGCTGCTCATCGCGGGCACCGATAATCACTTTCCAGCCACTGAGGCCGAGATACTTCGCAATCCCAAATCCGATGCCTTTATTGGCACCAGTTACCAATACAACCTTTTGTTTCATAAGTCTAATATGTTTTGTTGATGATGTTATGCCACTTCTGCGACGACCTCGATTTCCACCAAGGCGCCCTTCGGCAAAGTCTTGACGGCCACAGCAGAACGAGCGGGATACGGCTCAGCGAAGAACTCCGCATAGACGGCGTTCATATCTGCGAAGTCGTTCATGTCGGTCAGGAATACCGTCGTCTTCACAATGTTTCCCATTGTGAGACCAGCCTCTTCAAGAATCGCCTTGACGTTGGTGAGCGACTGGCGCGTCTGTTCTTTAATGCCTCCTGCTACAAAAACTCCAGTAGCGGGATCGATGGGAATCTGGCCAGAGGTGTAAACGAGATTCCCCACCTGAATGGCCTGACTATACGGCCCGATGGCAGCAGGTGCCTTTGTTGTACTTATCACTTTTTTCATATACTAACCTTTTTAATCGGTGCAAAGGTACGAATATATGAGCGAACAAACAAATATTCGCACAATTTTTCACTTTTTTCTAAAAAACATTGGCCTATTCGGAAATCTTCCGCACTTTTATGGCAAATAAAAGAATAAAGAAGAATAAAAGAGAATAAAGAAGAATAAAAGAGAATAAAAGAAAGTAAAACAGAAAAAGACGGAAAAAGATACGCATCATGTGTTTTTAACTACATAACTACATTGAAATTGTATTATCTTTCTCATAATCAGAAGGTTAATTAACATAATTAATTACATAGAAACTACATTATAACTACATATAACTACATGCAAACTACATGGATTTGACCATTTTCACGCCTTTTAAGCCGTCTAAACCCTCATCTTTCTCATACATTCCTCTGGCTTTCTCCAGCCTTCTCTCCAAAATTCTCGAGAGAATTTCGGACTTTACCCTAACTAAACTCCGACTTTACCCTATCCTTTCTCCAAAATTCTCTCGAGAATTTTCCGCTCACCTCTATCCTTTCTGTCTCTCTCATCCCCATTTCCCAAGACTTTAGTGCCTATAAAACCTCGTTTTATGTAGTTTTAATGTAGTTATATGTAGTTATAATGTAGTTATTATGTATTTAAATACTTACATATATATTTGATTATCAGATATATATTAAACTATTAATGTAGTTATGTATGAAATTTCATGAATCTTATAAGAATTTCTTTATGATTTGCATTGCCGTCATCAGCCAAATGATTGCTATTTTATACATCTTAGAAAAGACGCTCAGACGCTTTTTTGCACAAAAACTTGCAAATCTCAAAATTATTCCTTATATTTGCACCGTCAAAGCATAATTAATAATGTCAAACTCTAAAAACATATAGCTTATGGTGACATAGCAAAGAAAAAATAAAGACAAAAGACTGGAACATCCACTTTTGATTCTTGCCATTCGATAATTGGGGAATTAGAGAAACAATCAAGAACTGAAGTAGATCGTTCACGCCGCTGGCGTGGGCATTTACTCGTTTAAGATTGTTAGGTTATCCCCAATACCTCGAATGACGTAGACGAAGTAATAGTCCACGTTTTTATTACACCAAATCTAAACAATAAATGAAATATATTAATTTAAATAATTACGAATATGACTAGCAAAAGTAGTAGAGTTTTATTTATTCTCGTTTCTGTATTATTTGTTTTTGTGTTAAACGCTCAGGCTCAGTCTAAGCCAAAAGACAGTAAAATCATTAAATACACTACTGTGGCATTGGATACAGCCTTCAAACACAGAAATCAAAACATATCAGTAAGGCTGATAGTGGCAAATGACACATCAAAAATATATTATGCTCTTATGTTTTGTTCAAATAGAAACTTTAATACACAATTATTATGGTCAGAAGATATTTTATATTAATGTGGCTTAGCATTTTTTCTCTATCTATTTGCTTTGCCAAAACAACAATTACAATTAATAATAATGTAGTTGAGAAAGCCCCGTATAAGATTGAGGCAGAGGGTATCTATCTTAGAATTACCTTTGATGACAACTCATCCATTATGTCTAGAATGGATGATACTATTGTCAAGTTTGAGGATCCTGCAGGTATAAAGAGAATATGCCTGCCAGAATATTTTATATTGAAAAGCGAAGTAGGAAATCAAGTAAGAATAGATGGAATTAAGTCAGGAGATACCATTATTCTTTATTCCGCAAATGGTGTTATGCTTTCCTCATGTCGTTCTGCCGGAAGCTCTCTAACACTTGATTTGAGCGGATATGCAAACGGCATATATGTTTTAAAGGTAAATAACAAGTCTATAAAGTTTACAAAATGATGAGAATTTTTCTTTTATGTTTGGCTCTATTATGCGCATCAATCAACATGAATGCGCAGAAACGGACAATCGATATAGTCGGTAATAATGGCTCCGTTCAGCATATAGATTGGGATAATATTAGTCATATTGAATTTAATTCAGATGACTCATTTGTCCTAAAGTCTGTCGATGGTTCAAGTACATCTTATAGCGAAGGAATAAATGCCATGGTGTTTAGCTGTGAACCGGATGATGAATTTGCATCACCTGTGGGAGAATGGAAATTTGTATCTATAAACGGAATGACCGAATGGGATAATATTATTTCTGACTTGCTGCCAGGAGATAAAATCCAGATTTGTTCTAACGGAAGGGTTTATGACAAAGTGGATGAGTTCGCTGTTTGGAAAAAGGGTGGCCCGTATGCATTGTCTGACTCTGAAGATTACCTCGTTTATTTTAAGATTAAAATATGGGAACTTAATGATGAATGGTTCAATTTCGACATAGAACTATTGGGACAAACAGCAAATGTTTTATTGAGAAGAGTGTCTAATGCTGACCGTACAGATAATCCTTTCAAATTTGATGATGATGATCCTCATAATCCTGTAATAGATGATGATTCAGATTTTTCTCCATGTCTTAATTGGGGAAGTTCGATGGAAGATGTCGAGAATTATATGAAACAATTCAACTGGATAAAAGATTATGAAGACAAATGGTCTGTTGCATATAGTAATACGGGAAAAACTAAGGGGATAAACTATACATTCTTTCAAGAGAAACTTGAAATGGTGTTTTATACATTTAACTACTCTGAGGAAAATTTAGTGAAGAGTATCCAAGAAATAAAAGATAAATATGGTGTCACCTTAGAAGAGACTGTTTCGTTTGAGGATAACGACGTGATGTATAAATTTGAAGGAGAGGCTATTGTCAACAATGAAAAATGCATCATAAATATAAGCACGAACAAGAAAAGAATCATTATGATATCGTATTATGTAATAAAAGAATAGAAATATTGCAAATGGTTGACACAGTAGTCAAGCGCACGCGGGGACTGTCCCCGCGTGAGGCGGATGTATAATCTTGGCATTCCCCTTATTATATATAAAAAGGTGGAAAAGTTTGATAGATCATAAAAAAGTTGTATCTTTGCATCGACAAATACAATCGATTTATGAAATACAAGCTTCAACAGGAAACCAAGCCGAAGCTTTCGACATTCGGCAAATACAAGGCGGTGGCTGTGCATCAGCAGACTGTCGGCACGAAGGAAATCGCGGAAGAGTGCGTCGAAGAAATGATTCCCATAGACGAGGTCGTTTACAAGACAGCACTTAGCCAAATTGCTAAAGTCGTCAAGCGACACCTGCGCAACGGCGACAAGGTGTGCTTGGATGGGATCGGCCTGCTGAAACTGGAGATTGAGAGCGACAAGGTGGACAATCCTTCAGACTTCAATCCCAAGAAGCACATTCGTGGGGCTCGCGTCCATTTCATCCCAGAGAGCATCGACGGCGTGCAGGATCTCTACGACGGCATTGAGTACGAACGCGAAAAAAAATAATAAGGTTGAAAAGTTTGATAGATCATAAAAAAGTTGTATCTTTGCATCGAAAATACAATAGTGAATATGGAACGAAGCCAAGTTCTTGATAAAATCCGGCAGGTGGCCGTAGCCTTTATCCTGCTGCTGGCCATCATCCCCATGTCGTGCCAGCGGAGCGCGAAAGTTGGCAATGCTCAAAAGGCTGCCGACATCAATTGGGAGGACTCTGCAAAGAAACTGCACAATCTTGTCAACGACTACTATAACGACAATAAGCACGACTCCCTCGTTATGATGGTCGGTGTCAATATGGACTTATGCCGCGAACACCAGCTTTGGCACCAGTATTACGAGACGTGGATCAAACTGGGCGAAGAATACGCCTGTACGGGACAGCCTGACAGCGCCTTGATGGAAGCCCAAAAGATGCATACCGAGGCCATGAGCCTGAACGATGACTATGGGCTGGCGGCTGCTGACTATATCAAGGCTTTGGTTTACAATACTCAGAGGAACCCGAAGGAATGTGCCCGTCTGCTCCGTGCAGTTCTTGACAAATTGAAAGGCATGGATGAACCTCGCTTTCTGAATAAGGTCTATACACATTATCTGAGCCAGTTAAGGCAACAGGACGATTATCCGGCGATGGAGCTGACGCTGAAAGAATGGAGGCAGTCGCTCGACTCGTTGGTCAGACATCATACGGATACGGTCAAGATTACCAAGAGAAATCTGAGGTCTTTTCTTTATATGTACCAGCGTTCGTGCTACAACTACTATTTAATCACAAAGAAATACCGTGAGGCAGCCCTGGCGATTGACTCCATAGCTTACTATAATGAGTTGATGGGATGGACAGATGTAGCCCGCAATGAAGTGATCAATAAACGTATCGAGTTGGCTAGGGCTCAGAAGCATTATGAGGAAGCCCTGAAGTTGAGCAATGAGCAGTTGAGTGGCGCGAATGAGAATTTAAGCAGCCAATATTTGGATGCCTTAGAGCATCGGTATCGCATATTTGCCGGGATGGGCAGCTGGCATGATGCCTATGATTGTCTATCGAAATTGAGAAATGTCACAGACTCTATTAGAAATCAACAAACAACCGACCAACTGAACGAGCTGAGCAAGCGCTTTGAGGTGGACGAAGTGAAGTTGCAGAGCGAACGAGAGAAGATGCAGGCAGAGCACAGGCAGATGATCCTCATTTTTGCCTTCATCTTGCTAACTGTGATTGGTGTCACACTCTTTATCTTCCAGCGCTACCGTTCGGCCAAGCGTATGGCAAAGATGAAGGCTGACCAGGAGCGCATTGAGGGTGAGCTGAATATTGCCCGCAACATCCAGATGTCGATGGTGCCCAGCACGTTCCCCAAACATGAAGGTCTCGATATTTATGCCTCGATGACGCCCGCCAGGGAAGTGGGTGGTGACCTCTACGGCTGCATCATCAACGGCACGAAGCTGTATTTCGCCGTGGGTGATGTCTCAGGCAAAGGTGTGCCCGCCTCGCTCTTCATGGCTCAAGTCACCCGACTGTTCAGCACGATGGCCCATCAGGGCTTGGAGCCTGCCGCCATCTGCAACCGCATGAACAGCGAACTGTCTGGCGAGGACAACGTCAACGGCATGTTTGTCACGATGTTCATCGGTATGCTCGACATGCAGACGGGTCACCTCGCCTTCTGCAATGCCGGCCACAACCCGCCTGTCATCGGTGGCGGCAAGCACCAGGGCGATTTCCTCAAGATGATCCCCAACGTGCCCATCGGTCTGTGGCCTGACTATGAGTTCAAGGGCGAGGAGATGGATAGCGTGAAGGGCCGTGCTCTCTTCATCTATACCGACGGCCTGAACGAAGCCGAGAACCTGGAACAGGAGCAGTTTGGCGACAAACGGCTGTTGGACATCCTTCGTGACACCCAATTCGACACAGCCCGCCAGGTGGTTGAGGCCCTTGAAACAGAAGTGGCTCAGCACCGCAACGGTGCCGAGCCCAACGATGATCTGACGATGATGTGCCTGCGGGTTCAGTAATTTTCTTCACTTCCTCTTCACAACCTTACGCCCGTTCTTGATATAAATCCCGGCGGTCGCACTATTCGACCGTTTTTGCAATTACATGCCTGATGTTTTCTTTCGCGGTTGCGGGTTGAAGGGCGATTTCGAGGGGTAAGTTGGGGGGATTGATGCAGGCGACACGGGAGAAGCCGGCATCGAGGAGGAGTTGTTCGTCGGCTATGCGGCCAGCTATTAGCATGACGGGAACGTGATGTCGTTGGGCGCGTTGTAGGATGCCAAAGGGTAGTTTGCCCATAAGCGTTTGACGGTCGGCAGAGCCTTCGCCAGTAATTACAAGGTCGGTGTCTTGTAGTAAGTCGTCGAAATGGATGGTGTCGAGCAGGAGGTCGATGCCAGAGCGACAATCTGCATTCATATATTGCAGGAAAGCATAGCCCAAGCCGCCTGCTGCACCTGCACCTGGCGTGTTTTGGAAATCGCAGCCAAGATGCTTGGCAGAAGCCTCAGCAAACCGTTTGGCACGAGCATCAAGGGCAAGAATCTGTTCATGTGTCGCAGCTTGTGGAGCAAACTTTTGCGGCCCAAAGACATAAGCTGCCCCATTCTCGCCACAGAGCGGATTGGTGACATCCGTTGCAATCGTGAAACGGACATCATCCAGTTCATGCACATCATCCCAATTGCCGTCCTTTGCAAAGGCTGCGATAATCGCCCGCAACATACCAATTCCGCAGTCGCTGGTGGCACTTCCGCCAAGTCCTACGATGATGTGTTTGCATCCTCTTCTTACGGCATCCACCACCAACTGTCCTGTGCCGTAGCTCGTAGCCACCATCGGATTGCGCTCTTCTGGCGAAAGCAACGTCAGTCCGCTGGCCTTGGCGATCTCTATCACAGCCGTATCACCTTGCACCAAATACTGCGCCACAATAGTTCGCATCAGCGAATCCTTCACGTTGACCTCCACAATCGAGCCACCCATCGCTGACTGGAATGCCTCCAGGAATCCCTCTCCACCATCGCTGACAGGCATTTGCACCACCTTTGCATCAGGCATCTTCGCAAGAATACCCTCACTTGCCGCCTGATTAGCCTCAGCCGATGTCAGACAACCCTTAAACGAATCAATCGCCACGATAATCTTCATATACAAATTACCATTAATCTCATATCACAATGTCATCGGCGGCTCCCAAAGATGGCGAGACATATCCACATGACCATTGGGTTTGAAGCGGACGCCCTCTTCCTCTAACAGGGGACGCTGGCGACTCCAACCGGGGGCAGTGCGGCCTTCTATGTTGACCACACGATGACAGGGAAGTAACTCAGTTCCAGGCGTATATCTCAAAGTACGACCCACCATCCGCGAATGACTCGGCCAGCCTGCCAAGGCAGCGATATGACCATAAGTGGTCACCCGTCCGCGAGGTATCTGGCTGACGATGTTCAGCACGGCATCGCGAAACGCCCGTGCCTGCTCCGGCGACATCCTATCAGGATAGTCCTTCATTTACACCAGACTGTCAGCCAACTGCTCCAGCAGGGCCTCGTCGCCGGACTTCATACGTGAGCGGATGGTGATCAGGGGTTCCACAATCTCGCAGTCCTTCATAGCCTCAATCATCGAGCGCATCACTTTACCTGCGGAGGGAGCCCAACTGCCGTTCTCGATGATGGCGAAACGACGCTTCTGGTAGTTCTTAATCTGCAGATGGTAAAGGAAATCGTGCATCACGGGGAACACGCCGCCGTCGTAACTCGACGCAGCGACCACAACCGTAGGATAACGGAAAGCATCCTCGATGACCTCTGCCATATCTTCGCGGCTCAGGTCGCTGACCACGACCTTCTTGGCACCCTTCTGGTTGAGTATCTCACCCAGACGCTCTGCCACCTTGGCCGTACCGCCGTGAATGCTGGCATAGGCAATGAGCACACCCTCGCTCTCTGGCTCATACTTACTCCAAGTATCGTAGAGTTTCGCAGCCTCAGCCAACGCCTCACCCTTGAGCACAGGACCATGCAGCGGACAGATAGTCTGAATGTCGAGGGCAGCCGCCTTCTTCAAAACGCTCTGAACCTGTATGCCATACTTGCCGCAGATGTTGAAATAATAGCGGCGTGCCTCACAAGCCCAGTCATCCGTCTCGTTGACCAATGCACCAAACTTACCAAATGCATCAGCAGAGAACAGCACCTTGTCCAGACTGTCGTAACTCATAATCACCTCAGGCCAATGCACCATCGCTGCCGTGATAAACTTCAGTTCATGATGGCCCAACGAGAGGATATCGCCTTCCTTGACGGTGATGACACGTCCCTCAAAGTTAAAGCCCTCAAAGAAATTTGGCAGCATCTTCACGGCCTGAGCACTACAAACCAACTGCAAACCAGGATAGGTCTCCAGCATCCAAGCGATGAGTGCAGCGTGATCGGGCTCCATGTGGTGAGCCACCAGATAATCCGGCTGGCGATCGCCCAGCGCAGCCTTCAGGTTTGCCTTCCACTCGTCAGCCTTGCGACGGTCGGCGGTATCCAAGACGGCAATCTTGTCGTCGTCGATCAGATAGGAGTTATAACTCATGCCCTCGGGCACAACATACTGGCTCTCGAAGAGATCGATGTCGAGATCATCGACACCGATGTACTTGATGGTATCACTAATCATATTCATTATTTAAGTTGTTATTACATTTTCCGAATCTATTTCTTGAACTTCTCCTCTATGCTCTGGAAGATGACAAAGAGGGTGGGCACGATGAACAGCAGCGCCACAGTGCCGACGAGCATACCGCCGATGACGCCCACACCCAACGAGCGGTTACCGTTGGCACCCACACCTGTGGCAAGCGCCAATGGCAGCAGACCGAAGACCATCGTCAGCGAGGTCATCAAGATGGGACGCAGACGCACGGCAGCGGCATCGAGGGCAGCCTCAACAATCCCCATCCCCTGACGACGACGCGTAGAAGCATACTCCGTGAGCAGGATGGCGGTCTTCGAGAGCAGGCCGATGAGCATAATCAGTCCCGTTTGCATATAGATATTGTTCTCCAGTCCCCACATCCAGGCAAAGAGGAACGAGCCCGCCAGTCCGAATGGCACACTCAGGATGACGGCCATCGGGATAAACAGACTCTCGTAGAGGGCGCAGAGAATCAGATAAATAAAGATGATACAGATGATGAAGACCAGCGCGGTAGTGTTCTGAGCCGAAGCCTCCTCACGTGTCATACCGCCAAACTCATAGCCATAGCCTTCCGGCAACACTTCTGCGGCCGTCTCGCGGATGGCATTGATGGCTTGTCCGCTGCTGTAACCCTCGGCAGCCGTACCACCCACCTGTATGGAGGGGAAGAGGTTGAATCGCGAGAGTGTCTCCGAGCCATAGATACGCGTCAGCGTGATATACTGTCCGATGGGCGACATCTCCCCCTGATTGTTCCGCACAAAGATATTGTTGAGCGACTCCGTGTCGAGACGGTACTCGGGTGAGGCTTGCACCATCACACGGTAGAGTTTGGTGAATCGCACCAAGTTCGAGACATACGAACCACCCACATAGCCACTGAGTGCCGCCAGCACATCGCTGGGCGACACACCGCGACGCTTGCACAGGGCGGCATCCACCTCGACACGATACTGTGGATATTTCAGCGAGAAGTTGGTGAAGGCACGACTGATCTCCGGACGCTCGTTCAAAGCTGCAATCAGACGGTTGGTTTGCGTGAGCAGATCCTGTATAGTGCCGCCGTGCTTATCCTGCACGTGCATCTCAAAACCGTTGATACGTCCGAAGCCCGGCAGCATATTCTGCGTGTTCACCTGAATCTTGGCGTTGGCAATGTCAGCCGTACGACGATAGATCTCATCGACGATACTCTGCACATCGTCGCCCTTGCCTTTACGCTCGCCCCATTTCTTCAGCTTCAGCGTGAAGTTACCGTTCGACGACGACTGTTCGAAGTTGTTCGAGTTTCCAGCGATGAGCGAATAGATGCGCAACTGCGGCAGATCCTCGATACGTGATTCCACCTCTTTTAATATATGGTATGTCTGCTGCAGACTGCTTCCCGGCGAGGCCTGCACGTTGATGAACACCGTACCCATATCCTCATTGGGCACCAGACCCGTCTTCGTCGTGCGCATCATCCACACCAGGGCACCGACGGCCAGCACAACGAGTGCTAAACCTATCCATCGGCGGGGGATGAATACGGCCACAGCGCGCTGATAACGGCTGAGGACGGCGTTGAAACCATCATTGAAGCGCTGGAGGATGCCAGACGAATGAGTGCCTTGAGCCGGTCTCATCAAAATGGCACAGAGTGCCGGTGAGAGCGTCAGGGCATTGAAGAGTGAGATACCCACGGCGATGGCCATCGTCAGTCCGAACTGCGTATAGAACGTTCCCGTGACGCCGCTGATGAAGCAGACAGGCACAAAGACGGCCATAAACACCAGCGTCGTCGTAATCAGCGCCGAGGTAATGTCGTGCATCGCCGCCTCTGTAAGTGAAGAGTGAAGAGTGAAGAGTGAAGAATTTGCTACCGCCATACCCTCACCAGATCCTGTAGGGACTCCGGAAGGAAATTCTTCACTCTTCACTCTTAACTCTTCACTCTCCAGTTTGGCCTGCACCGCCTCTACCACCACGATGGCATCATCCACCACCGTACCGATGACCAGCACGAGGGCGAAAAGCGTCAGCATGTTCAGCGAGAAGCCGATGGCATAGATCACCGCCAGCGTGGCCACAAGCGACACGACGATGGCAATGGCAGGGATGATCGTGGCCCGCCAACTCTGCAGGAAGATGAACACCACGAGAATAACCAGCACCAGCGCCTCAAGCAACGTCTCCACCACATTGACGATGGAGGCGTCGAGGAAGTCTTTCTTCGACTCGATATCCTCGATGGTGATGCCTGGAGGCAGCGACTGGCGGATCTCCTCCACCTCACGGTCTATCTGCTTAATGATCTCGTTGGCGTTCGACCCTGCCACCTGGTTGATGCTGATGTTCACACCGGGACGGCCATTCGTCTCACCGATGATATTATAGTTCTGGGAACCGAGTTCCACCCGGGCAATGTCACCGATGCGCAACACGTCGCCGTTGGGCAGCGAGCGCACCACCATCTGCTCATACCCCTGCTCGTCCTCATAGCGTCCACGGTATTTCAGCACATACTGGAACGTGTTCTGGCTCTCGGCACCCAGTGTACCCGTAGCCACCTCCACGTTCTGTTCGCTCAGCACCTGGTTGATGTCGGCGGGTGTCAGTCCGTAGCGGGCCATCTTCTGCGGGTCGAGCCAGATGCGCATCGAGTAGTCGGCACCCATCACGTTCACCTCTCCCACTCCGGGAATACGGCTCAGGCGCGGCTCGATGTTGATCTTCGTATAGTTGGCAAGGAACGAACGGTCGAACGTACTGTCAGGACTATAGACCGACAACTGCTTGATGTTCGATGTCTGACGCTTGCGCACGGTGATACCACTCTTCACCACATCACTCGGCAGTCGTCCCTGTACGGTAGCGGCACGGTTCTGCACGTTCACCATCGCCATATCGGGGTCTGTGCCCTGACGGAAGAAGATGCCGATGGAGGCAGTGCCGTTGTTCGAGGCCGTCGATGTCATATACATCATGCCCTCCACACCGTTGATGGCCTCCTCGAGCGGCACGATGACACTCTTCTGCACCGTCTCGGCGTTGGCACCGGTATAGCTGGCCATCACGCGCACCGTCGGCGGGGCGATCTCTGGGAACTGCTCCAGGGCCAGACGGCTCAGTCCGATGATGCCCACCAGCACCATCAGCACCGAAATGACTCCAGACAATATCGGACGGTCTATAAAAGTTCTTACGTTCATTTCTTGATTTCTATTCCCTCTCTGAGCAGTCCGGCACCCTCGGCGATGATCGTGTCACCGACAGCGAGGCCGCCGTCTACGATATACTCTTTCCCATTGTTCTGTCTGAAGAGCGTCACGGCGGTGGCTTTCGTCTTGCCATCGACCACACGATAGACAAACGTGCGGTTCTGCAGTTCATAGGTTGCCTCCTGCGGAATCACGATACAGTTCGTGCGGTGCGTGGGCACAACGATGGTCGCGCTACCGCCATTATGCAGCACATGGCCGCTGTTGGGGAAGGTGGCACGCAGCGTCACAGCACCCGTCTGAGTATCGACGGTGCCACTGACGGCACTGATGCGCCCAGCCTCGCCGTATTCCTGGCCGTTGCTCAGCCGCAGCTTTACGGCCGGCGCCTTGCTGATAAACCCGGCGACGGAGCCATACTGCGCTACGAGGTCGAGCACCTGATTCTCGGTGATGCTGAAATAGGCGTATGCCTCGCTGTCGTCAGCCACGGTGACCAACGGCTCACTGATGCTGCTGCTTACGAGCGACCCCACGTGCCAGGGAATCATCGACGCCACGCCGCTCACCGGACTCTTCACCTCCGTATAGCTCAGGTTATTCCTCGCGTTCACCTCCTGTGCCTTCGCCTGTGCCAGAGCGGCCTCAGCCTCCATCAGGGCGTTGTGCATCGTCTCCACGCTGACACCGCCCACCACATTGTTCTGCTGCAGCGTCTGCTCGTTCTGATAGTTCATCCGCGCTGTGGCGAGCCTGGCCTCCGCACTCTTTCGGGCTGCGACAGCCACTTCCAAGGCAGCACGGAAAGGCACCTGGTCGATGACGAAGAGCGTCTGGCCCTTACGCACCGTCTCGCCCTCGTTGGTGAGGATCTGCGTGATGCATCCCGACACCTGAGGGCGCACCTCCACGATCTGCCGTCCAGTCAGCCTCGCGCTGTATTCCCGGGAGAGCGTCATATCCTTGCTCCCCACCACCATCGTCTGATATTGGGCTGATCCTTGCGCTGTTTTCTTCTCCTCTCCGCATGACACAGTCAGCAGGGAAGCCGCAAGAAGTATGATTGCACAATTCTTTTTCGTCATACTGCAATGGTTTGTTTAGTTCAGGGTGCAAAGATACGAAAAAGAAGTGAAAAGTGAAAAGTGAAAAGTGAAAAATTTGCAGCCGCCGTGCAAAAAATCGTAAATAGTAAATAGTAAATCGTAAATTATTGCTACCTTTGCGCCCTAAAAGATTAGACTTTGCAGGAGAGCTCCCTTAAACGACAACTCAGGATGCTCACCATTCCGGTGTTCATCGAGATGGCCCTCGTGATGATGCTGGGTGCCGTCGATACCGTTATGCTCAGCCGTTACAGCGACAACAGCGTGGCAGCGGTGGGCCTCGACAACCAGCTGATGTCGCTCGTCTTCCTCGTCTATCAGTTCTTCTCGATGGGTGCCTCCATCCTCTGCTCCCAGTACATCGGCGCCGGACTCCACAAACGTCTCGTCCAGGTGGTGGGCATGGCGCTGGTGGTCAACCTGATGCTGAGCATGACGGTCAGCGCCCTGCTCTTCCTCAATGCCGAGGAACTGCTGCAGCTGATGGGCCTGCGCCCCGAGCTGATGGGCGACGGACTGGTGTATCTGCGGCTCACGGGCGCCCTGTCGTTCTTCCAGGCGCTGTCGCTCACGTTCTCCGCCTCGCTGCGGAGTGCCGACAAGGTCATCTATCCGATGGTGGTGACGGGCATCGTCAACGTCCTCAACATCCTCGGCAACTATGCCCTCATCTTCGGCCACTGGGGCTGTCCGCAACTCGGTGTCGAGGGTGCCGCCATCGCCACCGCCGTGAGCCGCATCATCGCCTCACTGCTCCTCGCAGCCATCCATTTCAAGGTACACATCCCGCGATTCCCGCTCCGCTATTTCCGACCCATCCCCTGGCAAGAACTGCGCAACCTGCTGCTCATTGGCGTCCCCGCCATGAGCGAGAACATATCCTACTGCCTGTCGCAGGTGGTCATCACGTTCTTCATCAACCAGATCAGCAACGAGGCCCTCGCTGCCCGTACCTACTGCCACAACATGATCATGTTCGTCTATCTCTTCTGCATCAGCATCACGCAGGGCGGCGACATCCTCGTGGGGCATCTCGTCGGACAGCGGCGCTATCAGGCGGCCTACGTCCTGGGCAACTACTTCTTCCGCTGGTCGATGATCATCACCCTCACCGGCTCTGCCATCCTGGCGATATCAGGCAAAAGCCTTCTCAGCGCCTTCACCGACAATCCGGAGATCATCACGATGGGCGTCTGGGTGCTCATCATCGACTGGTTCCTCGAGATCGGTCGCACATCCAACATCTTCGCCGTCAGCACCTTGCGAACCACGGGCGATGCCATCTATCCCGTCGTCGTGGCCATCATCTTCAACTGGACGATTGCCGTCGGCGTGAGTTACATCATCGGCATCCCGCTCGGCTACGGCCTTGTCGGTATGTGGATAGGCTTCGCCCTCGACGAAAATGTCCGCGGCATCATCCTCATGCGCCGCTGGCGCTCCGGCAAATGGCGGGACAAAGGGTTTGTATAATCCAAACAAAGCAGTTACCTCTCTGCCAGTATCCACTATATAACGGCAAATAATCAACGTTTTCCTTGTTCGTTTCAATAATTATGTGTACTTTTGTGGCCGCAATTAAAAATTATAAACGATGAAGACTGACATACAGATTGCGCGGGAATGTGAATTGCTGCCCATTGGCGAGATCGCCACACAGTTGGGGATCGCCCCTGAAGAGATAGAGCCGTACGGACGCTATATGGCCAAGGTGCCGGTGAGCCTGATCGATGAGAAAAAAGTGAAGAAGAGCCGACTGATACTGGTGACGGCCATCAGTCCGACGAAGGCGGGCATCGGCAAGACCACCGTGAGCATCGGCCTGACACTGGGTCTGAACAAGATCGGCAAGAAGGCGTCGGTGGCCCTCAGAGAACCGTCGCTCGGCCCGTGCTTCGGCATCAAGGGCGGTGCTGCCGGTGGCGGCTATGCCCAGGTGCTGCCGATGGAGAAGATCAACCTGCACTTCACGGGCGACTTCCACGCGGTGACCTCCGCGCACAACACCATCAGCGCCCTCCTGGACAACTATATCTATCAGCACCGCAAGGACGGTTTCTCGCTGCGGGAGATCTACTGGAAGCGCGTGCTCGACGTGAACGACCGGAGCCTGCGCAACGTGGTGACAGGTCTGAGGGGCGACGGCGTGGTGAATGAGACGGGCTTCGACATCACCCCCGCCTCGGAACTGATGGCCATCCTCTGCCTGGCAACGAGCGAGGAAGACCTGCAGCGCCGTATCGAGAACATCGTCTTAGGCGTCACCTCCGACGGCAAGCTGTTTAAGGTGAAAGACCTCGGCGTGGCCGGAGCCATCACCGTACTGCTCAGAGATGCCCTCAACCCGAACCTCGTGCAGACGACGGAGCACACACCGGCCTTCATCCACGGCGGACCGTTTGCCAACATCGCCCACGGCTGTTCGAGCGTGGTGGCGACGAAGATGGCTATGAGCTACAGCGACTATGTGGTGACGGAGGCTGGTTTCGGTGCAGACCTCGGCGCAGAGAAGTTCTTCGACATCAAATGCCGCAAGGCCGGACTGCTGCCGCGACTGGTGGTCATCGTAGCCACTACGCAGGGTCTGAAGATGCACGGAGGCGTGGATCTCGATCACATCAAGGAACCGAACGCCAAGGGACTGACCGAGGGCCTGAAGAACCTGAACCGCCACATCCGTAATATGCAGGGTTTCGGACAGCCGGTGGTAGTGACGCTGAACCGCCACGATACGGATCTGGAGGAGGAGATAGAGATCGTGCGCAAGAACTGTGAGGACTTGGAGGTGGGCTTTGCTGTGAACGAAGCCTTCCTGAAGGGTGGCGAGGGTGCCATCGAACTGGCGCAGACCGTGGTTGAGACGATCGACAAGCAGCAGCCCCTGCCCATCCGCTTTACCTATAAGGAGACAGACCGTCTGGAGGACAAGATAGAGAAGGTGTGCAAGAGTATCTACGGCGCATCGGCCGTGGAATACGGCAAGACGGTGACGAAGAAACTGGAATCGCTGCGCAAATCGTTTACCGATGACGACGGCGCCATCGCCCACTATCCCGTCTGCATCGCCAAGACGCAGTTCTCATTCTCAGCGGACTCGACCCGTTATGGTTCGCCCGAGGGATTTACCATCCGCATCCGCGACGTGATCCTGAACTGCGGCTCGGAGATGATCGTGGCCATCGCGGGTGATATGCTCCGTATGCCGGGACTGCCTAAGAGTCCGCAGGCGGAGCGCATCACCATCGTGAATGGAGAAATCGAGGGTCTATCTTAGAAATTCCACTTCAGGGCGACGGTGGGATTGTTCTGGGCGCTGGCCGTGAGGGCTGCTACAGCCATCAGGGCAAAAACTAAAATCTTTTTCATCGACAACGAATTTCACGAATTACACGAATTTTTTGGCTGCGCACAGTAGCTATATATAAGCTTGGCGGCGTTGTCGGGGGCGCACTGGTCACCGAGGCGGCGGGAGACGTCGGCGTAGCCTTCGAGCATACGGTCGCGGTCGGGACCAGAGAGGATGCGCTCCAGTTCGTGACGGATATGGCCGACGGTGAAGGTGTCTGCCAGGAGTTCGGTGACCACCTCGCGGTCGGCAATGAGGTTGACGAGCGAGATGTAGGGCACCTTGATGAGATAACGGCGCACGATGCGGGCGATTTTGGGCAGGGGGAGTTTGTAGCAGACCACCTGCGGCACATTGAAGAGGGCCGTCTCGAGGGTGGCGGTGCCACTGGTGACGAGGGCGGCGTGGGCCTTTGCCAGCAGCGGATAGGTCTCGTTATAGACCACCTCTACCCCACTCCCTTTGACGAAGGTGGCGTAATAGTCGGCGTCGATGCCCGGGGCTCCGGCGAGGATGACACGATAGTCGTTCATATAGGGCGAAACGGCCTCGATCATAGCGGGGAGGTTGTCTTTGATCTCCTGACGGCGGGAACCAGCGAGGAGGGCGATGATTTTTTTCGAGGAGCGTGGTGGGAGGAGGGAGGAGGGAGATTTGTCAGAAGCAGGACCTGCAGCAGGAGTATTCTCACTCCTCACTCCACACTCCTCACTCCTCAAGAACTCCCTCACTTCTGCTGCCGTGGGATTACCCACGTAGTGGATGGGATAATGGTGCTTCTTCTCGAAGAAATCCACCTCGAAGGGCAGGATGGAGAAGAGTTCATCGACATCGCGACGGATGTTCTTGATGCGGTGCTCCTTCCAAGCCCAGATCTTCGGGGAGATGTAGTAATAGACGGGGATGTTTGTCCGCGATTTTACATATTCGGCAATCTTCAGGTTGAAGCCAGGATAGTCCACCAGAATAACGCAGTCAGGCTGCCAAGACTGGATATCCTGCTTGCAGAACTTCATATTCTTCAGGATGGTCGGAAGGTGCAGCAGCACGGGGATCAAGCCCATATAGGCCAAGTCGCGATAATGGCGGACGCGTGTGCCGCCGACGGCCGTCATCAGGTCGCCGCCGAAGAAACGGAAGTCAGCCTCGTTGTCAATTTCCTTCAACGAGCGCATCAGGTGGGATGCGTGGAGGTCGCCAGAGGCTTCGCCGACGATGAGGTAGTATTTCATTTTTGTTTATAGTTTATGGTTTATAGTTTATAGATGATTACTTTTAAACCATTCAGAGAACTGAGAGATGGCGGAGTGGGCGGTGAGGTCGATCTGGGTGGGAGTGATGGCGACGTAGCCGTGATCAAGGGCCCAGCGGTCGGTGTCCTCGGCGTCGGGTTCATCGTTGGTGTAGTGGCCTACCATCCACCAGTAGTCGTAACCTCGGGGATGATGACACTTCGTCACCTCGCTGCCCCAGGTGCCATAGGCCATACGACAGACCTTAACTCCTTTGTAACCTCTACCTTCCTCTAACAACGGGAAGTTCACATTCAGACACACGCCTTTGGGCAGGCCGTCAGCCAACACCTTCGCCGTGATCTCACGGATGAGCGGACGGAGAGGTTCGAAGTCGGCATCGTCGCGATGGTCGCAAAGCGAGAAGGCAACGGAGGGTATGTATTTCATACAGCCTTCGAAGGTGACACCCATCGTTCCGCTGTAATGGGCATTGACGGAGGCGTTGTCGCCGTGATTGATGCCGCCAATGACCATATCAGGCCTCCGGGGACAGATTTCGGCCAAGGCCATCTTCACGCAATCGACGGGTGTGCCGTTGCACGACCAGATCTCGACACCTTCGCGCTTCTCCCGAAGATATAGCCTCAACGGTATGGTGGCGGAGAAGGCACAGGAGAAGCCGCTGCGGGCATCTTCCGGGGCACAGACGATGATGTCGCCATAGTCGGAAACCATCTCCACCAGCTGACGGATACCCTTCGCCTGATAGCCGTCATCATTGGAAATAAGTAGTAAAGGTCGTTTAATTTCCATAAAATATCAATGATTTGACTGCAAAATTACGAAAAAAGGTTTAAATGAAAGGGATTTCTCGACGGAAATTAGTAACTTTGTGCCCAAATTTCTCTATTTATCAATTAAAGATTAGAATAATTAGGAATTAAGATGGGAAAAATCATCGCATTAGCAAACCAAAAGGGCGGCGTGGGAAAGACGACAACCACCATTAACCTGGCAGCCTCACTCGCCACGTTGGAAAAGACCGTCTTGGTAGTAGACGCAGACCCGCAGGCCAACGCCTCCAGCGGACTGGGCGTCGACATCACGGAAGTGGAAAGCTCCATTTACGAATGTATCATCAATAAGACCGACGTCAGGGATGCCATCTATACGACCGACATCGAGGGACTGGACATCATCCCCAGCCACATTGACCTGGTGGGCGCAGAGATTGAGATGCTGAACATGGATAACAGAGAGAGAGTTTTGAAGAATGTGCTCACACCCGTACAGAACGATTACGACTACATCCTCATCGACTGTTCGCCGTCGCTGGGCCTCATCACCGTCAACGCGCTGACCGCCGCCGACTCAGTGATCATCCCTGTGCAGTGTGAGTACTTCGCCCTCGAAGGCATCAGCAAACTGCTTAATACAATCAAGATCATCAAGAACAAGCTGAATCCGCAGTTAGAGATCGAAGGCTTCCTGCTGACGATGTACGATAGTCGCCTCAGACTGGCCAACCAGATTTACGACGAGGTGAAGCGCCACTTCCAGGAACTGGTGTTCAAGACCGTCATCCAGCGTAACGTGAAACTGTCGGAGAGTCCCAGCCACGGTCTGCCCGTGATCCTCTACGACGCAGACTCCACCGGTGCGAAGAACCATCTCGCCCTGGCACAAGAAATCATCCATAAAAACAAATAAACCCAATGGCTGTTAAGAAGAAATACGACCGTAATGTCCTCGGACGGGGACTGGATAACATCGGTTCAGGGAAGGGTCGCGGACTCGACGCCCTGATTGACACGAGTGATGTCCACGTCCAAGGTTCGTCCAACCTGAGTGAGATCGCCCTGACGATGATCTCGCCCAATCCTAACCAACCACGAACAGACTTCGATGAATCGGCGCTGCAGGAACTGGCTGCCAGCATCCGTGAGATCGGACTCGTCACGCCCATCACCCTCAGGCAGATGGGAGAAAATGAATATCAGATCATTGCCGGTGAGCGTCGTTGGAGAGCGGCCACACTGGCAGGCCTCACCACCATCCCCGCCTATATCCGTACGGCGGAAGACGAGAAGGTGATGGAGATGGCACTCGTGGAGAACATCCAGCGTGAGGACCTGAACCCCATCGAGATCGCATTGGCATATCAGCATCTGTCGGAGACGACGGGTATGACTCAGGAGAAAATCTCTTCCCGTGTAGGCAAGAGCCGTACGTCGATCACCAACTATATGCGTCTGCTGAAACTGCCCGCACAGATACAGATTGCGCTGAAGAACAAAGACATCGATATGGGTCACGCCCGTGCGCTGCTGGCCATCGACAGTCCCTCGACACAGCTCAAACTGTTCAAGGAAGTACAGCGTAACGGCTACTCTGTGAGAAAGGTGGAGGAGCTGGTGCAGAAGCTGAAGAACGGCGAGAGCATCCAGACCGTCAAGAAGCCTGACTCGCAGCTGTCGCTGGAATACAGCATTCTGCGCGACCGACTGTCAGACCTATTCAAGGTGAAGGTACAGATGACCTGCTCGTCCCAAGGTAAGGGAAAGATCAGCATCCCGTTCGCCAATGAGGACGAGTTGGAGCACGTTATGAACATCATTGATAAAATCAAGAACTGATTGAGAGGTGAGAGGTAAGAGGTGAGAGGTAAGAGAATACATATCATATTCTGCCTCCTGCTGATTGCAGGGAGCCAACAAGTCAAGGCACAGGACCGTTTTAATGACGACAGCCTGAATGTCACCAAGTTTGACAGTATCTCCGTCGTCGTGGACACAACCTTCAGCAAGAAGGAGATGAAACAAGACTGGTCTACGTGGCGTCCTGATCCCAAGAGGGCTCTGTGGCTCGCACTCGTCATCCCCGGCGGGGGACAGATTTACAACCGCAAGTATTGGAAACTGCCACTCGTGTATGGCGGATTCATCGGCTGTATGTATGCGATGAACTGGAACAATATGATGTACAAGGACTATTCACAGGCCTATATAGACTTGATGGACAACGATCCTAGCACGCAGAGTTACAACCAGTTCCTGCATTTGGGTACGAGGATCACCACAGAGGCCGACAAAAAGCGGTATGAAGACATCTTCAGGAAGCGAAAGGACAAATACAGACGCTGGCGCGACCTGAGTTTCTTTGTGATGTTAGGAGTGTATGCGCTGTCGGTCATCGATGCCTATGTGGACGCAGAGTTGTCCGTGTTCGACATTTCCGACGACCTGAGCCTGAAGGTGGAGCCGACGATTATCAACAACCGATCGTCAAGCAATCCGATAGATGCATCGTCGGTAGGACTGCAATGCAGCCTAAACTTTTAAAGGTAAAAAAGTAAAAAAGTAAAAAGGTAAAAAAGCAAAACCAGATATAAAGAATGAAGAAAAAACTGATGATCATCCTCGTTGCCGCGTTTCTCGGAGGAAACCTCGGCCTGAATGCCCAAGTGGTCAACACTGACGTTCCGACAGAAGAAGAGTTCGAAGAGGAAGAAGGCGAAGACGAAGAAGATGAAGAGGAAGAAGGAATAGACGAAGAGGAAGAAAACGCTGAGGAACTGAGCGAAGACGAGTTTGCCGTCACCGACCAGGAGGGCAATGAGGAAGTCATCGAGTTTCCTGAGGCTATGACCTATGACCTCGACAGCCTTCTCAACCTCTATACGTCGAAAACATATCTGTCGCCTGGCGACTGCGAGATGAAGAACGAGAATCCCACGTTCCCGAAGGAGGTGTATATCGAACGCCTCAGCCGCATCCCCTCGGTGATGGAATTTGCGTATAATGACATTGTGCAGCGGTTCATCGACCGTTACAGCGGACGACTGCGCTATTCCGTCAGCTATATGCTGGGGGCTGCCAACTTCTACCTCCCCATCTTTGAAGAAGCCTTAGAGGCCTATCAGCTGCCCCTCGAACTGAAATACCTGCCCATCATCGAATCGGCCCTGAATCCGAAGGCCGTCTCACGGGCTGGTGCAACAGGACTCTGGCAGTTTATGCTGGGCACGGGCAAGCAATACGGTCTGGAGGTCAACTCCCTCGTTGATGAGCGTCGTGATCCCGTGAAGTCGTCTTATGCCGCAGCACGCTATCTGCGTGACCTTTACAATATCTTCGGCGACTGGAACCTGGTGATTGCCGCCTATAACTGCGGACCTGAGAACATCAACAAGGCCATCCACCGCGCCAATGCCAATGCGGCCAAGACGGCCAATGCACAGACGGGCGAGACGCAGGCCATCAATAAGGACTACTGGCACATCTATCCCTATCTGCCGGCAGAGACCCGCGGCTATGTGCCTGCCTTCATAGCCGCCAACTACATTATGACATATTATTGCGAGCACTTTATCTGTCCGATGACCACCCGTCTGCCGGCACAGAGCGACACCGTGATGGTGCACCGTGATGTGCATCTGGAACAGATTGCAGGCGTCATCGGTACGGATGCCGACCTGTTGCGCTCGCTGAATCCCGAATATCGCCGTGACATCGTGCCAGGCAACACCAAGCCCTGTGCCATCCGTATGCCAATGGCCGATACGGGTAAGTTCATCGATAATGAAGACTCTATCTATAATTACCGTGTCAGTGAGCTGCTGACGAAGCGTCTGGTGGTGGATGTCAATGATGATGTGCCCACCTTCTCCCGCAGTCGTGGTTCCTATAGCCGGAGGAGTGGTCGTTACAGCCGTCGTGCAGCCCGCAACTCACGCCGTGGGGCCAGGGCAACGAGATCGTCAAGGTCGAGAGGTGGCGGTTCTGTGACTATCCAGCGTGGACAAACTTTGTCGCAGATTGCCAAGCGTAATGGCACCACCGTTGCCAAGCTCCGCAAGTTGAACGGTATCAAGGGCAACAACATTCAGGCAGGTAAGAAGATCAGAGTCAGATGAAAAGGTGAAAAAGTGAAAGGGTGAAAGCTTATGGCAGAGGAAGATCTTAGACTACAGGAAGAGGCTGATGACAAGATCATCAACGAGGCGTTTGAGAAACTGTTGAACGACTATTTAAAGTCGCGCCATCGTAAGAAAGTAGACCTCATCACCAAGGCCTTCAACTTTGCACGCCAGGCTCACAAAGGGGTTCGTCGCCTCTCTGGCGAGCCTTATATTATGCACCCCATCGCCGTTGCACAGATTGCGTGTTCAGAGATTGGACTGGGTTCGACGAGTATTTGTTCGGCCTTGCTGCACGATGTCGTGGAAGACACGGACTATACCGTAGAGGATATCGAGAACATCTTCGGTGCGAAGATTGCACAGATTGTCGACGGACTGACGAAGATCAGCGGCGGCATCTTCGGCGAGCAGGCCTCAGCCCAGGCAGAGAACTTCAAGAAACTGCTGCTGACAATGAGCGACGATATCCGCGTGATCCTCATCAAGATCTGCGACCGTCTGCACAATATGCGTACTTTGGATTCCCAGCCTGCCAACAAACAATACAAGATTGCTGGTGAGACGCTCTATATCTATGCACCGCTTGCCAATCGTCTGGGATTGAACAAGATCAAGTCTGAACTGGAGAATCTCAGTTTCAAGTTCGAGCATCCTGATGAATTTGCCAATATCGAGGCTAAGCTGAAGTCTACCCACGCCTCCCGTCACGAACTCTTCGACCAGTTTACAGCCCCCATCAAGGCCTCTCTGGAGAAGATGGGCATCCAGTATGAGATTAAGGAACGCGTGAAGACCCCCTACTCCATCTGGAACAAGATGCAGAACAAGCACGTCACCTTCGAGGAGATCTATGATATCCTGGCCGTGCGTATCATCTTTACTCCCAAGGTCAGGGAAGAGGAAATCAACGAGTGTTTCAAGATTTACGTGGCCATCTCACAGATTTACAAGTCACACCCAGACCGTCTGCGCGACTGGCTCTCACAACCCAAAGCCAACGGTTATCAGGCTCTGCACGTCACGCTGATGTCGAAACAAGGCCGATGGATAGAGGTGCAGATCCGCTCAGACCGTATGGATGAGGTGGCAGAACAGGGATTTGCCGCCCATTGGAAATACAAGGACGGCGTGGAAGAGGAATATACGGAGGACGAGAACGAACTGAACGACTGGCTGCGCACCATCAAGGAAATCCTCGACGATCCCCAGCCGGATGCGATGGACTTTCTCGACACCATCAAACTGAACCTCTTTGCCAGCGAGATATTCGTGTTTACGCCGAAGGGTGAGATCCGCACGCTGCCTGCTGACTGTACGGCCCTCGACTTCGCCTTCTCCATCCACACTTTCCTCGGCAGCCATTGTATTGGCGCGAAGGTGAACCATAAGCTGGTGCCGCTGAGTCATAAACTGCAGAGCGGTGACCAGGTGGAAATCCTCACATCAAAGTCGCAACACGTCAGTCCAGCGTGGATCAACTTCGTCTCCACAGCGAAGGCGAAGGCGAAGATCCAGGCCATCCTACGTCGCGACAACAGAGAGGTGCAGCGCAGAGGTGAGGAAATCCTGAATGCCTTCCTTGAGAAGAACCACCACGAACCCAGTCTTGCGCTGGCCGATCGTCTGGCAGAGTTCCACGCCTACAGCAAACGTAATGAGTTCTATCAGGCCCTCGGTGAGAAGATCGTCATCTTGGGCGACAAGGATCTCGACGAACTCAGCGGCAAGAACAAGAGTACGGAGAGCAGCGGCTGGCTCAAGTACGTGCCCTTCGTTGGAAAGAAAAAGAAAGAAGAGGAGCCTAAACAAGATCTCTTCATCGTGCCGGAGAAGTTCAATCGCAAGAAGCCCATCTATATCAGCGAGGAGAACATTAACCAGTATAAGTTCGCCAGCTGCTGTCATCCTATCCCTGGCGATGATGCCTTGGGCTATATCAACAACAAGAACCAGATAGAGATCCACAAGCGTAACTGTCCTGTGGCTGCCAAGCTCAAGACCAGCTTCGGCAACCGTATCCTCGACATCAAATGGGATATGCACAAGATACTCTACTTCGACGCTACCCTGCGATTAGGAGGCATCGACCGTGTGGGACTGCTGAATGAGATCACCCAGATCATCTCTTCGCAGATGAACGTGAATATCCACAAGGTGATCATCACCTGTGAGGACGGCATCTTCGACGGCAGTATCGAGCTGCGCGTTCACGACAGAGAGGACGTGAAGACCATCGTCAGCAATCTGAGAGCCGTCGCCGACCTGAAGGAAATATCAGAAATCCTTTAGCGGGCTACGCCCTAAATGATAAATGAAAAATGATGAATGATAAATTTACGAATGTATGAAGGCCATCATAACTAGATACAATCGAAGAATAATGATGATATGTTTATCATTCATCATTTTTCATTCATCATTTAGCGAAGCGCAAGCCGCAGGGAAATACGACAACCCAGATACCATCGTCGTAGCCAGAGACGGCACAGGCGAATTCCGTACAGTTGACGAAGCCATCGAGGTTTGCCGAGCTTTTATGGACTACCATAAGGTCATTTATATTAAGAAAGGTACGTATAAGGAGAAACTCATCATCCCCTCGTGGCTGCAGAACATCGAACTCTGTGGCGAGGATGCTGAGCAGACCATCATCACCTACGATGACCACGCGAACATCAAAGTGCTCTTAGGCACCGCTGAGCCCCGCCTTCAGGCGATGGGCACCTTCCGTACTTATACCCTGAAGATAGAGGGAAACGATATCACCCTGAAGAACCTGACCATCGAGAACAACTCTGCAAGATTGGGACAGGCCGTATCGCTCCATACGGAAGGGGATCGCATCCAAGTCATTAACTGCCGCATCATCGGCCATCAGGATACCATCTACACAGGTGTGGCTGGCACAAGACTCTGGTTCAAAGGCTGTTATATCTGCGGAACGACGGACTTCATCTTCGGTCCAAGTATCGCCTGGTTTGAGGACTGCACCATCGAAAGCCTCATCAACAGCTATGTGACGGCAGCCTCTACACCCAAGGATCAGCCTTATGGATATGTCTTCAACAATTGTCGCCTGATTGCTGCGGAAGGTGTGGACCAGGTCTATCTGGGTCGTCCTTGGCGAGACTACGGCTATACGCTCTTTATGAATTGTGAATTAGGCCGTCATATCCGTCCTGAAGGCTGGCACCATTGGGAGAAACAAAGAGAACAGACTGCCCGTTATTTGGAATACAACAATCGGGGTGAAGGGGCACAACCGCAACAGCGTGTCAGCTGGAGCCGTCAGCTGACGAAAAAAGAAGCGGCAACCATCACACCAGAAAAGGTCTTTACCCTTCAGGATAGCTGGTTGCCGGATAACTTATAAATCAATCGGATCTGACTATTGCAAATAGTCGAGTTGCTTTCTCAAGGACTGCAACTCCGAACGGATGCCGATGAGCGCCTCGAGCACATCGGCCTTCTTATCCACACCCGTACGATTGGCATTGATCATCTTCTTGGCGGCGGCAATCTTAAAGCCGCGAACCTTCACAAGATTATGAATCAGGCGAACCTGCTCAATATCCTTCTCCGTATACTGGCGGACTTTCGACGGTCCGCTGACTTTCGGCTTCAGGAAAGTAAATTCCTGCTCCCAATAGCGAAGTGTACTCTCGTTCAGACCAAACATCTGTGCGACTTCTCCAATGGAGTAGTACAGCTTGAGGTTCTTGTTCAGATTCAATGCCATATTATTTACGATTTACAGATTTACGATTTACGGATCAGAGATCAGCCAACTCTATCACCTTATCCATAGCGGCAGAGAGACCGTCAACATTCTTTCCGCCTGCAGAAGCAAAGTGCGGCTGTCCGCCACCACCACCCTGCATCAGTTTGGCAGCCTCGCGAACCAACTGTCCTGCGTTCAGACCACGGTCATTCACCAAATCGTCGCTGAGCATCACATTCAGCGTCGGTTTATTATCTAACACGGAACCAATCACGCAGAGCAGATTCTCAGGATGACGCTCGCGAACCTTGAACACCAAGTCCTTGGCCACATTCGGCATCATCACCGTCTTGGCAGTCACAACCGTCACGCCATTAACGATGCGAGCCTTTTCCAGCAACTCCATAGAGAGATTAAATACGCGCTGGGCCTGGAACACTTCAATATCCTTCTTCATCGCATCATGCTCTTCGACATACTTCCGAATCACGCCTTGCAGGTCCTTCGCATTGTTGAAGAACGAGCTGACGGCCTTCAGAACATCCTCCGTCCTATAGAGGAATTCCTCGCACTCGCGGCCAGTCTTAGCCTCGATACGACGGACGCCAGCAGCCACAGAACTCTCGGCGAAAATCTTGAAGAAACCAATCTTGCCAGTAGCCTTGGCGTGGATACCACCACAGAACTCACACGACGGGCCGAAGCAGACCACACGAACCTTGTCGCCATACTTCTCGCCGAAAAGGGCGATGGCACCAATCTTCTTTGCCTCCTCGAAGGGCAGGTCGCGATACTCCTCTAGAGGAATATCCGCACGAATCATCTGATTGACCATACGTTCCACCTGACGGATCTCTTCGTCAGTCACTTTCTGGAAGTGTGAGAAGTCGAAACGCAGGGTATCAGGCGAGACAAACGAACCCTTCTGCTCCACGTGTTCGCCCAGAATCTGCCTTAAAGCATAGTCGAGCAGGTGGGTGGCAGTATGGTTGGCGGCAGAGGCCTCGCGCTTGTTCGTATCCACACAGGCCATAAACTGGGCCGTGGGATCCTTCGGCAGCTGCTTGACGATGTGCACCGTCTGGTTGTTCTCACGCTTGGAGTCAATGACCTCGATGGTCTCAGCCTCGTTGCAGAGGACACCACAATCACCTACCTGACCACCCATCTCGCCATAGAACGGCGTATTATCGAGCACGAGCTCGTAGAACTCATTCTTCTTCTGCGTCACCTTGCGATAACGGAGGATATGACAATCGTATTCCGTATAGTCGTAGCCCACGAACTGCTGCTCACCCTGGGCAAGTTCCACCCAGTCTGAATTTTCGACAGCTGCGGCATTGCGGGCGCGTTCCTTCTGCTTCTGCATCTCGACATTGAACTGCTCCTCGTTGACGGTGAAGCCGTTCTCGCGACAGATCAGCTCAGTCAGATCGAGGGGGAAGCCGTAGGTATCGAAGAGGCGGAAAGCCTGAACACCGTCGAGCTCCGTCTTCTGATCCTTACGAAGCTGCTCCATCGCATCGCTAAGCAAGCCGATACCCTTGTCGAGAGTACGCAGGAAAGCATCTTCCTCTTCCTTCATCACCTTCGAGATCAGCTGTTGTTGAGCCTTCAACTCTGGGAAGGCCTCACCCATCTCAGCCACCAGCGTGGGCACGAGTTTATAGAGGAATGACTCCTTCTGACCGAGGAACGTATAGGCGTAGCGTACGGCGCGACGCAGGATTCGGCGAATCACATAGCCAGCCTTCGCATTCGACGGCAGCTGGCCATCGGCGATAGAGAACGAGACGGCACGCAGATGGTCTGCACAGACTCGCATGGCAACGTTGATGTCATCCTGCTCCTTGCTGACCTCACCCTCTTCAAAAGTGGTGTATTTCAGACCAGTAATCTGCTCCTGAGCCTTGATGATCGGCTGGAAGATGTCCGTATCGTAGTTCGAGTGTTTGCCCTGAAGCATACGGACGAGGCGCTCAAAGCCCATTCCTGTGTCGATGACGTTCATACTCAGCTTCTCAAGACTTCCGTCGGCCTTGCGATTGAACTGCATAAACACGAGGTTCCAGATCTCAATCACCTGCGGATCGTCCTGATTCACCAGTTCACGGCCACTCTTGCCTGAGGCCTTGCGCTGCTCAGGAGTACGACTGTCAACGTGGATCTCAGAGCAAGGACCACAGGGGCCTGTGTCACCCATCTCCCAGAAGTTGTCGTGCTTGTTGCCGTTGATGATATGATCCTCAGGCACGTGCTTGGCCCAATATTTGGCGGCCTCATCGTCGCGAGGGATATTTTCCTCAGGCGAACCCTCGAAGACCGTCACGTAGAGATCCTCCGGATTCAGCTTCAGCACATCCACCAGATACTCCCAGGCCATATCGATGGCGCCCTCCTTGAAGTAGTCGCCAAACGACCAGTTGCCGAGCATCTCGAACATCGTGTGGTGGTAGGTGTCGTGTCCCACCTCCTCCAGGTCGTTGTGCTTGCCAGAGACGCGGAGGCACTTCTGGGTGTCCGCCCGTCTGCGCGGCTCCGGATCACGGGTGCCGAGGATGATATCTTTCCATTGGTTCATACCTGCGTTGGTAAACATCAGCGTGGGGTCATCCTTGATGACCATAGGTGCTGAGGGCACGATGGCGTGCTGCTTTGACTCGAAGAATTTCTTGAATGAGTCGCGAATTTCGTTTGCTGTCATTGTCGTATTTGTTTTCTTAATTGGCTGCAAAATTACAAAATTATTCTGAAACAGCCAAAACTATCGCCGAATTCTTAATTAAAATATGTATAGCGCGCAAAAGAGGTCAGAAAGCTCTTTTGGTAATAAATATTTACACTACAAGATTGCATGGGGCGGACTCGGACTTTACAGGCACTAAAGTGGGAGTTTAGATAGGGGAAACTCCGACTTTAGATAGGGGAAAGTCCCAGTTTCAAGGCAGGAAAGTCCAAGTCCGTATAACCCTTTGATTATCAATACCTTACGAAAAATCCGAGAAATTGCGAAATATCCTGACAAAATTACCCTCTCAAAAAGCCTTTGAAAAAGAATTTCGCAGGAAAATTGGCGGATTCAAAATTTTTTTGTACCTTTGCAGCAGAAAAGCTAAAGACCAGGAAGAGAATGGACGACGAGACAAAAGACGATGAGATCCTCGAACAGCAGGAGTCGGAGAGCCAGCAGGAAGGCCACTCCGACTATAAACCCGTGAACCGCTTCGATGCTGCAGCCGTGCATCATCTGAGCGGTATGTATCAGAATTGGTTCCTCGATTATGCCAGTTACAGCATCCTCGATCGCGCCGTGCCCCATCTGGAGGACGGCCTGAAACCCGTGCAGCGCCGCATCCTTCACTCGATGAAGCGTATGGACGACGGCAGATATAATAAGGTGGCGAACATCGTGGGCCACACGATGCAGTTCCATCCCCACGGCGATGCCTCCATCGGCGACGCCCTCGTGCAGCTGGGACAGAAGGAACTGCTCATCGATACCCAGGGAAACTGGGGCAACATCCTGACGGGATCCTCAGCAGCAGCTCCGCGATACATCGAGGCCAGACTGTCGAAATTCGCCCTCGACACCGTCTTCAACCCCAAGACGACTGAGTGGAAGATGTCGTACGACGGGCGCAACAAGGAGCCCATCACCCTGCCCGTGAAGTATCCGCTGCTTCTGGCTCAGGGCGCAGAAGGCATTGCCGTCGGACTCTCCACGAAAATCCTGCCCCATAACTTCTGCGAGATCTGCGACGCAGCCATCAGCTATCTGCACGAGCAGCCCTTCCAGCTGTACCCAGACTTCCCCACCTCTGGCAGCATCGACGTATCGAAATACAACGACGGCCAGCGGGGAGGCTCCGTCAAGGTGAGGGCGAAAATCGAGAAGGTAGACCAGAAGACGCTCGTCATCCGCGAGATTCCATTCTCAAAGACCTCTGAGACACTACAGGACTCGATCGTCAAAGCCGTTGAGAAAGGTAAGATCAAGGCCCGCAAGGTGGAAGATCTGACGGCTGCCAACGTCGAGATTCAGGTGCATCTCGCCCCAGGCGTCTCGTCAGACAAGACCATCGACGCCCTTTATGCCTTTACCGATTGCGAGATCAGTATCTCGCCCAACTGCTGTGTGATCGAGGACAACAAGCCTAAGTTCCTGACTGTCAGCGATGTGCTTCGCCATAGCGTAGACCGTACGAAGGACCTCATTCGTCAGGAACTCGAAATCCGCAAAGGTGAGCTCTTGGAACAGTTGCACTTCCAGTCGCTGGAGAAGATCTTCATCGAGGAACGCATCTATAAGGATAAGAAATTCGAAGAGGCCCCCAATGTGGATAAGGTCTGCGAGCATATCGACGAGCGACTGACGCCCTACTACCCCACGTTCATCCGTGAAGTGACCAAGGACGACATCCTGAGACTGCTGGAAATCAAGATGCAGCGCATCCTGAAATTCAACAAGGAAAAGGCCGAAGAGCTGATGGCCCGCCTGAAGGCAGAGATTGAGGAGATAGACCGCGACTTGGCAAACCTCGTAGAGGTAACGGCCAATTGGTTCCAATTCCTCAAGGACAAATACGGCAAGGACCATCCGCGACTGACGGAGATCCGCAATTTCGACACCATCGACTCAGCAAAGGTGGCCGAGGCCAACCAGAAACTTTACATCAATCGCACGGACGGCTTCATCGGCACAGGTCTGAAGAAGGACGAGTTCGTCTGCAACTGCTCTGACATTGACGATATCATCATCTTCTACAAAGACGGCAAATACAAGGTGATCCGCGTGGCGGAGAAGGTGTTCGTGGGCAAAAACGTGCTTTATCTCGACGTATTCAAAAAGAACGACGCCCGCACAACCTATAATGCTGTCTATCGCGACGGTAAGAAAGGCAACTGCTTCATCAAGCGTTTCAACGTGACGACGATGACGCGCGATAAGGAGTACGATCTGACGCAAGGCACGCCTGGCTCGAAGGTGATGTACTTCTCTGCCAACCCCAACGGCGAGGCAGAAATCATCAAGGTGACGCTCGAACCTAATCCAAAACTCAGGAAGATCTTTGTCGATAAGGACTTCTCGGAGGTGATGATCAAGGGTCGCACGTCGAAAGGCAATTTGCTGACGAAGTTCCCCGTGCATCGCATCGGACTGAAGAGTCACGGACACTCGACACTCGGCGGGCGAAAGGTTTGGTATGATCCTGACGTCAACCGTCTGAACTACGACGAACACGGACGGTTGCTGGGCGAATTCTTCGACAACGACCAGATCCTCGTTGTGCTGAAGAACGGCGAGTGCTACCTCACAAACTTCGATCTGAACAACCATTTCGAGGAGAATATCCTCCGAATAGAGAAATACAACGCGTCGAAAGTATGGACTGCCATCCTCTACGATGCTGATAATCAGGGTTATCCGTACTTGAAGCGCTTCCTGATGGACGCCACGAAGAAGAAGCAGAACTGGCTCTCAGACAATCCCGTCTCCCAGCTCATCCTGTTGACAGATACTGTCTATCCGCTCATCAAGGTGACTTATGGCGGCGTTGATGAGTTCAGAGGGTCTGAGGAAATCGACGCTGAGCAGTTCATCGCCGTCAAGGGATACAAGGCAAAAGGTAAGCGTCTGACCACCTGGCAGATAGCCAGCATCGAGGAGTTGGAGCCTGTACGTTTCCCTGAAGAGCCTGAGGAATCAGAGAATTCAGAGTATTCAGAAGACTCCGATGACTCCGATGATTCAGATCTCCAGACGCCCTCCGAAGAGTCCCCAGCCCCTCGAAACAACCAACCACAGGAAGAACTAAGCCTCTTCGACGATGAAGAATAAACTCCTGATACTGTTCCTCACTCTGGTTCCGATGTGTGCCGTCGCCCAGGAATCCACCTCCGCCAATATCATCGGCGTGGGTTCCTCCAGGATTCTCGACACCTATATCAATCAGGAGAAGTTCTCAGGCATCGGCTTCACCTATCTATATATTAAGGAACGCGCGAAGGAAGGCAAGAAGTGGAACAGCGTTATCGAACACGAGTTGGATATCTCAAGCACCAAGGACAGAAGCAAAGACAACCAGATGATAGAGGGCGACTACAACCTCTACTGGGGCAGATACCGTCATTGGCAGCTCTTCGCAGACCGTCTTCTGCTACAGGCTGGCGGCCTCGCCAATACCAATCTGGGCTTTCTCTATGATATGACCGCCTCGAACAATCCTGCTCAGGCCCGTATCAGCCTGAATCTTATGCCCGCAGCCATCGCCACTTACCATTTTCCCCTCTTCGGAAAGCAGTTCGCCCTGCGTTATGAACTGAACGTGCCGCTCGTGGGCGTGATGTTCAGCCCAAACTACGGACAGTCGTACTACGAGATCTTCAATCGCGGGAACTACGATCACAACATCGTCCCCACCACTTTCGTCAGCGCACCCACCTTCCGCCAGATGCTGTCACTTGACTGGCGGACAAACGACAGATGGTCGCTGCGCATCGGCTATCTCGGAAACTACCAGCAGGCAGAAGTCAACAATCTGAAGCAGCACATCTATGCCCATCGCGTGATGATCGGCATCGTCTGCCACTTCCCAAACAACGTTCACCCATGAGAAAGTTCGTTATCTGGTTCCTCCTGCCCCTGCTCACCTTATCGGCCTGCGTCAATGAGGAAGAATTCCCTGATACGGCTCAGGGGAACTTCGAAGCTCTGTGGAAGATTATCGATGAGCACTACTGTTTCTTCGACTATAAGCAGCATGAATACGGCCTCGACTGGAACTCTATATATAATATATATAAGGTACGCGCGAGGGAAGAAGCCAACAAGTACCAGTTGTTCGAGGTGTTCACGGATATGCTCAGCGAACTGCGAGACGGCCATGTGAACCTCTACTCCGCTTTCGACAACGGCCGCTATTGGAGTTGGCACGAGGACTATCCGACCAATTTCAGCGACACACTCCAACGCAAATACCTCGACACAGACTATCGCATCGCCTCTGGTATGCGCTATCGGATCCTCGACGATAATATCGGCTATGCGTACTACGGCAGCTTCACGAGCCCCGTTAGCGACAGTGGCCTGAACGAGATCCTGCGCTACTTCGCCTTCTGTAACGGAATCATCATCGATATCCGAGAGAATGGAGGCGGCGACCTCACCAATGCAGAAAAGCTCGCAGCACGTTTCTGCAATGAGAAGACGTTGGTGGGTTATCTGCAGCACAAGACGGGAAAGGGTCATAACGACTTCTCAGACTTAGAGCCGCAATACATCGAACCCTCATCGAATCTCAGATGGCAGAAGAAGGTGGTCGTGCTGACCAACCGCGGGGTGTTCAGCGCAGCCAACGATTTCGTCAAGTACATGAAGTGCTTCCCACGGGTGAAAATCGTGGGCGACCAGACAGGTGGAGGAGCAGGCATGCCCTATACCAACTCTCTGCCCAACGGATGGACGGTTCGTTTCTCGGCCTGCCCATCCTACGACAAAGACCGCCAACAGGTGGAGTTCGGCATCGAACCTGACTATTTTGTCAGTCTGAGTGACGATGATTTCCGTCAAGGAAAAGATTCGTTAATAGAATTTGCACGAAAACTTTTGGCGGAATGAGAAATTATTCGTATCTTTGCACACGTTTTAGGCCTGACGGCTCTATGACAGAGCGTTCTTTCGCGCCTGTGGCGGAATTGGTAGACGCGCCAGACTTAGGATCTGGTGTCTCACGACGTGCAGGTTCGAGTCCTGTCAGGCGCACAAGACATAAAAAATGGGCAAAAATGGTTGTTCGACATACCATAAACGTGCTAATTTGATAGAAAATTGCAGTTTTTGATAAAAAAAATTAAAATTTTCTTGCAAGTTTAAAAATAATTGCCTAATTTTGTCACCGATTTATGTAAATACATATATGCGTGAGTATAAATAATAAAATGTTTAATTATAATTTTTAAGTTCAAATGAAAAAGAAATTTATCAATGGTTTTTTGATGGTAGCAATGCTCTTTGCCACCACATCATCATTTGTTTCTTGCAAGGACAACGTTGACGACGATCTCTCCGACGTCTATGCTAATCTTGGCAAGAAGAGCTCTGAACTGCAGGACAAGATTAACAGTGTGCAAAATGACCTGCAAACTCAGATCAACAACATCAAGCCTGTAATTTATGAGTACGGTGACACGATCATCAACAACATCACAGAAATTATCCAGGTTAATGTTGACAGCATCTGCAACGATTACAACACGAAGATTGATAATATCAATCAGAATCTTGAGGTTATCAACCAGCAGATTACAAATCAGTCGTTGGCAATTGACGAAATCAACAACGCTCTGAAGGACATTGACGTTCGCATTAACAACGTTGGCGATTCTGTAAACATTCTGTGGGCAAGAGTCGACAGCGTTATTGGTATCCTGGATGCCTTTGTAGACGGAAACCTCATTACGGGCGTTCAAGTTAACACCACACGCAATGATGTCTTAGGTATCATCAACACTCCTGTTGCAAAAGTAAACGCACTGGCTGCATACTATGGCACCAACGATACAGGTATTGATCAGTTCCCGTATGCAGGTACCGCCTTTAACGTAGGTGGTCGTACACTCGCATGTTATCTGGAGCCGAACGAACTGCCTTATGACGGTTTCGTAGATTTCGAGAGTGACATGATTACGGACAGTTATGCCAATGCTGGACAGCTTTACTTTACTGTAAACTCAACCAACTATGAAGATTTCGATATCAGCAAAATAGCAAAGATTCAGATTGAGAACAGCGTTGGTGAGGTTGCTCCTATTCAGCTCAATGTCAGAAAGTCTAGTGCAATAATCAATTATAACGTCTTCCGTGCATTCTTAGAGGAGACTGGTAAACCTGCTGATAACGGTTTCTATGTAGCAGACGCTACCATCAAGGAGAAAGATCTTGAAGCCAATAGATTTGGTTTTGAGAAGTTCATCGATTACAAGAAACTTCAGAAGGAGTTGAAGGTTCTTGGCAATGACATGAAGAATCGTATCGGTGAGAATGGCAGCACGACCATTAAGGCTACCTTCAAGAACTGCTTGAGAGAGTCAATGAGCTTGGTATTCGATCTGATGAAGAACGAACTTACTAAGACCGATTTGGCAACTAACATGTCATATTCTCCACAGAGACTGGCTTTCTTCGCTGAGAAGAATGGCAAGATGAAGAGAATTGCTCAGAGTGGTGATTTTGATATATTCACCACTGCTGTGAAGCCTTTGTCTTACAACACTTTCTGGGAGTATGAGAAAGCCAAGGACGGCAACTGGATTCTTGAGGATGTTCTTGAGAGATTCGTTTCTAAGGTTGCTACCGAGATTAACAAGAGATGGGGCAATAAAGGTATCGCAGCTAGTATTAAGTCACTTGATGATGCAACAAAGACAGTATATGTAATTGTTAACGGCCAGACTGAGAAAATTATTGTTAACGATGAGGGTTATTGGGAAGACTTGCACAAGGCCATTAACTCAAATGGTGGTTTAGAGTCTATCAACGACAGATTGGCTAAGTTGTTGAAGACCTATACACTGGGACATGCTGTTGATCAGGCAGAGAACCGTATTAACACCTGGATTGACAAGGGTTCTGACATGCTGACTGAGTGGATTAACAAGCACCTGTTTACACGTGCTCTTGCTCCTATCATCATCTTTGAGACCGATTATGGAATGGATCGTCTGTGCGAGGGTATGTTCGTCAACAGAGGTATTATGCACGCTTACCTGACATCAGGTACTTTGGAAGTCCTTGCTCCTGCATACAAGAAGTACGTTGCTCTGAAGAAGAACGGTATGCTTCTGCAGTCTGAGGTTCTGCCTGGTAACACACTGGTCTACGACTACGATCTGAGCGAGAAGGGTGATTACACCATTATTCTCAGCTGCGTTGACTACTTTGGTTACGTGATTACCAAGAAGTACAATGTACACGTGAAGTAATTAACATTCGAGAACAAAAAAATAATAAGTAATAGATATGAAAATGAAGAAAGCAATATTGTCTTGCCTGATGCTGATGGGTGTACTCTCAGTATCTGCCCAGGAGCAGAAGGGCACGACAGAATATGTCTTCGAGCCGCACTGGTACCTCCAGCTTCAGGGAGGTGCTCAGTACACCACGGGTGAGGCCAAATTCGGTGATATGATTTCACCCACCATCCAGGGAGCTGTCGGCTATCAGTTCTCAAAGAGTGTTGGCGCTCGTCTGGCTGTTAACGCTTGGCAGAGCAGAACAGGTTGGAAAGAGGATGCTCTGACATTTGATCCTCAGAACTTCAAGTTTAGTTACGTTGCTCCTGCTATCGATCTGACATTTGATCTCTCAAATATCATCGCAGGTTTCAACCCCAACCGTAAGGTTAGTTTCGGTGCATTCATTGGCATCGGTCTGAACTATCGCATGCAGAGTGATGACGCGAAGGCAGCTAAGGCATACATGGATGGAATTGCTAATAAGGATGAGTTTGGTTGGACCCCGATGTATGACGATGATGCATGTCTGTTCTTCAAGGGTCAGGCTGGTCTGACGATGGACATCCACATCAACGACGCTTGGAGCATTGGTCTGGAGGCAAACTTCAATATGCTGAGCGACCGCTACAACTTTAAGAAGGTTGGCAACCCCGACTCATACTTCAACCTGCTCGCAGGCATCAAGTACAACTTCGGTCCCACCTACTCTACTCGCTTCATCCCGGCTCCCGAGCCCGAGATCCGCTACGTAGACAAGATTGTGGAGAAGATTGTTGAGGTTCCCGCTCCCGCTCCCGCAGCTGTTGAGCCGCTCCGTCGTGATATCTTCTTCGAGATCAACAAGACCATCATCCGTGACTCTGAGAAGCAGAAGGTACAGGATATCGCTGACTACATGAACGCTCATCCGACATCTAAGGTGATGATTACCGGTTATGCTGACGCTGGTACTGGTAACAACCGCATCAACGATCGTCTGGCTAAGGGTCGTGCACAGGTTGTCGTGAAGGCTCTGAAGGAGCAGTACGGCATCGCTGAGAGCCGCATCAGCTGGGATAGCAAGGGTTCACGCGTACAGCCGTTCGCTGAGAATGACCTGAACCGTGTATCAATTTGTATCGCTGAGTAATTCAAAAATCAGATAAGACTTTAAAGCCCGGTCCCAAAATGGGGCTGGGCTTTTTTATAATTAAAACAAATTTATAAGAAATGAAAAAGTTAATTTGCTCAATCATTTTGGTATTTAGCTATGTAATGACTGTCAACGCCCAAATAGCGGACGGTTTTTACCATATTCAAAATGCAGGTACAGGTAGATACTTAAGTATTAGTGACACAGACCCCGGCAACTATCCTGTTTCTCAGTCAGGTAGCGTAAATATGGCTGGCGTCAGGACATATTTAAACTACGATACAGTTGCTGTAAGCCCCTCATGCGTCATCTTCGTTAGGCAACTTGGAAATGGCAAATACGATTTTGCCGCACAAGGTTCCAGCTTATATGCAATGACAAACTACAAATTGCCTATTGACATTACGGCGTCAGGAGGTAACTACATCATCTCAGGAACCTATAATGGAATTACAAAAGAGTTGGCAGATCTTGATAGAGAAGGTGAATTTGGTTATTTGTCATCGAACGAAAGCCCCATGAGATACTGGAGATTCATTCCTATCGATACATCTAACGAATACGTTGGCATACGTCCTGATGTTAAAACCGCCTCCGGAGACTATTGGGGTACTATCTATGCAGGGTTCAGTTTCAGGTTAGTTTCACCTGGTATGACTGCTTATTATGTTAGTAATGCAGGAGGAAAAGGATTTTCGCTGACAGAATTTGATGACGAAGAAGTAATACCCTTTGCTACACCTGTAATCATCAAATGCAACTCTGCAAATCCTGAGGACAATAAGATTGAGCCTGTAGGAGGAGAATATATATTTGATGGTGTAAACTGGTTAGGTGGCGTTTATTGTGCATTGACAGGTGTTCCCAGGCATTTTAATGCTACGCTCTACAACTCTATCGACATGCGAATACTTAATCTGAATGATAAAGGCGAAATTGCTTTTATTAATGCTAAAGATAGACCAGAGCTACTAGTTGAATATAAAGAGCAATTATACCTTAGAGCCAATAAGGCTTTCCTGAATGTGAATCCTGGTGACGCAGACGTCATGTCTCTTGATGATTATGATCCAGAAGCCATTAATACAATCAAGACAGGCGACAAGGCATCAAAAGGTATATACACACTGACGGGTGTACGTTTAACTGATGGCGTAACCCCACGATCAGGAATCTATATCAAAGACGGCAAAAAGGTTATTATCAAATAAAATCATCGCCATCTTTTTGTATCATAAAGAATTTTGCCCGCTTGAATCGCCAAAGCGATATCAAGCGGGCAAAATCTTATCCAACTCGTATAGTCTATAGTCAGAAGATACGTTTAGTCAGACGGAAATTCAGAACGGGATAGACCTTAAAGACCTTCAATAAAGAAATATAAGAATCTACTTGAGGATTAAGATAATCCTCTACATCCTTCGTCAGGTTAATGCCGTCATGGACAACATACAGATCAGGAGTTCCACCCCAGAACATGGCGCCACAGTCAAAGGACACCTTCCAGTCATCACGTTTCTTCAACAGTCTGCCACCATAACCGAAACCTATATATGGCTTAATTGAATTGGACTTGGCATTGACCCGAATCATACTGTTTTCATCTGGTTCCACAATATACAAGTCCCCTTTCGAATGGTTTACGCCATAAGAATCTGTCACATCGTGAGAGAAAGTACCAACAGCAAAGCCCACACGACCAAAAGACTTCAATTTTTCAGCAGCTTCCTGGGGAAGCTTTACATATACACCACTCATGTCTGTAAATTTGCTGAAATCAATCAAAGGTTCATTATTGACAGCCTTATCGTACATGGAATTATAAATACATGCTGACACCAGCGACACCATGGTCTCCGTCGTATTCACAGCTTCGGCAAACTGAGACGGCCCCCAGTAGAAACCTGCAGTAAAATGCCAATGCTTATTTTCCTTGAAAGGGAACACATCAACTAACAACTTAAAGTTATTGATGGTTGCCTTACCCGTCATATCAGCATGGTCTTCAACATCCAAACCCGTGAAGTCATAGAGGAATTCTTTCAACTTGTCGAAATAGGTCTCCTGACGATTACCATCCTCATCGTATGCCCTGGCAGGTTTCCCGTTAATGGTCATTTCAAACTTCATATTTTTCGTAAAGCGTGGCATGAACTCATAACCAAGTCGTAACTGTGCCCACTCTGTTACCGGAGAAGCCACATCGAAGCCGATACCTGTAGTACCAAGCGTTACAGACAAATCCAAGTGCTGGAAGATGTCATGTTCCTTCCAATACTGGAAAACTGGGATATACTTTTTAGATTGGTTCACCCCCTCCAACTCCTTCAGCGTTGAATTCGTCTCGACACCGTCGGTCTGTGCGAAAGCGCCAAAACTCAGACCGGCCAATATCAACATACATACAAATCTCTTCATATCTTCACGTTTTATCTGTTATCTATTTATCTCATATACCATCGCCCGTCACGTTCAACCATCGGCACCACGATCTCCTCATTAGTGGAATCGCCGAAGCAAAGCATCATAAACACATTGGTATATTTCTGCAACGTATCAGTCTTTGCGTTGACGACCCTAACCTCATGGATACCATGATGGGCTTGCTCCTGCTGATGCACGAACTGGTGGCAGTTATCCCGCAACTGGTTCCAATATTCCTCCTCAGAATGTTTATTCAGTCCTACCTTCCCCTGAAGGAACTGTTCGTACTCTCCATGAATCAGATGCTCGTAATAGCCCTTGGCAGCCAGTGAAGCCATCTCCTCTGCTGTCGGATTTCCACAGGACATCCCTAATATCCCTAAAAAACCTAATAACCCTACTATCCCTACCAGATTCTTTCTCATTTCTGCCGGATAAACACATTGATGGGCGAACCTGTCAGCGTCCAGTTCTCACGAATCTTATTCTCAAGGAAACGCTTATAGGGTTCCTTGACATACTGTGGCAGATTAGCATAGAACACGAAGGTCGGAATCTGCGTGTCAGGCACCTGCGACACATATTTGATCTTGATGAACTTACCTTTGACAGAGGGAGGCGGAAAAGCCTCTATCAGCGGTAGCATCACCTCATTGAGTTTCGTCGTACCGATACGGGCCTTACGGTTCAGATAGACCTGCTTGGCCGTCTCAAGCACCTTGAAGATGCGTTGTTTCGTCAGCGCAGAAGCAAAGATGATGGGGAAGTCCACAAAGGGAGCCATACGCTGACGGATGGCGTTGGTAAAGGTATCAATGACTACCTGTGACTTGTCTTCCACCAGGTCCCATTTGTTCACCACGACCACCAACGACTTATTGTTCTTCTGAATCAGCTGGAAGATATTCATATCCTGTGCCTCAATACCACGGGTGGCATCAATCATCAGGATACAGACATCTGCATTCTCTATCGAACGGATGGAGCGCATCACACTATAGAACTCCAGATCCTCCGTGACCTTATTCTTGCGTCGGATACCGGCAGTATCAACAAGATAGAAATCAAAGCCGAACTTGTCGTAACGGGTATAGATAGAATCACGGGTTGTACCAGCAATATCCGTCACGATATGACGCTCCTCACCGATAAAGGCATTGATCAGACTCGACTTACCTGCATTCGGACGACCGACAACAGCAAAACGGGGAATACCGTCTTCCGTATCATCACCACTCTTCTCAGGCAGCATCTCCAACACCTTGTCGAGCAGATCACCCGTACCACTACCCGTAGCAGCACTGATAGGATAAGGATCACCCAGTCCGAGTTTGTAGAACTCATACTGGTCATACAGATCCTTACCGTCATCGGCCTTGTTGGCCACAAGGATCACTGGCAATTTTGCACGACGCAGAATCTGGGCAACATCCATATCCCATCCCGTCACACCGTTGCTGATGTCACACAAGAAGAGAACCAAATCTGCTTCCTCTGTGGCAATAATCACCTGCTTTCTGATTTCCTCCTCGAATATATCATCGGAGTTCACTACCCAGCCGCCGGTATCGACGACAGAGAACTCCTTGCCATTCCATTCACATTTGCCATATTGGCGGTCACGCGTTGTACCAGCCTCACTGCTGACGATCGCCTGGCGCGTCTTCGTCAGACGATTGAACAAGGTCGACTTTCCCACATTCGGGCGTCCTACAATGGCTACCAAATTTCCCATAACTATACTCCTTTACTCCTTCTCTCCTCTACTCCTTCTCTTCTCTCCTACTCCGGATTATATCCGAAGTGATTCAACTCTCTCTCTGACGAACGCCAATCCTTGTCGACCTTCACAAAGACCTCCAAATAGATAGGCTTCCCAAAGAACTTCTCCAATGCCTTACGCGACTCCGTGCTCACCTTCTTCAAGGCCACGCCCTGATGACCGATGATGATACCCTTCTGACTGTCACGCTCCACGTAAATGACAGCATTAATATGAATATGCTTCTCATCTTCCTTGAAGCGCTCTACGCTGACTTCCACGGAATAGGGGATCTCCTTGTCATAATACAAGAGGATCTTCTCCCTGATAATCTCTGAGACAAAGAACCGGGCCGGCTTATCCGTCAACTGATCCTTGTCGAAATAAGGCGGAGAGTCTGGCAACAGCTCTAAGATCCTTTTCAAAAGCAGTTCCGTGCCAAACTTGTTCTTGGCAGAGATCGGAAGAATCTCCGCATTCGGCAACAGGCCATGCCACTTCTCCACGATATCACCCAACGTCTTCTGGTCACTTTGGTCAATCTTATTAATCAGAAGCAACACAGGCACCGACATACGTGCTACCTTATCTAAGAAATCCTGATTCTTCTCCGGATTCTCCACCACATCGGTCACATACAGCAATACATCAGCATCCTGCAAAGCCGATTCAGAAAAAGCAAGCATCGACTCCTGCAACTTATAGTTGGGTTTCAGCACACCTGGCGTATCTGAGAATACGATTTGGGCCTCAGGCGTATTGACGATACCCATGATCCTATGACGGGTCGTCTGGGCCTTAAAGGTGGCAATGGAGATCTTCTCACCGACGAGTTGATTCATCAGTGTCGACTTCCCCACATTCGGGTTTCCTACGATATTCACAAATCCTGCCTTGTGCATCTGTTTCCTTTTAGACAAAAAAACGCATTGCCCATAGAGCATGCGTTTTCCTGTGGTTAGATATTTTATTTTCTATTTGTCTCCGTCATAAGCCCACTTATAATACGAGGCCCCATGGACAAAACCGGCTCCGAAGGCGGTGAAGATCATATTATCACCTTTCCGCAGCTTACTCTCATTGTCCCACAGTGCAAGCGGTATCGTAGCCGCACTCGTATTGCCGTAATGCTCAATGTTCACCATCACCTGGTCCATCGACAGTTCCAGACGCTTGGCCACGGCCTCGATAATGCGCATGTTGGCCTGATGGGGCACCACCCACTGGATATTATCCTTGTTCAGACCATTACGCTCAGCGACCAAGGCACAATCATTGCTCATGTTCGTCACAGCATAACGGAACACCGTGCGCCCCTCCTGATAGAGGTAGTGCAGACGATGGTCGACGGTGAAATGCGACGGTGGGCAGACAGATCCACCTGCTTTCAAATGCAGGAACGGAAGTCCCTTGCCGTCCGTACGCAGATAGGAGTCCATTACACCGATATTCTGTTCCTCCGTTGCTTCCAAGAGCATCGCAGCAGCACCGTCGCCGAAGAGCGGACAGGTGGAGCGGTCCTTATAGTCAGTGACCGACGACATCTTGTCTGCACCGATGAGGATAATCTTCTTGTAGCGGCCGCTCTGGATCATCGAGGCAGCCACATCAAGCGAGTAGAGAAATCCGCAGCATGCACCCCAGAAATCGAACGCCATGGCATTCTTCAATCCGATCTTGCCCACTACAATGGACGCCGTGGATGGGAACTTATAATCCGCCGTAGAAGTAGCTACGATCAGCGCATCGATCGAATCTGGATCCACACCTGTCTTCTGAATCAGCTGTTTGGCAGCCTTGCGGGCCATGTAGCTGGTACCCAGGCCCTCTTCAGTCAGGATGCGGCGCTCCTTGATGCCGACACGCGTCATAATCCACTCATCATTGGTGTCTACCATTCTCGACAGTTCCTCGTTGGTGAGGACATAGTCGGGAACGTAGCCACCAATGCCGGTGATTATCGCATTGATTTTACTCATTACTCAGCGACTTCGTCCTCTTTCTTGATAGCAACCTTACCGCGATAGTAACCGCAGGTGGGGCATACTGTATGATATACATAATATGCGCCACAGTTGGGGCATACTGCCAGCGTGGGAGCTACGGCCTTGTCATGAGTACGACGCTTGGCCTGACGAGTACTTGATTGTCTTCTTTTAGGATGTGCCATAATTATTTAATTTTTTAATTCTTAAATTTTTAAATTTTTCAACTTCTCCCATCGGGGGTCTACAGCTTGGTCGGACTCCTCATCGCTGCTTCGGTCAGCTGACAGTTCTTCCAGAACGTTCGTCATGGCCGTGTTACACTTGCCGGGTGCATGCACATGCCTGATGGGTATAGCCAATGCCACAGACTCATAGATGATCCACGTCAGGTCGAGTATTCCTTCGTCCTCAGCCACGACGAGGGTGTCACCATCCTCTGAGTTTTCGCTTCCGAGTCTCACCACCTGGCGCACGTCTGTTTCCACAGGCTGCTCCATGTCGTCGAGACAACGGTCGCAAGGTATGATTACTGTGCCGGCAGCATGAATCAGGAATTCGAAAAAGCCGGAAGCCTTGCGTATAGACACCGACACGTGCAAAGAACCCTTCTTCACTTCTGCCTCGTCCAAAGCGCCGAAGTATGTATCTTCCAGATCGAAGACCAATGAAGTATCATCGTCTTTCAGACCCTTCAGGTCAACCTTCAGACACTCTAAACTACACATAATCACACAATATGGGCTGCAAAGTTACAAACTTTTTTCCATTTAAGACACGCTTATTTGTATTTTTTATGTTTTTCCTTCAAAATCAGGCCGATAAACCAGCCATTATTACACACTCAGGGGGCTTGTGTGCAATTTCATTGCCTATTTCGGCATCTCGATGCGGAACGTCGTACCCACCCCAACTTCCGAAGACTTGACATAGATACGCCCCTTATGATACTCCTCAACGATACGCTTAGCCAGCGACAGGCCAAGGCCCCATCCACGCTTCTTCGTCGTAAAGCCAGGCGTAAAAACATTCTTCAGGTCTTTCTTGCGAATACCCTTTCCGTTGTCCGTCACCTCGATAGCCACCTTCGAGCCCTCTTCATGCAGCGAGAGCACAATCCTGCCCTGCCCCTCCATCGCATCAACGGCATTCTTGCAGAGATTCTCAATCACCCACTCAAAGAGCGAGGCATTCATCTTAACCACCACATTCTCTGCCGGCAGTTCACTTACGATCTCCACTTTCTTCGATGTCCTTCGGTCCATATAATCAATCACATGGGCCAACACCTCATTCATCGAGGCTTCCACAGGTTCAGGCAGCGAACCGATCTTAGAGAAACGTTCCGCAATCAGTTCCAGCCGTTTCACATCCTTGTTCATCTCCGGTATCAGATCGTCATCAGGATAGTTCTCCTTCAGAATCTCCACCCAAGCCATCAGGCTACTGATAGGCGTACCCAACTGATGAGCCGTTTCCTTCGACAAACCCACCCATACCTTGTTCTGCTCAGCCCGTTTCGAGGACAACAGGGCAAAGATGGCCACCACGACGAAAATCATGACGATGCCCAACTGCCAATAAGGATACTGGGAAAGTCGTTTCAACAGCGTTGACTCATCATAGCACACCAACTGATAATCCACAGAGTCACCAATCTGAATATAGTGCCCTGCCTTGTACATCCTACGGCCATAGTCGGCCACATACCGGTCAGAATCCCTGTTTCGGATATTGACATTACGATAGTCCATCACCTGCTCATCGCTGTCAAGCACAATCACCGGGATCGTCTTATTGCCCTGTATCACGCTCAGCACCAGCGCCAGGTCAGTCGTCTCGTCAGCCTCCTGCAGCGTCTGCATGGCCTGGGCCCACACCTCCATCTTGTTCCGTTCCTCCCGCTGGAGGTCCTTCACTAACAGGTGTGACACCACCAGCGAGGCCACAGCAATCACTATTGCCGTCACCACGAGCACGATCTTCACCTGTCTGATTCTGTCAGTCCACTGCATATCGTCCGCAAAGATACGTTCTTTTTCCGAAACCACCAAAACTTTCGCACCTTATTTATTTATAATAACGAAAATGCCTAAATGCCAAATCCCGATGAAATTGTTCCACTTTTATTTGGTGGTTTCAAATAAAATCCCTACGCTTTGCAGCGTTCAACTTATTGTATAACTCTTAAACTTTACTACGTATGAGCACAAAAGACAAGAATTCGAAGAAACAAGGAGAAAAGGAAATGGAAGTGGAAATCAGCGAGCGGTACATCAACCCATACACCGACTTTGGGTTCAAGAATCACCGACCTCACCTACATGAATACCGAACATCTGGGCGAGGGCATCGTAGACCGCAAGGCCGTCTTTGACGTCTATTGCCGTCTGGCCGACGGAAGCCGCATCATTGTTGAGATGCAGAAGGCAAAGCAGAGGGGCGTGAAGAAGAAAGACGGAGAAATGTCCAGGAAAAGCTGGAGAGCGCTCGTACTTTAAAGGCCAACGGTGTACCGCTCGAAGTGATTGTCAAGAGCCTCCACCTTACAGACGATGAGGCCGCCATGATGCAAGCATAGTTCCTAGAAACTGACAGGTTACTTCTCCCTGTTACTTTAATTAGTTCTCCCTGCCAGTTTAGTTAGTTCCCCCTCTGAGCCCGGACTAACTAAAGTTCCAGGGAAAACTATCTAAAGTTCCACTCCGCAGTAATTAAACTTTGGCCAATATCTTATTCCTCTTTTAAATTAAACATTCTTCCGAGAAAGTAGCTTTCATGTTAAGAGTTTCAAGCATTCTGAATGCCAACATGAAGCCTTCTCACTCCCATTCAGAAGCCTTTGTGCTCCAAACAAGAAGGCGATATACAATACAAAAAACTATCACCGGCCTTCACAGGAGAGCGATAGTAATCAATTAATTTATATACTAAAAATTTCAGTTCACGACCTTATTATCCTCACGGACCACAAAGGCCAATATTAACAGTTTAATTACAAACTGTGTATTTTATTAGTTCACAAAATCTTGTTTATTCAGTCTCATCCATGACAATCTTCACCGTTCCGACGATATCAGCGGCATCGATCGTCTCATCGCCATTCACATCGGCCGCTTCCATAACAAATGTTTCAGTGGGCTTGCCCATGATATAATCAGAGATAACCATTACGTCCTCAGAATTGACTTCTCCATCACCGTTGGCATCTCCACGGACAAATGATGATTCTGAGATCTCCAGTTTCGTGACAAAGCCATCGTCATTACCAGCCTCACCAGTTAGGAATGGTACGGGGTCACCATCTTCTATGTCCTTGTCAGCACGAGTGCTGGCATGTGAGAGAGGAATAGTAGTAGCTTCCTGTGAATTCCTCCCGCCAGAAGCTGCAATATATTTTCTGCCGTCTTGAATATATATCTGACCAGCATGAGGTTTAGTAATCTTATGTCCTCTCTGGTCATAGATATTCTTGGCTGAGGACGAGGAAATGTTGTCTTTTGCTCTTGTAGCAGCATTAATGGCTGATGTCTCTGGCTTGACAGTACTAATGATAAAAAAATAGCCTTTGCGCATGATGTCGCCAATGAAATGAGTGAAGCCAAAACCACCGTTTCGTTCCATGTTTGTCAGCAGATAAATATACTCCCCATCACCTACAGGGTGATTAGAGACGAAATCGTCTGTTGACGTATCCTCGTTAAGACAGATGATGTCGTTGGAGAAGAGAGAAGAGCGAATATCATCTCCTGCGGCAGGAACCTCAAAAGAGGATGCCTCTGCAGTCTTGAAAACCACGCACTCACCAGCCTTCACATTATATTTTCCACCACGGACGCGGAGCTTATTGAAAAAAGGTGAGCCAAGATCAATATATATACTAAATGCATCACCCACATTCTTGTCGACGGCTACGTCATGGTCAGGGCAAAGCGTGGCGAAATACATGCCGCTGGAACCATAGTCATTGACGGTTGTGATGTTGTCACCTGTGGTCTGGGCCTTTACTACAATATTGAAGCATACGAATAACGATACTGCCAATACCCGAAAAATATATATAAAACTTCTATTTGTCATTTTGTCACAAAGAGGGGAGTCGAACCCCTGGTATTCCTTCAATCTTTGTCCTCCGTTTGGACAACTTTGCGAATTTGGGGAAATCGGGGGCGCAAGGCTTCAGGCCTTCGCCCCCGATGAATTGTCATTTATTGACGACAGTGTTTACATCACATCATCGTCGCCGGCCTGACCGGGGTTGGGAGTAACCTGAGGATTATCATCGTCATCATCCCAGTTAGAGGCAGCCAGGAAGCCCTGGGTCTCAAGCAGAATTACCTCCGTCTCAGGAGCAAAATAAAATTTCTTATTCATAATGTAGCTGTAAATTAAATGTTTTGTTGTTTTTATGGTGCGGGAGCGAGCCCCGCACCGTGTATTTAGTTAATTGCGATATTACTTCAAGATGGTCTTCTTGCCATTCTTGATGACAATACCTTTATAAGAGGCAGATACCTTCTGACCAGCGAGGTTGTAGATAACGTCGTTCTGAGCGCTCTTTGCAACAATGCTATTGATGCCAGTTGCCTCGTCCTCGTCGTCAACCCAAATCACGTTCAGACGGCCACCTGCTGCAGGAGCGACCGTGCTGGGCAGGAAGAAACCACCTTTCTTCAGTTTTGTACCAGTGAACTCCGTAAAGCCGAAACCGTAAGGAGCCTTATTCGTAAGAGCATACAGATACTTGTATCCACCTTCAATATAGGTCTTTGTACCAGTAGCTTCTCCTACGAAAGCAAAAGCATCATCCAAGTACTTCTTTGTCTGATAATCCTCAAGAGTAATATCCTCTTCATTATTAACAGGACAAATCTGATCCTCATCAACGCTTGAACTAATAGGAGCATCAGCCACTGTGAAGGTATAGGTAGCTTCCACGTCACTCTTTATGATGAGATGCGTATAAGCAGGAATCTGATACTTACCACCCTTTACACGGATACGAGTCAGATAGATAGCGCCTTCATCCTCATAGACAGTGAAAATCTTACCACCAGTCTCAGAGAGATCAGCGGGCAGAATGGTCACATCCAAAACCGGGCAGTATTTTGCAAAGTACTTTCCACTTGTACCAGCGTCAGGAACGGTGGTAACGCTCAGGGCAGCATCGTCAAAGAACTTAGTGTTCAGAGGAGCATCATAACCATAAGCCTGGAAGTAATACTTATTGGTATTAATCTTAATATAGGGCTTACAGCCGAGGAAAGCTTGAGTATCAAACTGCATAGCAGCACCAACAGTCGGCTCATAGTTTACGGTCTTCAGACCTGTGCAATAGTAGAAAGCTTTGGCAGGAATGTCTGTCGTCAGCGATGCAGGCAGAGTAATCTCCGTCAGACCAGAGCAGTAGGCAAATGACTCCTCATCAATTTTCTTAAGTCCATCAGGCAATTCAATTCCAGTAAGACCGGTACAATAATTAAGTGCTTTCTTAGTGATAGTTAAGAGACCTTCGGGAAGAACGATACTGGTCAATGAGCTATATGCATCCTCTTCCTTGGTAATCGTACCAAAAATCTTATTGAGCACTTTTACAGCAGTAGCAGAGAGATCAAGACTTGTCAACTTAGTGTCTTTAAACACATCATCCTCTAAGGTCGCGATAGACTCAGGCAGTGTGATTGAAGCCAGAGCCTCACACCCTGCGAACACTGAAGGATTAATTGTTGTGAATGTTGCAGCAGCACCACTCAGGTCGATGGCAGCCAACTTCTCGCAACCAGAGAAGGCATTATTGCCTACAGTTGTGAACTCACCGGCAATCTCGATGCTCGTAAGGCCTATACAATCCTTAAAGCAATCTTCGCCAATCTCAAGGGTTGCCTCAGGCAGGCTAATGGTTGCCAGAGCCTCACAACCTTCGAAGGTACCTTTCGCAAGAGCAGCGACTCCCTCCATGCCTGTAACTTCAGCAAGGGCTTCACAGAAGCTGAAGGCACTAACGCCAATAGAAGTAACAGCTTCAGGAATGTCGATAGCAGCAAGGGCAGCACAACTGGTGAAGGCAGTCTTGCCGATGGTGGTAAGAGTCTCAGGCAGAGTGATACTTGTAATGGCAGCACCTGAGAATGCACTCTCGCCAATCTCCTTCAAAGTACTCGGAAGTGTAATCGCTGTACCTTTGAAACCATTGAAAGCATCGTCACCAATCTTTATTAACCCTTCAGGTAGTTTCACTGTAGTCAGCAACTTATTAGTAATACCTGACACCTTGAATGCACCATTGTTGATATTAGTTAACTTTGTCCAGCCAGAGAGGTCATATTCCTTGATTGTTGATAAGACAGTGGCAGTAAGAGCACTAGTGAGTTTAGGAGACGCTGTCCAATCATCTGGAGTTGCTGTAATCGTCACCTTTTCCAACTTCTCCATGTTTGTGAAAGCGTTCTCAAGACTAGCCATGTTAGTTGCGTTAATACTAATTGAGGTCACAGAGGCCTTCAGTGATACACTCTTTGAGGCGGCATCTGCACTTGTCTTATTATCCCAATCTGCGTTAAAGCCAACCACTTTAAAGATTGTTATCTGACCATTCTCATCCTCTGTCTGGAATGTGGCAGGAATTACAACTGATGTCAAGGCTGTAGGAGCTCCATAAACCTTTGCTGAATAAGGTTTAGTAGCTGAGCCGTCCTCACCTGCCTGCTTATCCTGCAAATAACGCACGCCATTGGTCTTGTCAAGAGCATACTCTGGGTCAGCTGCGAATGCGTTAGTGCTCAGCATTGCACATACAGCAAGAGCTAATAACTTAATTTTTTTCATTGTGTTTAAAATTTTTAGTGTGTAAATTTTGTGTATAAATTGAAATAATTCGGATTTATCCTGCGGCAAGGCTGGGCCTCGCTGATGCAGGCGAGAGAGTAAACGTCAGGTGCCAAGCACCTCCCCCTCCGCCATTAGGACACAGCATTGCTGCGCGGACACCTTAGCGGAAGTTACATTCTTTCCAATAGTTTTCTTGTCCATAATTCTTAAAATGTTAATTTAAAGCGTTATTTAAAATGTGAACATAATCAATCCCGGTGGTCGCTACTCTCATTAACATTCTAAATTGGAATCATCCCTGATCGGAGGGAACAAAAAAAAGACGTGGGAGTAAAGTTTCTCTCCGCGCCTATCCCTGGTATCAGGCTCTCGCATTGCCCCTTCATAAGGATAAGCAACGTAAAGCCTGCCCACGCCGAGTGATATACCAACCCACTGCGCCCTGACAATCCCAAACGTATATATACCAAGATACACTCCACCGAAGGGGAGCTACACCTTATTTATATATATAAGGGAATACAGGACGTGGGGAATGAAACATTCACCCACGCGGACGTCTTTCTAGTTGCATCACCGCTGTATGAAGATTCAAATTTGCGAGATTTGATAACCACAGACAGGTAACGTTTCGAAAACGTCCTTTCGAGACTGGCCGTACAACTGGCCCGAGGTCTCTTCCAACATGTTAAATTTAACCACCCACCCACTCTTAGGCAGGCATTTACGGTGCAAATTTACATATATTTTTTGAATCACCAAATATTTTTTAGAAAAATTTTGTATTTTAGCACAAAAAAAATGATTTCTACCGTCAACTGCGGCAAAATAGAATGGTTTGCCAAAATTATCTCCCGGAGAATAATGCCTAGTTTCCGGGAGAATAATCCGTTTATTCTGGCAGAATAATGCCTAGTTTCTACGAGACAGATCAGACCACCCCTAGCCCCTCCTACTCAGGAGGGGAAAACAAAAGAGCCATTTATTGATTCATAATTATCTCCGTCAACTTCACGTGATCGGCGACATTGACCTCGCCATCACCGTTAAGGTCGCCCTCCTTACCATCTTTGTATACGATTTTGATAGTAGAGTTTTTAACAATATAAGGTGTCGTATATGTATTCTTGTCATCGAGCTGTGATGTCACGTCCTCGTCGTTGAAATACACCTTCTCTATTTGAGTACTTGATGGAGATATTTCGAATGTATACCTTTCTCCAGGATTCACTCTTAGTTTAGATGTTCCATTCTGACTATCACAAATATTCAAATAGATATGTTCGGAAGGCAGATTCTCTATAATCTTATTGAACCCCCAACCTGCAGTATAAGCATAATCCCTTGCAGAACCAGTTGGCACATAGAGCGTGGCTTTGCTGTATGTTTCTGCAGCAAAACAATCGACTGGAACGGAATAGGTCCTATAGGATTTAATGGTCGTGATAGTTTTACAGTATTTAAAGGCATCCTGCGCTATTGAAGCCACTTCCTTTCCAAGAATAAGTTCCCTTAACGATGTTTTCTGCCAAGTAAACCAAGAACCAATATCCCTGCAGTGGAATTCAAAACGCTGAATGGCATCACAACTTTGAAAAGCTGTACTGTTGATACTTATCACAGAGTTTGGTATAATCACGGATTTCAAACCGATACAAAGACAAAAAGCGTTTTCACCAATACTCGTTACAGAATTAGGAATGGTCACATGAGCGAGGCTCGAACAACCAAAAAACACCTCTCTATCTATTATCGTTAATGAGTTCGGAATAGACACAGAGGTAAGACTAGAACAGCTACTAAAAGCACCCTCTCCCACAATCTTCACAGAGTTAGGAAGAGTAATGGATGTCAAATATTTACAACTCGAAAAAGCCAAACTACCGATAGAGGTCACACGATATTTTTCTTCATTATCTATTATTTCTTCAGGAATAACAACATCACCCAGATAACCATAATCAGAATCCCAACCTGTTACTGTCGCCGTATGATTAGACGTATTTAAAGTATAACATATGCCATCAATTGAGACTGCTGCTTGAGAAACAAACGGCATCATTGCCAACAAGATTAATAAACAGAGCTTTTTCATTGTTATATTTGTTTTGAATTAAAAATCATTGCGACTGCAAATATAGACAATGTTTTTGAAATCTGCAAATATTTTAAGAAAAACTTGCTGTTGACAGCATGGAGATGACTACCATAAAGCAAAAAAATAGGAGCCGCATGTGCGACTCCTATTTCATATAAAGAAGGCGGCCTCCTACTCTCCCGCATTGCATTGCAGTACCATCGGCGCAGGCGGGCTTAACTTCTCTGTTCGGAATGGGAAGAGGTGGGACC
>ONCZ01000079.1 GCA_900316445.1 uncultured Prevotellaceae bacterium | reverse complement strand
CCTGATAGCCCGCTATCAGCTCAGCGGCGCTGCTGCGCTCCACATGCTGGCACGACTGTCGGCAGGCTACATCCACCAGTTGCAGCAAGCCTACAACCAGCAGGGAGCCGATGTGGTGGTGGAAGAAGACTTCCAGCAGATGCTCACCGCCTACCTCACCAGCCTCGACATGGGCGATGTGGCTGGCGAGATGGAAACAATGCGGAATAAGGAATTGAATTGAAATTACCGCCACGTGGCAGTCACGTGACGCCTTTTATAATAATGACAAACTAGAGATATGAATAAGAATAAAAAAAGCATGACAGAGACGGAAACCGTCATCAAAAGAATTATACCATATCTGAAACGTAGAGGGTATGACATAGATAATGACATGGAATTTGAGAGCAAAACTGATGATGATGGTATAAGTAGAGGCTATATTGACATCCTAATTGAAATTGATGGAAGGAAATGTTTTATTATTGAAGCAAAGAAGATATCTAAGACGCTAAATGCAAAAGATAAAGCACAGGCTTTGAGGTATGCAAAGGCTGTCGGTGTGCCATTTGCAGTTCTCACAAACGGCATAAATATCTACTGCTACAACAGTAATACAAAAAACCGCATGACTTTTGACGGGAAGTATGTTGATAAAATCCCTAAGAGAGTTGAAATGCCAAATGTGATGAATCTTTTTAAAAAGAAACCCAAGTTAGAGGACTTCAGTCTTGACGATTCCCTTTCTCTTCCATATCGTCATGGCATATCGCAAAGGCAATTAAATTCACTGTTTGAAAAATGTCATGGTATTATACGCAAAATTGAAAAATACGAACAAGATGCTTTTGAAGACTTTTCAAAAATACTTTTCCTCAAGTTGTTAGAAGAGAAAGCCGAAAATGAGTCTGGTAGACCTAATGCATTTAAACTACCTTATACCTACCGTTTCTATGAGTTGGCCAAAAAAGATAAGAAAAATGCAGATCAGGTAAAGGATGCTATCGAGAAAATGATAGACGACATCAAGAAGATAACCAAGTACAGCGAAGTGTTGGGAAATGGAGTTGGATTGAAACATGCAAATACATATTACGCATTGGTAAAGGAACTTGACACCATATCGTTTTCCGACTGTTCTACGGATGTAAAAGGTTCAGCTTTTGAGTATTATGTAAGAGCTACACTGAAAGGGAAAAAATTGGGGCAGTATTTTACACCCAGAAACCTTGTAAGGATAATGTATTCCATCCTTGGTGAGGAAAAGGTTTATGACATGCTTAAGAGCAAAAAAGAAAATGAAAAATTTAAAATTCTTGATCCCGCATGTGGAACTGCAGGATTTTTGGTGTATATGTTGCAGAGAAATCTTACGATTTTAGACGATGATTATGCATCTAATAGGCTTACATATGAACGTTATACCGAAATCCTTAAACGTATTAAAGAATTAACTTTTTACGGATCTGATGCCAACGAGGCAGTTGCAGCAGCGGCTAAAATGAATATGATAATAGCAGGTGACGGTCAAACAAACATACGATACGAGGATAGTTTGAAAAATACGTCTCAAAATTGGCATGGAACAAAAGATGAAAAAACGTGCATATCCGATATTGATATCATTATGACTAATCCTCCCTTTGGTACATCTGAAAGTGATAGTTTGTCCGATGATGATATATCACAATACAATATGACACTTAAAAAGGGACAGGTGTTGTTTATTGAGAAAATGATTTGGAGTACAAAGCCAGGTGGTGAGATCCTCACAGTTATTGATCAGGGAATTATTAATACTGACTCTAATATACCGCTAAGGCAATTAATACTTCAAGAATGTCAAATTAAGGCAATTGTTGAATTGCCTATTGAAACATTCAAACCCAATAAAATTAATGTCAAAGCAAGTTTGTTATATCTAAGACGAAAAACCAAACAAGAAATAATGGAAGACAAAGACTATTACTTCTATCTGGTGAAACTGAATACGCTTGGCTTTGACAAAATGGGTAAAGATTTACGAGGTTTTAATCTGCAAAGTATGATAGACGACATAACTAATAATTTATTCAAAAACAAAAATCCATTCTACAAAGACATACAAAACCGTTGGTGTTTCAATTATATGAAAGTATCCGAGATAACGGCTGACCCTTCAATCCGATTTGACTACAAGTTTTTAGAGCCTGAGACCCGTAAGTTGATAGATGCCCTTTATGCCAAAAGCAATACACGTCTAAAAGATATTAATACCATTCCAACTATGAGAGGAAAGAGTCCCAACGCTGATCAATATGTGGATGAATGTGATGGTTTTGCAATTGTCATTAAAGCAGGTAATATTACAAAATATGGAACTATAAATATGTCAGAAAGCGACTGGGTAGAAAAATCGACATATGATGAATATGAGGCATCGCCGAATCACTTAAGCTTAATTGCTGAGAAAGGCGATGTACTTGTTGCCTCGACGGGTGAAGGTACACTAGGCAAAACAGCTGTCTATGATAAAAAGAAACCAGCTATTATAGATGGCCACGTTACTATAGTGCGAGTAGACCCAAATATAATTGACCCATATTACTTGGCCGCCTATTTGCGCAGAGGAGCGGGTGCCCTCCAAATAACCAGAGCATATACTGGCGCGACTGGACTGATAGAATTAACAACTGATATGCTAGACTCTGTAGTAATTGATATGTTAGACGGAAATCTTGAGTGTCAGAAAAAATTGGCAAGGCAACTCGAAAATCTTGAGAAACTATCCGCAAGATATTTGAAGAAAGCTGATGAAGCGATGGCAGAAACATACAATATAATTAAAAGTTGGTAAAATGGTTCAATGGGGCTGCCCCTCTACGCAATGTGGTCAGTATTCACTTGAATAATGGTGAAATAAGGAAAGTAATGGTGAATTATAATATATGGATAATACTATTTTCTTTGGAAATGGAATTAATTTAGTTGCAGGGGGCAAGTCTTGGGATGATATTTTAAAAGATATGTCATTTCGAGATTCACTCCCTGAAATTAATAGCAATACTTTAAAATATGAGTATATCTTATTACAAAAACCTCAAAAACAATTTGTCCCCTTATTGCTAAAAGGAAAACCTTTATTGCTCGCCGGAAAAATCTATGGTGAGTTTTTCGATACAGAGAATGGTGTTGTTAAAAGGAAGTTGTGTGATAAGCTAAAAAGACAGCCATATAGTCCATATTATGCTGAGCTATTCAATCTTAACACTCAAAATTATATAACGACAAACTATGAACAACTTTTAAACAATGAGTTCGAGACAAACGGTTTCTCCCATAAAGATTCAGACAATAGTCAACTATTATATGTTAGAGATTCTCTGTATAAAAACACACAATCTGTTTCTATTTGGAATATTCATGGCAATTTGAAAACTCCAGAGTCTATAATGTTGGGGATAAAAGATTATTGTGATTATGTATCCGAAATCAATCAGTATATAAAAGAAGACCATTCAGAAGCCGAGGTCACACGGTGCCAGGCACGCTGTTACGCACGCTCCCAACGTTCCTTAACCTTCCGCTCCCACTCGTGCTTGATTTCTAACGAATGCTTGAAGCGGGCCAGTGCCTCTTCGTATGTGGGTTTCTTTACCTCCATGATAATCCTGTTTTTAACATTTCACGCTGCAAAGTTAAACATAAATTCTGAAATATCAAGTAATTTATAAAAAATAATGGACGACTATAAAATCATAGTAGAACAGGAGCATCAGACGGTGAAAGACACAAGTGACAGGAACCTGTTTCACGGAGATGTATGAAGTATGATGGCTGATGTAATAAGAAAATATAAACAAAACAATAATAAAACGCGATGAAGAAACAGCAGATTTGGAGCATGATGATGCTCATGGTAATGGAAATGCCGTTAAACGATGATTATTAAGAGAGGTATTTGAATGATTAGAAGACCTTCATACTGCCCAATCCTCAATCCGCAAACCTTCAATATGTTCGAAGTGTTTGCGGTTGTGGGTGACTATGGTCAAGTCTTTGGCTTTAGCTGCGCAACCGATAAGGAGGTCGAAGTCTTCAATCTTCTTGCCCGCTTTCCAAAGTTTTGCTCGTTCTTGGGCAAAGATATGGAGGGTTTCATCAAAAGTAACAATCTTCATCTCAGAAACGAACTCCTCCACCTGCCTGAGGTTTTCTTCAATCTGATCACTATAATATGCACCAAAGACAAGCTCAGCAACAACGATATCGGAGATATAGCATTTGCTTTCGTCTATCTCGTTGAGCCTATCCTCAACGCTGCGCTTGCCTCTGAGCAGGAAAATGCAGGTACTTGTATCGAGCAGGTATCCGTTCATAAGTCTGCATCAAATGTGTTTGCAGTTCTGGCAGCGCGGATATCTTCTACGATGTCTTCTGCCGAACGGCTGTCCTTCCATACACCCGCAAAACGGCTTGCCCAACCTTTGCGAGGTTTGGCGGCTGGTTCTTCTGGATGCGTCATGGAACTGCTTAACAAGGTGATGAGTTCCAACTTGACGTTGTCACTTAAATCCTTCAATTCCGACCAGTACTTGGCACTGGTGGGTGATGGCATTACTAATGCATTTGTATTCATCTGTTCATCTTATCTATATGTTAGACGTTGCAAAAATAGACATAAATAATGAAACTACAAAATAAAAACAGAAAAAACAATATACAAGTAAATATAAACAAAACAATAATAACGCGATGAAGAAACAGCAGATTTGGAGCATGAGGATGCTCACCGCAACATAAAATAAAGTATTATTTGGTGCATTGGGATGTTTTCATTATCTTTGCACCCAGATTAGCAAATATTATAGAACACAGCTTGTAAGCTTCGTTACGCCTCATTCACTACCTAAGCAAACAACGAATCGAAAGCTGCCAGCTCACGCTATGCAGAAGCGTGGGCATTGGTAGTTTCGTTGTAGGTGTAGTGACCTGAGGCGTGTAATTTTTCTGCTGGTGTCCATGGCTTCTGTTCTTGCGTGAAGTTAATCACAAACAATACGTATGAGACAAAACCTGATGTATAAGGCTTACGTATGGCTGATAACAACCATACGTGACTACGGCCCCATGACACTCAACGAAATTAACAACCTATGGATAAAGGATAAGGTGAATGAGGGGAATGGGTTGGACCGAAGCAAATTTTTCAGATATAGGAGTGAGATAGAAGAGAACTTCCATATCGTCATAGATTTTAATATGAAGGAGGGTTATTACATCAAGAATCCTGAGATATTCAGGAAGGACTGCATTGAGAACTGGATGCTGTCAACACTGGTTGTAAACCATGCCATAGGTGATTGTGCGGACATCAAGGACAGGATAGGTGTGGAGAACATACCTTCGTCGGAAAGGTTTCTGAGAGACATCATCCAGGCTATGAGGAGAAACCAGGTGCTGCACATTGCCTATCAGGCTTACGGTAGGGACAGGGAGAGCCACTATACGGTGCAGCCTTACTTCCTGAAGTTGTATCATCAGCGATGGTATCTGATAGGGCCTTCGGATACTAAACCAGTGATAACGCTGGCTCTTGACAGAATGAAAAGGGTGAGGAATACAGGTACGGAATTCCTGATGGACAGAACGCTGACGGTGACGGAATATCTGAAAGACTGTTACGGAGTGATGAAAGACGAATCGCTGGTGGCAGAAGACATCCTTATCAGGGCTTTCGGCACGGAGGTGAACTATCTGCGCGACTTGCCGCTGCACGGGAGCCAGAAGGAAGTGATGCAGGGGGAGGGCTGGGCTGACTTCCGATTCAGGCTGCGCCCTTCGTGGGACTTCATCGGCAAACTGATGGAGCGGGCAAACAGGCTGAAAGTGATGGAACCAGAGTCCGTGGTGGCAAAAATATGGGCAAAACACGCCGAAAGTGTTAAACTTTATAAATAAAATGAAGAAAGTTGGGAGGTGTATGCGTTTTTTGCAACACCCCCCTTATTACCTTTGTGGCGATTTAAACTTTATTACTAACTTTAAATAGCTACAAAAATGAACAACATCACAGAAGAACTGCCTGGCAGTCAACGTTGGGTCACTAAGAAAATAGGTGACCCGAAAATCAAAAAAAGCGCAAGAAAATTAATCCGAAAGATGAGTCGGAAAGGACGTCTTGTCCAAGTGAGTCATCTTAGTGTCAATATCTTTGTGGATATGTCACAGCTGAAGAATGTTGAACAATTGATTATGGAATAATCGAGGAACCATGAGCGACGAACTGAAATTGAAAATCATACAGGAGTTGTCGAAAGGGAATGTCAGAATCGGACAACTCATCATGGAAGTACAAGGCGACAATCACTACCACGAAAAGGAAGATATGACTCAGAAGCAAGAAGCCCAGGCCCCCCAGGCTCCGACACAGGGGAGCATCAGCAGTGAACAGATGGTCATTGCGCTGAAACAATGCAGTGCTTACATTTGGGGCAATTCTGCCTACAGCATTGCTTTCTGTGTATGCCGTGACGCATTTAACATGGGAGATAATGCCAGCCAGTATGAACGGGTGCTTTGCAATCAGGGCATTATGCTACCGGCGGGAACCATCAATACTGCCATGAACCGTAACCAGTGGATGAAATACCCGATAGACCGTTGGGAGGAAAACGGTGCCAGTGGCAGGGCTCTGAAGTTGCGCAACGCATTCATCAAGCAGATGGAAATGCTGAAGACAGACTCACGAAAAGAGGGCGTCGGAGAGGAAAAAGTGTTAGAATAACGTTAGAGTGTTAGAATTTTACGTAGAGGTGCATGACGAAGTTTCATGCACCTTTTTTTTATGTCTACCTTTGCCGTCGGAAATCATCCTCGATCTTTGACTTATTGCTACAAACTTACGCTTCAACAATTTTTTAATAACATCAATGAAACAAATGGAAAAAACAATGAAGATTCAGAAGCTGCTGCCTATCCAGGACAGGCAGTACAATGACCAACAAGGTTGGGCAAAGGTGTTTACGAGCATGGGCTTCGTGCTGACCGACGGTGTAGACACCATGTATGCAGAGGCGACGGGCGACTATGCCCGCTCGCTTGTGGGACATCTGAACGAGGGCGACACGGTGCGCTCTCAACTCTCGACGAGCGTCCGAAGCTGGCAGGACCAGCAGGGACAGACGCGATATGAAAACAAGATTTACATTTCAACCATCAAGGCGATATGAAAACCAGAAAAATCAAGCTCTATTCGCTGGACTACCTGTTCTACCTCAACGAGGTGAGGCTGCAGGAGAGCGAGCAGATAGAAATGGGATGGATGGAGGAACAGGACAGGGCTTCGATGTCTGAAATACGCAGAAGATTCTCGGAGACACACGGGACGGAGCTGACTGTGAACATCAAACACATGACTTATTAATCTTTAAAGGTCGCAAGAAGGATGCGACGTTAAACAAACTGAAAATGAGAACAAAGAATTCAAAGAAACGGACGAACGCCATCAGGCAGAAGACCAACTTGGGGAAACCCGTACAATTCTTCACCGGTGTGAAGGACATTGAGCAACAGTTCGAGCATGACGTCACGTTCATGGCGGAACAATTCCGGCAGGTCACCGACTGCTTCGACCTGCGAAACCCCTGGGACGAGAGCGTGCTGACCTGCATCGCGTGCAACATCATCGGATTTATCATGGCTAACGCAGAGCGTGACGGCCGCCATGTGGAGGAAACCATCAAAGAGGGTATCATGGACAGTCTCCAGACCCATCGTAAGTTTTTCGCAGAGGAGAACAAGTAAACAAGAGTAAACAACCTTGAGTGTAGCGAAGGGAATCAATTGAGCATCCGGAAACGGATGTAGGGCCCCATCTCAACGTGAACCTCAGCAACATTCAAGCAACAATGAAAAAGTATATTTTCTTATTAGACGCCATCAAGCTGCTGGCAATGCTGGCAAGTGGCAAGCGAGTTCAGGGTGTGATATTTATCGACCAGAACACAGGTAGACTAACTTTCAAGCCATACTACAGTCGTAGCTTGCACGGAGAGAACGACGTGCTGGTGAAGGCGCTGGAACATGGCTGGGTGAAGGAGAGTCCGAAGCGCATCAAGGTGTACGACTCCTTACCGAAGAAGGTGGGTACGGTCCGCATGATGTCCATATTGGACCGTGAGATGAAGGAAGTGAAGGAGACGCTCATTGATAGGGAACTGATAGAGTTGGTTTAATTGAGAATTGACAATTGAGAATTATGGGATTTTGCTATCAGAAGAATACGAAGGAGCTTTCTGCGGTGAGGTGCCGCAGGGAGGAGTTCTGGAAGTGCATACGGCAGAGTTCGACACCGTGGCTGATTGACTCGCGACGCGAGATTATGGCGGCTGTCGAGGCAAAAGACGAGGAGGCGATGGCTCGATGGGCGGCTCATGAGGACTTCAGGAAGTTTGAGCTCAGGACGCTGCGCGACCTGAAGACGGCTACCGCCAAGGAGCGATGGAAGAAGAAGGGCACGGACAAGAAACTGCTGGCATGGGCTGACGACTTGAAAAAGACATTGCCTGCCTTTACGTTCTGCTGTCGTGAGTTTGACCAGGTGAGCTACAAACCGAAGAAGAAGCACAAGGACGATCCGGAGCCGAAGGCGAGGATGGTGACGCGCAGGCAACTGGCGGGATGTCACCTGAACGGACTGGTGATGCTGGACATTGACCATGTGGAGAACCCGATGGAGGTCTGGGAACGGCTGCAACAGCAGGAGGAACTGATGAAGCGGGTGGTGCTGGTGCATCTGACAAGCTCGGGACGCGGCATCCGCGTCATCTTCACGGCTGACGGCACACTGGGCAACCTTGCCGACAACCAGATAGTCTTTGCCAGCCAGCTGGGCTATACGGCCGACGACAGCTGCATAGACGCTACCCGCAACTCGTTCGCACCGAAGGAGGAGGACATCCTGCTGATAGACGAGGAGAGGCTGTTCACATACTATGACGAGGCGTTCGACAACCAGTACACCCCGGCATATCGTGAGAAGAAGACGCAGCCGCTGCACCATCAGTTCACTGAGTCTCCTAAGTTAGGGGAAGACCCCCAACACCCTAAAGACACCCAGGTAGAGAACGAGGCAATGACTGACGGTCGTTCAGACACCACACCTCCTAACTTAGAGGGCACAGGCGAGGGCAAAAGAGGCTTTGCATGGCATGGGTTTGGGTTGCAGGCTATCATTGATGCGAAGTATGGCGGCGACTTGCCTCGGGAGGGTGGCAAGAGCCGGCATAACAGCAGCCTGGAACTGGCCTCGGACCTGCTGCTGATGACCGACGGCAACAAGGAGCTGACCTTGCTGATGCTGGAGAAGCAGCCGTGGGTGAAGGAGATCATAGACGAGCGCAACGAGGACGTGGAGAAGACGGTGGAGAGTGCCGTGGAGTTCAACAGGAAGAAGGAGAAGAGCACCCTGCATCCCTACCCCTCGACGAGCATGCAGCAGGCTATAGAGCAGGTGACGGGCAAGACGTTCCGCGAGTGGGAGTACGGCGCTGCACAGGGGAACCAGCAGGCACAGATGGACCAGATGCTCTGGGACTGGGGTGCCCAGATAGAGGCGCTGTCTGACGACTTCCCCCTGATCCGCGACATCTGCAAGGGACTGAAGCGCAACCAGTATCCGGCGGCTCTGTTCGTGGGCGGCGGTCTGCTCATGACGCTCATGACGCGCTGCACCTACCGCTTCTACCACCGCCCCGAGGAACTGCGCAGGCTGAACAACTCGACGCTGATCATCGGCGACCCTGCATCGGGTAAGTCGTTTGCCACCCGCTTGTTCAAACTGCTGGCATCGCCCATCATGGAAGCCGACAAGGTGGGCATGGAGGCTATCAATGCCTATCGTGAGCAGATGCGCACAAAGGGTGCCAACAAGGAGAAACCGAAGAAGCCGAAGGTGGTGATCCGCATACACCCGGCACGAACGTCGAACGCCCAGTTCATACAGGACATGGTGAACAGCAAGGAGGAGGTGGACGGAGAGCTGATGCAGCTGCACTTGCTGACCTTCGACACGGAGCTGGACAACACGCTGTCGCTGCAGAAGGGCGGTGCGTACATAGACAAGCAGGCGCTGCAGCTGAAGGCTTTCCACAACGAGGAGGACGGTCAGGCATATTCCAATGTGGACAGTGTGCTGCAGAACTTCTTTGTCATCTGGAACTTCATCTATACCGGCACGCCGATAGCCCTGAAGAAGATGGTGAACGAGCAGAACTTCGGAAGCGGTCTGGCTACCCGTCTGACCTGCATCCCGCTGCCTGCCACCAACTTCGAGATGATGAGCCGCGAGACAACCCTTGACAACGAGAGCGACAACCGGCTGAAGGAGTGGGCTGAGAAGCTGGACAGGATGAAGGGCGAGCTGACGGTGCAGAAGATTGTGGACGAGCTGTATGACTGGACGGCACGCCGCATGGCAGACGCCGCCGAAAACGACTCGAAAGCCGACGAGATGCTGCTGAAGCGCTGTGCCTACCACGGACTGAACTTCTCGGCGCCCTTCATCGTGATGCGCCACTGGGAAAAGATGCACCAGGACGGCAACTACTGGTGCGGCGAGTTTGAGACGGACGAGGTGGACTGGCGACTGGCTGAGCTGATCACGAACATCCAGTATGCCTGTCAGCGGTACTTCTTCGGTGCCATGGCTGAGAACTACTTCGACAACAAGCTGAAAGAGGCCTCGGTGAACGTGCAACGCAGACCGAAGACGTACGACTCGTTCCAGCGTCTGCCGGAGGTGTTCACAACGGAGGATGTGATGCGATGCTTCCATCTTGGCAGCATGGCCTCTGCACGCAGCAAAGCCATGCGTCTGCAACGGGATCACCTCATAGAAAAGATAGAAGAATTCGTAGAAGACGGGAAAATAAAATCAAAATTCCGTAAAACGGGTACTTTGATTCTTTGATGGCGTGGCGTGGCAAGCGTGGCATTTGGAAAATCAATGCGGCAAAGCCGCGGTTCAAGGTTCTCTGACCTAAAGGTCAGAGCGACCAAAGGTCGATGACAATGCGGCTTCGCCGCGGTTCAAGGTTCAAGGTTCAAGGTTAAGAGTTAAGAAAATATGGATATTCAAGAACGTCTCTCCCAGCACATGACGCTGGGAGAGCTTTGCAAGACGAGTGTGAGAATGGAGAACGTGCCGGGGGTGGCACAGGTGGAGAATCTGCGGCGGGTGTGCCGGTGGCTGGAGCGGCTCAGACGGCGATGGAACGACCTCTATGGCGAGGGTGATGACCCAATCGTCATCAACAGCGGATTCCGCAGCGCGGCGGTGAACAAGGCGGTGGGCGGGGCGCCGACGTCGAACCACCTGACGGGCTGTGCGGTGGACATCCGGGTGGCAGGTCTGGAACAGCTGCTGCGCTATGCGGTCATCCTGCTGGACATCAGCGACGAGTCGGGGGAGGACTTCGACGAGTTGCTGCTGGAGCGCAACGGCGCGGTGATGTGGCTGCACTTCGCCGTCCGCCCCTCAGGAAACAGACGCCGTGTAAGGATTATTGGCTAACGTTTAAGGT
>ONCZ01000094.1 GCA_900316445.1 uncultured Prevotellaceae bacterium | reverse complement strand
GCAAGCAAGAGAAAAATGTGTGGATGGGACGAGAAAACCAGAGATATGGTACTGGGGATTTGCTAGAAGTCTTGTCATAATTATTGAGCGTCTGCCCTGATAAAATATCAAAAATCAAAGAAATCTAGTTCAATTTTTAAGAAATGCCTACATAACTACATTGCTTTTGCTATAACGTGCTTATAATCAGATAGATAGTATAGAAAGCAAACTGCATTTAAACTACATTATAACTACATATAACTACATGCAAACTACATGAATTTAAGCACTCTCATGCCTTTTAAGCCGTCTAAACACTCGTCTTCCTCATACATTTCTCTGGCTTTCCCCAGTCCTCTCTCCAAAATTCTCGAGAGAATTTCAGACTTTCCCCTAACTAAACTTAGACTTTACCCTATCCTTTCTCCCAAATTCTCTCGAGAATTTCTATCTCACATCTATCCTTTCTGCATCTTTCATCACCATTTTCAACGACTTTAGTGCCTATAAACCTCCATTTTGTGTAGTTTGAATGTAGTTATATGTAGTTATAATGTAGTTATTGTGTATATAAATATTTCTGTATATTATTGATTAACAGATATATATTAAGCTATTAATGTAGTTATGTATGCAAAAGTACAACGATGAGTCCAGTATTCCGTCGCGATAGCGAAGTATGCTTGGGCGCAAAAGGGTCAGGCACCTTTGCGCCCCAGTTTATTTTCAAATATATAGGACTGTAGACCTATTTTTCTAAGGATTTTACTAACTCTCTTGAAAGTTCCATAAAAGTTTTGGCGGTTTTGGGAATTATGCGTATCTTTGTGGCATCAAAATCAATGATTATGCGGAAAGGATTGTTATTTTGTCTGGTAGGCGGGCTGTTCAGCGTGCTGGGTTGTGCAATGAAGAAGATGCCTGAAGGTGAGTTGGTGAGGGTGGAGTTCTCTCGCCACGGTACAATGGCGCGCGCTGAGTTCGAAGGCTGTGTGGAACAGGACTCCACAGGCGCTTTCGTGCTCAGGGCGATGAAGGAGACATACGGCCCGCTGTTTGAGAAGAGGCTCGATGCAGAGACGATGAACCGCTTCCGCCAGATCATCGAGGAGGAGAAGATGTATAAGTATAAGGAGAGATACACGCCGATGATGCAGGTGCTGGACGGTTGGGGCTGGTCGTTCTCGGCCAAGTTCTCCGATGGCTCGGTCATCTCTTCGCGTGGCGAGAATGCCGGGCCTAGGGGTGATGGACTCAAACGGATCCGCAGCTATATGCAGGAACTGGTTTCACATATATAGTTTTATTGCTATGCTTTGCGACTTTTTGGGGGTGAGATACGTCTAAAGGTGAAGAACACGCATCGGAGTGGCGTAGGAGGTATCTCAGAGGAATAGAGCAAATAGCCTCGGTGTGAATTTACCGAGGCTATTTGCTTTTTACTATATATAAATAAGGTGTAGTCGCGGGGGCAGGTATTTGGGTATACCCAGCACTGTCCCCGCGACTATTTTGACTTTTTTTCGAGTCAAATGCGACAACTGTGTCAAGATTCCGGCCCGTTGTTACAATATCCCCCCCTGTGTCGCAACAAACGTGAACGAAAAACATGAAAAAAGTTGGAATGAGCCGGAAACCGTCGTAACTTTGCATCAGAAATCAGAAATGATATCGATCTTTGACTTACTGATACAAAAGAAATATAAAGGTTTGACAATCAGCACTTTGAGTGCTTACCACATCAGTCTCTGCCCTGACTGAATCCCCAAAAAGGGCAAACAACAAAAACAAAAAGAATTAAAAAATAAATAAGTATAAACAATTAAAAAAAATACAATTATGACAACAAAAAAGAATTTGGTAAAGTCGATGCTCATGAGCATCGTTACCGCAGGTATTTTCAGTTTTTCATTCAGTCTCGCTTCTTGCAGCGACGATGAGTTAGTAGATAACGGTTTGGGCGTCGAAACGGCGCATGAGCAGGATTACAATGGCCCGCTGCAGGAGCCCTATGGACTATCCTATTATGATTTCCTGGCAGCCGAGGACGTTACGATCCTCAACGCCGACACCACGCAGATCTCTGTCAGCAAGGCGCTGGCCGACAAGATGGGCATCCAGTCGTTCTTAGGTCACCCGATGGGTATCTGGGACCATCCCGAGCACCGTCCTTATCTGCGCCGCGCCACCAGGGAGAAGCTCGAAGGCGACCGCTACATCCTCAATGTTATCCAGTCTTCCATTGCTGAGGTGCTGGCAGGAAATGACAAGGAATATCAGCTGAGCACCGAGGTCTATGTGAACACCGACCCCGTATCGACCCGCACCCGTGCTATTGAGAACAACACGTCGGAGGTTGCAGCCCGCTACATCGATGAGAAGAACGTGATCCACCCGATGGCCATCACCTTCAGACGTGCTGAAGGCGACCAGAGAGCCCTGACGCGCAACGCTGCTGCTGAAAATGGCATCTACGGCACCTATCTGCCCGAGCACCTGCTGGGATTGCAGAACGACCCTGCCACACGTGGCATAGTGGACGATTTCTTGGATTTGATTTCGGATGGCCTTGATATTGTTGGTAGTTGGTTTAAAGATGTAGCAGTAGGGTCTATAGAATGGTTCAAGGCCCAGGCTAAGGCCATGGAAAAGTGGCTGAAGGAGAACACCAAATACAACATCAATTGGGATAAGCATAACACCCTTATCAACATTGACTCCAAGGTGGATACGAAGATCCCCATCCAGCTGGGCGAAGACAGCAAGGACACCATCAATGTCTATGTGGAGGCTCCCGTGAAGTTCAACCTCAACTATACGCTCTTCCTTCAGGCCGACGGTTCTGTGGTAGAGAAACCCAATCTGCGACGCTTCGAGGCCAGTGTTGACGGACGTTTCAACTTCGAGCCAGAGGTCCGCATCGGATTCGACGGCAAGCTGGAACTGCCTGACGACAAGCAGAAGATAGATCTTGTAGAGCTCGACGGCATCACAGTAGTCTTTAACATCGGCTACGTTCCCTTCTGTGTAGATTTCAATCCCTCACTCTATCTGAAGTTCAAGGCTGAGGTGGAAGGCAAGGCCACGATGGGTGTCAAGTACGAGTTCGACTCCTGGTTCAAGGGTGGCATTAAATATGATGGCTACGGCGATCCCAAGGGCATCAGCGAGAGCAAGGTCACCAAGAGCAAGGTCAGCTTCATCACTCCTACTGCCGAGTTCAACGCCAGTGCAGGTGTCGGCCTGATGTTCGGATGCGAGATGATCATCGACAAGTTGGCAGGTCCTGAGCTGGCAATAGGCCCTCAGCTCACAGCCGACGCTGGTCTGACCATCGCCCCATTCGAGAAGGATCCCGTGAATTTCGAGGCATCGGTAGATTTCAAGATCGCAGGTGAGGTTGGTGCCAAGATCAAGGTATGGAAATGGGAACTTGCTGAGTGGAATACTGACCTGGACTTCGGTCTGAACTGGAACCTCTTCAAGTACCCCAAGGACAACAGCAACGGTGACAAGGATGCTGAGGACTACTGTGACGACAACGAAGTTGAGAAGAATGTCAAGGAGATTACAAAGAATGTTACCAAGAAGTTGGAGAAGCAAGCTGAAGAAAAAGCTTGGGACGAGTTGAGCTATAAGCTGAGGTCAGATTCTGAAATTGATCAAGCTGCAAAGCTGTATCTCAAAAAAGACAAATTCAAAGCTAGTGTTATTATGCCGATAGAAAAGACTGCTAATGTCTTCAACCAGAAGCTTGCCATCATCGACTACGTGCATGATATATTCATTATAAAGAATGGTAATCGCGCCCCCAAGGACAATGATGCCGACTTCCAGACATTAAAGAAAATGACAATTGATAAAATAAAGACGATCAAGAAAAGAGACCTCGAAAAAATACTTATGGAATATGATTATATTTGATCTCTCTCAAAAAAAAGCGAGCCGCAAGGCCCGCTTTTTTTTTGCTACCACCTGAAATGTCTTTTTTTCCAGCAAAAGTTTGACTGATTCGAAAAAATATCCTATATTTGCATCGAGAAGTGTGAAACTAAACTTAAAAGGTATGAAACGAACTGCTGATTTTTGGTTGCTGGCCGCCATCCTGGCGATGGTGCAGGTGCTGGCATCGTGTAGTGAGAATGACGTTCCCGTGGCCTCTGCCACTGACCCGCTGGATGCCTACAAGGACAGGTCTATATCGCCCGGCGACGACTTCTACATGTATTGCAACGGGGGCTGGATAGCCGAAAACCCTGTTCCGGATGGAGCCATTGAAAACAGCATCTATATAGATGGCGATGCCATGAACAGGAAGCAGTATGATGAGATGATGGCCGAAGAACCCCTCTTCAAGCGCCTTTTCAATGATGCGGCGCATGTACTCGACTCGAAGGATGCCTCGCGGGCATTTCTGGATACCTGGCTGGCTAAGTTGCCGACTCCTGACAACACTACCACCGAAGAGTACTTGCGCCTGATAGGCCGCTTTGCCAAAGAGGGGGTGCCTGGTATGGTGTCGTTGAAATCCGACATTGAAAACTCGATGGTCATTCAGATGTGGATTACGCCCAGTCTTCGCGTCGAAGATTCCTCGAAAACACCCGCACCCGACGACGGCAAGAAAGCACTCCTGCTGATTGCCGAAGGTCTGGGCATCCCTCAGTCATGCGTCTTGATCTCGGAAAAAGACAAAGGATACAAGAGGGCTGCAAGCCTGATGACGCTCTCGCCCGAGGAAATCTATAACCTCATCCGGAAGAGTCTGGAAGGTCTGGAGAGATTCATGACCGACGGTGCTGAAGAACAGGCAGAATTTGAAGTTGAGGCCAACACCATCTACCTGAAGAACTACCTCTTTGCCAAAAGGTATGGCTCGGAGGAAGTGAAGGCGAAGTATCTGGACTACTGCAAGAAAATACAGGCCAGGATGAGTCAGCGTATAGAACAACTGGACTGGATGAGCGATGCCACCAAAGCCCGTGCGCGGGCAAAGATCGACAACCTGCTGTTTATGATAGGCTATCCCGACAAATGGATTGAGGAGGCCTTGGTGACAGAAGAACAGTTAAACGATGTCGGTTGCTTTTTGGAAGAGTTGTTCCTGTTGGGGCGTTGCGATTTGGTCAGATACCTGACCATCGCCGGAAAACCAAAACGGGATCATGTGATGGATTATTTAATCTGTTACAAGATCTACCTCTACGATATCAATGCCTACAGTCTGGTGAGCCAGAATGGACTGTTTGTCTCGCAGGCTTACTTGCTGCCGCCATTCGATTTAAGAGGTGACTCTGAGGCAGAGACCTTTGCCAGCCTGATAACCGTCGGGCACGAGATGACACACCTGCTTGATGCGGTCGGATCGACCTATAATGAGCATGGCATGAGGGAAGACTGGTGGACGGCAACCGACAAAGCCGCCTTCGACGAGCGTTGCAAACTGCTGATCGACTGCTACTCCAGCATGGAGGTGGCTCCGACGCTCATGCCTGGTGTATATTGCGACGGCGAAAAGACGCTTTCCGAGAATATCGCCGACCTGGGCGGATTCAATGTGCTACTGGATGTCTATACCGAACACCTTCAGCAGCAGGGCTTCCGTGGCGAAGACCTGAAGGCTCAGCAGCGAAAGTTCTTTGAGTCTTCTGCCGACCGCTACCGTGCAAGCCTGTCGGAAGATGGGCTGAAAGTCTTTCTTGATGACGTACATGCACCCTATCGTGAGCGCGTGAACGGTATGGTGAGGAACAACGACCTGTGGTATGAACTCTACGACGTAACCCCTGATAACAAATTGTTCCTGCCTGCTGAAAAGCGTGTCAGGATTTGGTAAAAATATATGGAATATATGAAACGATTATCAAACATCTGTATGTTCGCCGCCATCCTGATCATTGGCGGTATGATGTTGCTGACATCGTGTAGCGAGAGTAACAATCCCGTGGTTTCGCCCGACGAGCCAAAAGTAGAGAATCTGGCTGACGTCACCGTCATGATCTATGGTTCAGGAGGCGGAAGTCTCGACCAGAATCTGATCTCGAAACTACGAAGGATCTACGATGCCGACCCTGCGAGTTTCGAGCGGGTGAAAGTGGCAGTCCAGTATAAGTTTTCACAACCGGAGAAAGTTAAAGACTGGCCAGACGATGAAATGAAGAATGAATTCTATGCCACCCTTGAGCGCGAAGGTGAGGAGTATGTGGAGAAAACTGCCGGTTCAAGGAGTTACATGCGCTGGATGGGGGCAAAGGGCAACGCCACCTTGCGCTACGTGGTTGACCCCGAGCAGACGCTCTACAGACAGTCGAAAACTAGTTGGCTCCCTGATGACAACATGGACATCACCCATCCCGATTCATTAGCCAGTTTCATCCGCTGGGCGGCGCAGCAATGTCCAGCCAGGAGATATGTGCTGCTAATGACTGACCACGGACGCGGGTTCCTGCCCCACGAGGAGGCCGACCCCAACGAGATCATCATCACCCGCTCGATGGTGGAGGACATGGGGCACGACCGTCGCCACTTCACCGCCAAAACGCTCCACCAAGGTATCCAGAGATCGGGCATTCCGATTACTACGCTTTATCTTGACCTCTGCATGATGAACACCCTTGAATATCAGTTCGAGATGAAGGACCTGTGCGATTATATCGTCGCTTCCACCTATTCCACCCAGGGAGTCGGTTTCTATGATGATTTGGTGGACTGCCTGGCAAAGTACCCGCAAGACATGGCCGCCGCATTGACACGCACCATTGAACTGGCGATGGAACAACAGGAGAAGGGCAAGACTGCTGACCCGTTATATATGGACTATACGGTGACGCGTACCGACCGCCTCGACCAACTGGGAAGTGTAATGCGCGAGTTTACCGACCGTCTGTGCGACACCTATGAAAACGGCACCCCCGCGCAGCAACAGGCAATAGACCAGGTGACTGCCCAAGCCGTCAAGGTGAACGCCATGAATCCCTTCTACGATGTAGCCAAGTACATGTCGGCCATCATGCACGCCCTGCCTGAGGTCTATGGCGACGACTTCTACGAGGAACTGAAGAAGGCTTTCAACGACTGTCTGGTGGCGCAAGTCTATAGCGAATATCTCACGAGCCACGACTATCAGGTGGACTACAGCGTGCTCATGGGCACTCAGGGACACTATATGTGGGGGCGCTGGATGTCAACTGAATCTGGTGTTTATGAAATAACGACCATTTGGTCGTATGAAGCCGACGGTACGCTCTACGAATATAACGTAAACGATCCGGTCTTTAACGACGAAGACGATACCTTCACCTATACCCCGGAATTAGTAGCCACGAGCACATGGGCAGGAACGCTGGCCTCGGTCTATGGGACAACCGTTTTCGACAAGACCGTGGGCTGGAGCCGATGGATACGCATGAACCGCCAGGAGCCTACGCTCTGGTGCAAGAACGATTTCGAAGATGAACTGGATGATGATGACCAATAATAATTCCATACACTATCTGTAAAAGCGCTAAGCCTCATGTATGTTTTACATGGGGCTTTTTCTTTTTTCCTGCCCTTGATGCGACACCTGTGTCAAGTTTCCGGCTGGTTGTTACAAAACACCCCGATGTGTCACAACAAGTCGGAGCGAAATGCTGATGATTGTTTGGAAACAGACGGAATAATCCCTAACTTTGCAGCATAACAAATAAAAATAGGTAAAGTTATGACAACAAAAAAGAATCTGGTTAAGACGATGTTGATGGAAACCAAGGGCAATGTGTCGTTGGACATCAACCAGTATGCCACTGCAGAGCGCACCGTGCTGGTGTATCTGGCAGGGAAGAACAATCTGTCGGAATCGCTGCAGACGAATCTGGAGCAGATGAAGGCTGGCTCGAAGCACATCGGCAACAACACGCTGCTGGCCTTTGTCCGTCGCGACATACAGGGTGAGCAGCCTTGGCTGGCACGTATCAGTAACGGTGAACTGGCAGACTCTCTGTCGCTCGACGATATGGGCATCAGCACCAGCAACATGCAGGCTTGCAACCCGGAACTGATGGAGCAGGTGCTGAAGTATGCCTACAGCCACTATCCCGCCAATGAATACGGCCTGGTGCTGGGTGGACATTCCACTGGCTGGCTCATCGAACAGGAGCCTGGCGACACACGTGCCTTCGGCGTCGACAATGGCGATGGCTACACCTATAGCAGCAGAAATAGAAGGTGGATCAACGTGCCGACGATGGCCAGCGTGCTGGAGCGCGTGTCTCACCTGAAGTTCATCTTCGCCGACTGCTGCAACTTCATGTGCCTGGAGACGATGTACGAGCTGCGCAACGTAACGGACTACATCATCGGCTCGCCGGCAGAGATTCCAGCTGAGGGCGCTCCCTATGAGCAGATCATGCCTGCCTTGTTTGAGAAGAACACATTCTGCTCATCCATCATCGACATCTATCACCGCACCCAGAACGGCAAAGTGCCTCTCTCGGTAGTGAAGACCAGCGCCATGGACCAGCTGGCCAGTGCTACCCGCTATGCCCTCGACATCGTGCAGGAAAAGATCGGCAACGGCTATGCCGACACACAGGGACTGATACACTACGGCTACAGCGCATCGAGCATACAGTTCCATCAGGAGTACAACCTCTTCTACGATGCCGGTGACTTCTTCCGTTCACAACTGTCGGAGAGCGACTACCGGCAGTGGAAGCAGGCCCTGGACGAGGCTGTCGTCGAGAAGCGCTTCGCCAAAGAGTGGCGTACTTGCATGACGTGGCGCTACATCTACAGCGACTTCGAGATGACCGAAGAGAAATACCACGGGGTGAGCATGTACGTCCCACAGGATCCCAGCACGGAGTACGGGACATACTACGCCCGGAACAACGAGGACATCAAGCAACTGAAGTGGTACCAGTCCGTAGGCTGGTAATACCAAGAAACAGCATGTGACATGAGAAGCGGGCCTTGCGGCTCGCTTTTTTTGTGCACTCTGCAACAAAAAATAGCGAAAAACACTTATTTTTTTGGAAAGGACGGAAATATTTTGTATCTTTGCAACTGAAATAGATATTTGTTTTATATAAGGTTACAAAGTATGAGAATAAGGGAGATTAACATTGCACGGTTCTGGCTCGCCGTTATCCTGGCTGTGTGCAGTATGACGGTACAGGCACAGGATCCCACTCCTAGCGAACTGTATTTCAACAAGACGGAGTTACCCAATGGCTTGGTTTTTCTGCCTGCTCCGCCTGATTCGTCGTCGATGCAGTACATGTACGACATCTCACAGTACGTATGGGGCAAGAGCAAGCGCCAGGATTCGCTGCGTGCCCGGCAGGCCATACGCGACGTGGTCGTAGACGTCGGGGAGATGGCTCGCGAGTTCAGCCCGGTATTCGGCATGGAGATCTCGAAAGAGAAGACGCCCGCCATCTTCAAGGTGCTCAACCTGGGAGTGGTCACTATGCGCCTGAGTGCCACGAACCTCAAGAATGCCTATAAACGGAAACGCCCCTATGTGGTATTCTCCGAACCCACGCTCATCCCTGCCGAAGAAGACGAGTTGCGCCATACCGGGTCGTACCCTTCGGGCCATACCTTGCGCGGATGGGCCATAGCTCTGCTGCTCAGCGAGATCAACCCTGATGCCCAAGACCAACTCCTCAAGAAGGGTTACGAGTGGGGCGAGAGCCGCGTGATAGCCGGATACCACTGGCAGAGCGACACCGATGCTTCGCGACTGCTGGCCTCGGCCTGTTATGTCCGCCTGCATACAAGCGAGGATTTCCTTGAAGATATGGCTGCCGCCCGCAAGGAATTTGCAGAAAAGAAAAAACAATTAAACGATACGGAAGATGAAGACTGAATTCAGAGAAGAAAACCAGAACTATGTGATGACCTTCGAAGGTCGTCTCGACACTCCGTCGTCGCTCCAGGTGGAGCGCGACATGCAGGTGCTCTACGACTGCGAGGGCCATGACATCATCCTCGACTGTACCAATCTGGAATACATCACCAGCAGCGGCATGCGCCTCTTTCTCGATCTGCTGAAGGTGGCCAAGAGCAAGGGCAGCAAGTGTACGCTTGTAGGGCTCAACAACGAGATTTACGGAGTGTTCGACGAGGTCGGTTTCATTAATCTTTTTGATATACGCCAAACGCTATGACGGAAGAAGAAATCAAGGAGATGCAGGCCGAGATAGAACGGCTGAGAGCCGACAATGCGCGATTGCAGTCTGAGATGATACGCCTTGTCAGCCGCAACCTCAATCTCAGCGAACAATTAGAGGTGGATGTGGAACTGCACCGCCGTTTCGAAGTGGCGCGGACATTGATGAAGGAGAATATCGAGCGGCAGCGCAATGCCGACCTGCAGGACGACGGTCAGTTGTTGGCCCTGATCGACCTGCGGCTAGAGGAGAAGCGTTCCCACCTGGATCCCGACTTTGACTCCAAGCAGTTGGCCGAACTCATTGGCGTCAGTCAGGAACGTCTCAACAAGCTCTTCCGCAATAAGTCCATCTATCGCACGCCAGAGGCCTATATCGACAACCTGCGAACGATCAACGCCATGCGACTGTTGCGTACCCAACCCAACTACAGCATTGCTGCCATTTCCGAGGCTTCGGGCTTCAACCATGTGCGCACCTTGCAGCGCCGCATCATGGATGTCACAGGTATGACACCGGCGGATTACAGGGCCCTCTTCACACGGGATATGTGATCGGGACATCTTAATCCTACCTTTCGTATGAAATCCTTCTCCCAACGACTCACACATCGCATCGTCATTGCATTGACGCTGGTGCTGATTATTATCATTGTCGGTACCACTTATATGGCTTTGCGGTTCACTGGTCCCTTGACCAAAGCCTATTTCGAGCATCTGGCAGATATCGAAAACGAGTCGGTAGAGAAGAAACTCCACGACTTACAGGTGGCTGTTCATAACAGTATCGACGAGGTGGTGGAGGATATGAGTCACCCCGACAGTGTGTTTGCAGCGTTAACCCATAAGCTGCAGCTCAATCCGCAAGGTGTGTTAGGCTTTGGCGTAGGTTTTGTGCCCAACTACTATCCAGAGAGGGGACGATGGTTTGAACCTTACGCCATGTGGCTCGACGGTCGTATCTTCACCATACAGAACGGCTCTGCCGAGCATGATTACTTCACCCATGAGTGGTATGTGGAGGGCATGAAGCACGATGAGGGCTATTGGTCGAATGGCTACTCTTTTATGATGGGGGGCGAGCGTGTGATGATCTGTACCTATGCAAAGCCCTTTTATGATACAAAGGGCAACAAGGCAGGTGTCTATGCAGGCGATCTTTCGCTTGATATGCTTCACGACTATCTGTTGTCGAAAGACATGAAGGCCAATACCGAGGGCCTCATTAAAGTGCCCCGAAAACTCGAAGGTAATCCCCGCCAATGGGTTCACAGTGTCATTGTCGATAAAAATGGCTATTATGTTTCGCATCCTAATAAGGAACGCATGCTTCACGACAACTTCTTTGAGGCCATCAGCCAGAAGACTGACACTGTAGCCGACCGTGTGATGGGTGAGATGAAAGCAGGTAAGAAAGGTTCTGCCGAGCTCACGTTCGAAGGCGTGCCTTCCACCGTCTTCTATTCCCCGCTCGAGAAGTCGGGCTGGTCGCTGGTCGTGATATTGCCAAATATCCGTTACTACATCGTGGTATTCGGATTCTGTATCCTCTTGTCATTATGCCTCCTGACAGGTCTGTTGGCGGTCTATATCATCTGTCGCACCACCATCCGTCGTTCCACCCGTCCGCTCCAGGTTCTGGCCAGCAGTGCCGACGAGGTGGCAAAGGGAAATTTCAATGCGCCGCTGCCCGATATCTGTCATCAGGATGAGATCGGTCTGCTGCGCGACTCGTTTGGCAACATGCAGCGGTCGCTCAGCCAATATATCGAAGAACTGAAGACGACGACCGCCCAGAAATCGGCTATTGAGAGCGAGCTGTCCATTGCCCGCGACATCCAGAATTCGATGGTGCCCAGTGCTTTTCCCAATCGTGAGGGCCTCGAAGTGTATGCCTCGATGACTCCCGCCAAGGCTGTAGGTGGAGACCTCTACGATTTCTTCCTGCGTGATAACAGTCTCTATTTCTGCATCGGCGATGTTGCGGGGAAGGGCGTGCCTGCCGCGTTGGTGATGACAACCGTCTGCGGAGCCTTCCGCCTGTTGTCAGAGAGTGAGTCGGAGCCTGTGCGTATCGTCAGTCGCATGAACGATATGATGATCCGCAAAAATAGCATGACGGTCTTCGTCACCTTCTTCGCCGGGTTGCTCGACCTCGATACTGGACATCTGCGCTACTGTAATGCAGGACATAAAGCACCGCTTGTCAAC
>ONCZ01000081.1 GCA_900316445.1 uncultured Prevotellaceae bacterium | reverse complement strand
GTTTTTGCAAAATACTGTATACCAATAAGATGCACCTATAAAGGTAGAAAAATGATTTTGGTAGTTTCTTGAGCATTAGAACGAGGCGAAGATTTAACAAAATTAAGTTTTTTTATGACCCCGCGTAAGTGTTAATTGGGTGTGCACACACATTCTACAGTTACATCAATTTGCTATTATAGATGATTGAAGAAATTTGCATATGTACTCAGTGGAAATAGTTATAAAGTATGCAATCTTAACATCTACAACCATATGTAATTTTACTTTTGATGTAATGTTCCAAGGGGATCTTGCAAGTGAAATGTCAGACAATGTATTTCATGTAAAGATGCATTACTGAAAGTATAGTCACTATTTGAATGAATCTTCTGAAGATCTTTTCTGGGAGTAGTTTAACGATGCGGATTCCAATAAGTGAACCGATACCGATAACTGGTAACATCACGAGGTTAAGCTGTAAAGAATCCCATGTGGAAAGTAGATTCTGCGTGGGAAAGTAGATTCTGCGTGGGAAAATGTTGTTTTCCTCAAAGGAAAACGGTGTTTTCTTTCATAGAAAACGATAGACTTGTAGTTAGACTTTAAGAGATAGATTAAAATAATAAACTACATCTGGATGCTTTTTTATGGAGGGCTTTGATGCAAATTAAAAAATTCTAATTTGGCATGAAAGCCTTCTAATTGAATTTTTAGGCTTGTTTCATGGATATGCAGTACTTTTGCAGCCATGAAATCATTTAAATATTACTATCTGGTTATTTTTAATTTGACATTTGCTTCTGCTTACGGGCAGAACAAGTGTATGACTATGGCTGATGTTGATAGCGCTGTAGTACGTCATAATCTACAACTACGTACATCACATCTGAATATAGATGCTGCTGAGGGACAGTTGGCCCAAGCGAGAAAGTACGAGAATCCTGAAGTGCAATTGATGCATAATATTCAGAATCCAGTGAATAAACGGTGGTTTGATACCGGTTATGAAGGACAGACCGACATTCAGGTTTCACAGCCGATAGCCATCGGCGGGCAGCACAGAAGTCGTGTGAAACAGGCTAAGGCCGCTTTGGATGCATGTATGGCAGAATATGAGTCAGAAAAACTTGATGTCAAGTCAAACGTGCATAATATTTTTATTGACCTCTATTATACCCAACAGAAACTGAAGGTTTATGACAAGGAAATAGCCTCGTTGGAAAAGATATATCATGCATATGAGCAACAATCAGAAAAGGGGAATGTTTCGAAAATGCAACTATTCCGTATAAGTGCCATGATAAGCGAACTGTGTGCAGAACAGGCATCGCTGATGATGACCAGGGCTGATTTGCAAAAAGAACTGAATCTGCATATCAATATGTCGGAAGACTCTCAGATCGTAGTTGAGATGGATGAAGAAGACATGCTTCGCTATGTGACGAATACACTGGCTAAGTTGACGCCCTTTGTGACTCATCAGGATAAAAACTCATTATCTGCTTTGTTGAAGCAACATCCAGTTATGGCCCAGATGGCATACCAGCAAAAGAAGTCGCATGAGGCTGTGAAAATAGAAAAGGCAGAAGCTCTTCCACATATCACTTTGAATGGAGAATGGGACAAGAATGGCAGCATTGGTCATAATTTCTTTGCCGTCGGTGCCACAGTCTCAATCCCATTGTGGAACAGAAATAGAGGAAACATTCGTACTGCTAAGGCGCAATATGCCCAATCAGTATTGGAGCGAGAGGCCAAAGAGAAAGAACTGATGGAAACGGTTATGATGCATTATAATACGACGAAAGTGATGCTGAAACTGGTTGAGGATCTGCAAGATAAACTCTCGACAGACTTAGATCAGTTGTTGACTGCTGCAGAAGATCAGTTTATGAAACAACATATCTCGGTGATAGAGTTTGTAGACCTGTATGGCAGTTTCCGAGAGACCTTGTTCCAATTAGCGGATTCCAAGGCCCAACTTATGAAAAGTAATGAAGAACTTAATAAATATATAATAGGATAATGAAGAAAGGTGTGATAATGATGGCTGGTATTCTGTTGTTGACTGCTTGTAACGATAAAAACCAGCAGGCCGATGTAGAGAAACAGATGGCAGAAATAGAGAAACAACAAGTGACTTCCACAGAACCAGTGGTGCTGGGAAATATCGACGATGAACTGATACTTAATGGTGATGTGATGTGCGACGAAGCCTTGGTGCGCAAAATCTTTGTACCCTGTACGGGTAGGGTGAAGGGGGTTACTGCAGAGGTTGGTGATAGGGTAAACAAGGGACAGTTACTAGCCACTGTGTATAGTGAGGGGGCTGCCGACTATATAAAAAGTCTGAACGATGCTGAGACGGAACTGCGTTTGGCGCAACGTGAGTATGATATGCAGGTCGACATGCACAGTGCGGGTATGGCTTCTGATAAGGAACTGACAGAAGCACGCGAACGTGTTCACATGGCGAAAGCAGAATACACGCGTCTGCAGGACGTGGCAGCTATCAATGGTTATAGCCATCAATCGGAAGCCAAGTTGATAGCTCCCATTTCGGGTTATGTTATCAATAAAAACATATATAATGATTCGTATGTGAGCGAAGACAATAATAATGAAGCAGCAATAGAAATAGCGGATTTGCGAACGGTATGGGTTATTGCTGACGTATATGAAAGTGACATTGCCAAGGTGCATCAAGGGGCCAGTGCCACAATAACAATGATGGCATATCCCGACATGAAATATAAAGGCAAGGTAGATAAAATATACAGTGTACTAGACAGTGAGAGCAAGACCTTAAAGCTGCGTATTGTCTTGGACAATCCTGAAGGAAATCTCAAGCCAGGCATGTTTGCCTGTGTGCATGTCAGTATGTCAGACCATAGTCAGAAGATGCCCGTAGTACCTTCTTCAGCCGTTATCTTTGATGGTGGACACAACTATGTAATGGTTGCAACAGGGAAAGATATTTATGAGCGTAGAGAAGTTGATATAGCCCATGAATCTACGGGCTATAGTTTTCTGAAGTCTGGGGTAAATATCGGTGAAAAAGTGGTCACCAAGAATGCATTGTTGTACTTTAACGCAGATACAAGTCATGAATAAACTAATAGATTCTATCATATCATTCTCACTAAAACGTAAATACCTGATACTTTGCCTGACTATGGTGGTCGTGGCTCTGGGGGTATTTAGTTTTAGGAATACGCCAGTAGATGCATTCCCTGATGTGACAAATACCAAGGTTACCATTATCACACAATGGCCTGGCCGTTCGGCAGAAGAAATAGAGAAGTTTGTCACAATCCCCATAGAGATTGCGATGAACTCGGTTCAGAAGAAGACAGATATACGCAGTACCACCCTTTTTGGATTGTCGGTAGTCACAGTGGTATTTGAAGACCATGTTGATGACGAGTTTGCACGTCAGCAAGTGTACAACATGATAAATGATGCCGATCTCCCTGAAGGCATAGCCCCTGATGTGCAGCCATTGTCGGGGCCTACAGGTGAGATATTCCGATACACACTGTCAAGTGATCAGCGTAGTGTGCGCGAATTGAAAACACTGCAAGACTGGTTGATAGAACGCAAACTGCGTAGCGTGCCTGGCGTTGCAGATATCGTCAGTTTTGGAGGTGAAGTGAAAAGCTATGAGGTGAGCGTCAATCCAAACCAACTGGCAACTTATGGTATCAGTAGTCTGGAACTGTTTCAGGCTATAGCCAATAGTAATGTGAATGTGGGTGGTGACGTTATTGAACGGAACTCACAGGCTTATGTGGTGCGAGGTATCGGCCTGATTAACAACACTGAGGAAATAGGCAATATCGTTGTGAAGAAGATCAACGGAACACCTATTCTGGTGCGCCATCTGGCCAAGGTACATGAATCCTGTCAACCCCGTTTAGGACAGGTAGGCCGTGAAAATGAAAACGATGTTGTTGAGGGTATTGTGGTAATGCGAAAAGGAGAAAATCCTGAGCAGGTTATTGCAGCTCTGAAAGACAAGATTACAGAGATACAAGACGAGGATTTGCCCAAGGATGTGCATATAATGCCATTCTATGATCGTGAAGACCTGGTGAATCTGAGCATCAATACCGTTTTCCATAATGTCATAGAGGGTATTCTTCTTGTAACCCTTGTAGTATTCCTTTTTATGCGCGACTGGCGTTCTACGGTTATCGTGGCCAGTGTTATTCCATTGGCACTGCTCTTTGCTTTCATCTGTCTGCATCTGAATGGCATGAGTGCCAATCTTCTTTCGATGGGTGCCATTGACTTTGGTATTATTATCGACGGTGCCGTGGTGATGGTTGAGGCTTTGTTCGTTGTGCTATCCTCCCAAGCTCGTAGTATCGGTATGGAAGCATTCAACAGGCGTAGCAAGATGGGAGTAATCCGTACTACCGCCCGTGGTAAGGCTAAGTCGGTATTCTTCTCGAAACTGATTATTATCACAGCTTTGTTACCAATATTCTCGTTTCAGAAAGTAGAGGGCAAGATGTTCTCTCCGCTAGCCTATACATTGGGATTTGCTTTGCTTGGTGCCTTGATCTTCACACTGACTCTTGTGCCTGTGCTATCATCGATGATGCTTAGAAAGAATATAGCTGAGAAGAAGAATCGTTTCATGGAATGGATTTACAGACACTTTGATGCATTCTTCATACTCTGCCACCGTCACAGAAAGCGTACTATTGCCATTGCATCTGCTTGTATGGTGGCAGGCATCTCGGCTTTTGTCTTTTTGGGTTCAGAATTCCTGCCGCAGATGAACGAGGGCTCAATCTATGCACGTGCTACACTTCCTCAGAGTGTATCGCTTGAGGAAAGCGTGAAGTTGGCTAATAGGTTTAGAACAATCTTGCGTTCGTTCCCAGAAGTAAGCCAGGTGATGACTCAAACTGGGCGCCCCAATGATGGTACTGATGCAACAGGTTTCTATAACATAGAATTGTTTGTAAAGATGAATCCGGAAAGCGAGTGGAAAACGGGTCGCAGCAAAGAACAGCTGGTGGAGGATATGAATAAACGACTGAGCGTATATCCCGGTATAGATTTTAACTTCTCACAGCCTATATCCGACAATGTAGAAGAAGCGGTTAGTGGCGTGAAGGGGGCTATCGTTGCCAAAGTATATGGTAATGACTTGCATGAGACAGAACGCATAGTCGAAGAGATATATAAAGTCATGAAACCTATCCGTGGTATTGCTGATTTAGGAGTAATACGCAATATCGGACAGCCTGAACTGCAAATCAATATTGATGAAGACAGACTGGCTCGTTATGGTGTGAGCAAGGATGATATTCAAAGTATTATCGAGATGGCTATCGGTGGCAAGGCTGCATCGCAGGTATATGAAGAGGAGCGTAAGTTCAATCTGGTAGTGCGTTATGACAAACCATTCCGTGATAATGAAGAGAGTATCGGTAAGATAAAAGTACCAACAGACAACGGTCAGATGATTCCTATCAGTGAACTGGCTACCATCAAGACGATTACTGGTCCGCTTATCATTTATCGGGAGAACCATACACGTTATTGTGCGGTGAAATTCTCCGTGCGTGACAGAGATATGGGATCGGCTGTAGATGAGAGTCGTATGAAGGTAGAACAGAACATTAAGTTGCCTGCAGGCTATAAAATTGAATGGAGTGGCGATTTTGAGAACCAGAAGCGTGCCACCAGTCGCTTAGCTCAAGTGGTGCCCATCAGTATCCTGCTGATCTTTGGTATCCTGTATGTGCTCTTCGGCAATGCCCGTGATGCTGCACTGGTATTAAGCAATGTTCCATTTGCAGCAGTAGGCGGCATCTTGATATTGCTCTTGACAGGTTTTAATTTCTCTATTTCTGCAGGTATAGGCTTTATTTGCCTGTTTGGCATCTGCATTCAAAACGGCGTCATAATGATTATGGATATCAAGCACTTCATACGTCATCGCTATCCGTTGGAGGAGGCAGTAGAGAGAGGTATGCATTCACGTATCCGCTCAGTACTCATGACTGCAATGATGGCTACTTTGGGATTGTTACCTGCAGCATTGAGTCATGGCATTGGCAGTGAGAGTCAGCGCCCGCTGGCAATAGTCATCATCGGAGGATTGATTGGGGCGACGACATTTACCCTGTTTGTATTCCCATTATTCGTAGAATTTGTATATAAAAGGGTGAATATTCGGAAAATATGATTATATTTGCAGCATGAAACATATTCTGATGGCAGAAGACGAGGAGAATATCTCTGATTTCGTGAGTAGAGGATTAAAAAACTTCGACTACGAGGTAACTGTGGTTGATAATGGTAATGAGGCATGGCGATTGCTCGAGACGGGCAGCGCCTATGATCTCGTCATGCTGGACATCCGCATGCCTGGTATGTCGGGGCTTGAAATCTGCAAACGATACAGGGAACTCTTCGGCTACCAAACGCCCGTTCTCATGCTGACAGCCCTTGATACTACCGACGATATTGTGATGGGACTCCATGCAGGAGCCGATGATTATATATCGAAGCCGTTTAAGTTTATGGAATTGCTGGCTCGTATCCAGGCATTGTTGCGCAGAACTGAATATTCCAGAGAAGAAGGGCAGACCTCCTGCGGTGAACTGCAACTGGACGCCTCGTCGCTTAAGGTATTCCGAGGTAATCAGGAGTGGGAACTTAGTATCAAGGAGTTCCGACTATTGCAGTATCTGATGGATCACGAGGGTGAGATATTATCACGCCGGCAATTACTGAGAGATGTCTGGGATAAGGATTTTGACACAAAAACCAATATCGTGGATGTCTACATCAGATATCTTCGTCAGAAGATTGATGATGGATTCGAGAAGAAGATGATACAGACAGTGGTAGGGATTGGATATTGCCTGAGAAAATGAAAATAGGTAAAAAGATATCGGTACTATATTCAGGGATAACTATCGGGCTGGTCGTTATCACTGCCATCATCTTCTATATCTGTGCCTCTCGTTATACAGAGGATATCTATTACAGTTATCTGGAAGAGAAAGCTCACGCTTTGGCTGAGGAGAAATTCTCAGAAGATGAGCTTGATCCTGTGAGATATCATAACGTGGTACTTCGCAAACAAAACTCCATTCCTACGTCAAAGGAACTGTTTATCAATATTGCTGACCGCGATGCTGCCGTCAAGCAACTTTCATGCTATTTGGACTCTGATGAGATAGAACGACTATTCGCCAATCAGGTTATCAATTTCAAAGAAGGGCAGGAGGTAGGAACAGCTTTTGTTTATTATGATAACACGGGTACTTTTGCAGTACTGGTACTTAGTCGTAATCCCTTTATTGATGATATCAATAGGACGTTGCTAATAGGTTTGCTGATATTGGTAGGTTTAGCTGCTTTTGTGCTTTACCTCATTAGTCGGCTATATGCCTCGCGTGTGCTTGACCGTATTGATAAAGACTATCAGGCAGAGAAAATGTTCGTTAATAATGCTTCGCATGAGATCAATAACCCGCTTACAGCTATACAGGGCGAATGTGAAGTGGCTTTGATGATGAACTGTCAGCCTGAAGAGTATAAAACAATCCTCAGACGTATTCAGCAGGAAACTGGTCGTATCATTGTTATTATGAAAGAATTGTTGCAGTTCTCTCATGCACGTAATGGCAGAATTGATACTGATAATTTGCAATGGATTCTGTTGTCAGAAATCCTTGAGAGGGAGTGTACGGACAACGTACAACTCCAGATTGCTCGTGATTTCCAGATAAAAGCCGATAGTGAACTGCTTCACATTGCCATTCATAATCTGGTAAGCAATGCTGTGAAGTATTCGGATGGCAATCCTGTTGTGATCACCATCCGTCAACCAGAGCTCATTATTCAGGATCGGGGCATAGGCATACCTGATGCGGATATTAATCGCATATTTCAGCCTTTCTACCGTGCTTCAAATATCGGTTCGATTAGTGGTAGAGGCATCGGACTGGCATTGGCGAAGAGTATTTTTGAACGGATGGGTGCCCGTATTACTGTTTCGTCGCAAGTGGATGCAGGAACCACTTTCAAGGTTATTTTTTCATATACTGGATGATATCCCCTTTGTCTACAAACATCATTGACTTACGTTCGTCAGCAATGATACTCAGGTATCGTTCGTACTCACGTAGCACGTCTGCTATGATCTCGTCGCGCGTCAGGTATTGAATGTCATTGCCAGTACGTCCATCACTATAGTAGGTTACGGGAATATATTGTATGGAAAAGCCGCGCACATTTGACCCCCGAGGGCAAGCGGCGTTGACCCCAGCGGGCACAAAATGATTGACCCTTTGCGGCAAAATAGAAATGACCCCCATAAAGCGATTGCTTTTCGGGGGCTTTTTTGTAGTTTTGTATACCGTCCTGACTGACGGATTAATTCAAAATATTGCTGTCCGGTAAAACTCAAAACAGCATAAATTATCTGCCCGGAGCCAAGTAAATACTGCCTTCGGGTAACATTTCCCCAAAAGTAAGCCCCCTAATCAAAAAGTGTTGGCAGTGGAGGCCCTTTCTGAGTTTCTCTGGCAAGTATGTTTTCCCATGTTCTATCTGGATTTTCCATAAAACTTATGAAGTCGATGTAGTACATGAGCGTCAGACGTACCATTGTCACGACTTGAGAGAAAGCGCAGTTGCGTTTTATGTTGCGCGAGAGGACTGTGATTAGCAAGTTGGCAATGAGCACCACCCATGTCTGTATCTGTATGGCATTGATGCTATCACCATAGAAGAAATGGAGTGGAAAATTCTGCTTCAGCTGTTTGTAAAGTGACTCAATGGCCCAACGAAGCCGGTAAATCTCGGAAATATCCTCTACAGAGAAATTAAAGTTGTTCGTCAGCAACACCACAGGCTTCTTCTTTTCTTCGAAAATCTCGACCCTGCGTGCATCGTGCGTCAGTTCTCCTCGGGTAAAGCGCACTTTCTGGTCAATATGAGTAACAAACCCCTTAGGATTCACATACGTCACAGACTCAAGCACCTCGTATTTGAGGTTTTTCTTCATTTTCGTGACATAACAAACACCTTCTTCCGAAAGTCGCTGAAATTGTGCGATGTCTATATACGCTCGGTCAATGGCGAGATTGGATCCTTTGGGCAGATGTACCTCCTTAAGCAGGTAATGGTCGTGCTTCGCTGCCGATGTGAGCTGTACGACCATAGGCACACCTACATGATACTTCATAACGGTATGCACTTTCATGCCTCCCTTCTTCTTGCCAGACTTTGGATGACGGCCTACGCCTTTGAGTATATTGTCAAAGAGGGTTATGGTGGTGGAATCCATCATATAGAGTAGCTTTTCCCAGTCCTTCGGTTCATGTGTCTGTCCCTTATAGCTCTTGGGAGGGCGGCTGTCCGCTAAAAACTTTGCATACTTCTCCAGCAGATACGCATACACCCCGGCAAAGAATTCCTGTGGACGACGGATATTGGCCTCTGCTAGCGTACTGCGGCGTATAAGATAGTCAAGGCCAAGATGTTGGAGCTTGTGCGCTTCTGCCTTCATTCCTATCTCCAGTTCACGCAGAGAATCAAAGTGTTTCAATATGCCGAAAAGCATGATTACGAGATGCTGGTAGCCATCTAAACGCTTCACGTAGGCCTCGCTACCCGCTGTTTTTCGACTAATTTGCATGTTTTTCTCTCGATCAAGCAATTTTAATACCTGACTATACACCGGCTGTCCGGTAAAATGACTATCTTTGCCCATGGTTATGACATTTGTTTTTGTGGTGAAAGCAAAGATAACCAAAAGGGCTGATACTTCATGTGAGTACCAGCCCTAAATTTATCAAATCATAAAAGTTTTACCGGACAGCAATAATTTTATATGATAGGATGGCTGATATAGTCGAAGCATTCACTTCTTCTGGATGCGCTCCAGCCAACTCATATTGGCGAACTTCTGTTGTTCCTCTTCTGCGCCCTGACGCTTCGCTTCCTCCAGTTCTTTGCTGTGCCTTTCTGCGACTTCCTGCTGTTCCTTCTGCATGGCAGCAATCTGATCACGAGCCTCCAGAAGTTCCGTTTCCAGTTTCTTTATCTTGGCATCATGCTCAGTGGTCATGGATGTGAGCTTCTCGGACATCTCCATCTGGACAGATTGTCGGGTAGTGTTCTCTATTTTCCTGCGCTCAAAGTCGCTACGAAGGTTTTCTAACCTGCGCTGTTTCTGTTGTGCGATGACAACGCTTGCCTGCTCCTGTTCGGACTGATAAGATGCCATTGCTTCACGGAACTTCTTCATGAGGTTAGGTTTCGACTTGTGGTTCTCGGCATAAACGAAGTAGCGGAAGCCATCCTCGAAAGTCACACCACCTTCGCCCTCTTCGAGACGCTTGACGGTGTTGATGTTCACACCTGTGTTCTTGGAAACCTCGTAGCGAGAGATGCCCTGTGATGTGCGCCAATCCATCAGCAGCTGAGCCATGGTGACGGTGTAGATCTGCGGTTTCTTCTGTTTCATAGAATCTTCGATATAAAGTGCGTTATACTTCAAACTGTTGGACTATAATAGTGCAAGCCTTTGCAGTATCAAACTCAGCTTGCTGACACTGGGTCTTGACCCTCCGCACGTTGATTTCATCAACTGCATATTAGGCTATGCACTTTATAGAGAAAAATTGCTTGTTCGAGCAAGCTCGTCCACTTCAGGACGTTTCTGCTAATGCAGGCTCAATCCGCCTCCTTTCTTGACCTTGTAGCCGCCCTTGGGCTTCATCATCTTCTGGGCGCAGAACATGCAGCGACGCATGTAAGCGGCATCCTCCTCGTCACGGTCACGCCAGGGAAGATCTGACTGCGAACAGCCACCACCGCCATTACTCTCGGCAAAGGTGGTAGCATCGTTGACAAAACCAAGGAAGAGCAAGAGTCCACATTTGAAAACTTTGGCTGGGGCAGACAATGCCGCACCAGCGAAACTCTTGTCCATGTAGTCATCCTCAGGAACTGTGGTTCTGGTCTTGTTCCAAACGTCGAGCATGGAATAGTACAATTCGTCAATGAAGACCTCTGCTGCCAGCATACGCGCAGGTGACACTTCATTGATGGCAGAGTGGACAGCCAGCTCAATCTGTTGTGCTTTGGCTTGTGCTGCCTGAACGCGTCTTTCCATGCCGTTAAGCTGTGCTTGCTTCTCGGCAAGCATCTGCTGCTTA
>ONCZ01000127.1 GCA_900316445.1 uncultured Prevotellaceae bacterium | reverse complement strand
AAAAAAATTGCGGTTATGAAGAGAACAATTATCATTACGGGTGGTACAACAGGTATCGGTAAGGCTACGGCTTACCAGTTTGCAAAGAACGGTTGGAATGTGGTTATTACAAGTAGAAGTGAAAAGAAGGGTCAGGCATTCGTCGAGGAAGCCAAGAACGAGGGGTTGGATATGACCTTCTTCCAGTTGGATGTGACGAACGAGGAGCAGGTGGCTCAGGTCATCGAGCAGACGGTGGCCAAGTTCGGCAAGCTGGACAGCATTGTCAACAACTCTGGCATCTCGCTGGGTGCCGCACCGCTGGCTGACACCGAGACGGACGAGTTCAAGCAGCAGCTGGACACCAACGTCCTGGGCGTTTATTACGGCATGAAGTATGCCATCCGCGCCATGCTGAAGACGGGCGGTGGCACGATTGTCAATCTGGCATCTATCGCAGGACTCAACGGACTGATTTACACCGCACAATATTGCGCAACTAAGCACGCCGTGGTGGGACTGACCAAGGCTGCTGCCATCGACTACGCCCAGCAAGGTATCCGCATCAACGCCGTTGCTCCCGGTGCCATCAAGACCGACATCCTGAAGCACGCTATCGAGGCTGGGGCTTATGATGAGAAGGGCATTGCTGCCATCCATCCGATGAATCGCATGGGCGAGGTGCAGGACATTGCCCTGGCTATCTATTATCTGGCTAGTCCCGACAACAAATTCCTGACAGGTACCATCCTCAACGTTGACGGCGGTTATAATTGTAGATAATATGGAACTGATTGACTATACCAACAAATGGTTGACTGGCGAAATTCAGGAGGATCTGGCAATGGTTGCAGGAGGCGTGGTATGCCTCCTGCTGGCCCTTGTGGCATGGCGTTGGGGCTCGTCGGAGTCGGCTCGCGCCATCATTCTGCCATTGACGGTGGTGGCGGTAATCTTTATCGGAGGAGGAGCTGCATTAGCCTATAATAATCATCAGCGGAGCAAGCAGTTCGTGGAACAATACCAGGAGTCGCCTGAGAAGTTTCTGGAGAGCGAGAAGGCTCGCGTGGCTGCTTTCATGAAGATCTATCCGCAGACCATCATCGTCTCTGCCGTCATGATGGTCATCGCTGTCTGCGTGTTCACCTTCTGCGATAAGCCCTGGCTCCGAGCATCTGCCCTTGCGCTCATCCTTGTAGCCCTCGCCGCCCTGACAATTGATTTCTTCTCGAAGGAGCGTGGCGTGATTTATCAGCAAGAGTTGGACACCGTGAAGATAGAAAATGTAGGATGATAGTCATTATCTGCGAAAAAATTTGTATCTTTGCGCCATGAAGATAAGACAAATCCATTTCCCCACCGTGTCGGCATTCATGCATGCCCTCGGACGTGACGATGTCCGCCATCCGCTCATTGAGGTCATCCATCTCGACGACCTTGCTGATTGCAGCTCGTTTGGCAACACCCGCTATACGTTTGGCTTCTACTGCGTGGTTTACAAGGATGCACGCTGCGGCACCGTGCGCTACGGGCGCAACGAGTACGACTACGACAACGGCACGCTGCTCTTCTTCGCCCCCGACCACGACGTTGAGCTGGGCACGCTCGAACAGAGCTACCAGGGCGTGATGCTCATCTTCTCGCCGGCACTGATGCAGGGATTATCGATGTCGCCCTACACCTTCTTCGGCTATTCAGTCAACGAGGCCCTGCACGTATCGGAGCGTGAGCGCCAGCAGCTGCACGACATCCTCGGCAACATCGAGACAGAGTTGGAACGCGGCATCGACCGCCACACCCGCCAGCTGATGGCGCAGAACGTCGCCCTGATTCTGAACTACTGCGTGCGCTTCTACGACCGCCAATTCATCACCCGCGAACCCGTCGACAGCCAGCTCATGCAGCGCTTCACCGTCCTGCTCGACGACTATTTTGCCCGAGGCCTAGCCGCACGTCAGGGAGTGCCCACCGTGCGCTACTTCGCAGACGCGCTGAACCTCTCGGCCAACTACTTCGGCGACCTCGTAAAAGCCCAGACGGGCAATAGTCCGCAGCAGCTCATCCAGCAGCACCTCATCGCTCAGGCCCGCCACCGCCTCACCACGACCACCGACACCGTCAGCCAGATAGCTTACTCCCTCGGTTTCGAGTACCCACAGTATTTCAGTCGCATGTTTAAAAAGCAGACTGGCAAGACACCGCAGGAGTTCAGGGCTCAGGCGTAATGGTGGAATTAAATCGACAGAAATCTACTGTTGTGACAGCCAATGTTTAATGACGTTTAAATAATTGTCAGCATCAATTAATCGAGTTCATTAGCCGTGGGGACAGATTCTGTCTTAATCTCCAAATAAAAGAGAAGAAAAATAGAACATATTAACAAACATTATCCGTTTGACATTTAAAAGCATAATTATCTTGT
>ONCZ01000027.1 GCA_900316445.1 uncultured Prevotellaceae bacterium | reverse complement strand
AAAGGTACAAAAAAATCCGCACATAGCCAAATATTATACAGACTATGTGCAGAATTCAAGTGTTAAAAAGGGGCAGGTGGGACTTTTTCAGTGCCCTCGCCGATCGGCTCCCCCTTATTTAATATCAAACAAAAACTACTCGTAGTACTCGATGATGCGGGTCTGCTCCATAGTCTGGCCCATCATCTCACCTGAGCGGCTAATCCAGTTACCCTTGTCGTCGAACTTGTAGTTCGTGTAGGGTGACTCCATCGAGTTGCCGCCCATGTCCATGATGTCAGCCTTCGGGGTGCCGTCGTCGTTGTAAGTACGCTTCACCTCCATATCGTTGCCCATCACGTTCATCTTCTGGCTTACCACACGGCCGTTCTCCCACTTGTACTTGATCTCGATCTCGTTGCCCATCATCGACATCTTGGCAGACTGCAGATAGCCGTCGGCATCGTACTTGGCATCGCTCATACCCTCCTGCGACATCTTGCCGTCCTGGGTGAAGTTGATCACGATGTCCTGACCCATTCTGTTGCTCTTGATACACTTCACGGCACCCTTGGCCTCATTGAGCTCGACGTCGTGGAACTTTGTCTGTGCCTGCATAGCGAAAGAAACTGCCAGCATGGCAACCATCATCATTAATTTTTTCATTGTCTGTTGTAAATTTTAAAAGTGATTAATTAAGTTGATAACTATCCCTTAGACGCACTGCCTACGGAAAGGTTTAATCCAGACAGTGATTTTTTTATGATTCCTAGTCTTCTTCAGGGGTCATTCTCATGGACAGTGCGACATCGTCATTATGGGAAGCCTCATCCTCCATGCGTTTCCGCTCCTCCTCGCCACGCTCAGCCAGCCACTTGTTGTGAGCCTCTTCAATCTCCTGGAGCTTCTCATTGTAGAGTTTGTCGCGATGACCATACCACTGCTCGTTGAGTTTCTCACGGGCTGCCTTCAGTTTTTTGACATCCTCGTCAGTATCTCCGATGGTCAGCTCGGCGAACTTGGCATCGGCCTTGCGGTTGAGCACTTCCATGCGGGCCTTGCACTCTTCATAACAGACTTTCACGCCGTCTTTCAACACGTCGTAACGGTCGTCGTCCACCTCTGGCATCGTCAGCAGGATGTAATGGACATCCATCGACTTGTTCTTGCCGGCTTCATCGACGCTGTCAACCTGCATGCTCCCGATCTTCTGCTTGAATTCCGGATGAACCCTGAAGATTCCCTTCGCCATGGTTTCCAGATCTTCTTCATAGTTCGGGAACACCATAAAACTGTAGTCGTCCTTCTTGCCGATCGTGGCACATGACTCCAGTTTCTGGAACTCTCCCTCTATCAGTATCTCTACAGGCAGCAGTGCCACCTCTTCTGCCTTCACGCAGAGATTCTTCATGCGATAGGCAAACTGGGCACTCTGATTGCTCAGCGACTCGCCCAACTGGTCAAACTCTTTTATAATCGATCTTCTCATATCTGTTCATTTTTACTTTTTACTTTTCCTTTGGTGCGTCCTCGGTCTTCAGCTTCGCACTCAGGCTGCCGCCACCAGCGGCACCGGGAACGGCGATGCCGTCGCTGATGTTCTTCGACTTGAAACTGGTCTTTGCCTCCAGGTTGTCGACGGTAGCTTTCGGAGCCTTGAGCTCGTCCTTGACCTCAGTCTTGCCGTTGATGGTGGTGTCGCCGTAGACCTGCGTCTTGCTGCCGCCCACCGAGGCGTTGCCGCCATCGAGCTGGAGCACGGCTTTGCCGTCGCCCTGCTGAGCCTCGAAGGTCTTGTCGGCAAAGAGGCCCATCTCTTCGGATACAAGCTGGAATTTCTTACTCTTGATGTCTTTGGATTTGGCACCCACATACATCTTCTCAGAGACGAGCGTCATGGTGCTGCCCTCAGCCAACTTGTCATCGGTGAGCTTCTGCTTGTCGACATTCATCGACTTCAAATCTACAGCCTTTGCGTTAACACTGAAGCTACCGGTAGCCTTACCTTCCGCATCGGCAGCGAGGAAGGCGGTCTTCTCAGCACGTACAGAGACCTTACCGTCTTTCGTCAGGGCCTTGGTCTCGAGCTTGCCGTCCTTCACCTCATAGTCGAGGCTCTCAACCGCGAAGGTCTTCGACCTGAAGATCACATCGCCCTCGGCGGTGTATTCGCCCTTGGTGAGCTTGCCGTTATCGTCGCGCTCGATATTCTTCGGGTTCGTGGTAGCCACCTCAACGGTCTTAGCGGTCATCGTAATCTTACTATCCTTCGTGAGCTCTTTCTCCTTCATGCCCTTGTCATCACTCTGATAGTCGATTGCTTCCAGATTGATGTTCTTTGAGCGGATTTCCACGTTTCCGACTACTGGGAACTCCTTACCGTCAGTGGAATTAACCGTAGTGAAAGATATGTTCTGAGCATTCACGGAGAGGCCACCGTCTTCGACCAGTTTACCACTGTCATCCTCCATGGATACACCGATTCTCGGGGTGACGACGCTGATGCCGGCCTCGGGGTTGGTATGGGTGTTGCCATCACCGTCGGCAGAAGCGATATTGATGGTCTCTGCTACGATGTTCATCGTGGCGCCCGTGGTATTCTTCTTAAAGTCATCACCGGTCTTGATCTCTTTCTTTTCAGCCTCAAGCGCCTTCTTACGGCGGTTCACCTCGGCCAGTTGGGATACGAGATGGATAAAGGTCTGAGTGGCCTGGTACAGCGTCGGCAGCATGGATTCCATTTCCTCATGTATCTCCTCAATGTCAAGGAGGTTCACACGCGAGGTAAAATTATCCTCGACATTCCATTTCTGCTCATCATCCAACAGCTTGGTCATCTTGGAGAAGCAATCATCGACGACCTTCTTCTGTCCCTCCATTTGCTGCTTAAGATCGCTGCTCTCTTCCGACAGATCATTAATGGCACCCTCTATGGCTTTCATACGGCCTTCAGCAGACACTGCCGCTTCCAGATTAAGATGATTGTCGGCATGGATGTTGATGCCACCTTTCCCCGCCGGAACGGGAATCGCGGAGAAGGCATCCTTCGCATCGCTGCTGTGCAGCACGATGTCACAGGCCTGGGAGATGACTTCCGAGGTTTCGCAAACCACATCCTCCATGCCGTCAACTCCCGGATCTACGGCAATCTGGCGGATGCTGGGCGCACGGCTGACGATATGTCCCGACTCGCCGACGCCATCCAGGGCCACTTCACTGCCCTTAATGATCACGCGTCCCTGTGCGCCGCCATGCAGCATGCCGCTCTTATCGACATTGCCAATCACGATCTCCGGCGCTGATATGACGATACGGTTGTCGTCGCGGTAGAAGATTCCGCTGTCGAGCCGGTTCATGATGTCCACCTTGATCTGCTGGACCTCAGCCTTCTGCTGATGGATCTCTTCCAGATCCTTCTCCACACACTTCTGGAAATTATCCAGTAAGGTCTTCCAATTATCAAATATATATCCCATGATTCAACTTCTTAAAATTTGATCAATGCGCCCTTTATCTTCTTGACGAATGCCTCAACCTTCTCCTTTTCCGAATCGTCAAGCGTTGACCCGTTAAGACTCTTGAGTGAGGGCTTCAAGACATCTTCCACCTTCTTGAATTCATTTCCGCGGAGCTCGAAGGTGTCGTCGGCCGAACCGATCAGGATGCTACCCTTTTTGCCGTCGCCCCATGCATACCACTCATGATAAGATTTCTTGAGGTTCGCTGTCTCGTACATGTCGTCGATAACGCCCTTCACCGCGCCTTTCACCGCACCGCCTAACGTGTCGGTGGCCTTGCTGATGGGCGGAACGCCACTCAAGCTCATGACGTATTTCCTCCACGTCACGTCATGCATGATGTTACCTGCGTTGGCTGGAGACAGAGTCGAAGCATTCGGCTTGGCCACGACGGCACCATTGACTTTCTTACGCATGTCATCGGTAAAGCCCAGTTCTTCCAACAGGTTCATGGCAATCAGCCGCTTCATATACTTTTGGGTGTTGGGCATACTCCGCATACGGGAGCTCAGTTTCTTCTTGATGTCTTTAATCTTGTAAACAGGAGCATTCGGACATTTCTCCTTACTTACCGCCTTCAGCATCTTCTTCTTAAAGTCCTTCGGCATCGTCGTCCAATACCAGGAGAAATGCTTGTTGACATCCTCTTGCTTCATCTCCAGCATATACAGGTCGCAGATTGCTTTCCGCAGATCTCTCGCCGCACTGATGACGGCCAAACGCATCATTCTCCTCTTGCCAATAATCATTTTATAGCGCTTGAAGTCCGAACCCTGGAAATTGGATTTCAGACGTGCAAAGCACGCATCACTTACAAGGCTCTTGGCATCGGACAATCTGCTGATGCGGTCAGAGATCTTCACGTTATCATCCTTGATGCCGACTTTGTCCTCCTCAAACTTCTTGTCAAGATCGGTCTCTTTCCACAGGTCGTTCTTCATCTCGTCATAGGTATTGCAAACGGCTTTCGTGTTGTCATCTGCCCATCTCGTCAATTCCCTGACAAGAACATTAAACTCCTCTTTCTTATCAACACAGGCGTTGTACTTTTCCATGAATCGCGTACACAGATCCTTCGCCACGGCATCGGCCGCATTGATCAGTGTGACGGTACCATCTCCGACACTCAAGTTCGCCCCAGAGCCGACGGTTGAGAGGATGGAATCCTTGACTTCCGCATTCAGCAGGGCCATCTTCTTCTCCTCGTTGAAGGCCAGCTTCGGATACTCACACTCCTTGTCGCCAGACTCCAGTTTCAGGAATCTGTTTGACTTCACGGTCAGCGCGCCCTCCATAGGCCGCATCACGACCTCGACGACGGACCTGACCATCGACAGGTCGACTACCTGTATGAACTTCTCTGCCAGCTTTTTAGCGACAAGTGCCGCCATGGATACGGCGAGGGTCGCGCCGGAGAACGCTTTCTCGTCGTTCTTGGATTTCCAAAGTTTATAACCGACGTTCGTGCCTGAGACAAGGTCGAGGTTATTGCCCGCCTCAATCCTCACATTCTTACCCTTGATGGTGACGTCACCGTTAGGCGCGGAGATCGTGATACCCGTAAAGGCGTTGATGTTCACATCGCCCCAAGGAGACGCAATATTCACCTCACGGCTGTCAGTAGAACCTGAGATCTTGTACAGGCCATAATTGTCGGACAACTCAAAACCACCGGCCAAAGCGAGATTGTTCTTGGCACTGCTAAACGGATTCAGGTCGCCCATGCCTGGGATAAAGTCAGAGAATGACCCCCAAGCCGGTGAAAACATTCCCGTCAGGAAACTCATGATGCCTGCTGCATCGTCGTTGATCTTCAGCTGATGGCCGCCGGCTGTCGCACAGTGTATATCCGCACCGGCACCTTTCGAAATAGCACCCATCACGTAAGGGCGCTCCACGTTACCATCGACAAACCCCACAAAGACTTTATCGCCCTCGTAATGCTTGCCCATGATACCTTTCTGACCACCCGCATTGGCAGCGAACTGAATCCAAGGAGAAGAAATTTTCTTGGTGTCATCAGTAATCTTATCATCCTCATCTTTCTTGATATCCTGCCAGGAGAACATTACGCGGACTCGCCCGCTGTCATTGGGATCCCCGGCATCGGTCACAGTGGCGATTTGAGGATCAGCCAACCTGACGTGACCGGCTGGAATCACCGTGGGACAGAATTGGTTGGCCTGCTTGGCTAAAGCGTACACCTGAAAGGAATAGTCGGCCTTATCGGAGCTGACCACCCACAGGTCGTCCTTTAGCTTTATGGGGATATTGGTCAGACAGTCAATCTGCGTTACAATATACTGCTGGGCATATACTTCGATGATCTGCCCCAGCTTCAGATTCGGATAACTGGTGTCGAAATTGATGCAGACAGCATCTTTGCCGGCGCTGATCTCATTCTTCAAGATGTTGAAATACTTTGCCTTATCATATTTGGAACCTATCTCAGAGAATGGGTTAAAGCTCATCGCCTTATCTTCATCTCCCTTTTTCCCAAAATCGTGTTCGCCGTATTGCTCAGGCTCCGCCAGCTTCTTCTTTTCGTCAGTGAAGAACGCATCTTCACGATCATTATTGGAACTTGAGACGTCACTACCCTGCTTGGCAAGGTCATACAGATCGTTAAACAGCTCACCGCCTAAAAAAGTCGGGATGTTCTTATCGTTCTTGAAGAAGCTGGAGAACTTCTTCATCACTACTTTATCCAACTTACCGCCCCAACAGAACAGGTTTCCCGAGATTTTCTTAGGATCAATGCGGATGGGATCATCCAACATATTGCCCTCATAGCCTGCGCCACAGTCATACTTATCACCTCTGGCCTCCTGCTCATCCACATCAAAATAACTCATACTTTCAAGCAATGGCAGTTTGACGTCGCCTTGCTGCTGACTGAATTCATCTTTAGTGGTAGGCACCTTATAGGCTGTCGATTCAGGACAGCCGATAAACAGCTTTCCGTTCTCATAATACATGAATTCACCCCAGCGGTTGGTAGTACGGGCCAGCATGTCGTAGAAGCTCTCGTTATACTGCACCAGGAAGGGGAAGATATGCTCACTGGTAGTAGTCCCGTTATACTGATAGGCAAGATTTTTCATGCTGTTAGCATCAAAGGCCAGTTTCTTTTCTTTGTCGTAAGGCGCCACGAATTCCTTGATCTCATTGGTAAGAATCCCTGCCTTCAGTTTCTTACCAACGAAGGTACGACAGGTATTCTCAAGTGTCATTACCTTGTCGAGACTGAAAATACGCAAGATGACACGCATGTAGTCCGACTTATATTTGACATGGACAGACTGGACATAGAAATCCTCACCCACTTTCTTGTACTCAGGGATCGTTTCCGAAGTCACGCCCTGCATGTCGACGAGAGACACTTTCTTTTTAAGGAACAACTCTTCCATAGCAGAACGTGACACGGGCACCCAGGGATCATCTGACTTTTTCAGGACCACAGATATCTCAGCATTGATCTCAGTGGGCTGGTACATTTTCTTACGGAACTGGAGATTCACCAAACTCAGGTAATAAGAACACTTTGTGTTATCCTTATTAGTCAACTCTACCTCTTTTTTGACGACCGACACATTCTTCCCAACTGTCGTTTCCTCTGTAGAAAGGACAAGATTGGACTCTACTGTATTATCAGCTTTTTTGGAGATGCCGACACCATAGATTGTGAGATTTAATATTGCCATCTGATTATGAATTTACTGAATGAATACACTTGTATAATGACACTGCTCCTCACGCCCCAGATAAGTGACGCGACGGACCATGATTGTAACGTCGAGCAGAATCTGTTCATCCTCGCCGGTCACGTTTTTGCCTGCACTGTAATTCTCTTCCACGCTCACCACGTAGCCATTGACCACCATACCGTCCTCGCAATTGCTCAGACGCTGGTTGGTGTTGAAGGTGGCATTAAAGAGGAATGAATAACTGTGGTCACTGTTGCTGAGCAGATTGTTATAAAACACCCTCGCCTGTCTCGGGGAGTTCACACGGATTGAGAACTTCAGGACTACTGGCTCCGTCGAACCATAGACCTCGCCTGAGGCATTGCGTTTGTGCTCACACTGATAGTCGAAGTGCTGAACGGTCAGACATTGCTCCTTCAACACACTCATGGGATTCTCCAGGAAATCCTCAGGCACCAGAAGGGCCTTCAGTTCGTTTGAATATAATGTAGCCATACTTAAATACGATGAAGCGATACACCATCAATCTCCATGGTCTCTGCACTAATGGCCAGTTTCAGGAGCCGGCGACGGTTGACACTGATATCATAATACTCAGAGAGGGAAAAGCACTTGGCTTCCTCGAAATAGAGGATCTGCGTGTCGGATTCACTGTCCTTACCCTCGTTGCTCAGGCTAATGACTATCCGTCCGTTCTGCACACTTTGAGCGGAGAACCACTCAATCAGACCATGATCATCCTTGCCCGGGGCAATCACCGTCACCTCTACCCGCTCGCAACGGGTTCTTCCTTCAGGAGTGAACCCATTGAAGGGTCGGGCAAACAAAAACCGACAGTCAGACACCAGGTACTGCTTAGAGTAACGCTTGATGCTGTTATCGCCGAATTCCAAAACTGCTGCTAATGCCATATATTTATCATTTTATGTAATTGCTGGTGCAAATGTACGGCATTTTTATACTTCTCACAAGTTTTTTGCCATATTTCATCCTAGGTAGTAGCGACAAGGCGGTGCAGAGGCGACAAAAGTGACGAGCCTCCGTCAGAGTTGTCGCCTCTCCCGCCATACGTTATCTTCCGAAGGGGAAGGCAGGCTGGGGAGCCTTCTCGGGCTCGCCGAGGAAGGAGGCCTCAGCGTCCTTGTCGTCGAGCTTGAACACCATGAACTTGGGACTCTGTTCCGTGCAGGGAGTCCATGCCCCACCCTGAGGACCGTTGGGATCGCTGTACTTCACGAAGTTGCTCCATGCCGTCAGCATCTTCTCCGAGAGATCCCAGTCGCCCTTCGTCCAGGGGCGCCAGCAGTGCTTCAAAGACTTGAACACGAACCAGAGGTCAGAGGAGTGGAAGGCACCCTTCAGACGCTGTGTGACCTCAGGATGGGAACCATCGTCGGGTAACGGACGGGCAAACTGATAGGCCCATGCCTTACCACCCTTCTGCTGGCGAACCTTGCAGAACTCGGCGATGTTAGGAGCCATGTTGCCCATATCGTTCAGGGTGAAGCCAATCATATAAGGTACGTCTGCGAGCGTGCCCTCGCGCGTGGCATCGTCGAAACTCTTCACACAGACATAGCCGTCGATCATCGGCATGAAGGGCAGACCGCGACGCATGAATGCCATCGGGCTGTTGTCCTGCTTACCGTCGTTGTTGATCTGGTAGTAGAGGGTGTTCAGGGCGAAGACGGTCTCCGTCGAGGCGGCACGCATCTTCTGCAGGTCGGTAAGTCCGGCCCAGTCGAACACTTTCTTGGCATTGGCCTCAGCATCGGCAAAGGTGCCACCGCTGTAACGGCCACCGATCGGATTGCCATTGGCATCGGGGATGGTGAGTCCCTGGGCACTCATGATCACAGCCTTATGGAACAGGCCACGGGCCAGTGGACTCTCGCAGAGCGTACGCACACTGCCACCACCGGCACTCTGTCCGAAGATGGTCACATTGTCAGGATCGCCACCAAACTGGGCGATGTTCTTCTTGATCCACTTCAGTGCCTCAATCTGGTCGAGGATGCCGTAGTTGCCTGATACCTTATTCGGGTTTTCTGCCGAGAGCATAGGATGTACGAGGAAACCGAACACACCCAGACGGTAGTTGATGGACACGAGCACCACGTCCTTGGCACCCCACTCCTGGCCGTCGAACTCAGGCTCGGAGCCGAAGCCCTCACGGAAGCCACCACCGTGGATCCACAAAGCCACGGGCAGTTTCTTATTCACCTGTCCGGGAGCCTTCGTCCAGACGTTCAGATACAGACAGTCCTCGCTGAAGGCTGCCTCCTTGCCATAACCCCACTCGGTGTAGTAGCCACCAGTGTACTGGATGGCCTGGAAACTCGGGCGTCCGAAGGTGTCGCAGATCTTAACACCCTTCCAGGGCACGACGGGCTGCGGGGCCTTCCAGCGGTTCTCACGGATGGGAGGCGCAGCGTAGGGGATGCCACGATACACGAACACGTCGGGATGATCGTCGGCCACGACGCCTTGCACCTGACCGCCTTCAATCGTCAACACGGGATTCTCTCCTGCCTGGGCAGACATTGCCACCATGAGCAACAACGGTAAAAATAGTTTCTTCATAAGTTGATAATAATATAAAATGTGTATGATGGGGACAAAGTTACGAAAAAGTGAAAAGGTGAAAAAGTGAAAAAGTGAAAAAGTGATGTCCTTTAACTCCCTTTAACGCCTTTTACTCCTTTAACTCCTTTAAAAGTTGTACCTTTGCATCCAAATTCAATCAACGATATGACAAAAACGACGCTTTGTGAAGAAGAAGACCGCCTCGTCATGTATTTTGAGGGACGGCTTGATACACCTGATGCAGACAAGGTGAAGAAAGACATGAAGGAACTGTATGACTATCACGACAAGAATATCGTGCTCGACCTGACAGACCTTAAGTATATCTGCAGCGCCGGCCTGCGCCTGTTCCTCGCCCTGTTGCAGGAGGGACGCAAGAACGGTTGCGAGGTCAACGTCACAGGCCTCAGCCCATACATCCGCAGAGTATTCGACGAGACAGGCTTCACCAGACTCTTCAAATTAGACTGACAAGGGGGACTATGGACAAATTTTGGGCCTTTTTGCCCGATTTGTCCATAATTTAGCTCTTTGTCGCAACAACTTGCGTATTTTTTCTTTGTTTTTTGTTGTCAGTTCCGCAGAAATTGTGTATTTTTGCAAGCAGAACAATTAAAAACGAAGAATTATGTCTTTAATCAAGAAAATGCAAATTGGCGACAACCGCGCCGGCAGGTACACGAAAGAGTATCTGCTCACGGATTTCAAATGCCGTACCCACAGATTACACGACGAGTACCGTCCCCGTGCAGACAAATACTGCGACTACATAGAGGCCACTGTGATAGCACCTGGTCGCGAGGACATGCTGATGTATGAATGGTTTATCAACAGATCTACGCTGAGCGGCCGGCTGCTCATCCAGCTGCCGCCGAAGCCGAACCAGAGCGTGCCCGACGAACAGGAGATCTTTTTCGAGGAGGCCCAGTGTTTCTCCTTTGAGGAGGAGTACCACATCAACCGCAACCAGCGCCGTGTGCTCCGTCTGCAGTTCGTGGCAGAGAAGGTCACTATCAATGGTATCACCTATAAAAGACAGTAAGTTATGGTCAAAGTCAATCAACATCCGAAATATCTGAAGGCTGTCCTCTATACTAATAATGTGGCAGAGATAGCCGGAGGCGTAGTACAGTCACAGTGCTTCACCGTGCAAGATTATCATTACCACTGCTACCGCGAGCGCGACGAGCAGGGAAACCCCTATGGCGGCATACTATCGGAGTATCTCGACTTCTCTGTGGTTGTCTCCGACCTGGAGACCATCAAGTTCTTCTACCAGAGCATGGACCTGATTGAGAACACGCCCGTGTCGTTCCTCTTCAACGCTTCCTTCGGTCCCACCGGCCGCCTCGTAGACTTCGAGGACGGTCTGATCACCTACGGCTACGTGGTGAACGTGGACGAGGGTTGTGAGAACGACGACGTGTCGGGAGAGGAGCAGGTGCTCCTCCACGTGAGGATGCTTCTCAGCAATATGCTGTTCCTGGGCAGCAATGCCGTTCACTTTCTTGAGATTACAAAGGATTAGTCGAAACACATATAATATATAAAGGATATGGCAGATTCTATATCAATCAAGAGCATCATCGACAATTTTGACTACAAGCTCTTTATCGGGAAGAACATTAAGGATCCTGGGAAAGATGTCAAGGAGCTCCCCCCACTCCATTCCAAGCTGAACTCATTCATCGAGCTGGGTAAAGATAATCTGCTTTATTCCATCGTATTGTCGGGCCTGAAGTTCACCCGCAAGCTCTACGAGCCAGGGCTTATCGAGGCCGAGGTGACCATCAAGCCCGAAAAGAAGGATGCCCCCTCATTCCAGGATGTGGAGGATCTCTTCGCCATGAGACAGGTAGAATTGGTTGTAGTAGACTTCCAAAAGAAGACCGATAACGAGACAACAATTGCCAAGAACTACTATATCTACATGATCAATCCGCAAATCACACCTAGTACCAGCGGCGCGATGGAGATGTATGTCAAACTGACCATCCACAGCTACGACAAGCTGATGGCCGTCGACAAATATTGTAAGGCGTTCACCGCCCAAAAGCTCTCCTCTGAGATTCTGAAATCGGAATTCCCATATTTCGGTCTTCCGGAAACTATGGTATCGGCAGAGATTGCGAACCTGCAGAACCTGAAATACACGAAAGAGGTAGAAGGAAAAGAAGTAGATGTGGAAAAGATCCAGCCCTATCTGGTGCAGTACAACGAATCGTTCTACGACTTCCTGGCGCGTACGGCCAACCGTTGCGGCGAGTTCCTCTATTTTGAGGACGGAAAGTTGACACTCGGACTACCCCAAAGCAAAGCAGAAAAGATTGAGTCGTTTGCCAATGTCACCATGCAGGGCTATACCTCTGGTCCCATCGACGTGAACTACTACAACTATGACAGTGTGAAGGACGACGCCACCATCCCTGGCGACCTGAACTACGACGTTATCGAAAAAGACGAGGCTGGCTTTCCTAAGGACACTTTCAAGCCATATCCACAGTTCAACGACTCTTTAGCATGCGACGAGTATATCTTCCCCCTGGAGAATGACAAATATAATAATCTGAAACGGGAACTTGGTTTCCGTACTGCAGGAGAGACGGCTACGACTATGGCGTTAAGGCTTGCAACAGCTATAGCCAATCACGACGAAGGAAACCCTCTGGCGATGTTGGCAAAGGACGGCGTAAAGGTAGGAACCGACACTCTCAATGCAAACGTTCTCATGGATGCTAGCGACACTGATATAATAGACAAACTTAAGGAAAAATGGAAGGGAAAGTCTAACAAAGCTGAGCATTACAACGATTCAAGGCTTGTGGAATTCTCATCACTCGACACCAAAGGCTGGCTGACACATGATTTCTACACAAAGATCCGGAAGCAGGAGGCAAAACAGCATAAAAGAATCATCTGCATCGACATGGGCACGAACTATACGCCCGTCAAGTTGGGTGAAAAGATTCAGATCTCCGGACTTGAGGGTGACTACATCGTGATACAGGTCAACCTCATCGGTAATATGATGTGGCAGCACAACTACCGAAAATTCGACCCCACCGACCAATCCACCGACCGCTATACTGACAGGCAGTCGGAGGTCATCTACGCCATCCCCGTAGATGGTGGAATGGTTGTGCCTCCCGTCGGCCCCATGCCGATGATCCGCAAGTCGGGTCCGCAGACAGCCTATGTCACTGACAATGGTGACAAGAAGTATCAAGGTCGTGTGCGTATTGCCTACCCGTGGCAGTCGACCAACGACAGCAAGCGTCTGGATATGTATAACGCCGAAGAGACTGTCAAGAAGGCACAACAAGAAGAAAAAAACTTTCTTAAGAATCTTGATGACATTAAGGCAAAACTGAAAGTCAAGAATGATGTAAAAAAAGAATTGGAGGATCTGAGAAAACGGTCAAATGGAGACCCGACACAGGTTATTGAGGAACTTGATGACGAGAAGAAGAAGAATCTGGAAGAAATGTGGGAGAAATCCTACGCCATGGAGGAGACGAAGGCGGGCAAGAAAAAGACCGTCAGTTTTGAGGAATACGCAGACCGCTGCCAGTATTTGAAGTTAGAGCAGAGGAATAAGATTATTGACGAGATTAAGACTTTGCTGAAGGATAATGACAGCGTCGATGAAGCTATTAAGGATCTGGAAGAACAACAAAACATACTTGAGGAAGAACAGAAGAAAGTAAAGGAAGATATAAAAAAAGCTCAAGATGTTGTAAAGGAAAGGGCGGAAGACCTTGAGAAAAAGGCCAACGACTGGAACGATGAAGTAAAAAGAGCGGCTACACCTTGGATTCGCGTCGCTATGCCCATGGCTACCACTGGCGGTGGAGCATACTTCATGCCGTGCAAGGGTGACGAGGTGCTCGTCAATTTCGACGACAACAACGTGGAGCGCCCGTATGTGGTAGGCAGTGTCTATTCGAAGAACACCTTAGCTCCTGGAGAGGGTCTCGACAAGTATATCAAAAACTACCTACAGAAGAAATCTCCGATGACTCTGATGTCGCCAAACGGACAGCACATCAGTTTCGTGGCACCATCAGACGGCTGGAGATTCTGGCAGGCATTCTCGCCGGCCATGAAGACCTTGCAGCTGTACAACCCTTCGCTCAAGGGCAAGGATCTGAAGTGGGACGGCCTGAAAGACCTCAACGGCGGTATCTACATGGGCGACCGCTATGGCATGTATGAACTGTCGCTGTCGTCGCACGACCGTAAAGTCAAGATCAGCAGTCCCTACGGCAACGTGGAAATCGGTGCCTTCACCGGCATCACCATCAACGCCCCCAACGGCGACATCAAGATCAAAGGCAAGAACGTGAGCATCGAGGCCGGCAATAAGCTGACCCTACACTCAGGTACGAACATCAAGGACAGCAGGAGCTTCAAGGAGGCAGCAAAGGCGCTTCTGACGACTGCAGCAAAGACGGCGCTGGATAATACCGTAGGCAACGTGCTGAGTGGCAAAATTGTCGATATGACCCTCGTACGCAATATTTATGAGGTTTTCCTGAGACCTATCGACGGCACGCTGAACCTGAAGTCGAACAACTTCGTGATGCTCGAAGCCGGCAAGGGCAAGGTCCAGGTGCCACTGGACCGCTACGCTCCGAGTTATCAGAAAAAACTCAAGATGCAAGACTTTGAGAAACAGAAGATCTACGGCAAGATAGCTGCATACATCAAGCTCATAGACAATAAAGTAAACCAGTTTCAGAAAGACTATCTCAAGGCGAAGGAAGAGGCGTTTAAAAAGAAAGATGCCTACGAAAACGTCCTTAAGGAATGTTGGAACAAACAAAATAATCCCAACCTTCCAGATATTGTTGGTAGAGTTTATACTATGATTGGTGAGGAAGCCTTCCAAGCCAACGATGAGAACTGCCAAGGAGGTACGCTTGCAGATGTATTGAGAGACATAAAACCCGCCAACTTGATAGAAAATAACGGATGGCATGTACCCGACGCACCTATTTTTTACGTTATCGAGGAACTGAGGCAACACATCAACCCCATTGTTGAGGCATATGGGCGTGCCATTCTCAAACTGATTAGCAAGGTTGATGAAATGACCGTCCTTTTTAATGATGATTCACTAATACAGGTCAACCAGTCTGTGCTGAGAGTCGACAAAGATACGGATACAGAATGGATTGATAATGTCTTCAAGTCAACCATGTATGAAGCCAATAATAAAGAACTTTCAAAAGTTGCCGATTCTTGGTACCAAAGGTATGGCCAGGATAATCCCAACGATTGTTTTATGAATAATAACGACAGGAAAAGTAAGGAGGATCCTTTCTTCGACATGCTACTTATCCGGCGCAAGATGATTGCTAAGTTCTTGTTGAATCTGAGTCAGCATGATAATAATAAAGTTGGTGCAGCTCCTAATGAATCACATAGCAAATACTTCGCTGTTTGTTATACATCAGAAAACACCGACGACGACGCTTTCTTGAAAAAGAAATGGTCTCACGTGGCAAGCTTATCAGGCAAGGCTCCTGGTACGAAAGATTCGATTTGGAATGGATTGTGCGCGTTTACCGAGTTCCTCGGACTGAATAAGACCGTCAAGTCGGTCTTCGACAAAGACGCGCCTTACGGCGGCTGGGCTCATCAGGTGTGGAACGACAAAAACGGTCAGATACTCTTCTCCAGCGAAAAGGATGCCACCTATGCGTTCGAAAATGGCACCACCAAGAAACTGGATCAGATCAGCTGGAGCAACCCGAATCTGCTGAAGGGTATCCTGAAATCTATCTCTTAATCATCGTTTAAAACTTCTCATACTTATAAACTCAAAGACTCATACGATATGGCAGACAGAATATATCAAGACTGGGAAACAAAGCTGAAGAGCCTGCTCGACAGCGTAGAAAAAGAACTGAAAGAGGTCAGGGCACAGAAGGAAGCCCTGTTCTGTCTGAACACAGACGTGCAGAACAAGGTTGAAGGACGGCTGATACACGACGACCGGCGCCTGATACTCTCCGCTCCGGAGATTGTGATCGGCAACGTGAACATGGGCGGTACGCTCGATCCTGCCGGTGGATGCACCATCATCATCCGTGGCAACAACATTGCAGTGGAGGGTGTGGGTGACGCAGGCAGCGTGGCCGTACGCGCCCCGATGATCAGCCAGACGGCAGAGAACCCGGGCATCGACGGCAAGGAGCATACGGTAGAGGGTGTGTCGCAAGTGATCATCCAAAGCCGTGAGGTGTCTATCGACAGCAATGACATCCCTGCTGGCGGCGCCTTCCTCGACGCCAGAGGAGTGGGCGGTGGCAGTGGTGTAGCCCTCTATGCTGACAAGCGGATGAGCCTCTCGGCCGTCTCGTCGAAAAAGTCGCTCACCGCCAGACTTGAAGAGAAAATCAACAGTCTGAAGGATATCAAGAATGCCTTGAAAGAGGAAGCCAAGGACGACCTTGACAAGTTCAAGGAGCAGAGTAAGGAACTGTCGAAGATCAACGACGACCGCGACAAGCTGAGACTGAAAGATGAAGACGAGCTGACGAGCATCTACAATGATATCGACGAACTGAACAACCTGATTAACGAGCTCTCGCCCCAGTTGGCCGAAGAAGTCTATCGACAGTCGAAGACCCTGGGAGAACTGGCAGAGCTGAACCGGCAGGAGAAGTTCTTCAAGAAGATGAAAGAGGAGGTGGGCAAGACCTCCGACGACGACTTCAAGAAGAAGCCCGTACAGAGTTCGATGTCCATACAGTCAGAATCCCTGAACATCATGAATGCCGACGGCGACGGCAACCTCCGGACCGACGAGGGCTCGGGCGTGACCATCCTTTCTAACCGCATGAAGGTGGAGGGCGTCTTCGACGACAAGGGCTCGCTCGACAAGGGCAACCGGCTCACCGTGAACATGAAGACCATCGACCTGAGCACCGCCGGCAGACAAGGTGTGCAAAAGGAAGACGACGGCACGCTGAAGGCCGCGAAGCTGCCGGCCGAGGGTGACGTGATCATCACCTCGAAGAACATCACCATGCAGACCATCAACGCCGAGGTGGCCGACAAGAAGTATAAGGACACCGGCCTCGCAGAAGACGGCAGCGTCACCATCAGGTCGAAGCGCATCGGACTGTCGAACATCAACACCACCGACGTGGAGGCCGACGACAAAGGTAAGGTGACGAAGGCCACCTACAAGCCCGAGGGTGAGATACTGCTCTTCTCGAAGCAGGTGCAGATCAGCAGCATGGAGTCGAAGCTTGATGGCGACAAGGTGGAAGAGACGGCTCTAGCCAAGGACAGCGTCTTCTCCGTCAGGGCCGAGAAGATGAGCCTCTCTGCCGCAGACCACGAAGGAAAGGCTGCAGGCCAGGCCACCATCAACGCCAAGCAGGTGACGGTGTCGGCCATGAATGTCGATCCGAAGACGAAGAAGTTCAAGGAGATGGCCCAGGGTGGCAGTATAGAGGCCTATGCCGAGAAGCAGACGGTGGTGGCCAAGAAAGACCTGGCCATCCACGGCGAGGAGACCGCACAGCTGACGAGTACGAAGAAGCTGTTGGTGAACGGCAAGGAGACCACGGAGGTGAAGCAGGACGACAAGAACCTGCTGACGCTCAGTGGCGGCAATACCGACCTCTCTGGCGGCAAAGTCACCATCTCAGGCGACACTACCGTCAAGGCCCTCACCTCCCCGCTCGTCTCGGCAGACAAGCTCGAAGTGAAGAGCGCCTTCAAGTCGTCGAACATCTCCGACGGTGTCTTCGTCGGCACGAAGGACACATCAACAGCTAGCTCGAAGATAGAGATGAAGAAGGAGGCTGCCGACGTGAACAAGGAGGCCCTCGACGGCGGTGCAGCCACAGAGAAGAATCAGGGCGACGCTCTGGGCAACATGGCTGGCGACGCAGTGAGCAACGTGCTCGGCATAGCCCTGGAAGTCGGCTTCAAGAAGCCCGGTGAAGAGAAAAAATCGTAAATTGTAAATCGTAAATTGTAAATCGAAATATATGGATCTGTTTTTTAAAACAAAATTGAATAGTGCGGAGAAGAAGATGGGCAGCTATATGACCCTGTTACACTTCCGCTACCAGAACCTCTGCGTGAAGGCAGAGCCCGTTGCACTGATACCCGTGGATGTGCATGTCTTTGACGAGATAATGAATATCGAGGAGGTCGCAGAGGTTGCCGTGACCGACGATTACCATCTGGCCATCATCCCGAACACCAACGACTATCTCCAGCCCATCTTGCAGGCTGTCACCTTCGCACATCCGGAGTTCAAGCTCAGCATGAAGAAGACGGAAGTGGCAGACGAAGACAGGGAGTATCTGGAATACGAGATGCCCGAGGTGGACAAGAACCGTCGCGACTTTCTCAACGAAGCGGTGAAGAGCCTGCACGACGAGGCCCAAATGAAGATCGACCAGGTTTATACCGAGGAGAAAGCCAGCTGTGCTCAATTGTTATCTCAAAGTCCACAAGACCTCGATGAAGTGAATTTGGAATTAGAGCGGATGCACGACGACACGCTCAAGACCATTGAAGGTCTCCGCGACGACAAGCTAGAGGAGATCGAAGACGGCTACGAGCGCTATCTGTCGGAGCAGTACAATCTTGAAGGCGGCGATAACAACTCCAGCCACGACGTCACCCAAAGCATGATCATACAATAAACAATTATTATATAATGTATAACTCTAAAACAATAATCAGTATGAAAAAGATTCTTTTAAGCATCTCTGCCGTCACGGCCATGATCGCCATGACAGCAACATTCAGTGCCTGTTCGTCAGACGACGAGCAGCAGCCCACAACATTCCATCTGTCAATTAATGCCTCAAGAGGTGATTACGGCGGCGAGGACAATAGTAGCACGCGTGCCATCGCTCTCTCTAACGATAAGGATAAGATTATTACCAGTTGGATAACGACAGACAATGTTGCGGTATTCAACAAAGATTGGACGAAAATCGGTACACTTCACCCAGACGGTACTTCTTTTGCAGAATCATGGAAAACAAAACTTACGGGCGATATCTCTACTACTAATCTGAAAGTGTCTGACGAACTGAACTTCCTCTATCCGCGAGACACATGGGATTATACAGGGCAAGATGGAACCTTCGAGAAAATCTCGTCTACCTATGACTATGCCACAGCCAAAGTTTATGTCACCGACATCGATGACAACAATAAAGTTTATGGAACAACGGCTGCATTCGGAGACGCACAGCAGACCATCGTCAGGTTCACCCTCCTCAAAAGTGATGGCACAGCCTTCTCTGTACCCAACAATGGAGAACTGAGCATTACCACTGCCAAAAATGAGTTGGTGACCAAATGCAATCTTGACGGAACGGCAAAAGAGAAAGGCGGTGCACTCGTCATCAAAAAGACAGGTGCCAGTGACAACGTGTTCTATGTAGCCATCAGAAACGACTTTGATGGTGCCGACCAATACACGCTGACTATCAAAGACGATGCTGGGAAGCTCTACACATATACCAAGCCAGACCTCACTCTCCAAAGGGGGCATTACAAGAAAGTCAAAATCAAAATGAGATTCTACGACGACACCTGGACTGAGCGCAACGAATATGTTAACGAAAGCGGTGAGGAAACTTGGGAATAAAATCTTACTACTGATTGCGGTTATCGCATGGACAGCGTGCAGCAGTGACCTTGTCCGGGAGGATACCCTCTCGGACAAGGGTTGCACACTGATTGTAGATGCCTTCAAAAGCCAAGCTACTGACACCCGGGCATTGAATCCTGACGGCAACAAAATCGTCGCCACATGGAGTATGGATGACCATGTGACAGTCTTGAACGCCAATAACGCAGAGATTGGCAGTATGACACCCACATGGATAGACGGTAATCATGCCAAACTTAAAACCAAGCTGAACAGTTCTATTCACCTCAATACGGGCGATCAATTGACCCTCGTATTCCCCAGAACAGGACGGGACTATACAGGACAAAAAGGCACTTTAGCTGACATTGCTACTAACTACGATTATGCAACAGCATCGGTGGAGGTGAAATATGCCGACGAATCGTTTGTATCGACCACTGATGCCGATTTCAAAAACCAACAGGCCATCGTCAGATTCAAACTGACCGACCGCAACGACCAACCCATTAATGTTTCCAGCCTGACCATCGCAGCCGACGGACTACGGCAAAACACATCCACCAACGGAGCCATCACCATCACTCCGACGGTTGCCACCGACGAGATCTATGCAGCTCTTAGCGGACTCAATGGCATCGTCACCCTTTCTGCCACCGTTGGCGACAGAACCTATTCCTACACCACAACTGGGGCTAAGGAATTCGCCAATAGCAAGTTCTACATGGTCAAGGCAAAAATGAAGAAAAACCCCGCAGCCTATCCCGAGCCACTGACTTTAGAGTGCAACGATAACCATGGTTGTCTCATCACTGTTCTCAACTCCAGCAATCTCGAATACAGTATAGATGGCGGTACTACATGGGAACCATATTATGACAGAATCGAACTCCAAAACATTGGCGACAAGGTCAGTTTCCGAGGAACGTGGTCAACAAGAGATACAGGTAGCAGCTCTCGTACCAAGTTTGACTGCGAAGGGCTATGCTTTATCTATGGCAACATCATGAGTCTGCTGGACAAAGAAAACTACGCCACCATGACAGAATTGCCATACGACTATACGTTTTCGAATTTGTTTGAGGGAAACGAGAATATCACTCATACCGCGGGTAAGGATTTAGTATTGCCCGCCACCACATTAAGAGAAGGATGTTATTCACATTTGTTCTCCGGTTGTCTGAATCTGAACTATGTGAAATGCCTTGCCACCACCAACATCGATGCAGAATTATGTACCTATAACTGGCTTTATAACGCTGGTAGAACCATTTTAGATAATGATGGCAAATGCACCTTCGTTAAGTCCGCAGATGCCACTTTCAATTGGCCCAGAAGTGACAGCGGCATCCCTGTAGGCTGGGATGTCAAAACTGAATAAAATCACAAAATTATATAGAATCACTAAAGACAAAACTCTATGGCAGAGACCAAAACTAACAAGAAAAAAACAATTGGCGTCTACGATTACCGACTCGATTTAGGTGTCAACATTGAAGATCCTAACAAGTCTGTGACAGCCCTGTCCCTCTGCCCCAAAAAAGGGGAAAAGGCCACCATCGGCGACACCGTACGCACTGTCACACTTTTAGGAGTGAAGTTCACACGTAAGATTTACGAGCCCGGTCTTATCGAGGCCGAGGTAAGCCTCGACTCCGTCCCGACTATCGATGATGCCAACGCTTTCTTCAGCATGCGTTATGCCGAACTCTCCATCATCGACCCCAACGGTACAACCGACAGTGACAAGGAGAAAAAGATTGCCAAGAACTATTTCGTGTTCATGGTCAACCCGCAGATCGTGATGAACAACGGCAAGCCTTCGATGTTCATCAAGCTGACCATCAACAGTATGGACAAGTTGATGACACTCGACAAATACAGTAAGGCTTACGTGTCAAGGACGCTCGGCGACATCCTCGACTACGAGAGCAGAAGTTTCGGGTTTAAGGACGTGTTGTTCCAGACCAACAACTATTATCTGCGTCGCCTCAGATACCCACTCAAAGGAAATGCGAAAGACCTCGCAGACAACAGCATCGAACTGAAGACCAGCCTGGAGTTCATACAGCCCTATCTGGTGCAGTATAATGAGACGTTCCACGACTTCATCGTGCGCACAGCCAACCGCTGTGGCGAGTTCCTGCTGTTTGAGGACGGTACGCTCTATCTCGGACTTCCCGTGACGAATACCGTCGAGAGCATACCCACCTACGACACCGTGACCTTCCAGGACTTTTCTAAGAATCCGCTCAATGTCGAGACCTATGCCCGCGACAGTGTAAAAAAAGGAAATGGTGATGTAAAGATACTCGGTCTGAACACCGGTGTCATCAAAACGGGGCGTGACGGATTCCCCGATGATGCCTTCCCTAAAGGTCTGAAATACAACTCCGAGTTGGCGCAAGACGAATATATCTACCCACTCTATCGCGGGAAATGGACGAACCTGCGACACGAAACAGGTTTCGACAAAATCACCGACCTCCCCATCGCTCTCGTCTTCTCAATGTTAAAGAACGAGTTACAGAACACACAGACCGACTATATCCTCAACGCTATAGACTGGGGTGTGGCACTGGCCACAGAATGGGGCTCGTTAGCGTTCTTCGCACTCACAGAACTGTACTTCACGAACAAGGCCAAGACCGACGAATTCATTGACCCGCTGAAAAAAAAGAAAGAACATTACGACAGTCTTCACGGCGTACAGTTCAGTTCCGTGAATGAAGAGGGATGGACGACAGTGAACTACTACGCTGACATACGCAAGTATGAGGAGCAACAGCAGAAGAAGATCATCTGCATCGACATGGGCACCAACTACACCGACGTGAAGCTGGGAGAGACCATCCAAGTGGAAGGCCTCAAAGGCAACTATGTGGTCATCGAGATCAGGCAGGTCTCCAGCCAGATGTGGACACGCGACTACAAAAAGTTTGACTCTTCGGACAACTCTACCGACATCTATACCAACAGACAGTCGCAGATCATCTATGCCATCCCCACCTATAAGGACAAGGATGACAAGGAGAGAGCCATGCCGCCCGTCGCACCGGTGAGCATCATCAGGAAGGCTGGCCCGCAGACCGCCTTCGTCGTCGACAACAAAGACCCGAAGCATCAGGGGCGCGTGCGTATCGCCTACCCCTGGCAGTCATCCGAATCACCAAAACGTCTGGACCTGATGCAGGCAGAAATAGAGCTGGACGCAGCAACGAAGTCCGTCAAGGCCATTGAAGACAAAATCAATGAGTTGAAATATCTCCTGGATTTGCTCACTTTGGAGAAAGAAGAACTGAAGGACATCAGTACAATGACAGACGAGGAAAGGAAGCAAAAGAAAGAGGCTGTAGAACAGGAGATTGCTTCTATCGATCTCCTTCTCAAATCACTTGAACTTCCCGCAGACGGTAGCCGCGGATCCCTCAACATATACCAGTATCTCGTGCGCCTTGCCCAGGTGGAGAAGACCAAACGCCTGAAGAAACGGAAGGAGGTACTCGAAGCCGTCCTGAAAATACTGAATGGCGAACAGGTGGACCTCGATGCAGAAATGAAGAAGCTGCAGGATGAGATTGACAAAAACAATAATCTCCTGAATGATGCAAAAGAAGAGAAGGAGAAAGCCGAGAAGAATTATAACGAGTTAAATAATAAGACCGACAGTCTTGCCGAAGCTTGGACTGATGAACTGAAAGATATTGCCTCGCCCTGGGTGCGCGTGGCAACGCCCATGGCCACCAAGGGAGGCGGTACATACTTCAAGCCGCAGGTGGGCGACGAGGTGCTCGTCAACTACGACAACGACAACATCGAGCGTCCCTACGTCGTGGGAAGCCTGTTCTCAAAGAACGTCCCCGACCCCGACGAGTTCCTCAACTGCACGGCCACCCAAAGCGACCTGCTGAAAGAAGCCACCACCACCATCATGTCGCCCAACGGCCACCATATTGCCTTCAAGGATCCCACCGAAGGCTCGGCATTCCTCAGTGGCATACAGCCTGGTGTAGGTCTGCTGGCATCTGGCATCAACTCGCTGGCCGGAATCGACTGGGGCAAGGACTGTACCGGCGGCATTCATATCGGTGACCGCTATGGTATCTATGAACTGTCGATGTCATCACATGAACGCAAGATCAACATCAGTTCGCCAATGGGTGACGTGAGCATCGACGCCTTCTCGGGCATCACCCTCTCTGCCCCTAACGGCAACGTGAAGATTGTGGGTAAGAACGTGAGTATCGAGGCCGGCAACAACATCGAGATTACCTCTGGCAACAACATCCAGTATCCCGTGGAAGGCCACCCGAAGAAGCGCTATAAGGTCACCAACGGTATAAAGAGCGCTGTAGCAGGTATGATCGGAGCCGGCGTAGAAGCAGCAGCTAAATATATCGACATGACCTTTGTCCGCACGATGGCCGAGGTTTTCCTCCGCCCCATCGAGGGTACCAACTGTATCAAGTCTAAGCGCTACCTCATGCTCGAGGCCGGTAAGGGTAAGGCCCATATCCCGCAGGAACGCTATGCCCCCAACGAGCAGGACAACACCAAGGCTGAGCAAACATTCTTCAACAATCTCATGGATTGTGTGGAAGCCGTCAACACCCGTTGTGACGGTATCGCCAAAAGATATAAGATTGCATGGGATGATGCCTACGAGAAACTGCAAGCCTGGAATGATGTTAAGTACCTGATAAAGGACGAAAACAAGAACGACATCGACCCATTGGCCAAAGGATGGAAGTACGATTTCAAAGAGGCATGGGAAGATGTCTTCACTGCACAGGATTTCGATAATAAAGTTGAAGAGGTGTTGCAGTTCAATGACGAAGGCTTTGAGCCTTACGAACAGACAATAGACAGGCTGCTTCAGGCCAGCAACGCTTGTGCCAAGGCCGTCTATCAGGTGAACCGTTGCTATTCGAAGTTCCTGGCACTTTTCGACACTCCGGTCAAAAACCCACCGATACCGATTATGGACGAACTCTTGAAGAAGGACTTCGACGATGCCAAGAAAACCAGGTCAGGGGAGTGGGTGGACGCCTACGTCTCTACTGGAGAGGACAAGCCCACCGACAAATTCCTCAGAGACAAAATGGACAATATCGACGATGACCCGATTTATCACAAGATGAAAGGTTTCAAGCGCTATTTGGCTGCCGCCTTCATCGCAGATGTGGCGTCCAAGGATGAATATGCCATGCCGAAATTAGGTCTCACCGCTTTATTGTCCGATCCGTTCGCGAAGATAGGCGGCAGGGGCAAGTACTTGAAGATCCACTACGAGAAGAAAGACCTGAAGGAAGAACGCCTGGCATTGCCCTACTATTGGCAGCAGTTCGTCGGTAATATGCGCAAGTTCGACACCTGGTTCGCACGTGCCGCCGCAGATGCTATCATCACGCCAATTCAGACGGCCCTGCAACTGAACCAGGAACTGACCAACCACAGCGACAAGGTCTACAAGAACATCTGGCAGCAAATCGGTGACCGTCAGGTATGGAACGACCGTCCAGACGGTCTCATCCTGCTCTCCGACCGTAAGGACATGACCAAGGCCTTTGAGAGTGGCAAGTGGCGAGGTTCACGCACGGAGAACCGTGGTAACTGGAAATACCTCACCGAATACTTATTAAGATATATGAACTAACAGCCTGACGTATGGACTATATATTCAAAGATTGGGAAAAGAAGCTGTCAGCCTTTGAGGACAGCGTAGAGAAGAAACTGGAAGACATTCGCCAGTGTAAGGAAGATATCCAGCAGTTGAAGGCGGAACTGACCAACCAAATGCCGAAAGGCCACTATATCCGCGACGACCAGCGGTTGATCCTCTCTGCCCCGGAAGTGATTATCGGCAATCTTGACCCCAACGGCCTGCTCTATAGCGGTGCTGCCTCCACAGTGGTTGTCCGCGGCATACAGGTGTCCCTGCAGGGTGCTGGCGAGGAAGGACAAGTGGAAACACGAGCCGCCAGCATCCGCCAGACGGCCGAAGACCCGGGCATTGACGGACTGGAGCACGTCGTCACAGGCGTGTCACAGGTGGTCAGCCAGGCCCGTAACATCGTCATCCAGAGCGATAATGCCGATGGAGCCTTCTCAGCCGTCACCGTTCCTACCGGCGGCAGCGGCGTGCGCATCCATGCCGACCAGACTATTGAGATCGGTGCCCTCGCCACAGCCGAGAGCCGGGAGAAGCGGCTGGATAATCTTATTTCATCCTTTAAAGACCGGAAGAGCCAACTCAAGACACAGGCCAAAGACCACAAGAGCAGTTTCAAAGATCTGGTAAAGGAACTGACGAATCTGCTTGATGACAAGGCCAAGATCGTGGAAGACGACAACGATGCCCGCTCAAACTATCAGGATATCTACGAGATCGACGAGGAGATAGAACGTCTGTCAGGTACATTGTCTGATGCCATGTTCTCCTATAGTCAGGTCCTCTCCATGCTCGCTGAGGTGAACCGACAGATTGACTGCTTTACCAAGGAAAAGAACGCCATTAAGAAAGGTGATGACTTCAAGACGAAGACAACGGGTACCAGCGTATCCATCGCCAGCGAGAACATCAATATCGTCTCTATCGACGGTGAGGGCAACATCCGCGATAACGAGGGTGCCGGCATCGGCCTTCTCGGCAACGAGGTGAACATTGTCTCTGCAGAGAAAGACGGCAAGCTGAAGGAGAAAGGTCAGGTGTGTATCCAGGCCAAGACCGTCAAAGTGACTACCGCCGGTGCTGACAAAGTGGAGTTCGACGACCAGGAACACATCGTGAAGACTGCCGAGCACACCGCCGAGGGCGACATCATCCTGACATCAAAGAACATTACCCTTGAGAGCCTCGACTATGAGGTGAAGGAGAAGAAACTGCAGGAGAAAGCCCTAACCCAGGATGGCCGCATCAGCGTACGCGCCAAGACCGTCGAGGTGAGCACCGAGAACTCTGCCAACATCGAGGTCGACGACACAGGTGCGCTCACCAAGGCGAACTATACCGCTGAGGGCGACTTCATCCTCCGCTCGAAGACCGTCACTGTCGAGAGCGTCGACTACGACCTGGAGAACGGTGAGAAGAAGGAGAAGGCACTCACGGCCGAAGGCAAGGTGTCAGTCCGTGCCGAGAAGATGGATCTTGCCGCCACCGATACCGAAGGCAAGGCCACCGGCAGTATCAACGTCAATGCCAAGGCCATCGCAGTGAAGACGATGGATGTGGACAAGGACAGCAAGGCCGACTCTGCCCTCGCCGCCGGCAGTACGATGGTGCTCGTCAGTGAGAAGATGTTCGTGGGCGCCAAGACCAAGGACGTCAAGAGCAAGAAGGTGCAGGTGGTATCCGAAGAGGTCGGTGCCTTTGCCGACAAGACGCTGGAGATCCAGCAGGGCGACGGCAAGGCTCTCGTACAACTCGAAGGTGGCAACTTCTCTGCCAGCGGCAGCAAGACGCAGCTCTATGGCGAGACCACCGTCAATGCCAAGACAGAGATCAAGGGCGAGTTCAAGGCCCCGAAGATTACCGGCGACGATATCCAGGCCAAATCGCACTTCAAGTCTACGAACATCGAAGACGGCATGGCTGCCGGAGGCGGTGGTGGCGGCGGTTCACTCTCCGCCAAGCTCCAGACCGAAGATGCCCCGGAGGAAAAGTAATCACAAAGTTCAAAGTTCAAAGCTCAAAGTTCAAAGTTAAGTATGAATACCCTATTAATAAAGCATATCAACGACACGCAGAAGAAGATGGGTGCTTACCTGTCTCTGCTCGACCTGCGTTTCAAGAATCTCTGCGTTAAGGCAGACCCCGTAGCCCTGCTCCCTGTCACCGTCAACACAGGCCATCAGGAACTAAACCTTGAGGATGTGGCCAATGTCAGCATGCCCAACGAATACCAGCTGGCCATTTTCCCCAACATCCCCAACTACATGCAAGACATCATCCGTGGTGTCTTCGAGGCCCATCCAGAGTTCAAACTCGAGATCAGGGACACAAACGAGGACAGGAAAAACCAGGAGAATAGCCAGAAAGAGGAACCCGACAAAGAGAAACTGGACAACGAAGAACCGGACATGAACAGCGTTTTGGGACTGGACGACATTTTCGATGAAGATAGTGATGAGACGAAATACCTGCTCTACACGATGCCCGAGGTGAATAAAGACCGCCGCGACTTCCTCAACAATGGTGTCAAGGCACTCCACCAGCAGTGTATGGTACGCCTCGATGGCGAGTATGCCGCCGGACTGAAGAAATTCAGTGAGGTAGAGATGTACTCATCCGAGAAGGATATGGCTGAAGCCCGTCAGGACCTGAAAGACATCCTTGACGACGTCAAGGAGAAAGCAAACCAGAAGTTGCAGGAGAAGCAGCAGGAAATTGAAGAGGCCTACCGCCACTATCTGGAAAAAACAGAAAATCCTGTTCCTAACAACCCACAGGAGAAGGAACAGGATCAACTCGGCTACGACGTCACCAAAGGTTTCCGGGTATCTTGAACCGAACTACTTCGTGCCGCCGCCTAAGGCGATATAAAGAGAGATGATGGCCTGGGCACCGCTATACATGTTCGAAGCCTCATTGAGCTGGGCGCTGAGAAGCGACTCCTGGGCGGTGAGCACTTCGAGGTATTGGGCCTTGCCGTTGTCCATCAGCTCGTGAGTGCCGAGATAGGCCTCATGAAGCACTTCCACCTGACGGTGGTAGTAGTCGTGATACTCACGGGCAGCGCGACAGTCGGCAATCGCCTCGTTCACTTGGTTGCCGGCATCCACCACAGCCTGCACATATTTCTTCTTCAGATTCTCCTCGGTGAGCTGGGCGGTCTTGTAGTTGGCATTGATCTGGCCACGGGCGAAGATCGGCTGCGTGAGCTGGCCGACGAACTGCAGCAGCAGTTTACCGGGATTGACGAATCCGCCATTGTTAGACCATCCGGCCTCGCCCGTCAGTGTGATGCTGGGATAGAAGGCAGCGCGGGCGGCCTGCACGTTATAGAAGGCTTCCTCGATGAAGAAGTTGGCCAGGCGGATGTCGGGACGGCGCTCAAGCATCATGGCAGGCACGCCGATCTTCAAGAACCGCTCCTCGAACATACGGTGGCCTTCGGTGGCCGAGTGGTATTGTCCGCCTGTTGCCCAATGGGAGCGCTCGATGTGCTGCGGCGTAATGCAGAGCAGGCTGCAGATCTCATTCTCTGTGGCATGGATGGCGCGGCGGATAGCGACTATCTGGACTTTCACGTTGAGCCACGACGACTCCTGCTGGTTGACGGCCGTTGAATAGGCCTGACCATTCTCGTAGAGAGCCTGTTGTGTATCCAACGAGGCCTTCCACAGACTGTCGGTCGACATCAGGATGTCCAGCTCGCGGTCGAGCAGCTGGAGATAGAAGTACTGCTGGGCCACGGCACTGATGAGGTTGGAGCGTGTGGACTCCTCGACCATCTGTGCCTGCAGCAGGGCGGCCTTGGCGGCGCGCTTCTTATTCCTCAGAGAACCGAACACATCGACATCCCAAGACACATTCAACGGGATGGTATAGCTCTTCGTCCACGACTCGCTGCCGAACTTGCTGAACGAGCCCTGCGGAGAGAAGAAGACCGACGGCAGGAAAGCCAGTTTACTGGTCTTCAGCGATATCTCACTCTTCTCAACATTGATGCGGGCGGTGTTCAGATCGGTATTGTTGGCCAGCGCCTGCTCGATGAGCTGCTGCAACAGGGGGTCGGTGAAGAACTCACGCCACGACAGGTCGGCGATGGACGTTTCGCTTACGGCCGTCGGGATGTCGAGGGTGCTACCGAACACGTCTGCCGGCTCCTGCACCGTCTTCTCATAATTATTATATAAGCCGCAGCCCGACAACATCAGACCCGCAACGAAAATAAGAATTACTTTTTTCATCTTTGTATACTTTTATTTTTTTCAACAACGGATTGCACGGATTTCACGGATTATTCTGAGAGATATCCATCATGCATAGTCAAATTAAATCCGTTTAATCCGTATAATCCGTTGTTTTTATTAATCATTGTTTGCGACTTCTACGACTTCTTTGCCCTGGAACCTCTCGTGCATCTTCTGGAAGATAATGAAGAAGGCCGGTACGACGAAGAGCAGTGCGATGGTACCGACAACCATACCGCCGATGACGCACATGGCCAGGGCACGGTTACCGTTGGCACCGGCACCGCCCTCGATGGCGAGCGGAACCATACCGACAACCATACAGATCACGGTCATCAGAATCGGGCGCAGACGTTCCTGACAGGCGGCGAAGGCTGACTCAACGATGCCCTTGCCATGTTTGCGGTGCTCAGAGGCCACCTCGGTAATCAGGATGGCGGTCTTTGCCAACAGTCCGATCAGCATGACCACACCCGTCTGCACATAGACATTGTTCTCCATGCCTGGCAAGCCGATGCTGGCGAAAAGCCAGATGACGCTGAAGGCACCCATCAGACCGAATGGAATACTGAGCAGCACGGCCCACGGTGTGAACCATGAGTTATACAATGATCCCATAATCAGGTAGATGAGGACGATACAGATGCAGTAGATGAGCGTGGTGGTATTCGAACCGGCTGCCTCAGCGGTCTCACGCGACATACTGCTGTACTCGTACGTAGCCGTTGTGGGCATCTCCTGCCTGAACACTTCTGCAATGACCTCCTGAACCTGGCCCTCGCTATAGCCGCTGGCCGGCACTACCTGACACTCAATACTCGAGAACAGGTTGAAGTGCTGGTTGTTCGACGGGCCGACCATCTCCTTCAGCGAAACAAACTCTGAGAGTGGCGCCATCTTGCCGCTGCTCGTCTTCACGAAGATATTGTTGAGCGACGTGGGGTCGAGGCGATATTCGGGCGCAGCGGCAGTCCATAGCTGATACACCTTACCGAACTGGTTGTAGTTGGCGATATACGAACCGCTGCAGTATGCACCGAGCGTGTTCAGCACCTCCCTGGCCGACAAGCCGGAGCGGCTGCACTGGGTGGGATCCACTTCAACACGGTATTTCGGGAATTTTTCCGAGTAGGTAGACATCGCCATACTCACTTCCTTGCGCTCCATGAGCTTGGCCAGGAAGTTGTCGGTCTTCTTTGAGAACTCTGACAAGTCGCCGTCGGTGGGATCCTCTACCACGAGGTTCACGTTGTTGCTCGTACCATAGCCCGGAATCTGAGGCATCTGGAACGGAATGACCGTGGCATTCTTGATGTCCGCACACGCGGTATAGAAACGATACATAACCATGTCTACGCAGTGTTCTATACCCGGACGCTCTTCCCAGTTCTTCAGGCGGACAACCATAAAGCCATAGCTGCTGCCCTGACCCGATATCAAACCGTAGCCGCTCACCACGGCATAGCTCTCCAGTTCAGGAATTTCCTTGACTTTCTTCTCCACCTGTCCCAGCAGTTCGTAGGTCTGCTCCAGCGTGTAGCCTTCCGGTGCATTAACCTCAACCATGAAGCAGCCCTGATCCTCCTGCGGCACGAGGCCCGAAGGCAGTTTCATCATGAAGAAGACGAGCAGCGCAGAAGCAATGGCCACTAATACCCAAGCCACACCAGGGCGCTTGATGAACTTCTTCACCCCCTTGCTGTATTTGTCGAAGAGGGCATTATAGCTGGCGTCGTAGGCTTTCTTTGTGTAGTACAGCAGCGACTTGCCGCCTTCTTTCTTGTCTTCTGTGACCTTCAGCATGATGGCACAAAGGGCAGGACAGGTGGTCAGAGCCTGTAGACACGACAAACCTACTGCCGAGGCGATGGTGATACCGAACTGGGTGAAGAACGTACCCGAAGTACCTGAGATAAATGTCACAGGGATGAACACCGCCATGAATACGAGCGTACACGAGAATACCGCCATCGACACTTCGCCGACAGCCAGGCGCGTAGCCTCCTTGGCATCGGTGATACCGCCTTCCATCTTCGCCATCACGGCCTCCACGACCACGATGGCATCATCCACCACCGTACCGATGGCCAACACCAGAGCGAACAGCGTCAAGAGGTTCAGTGAGAAGCCTGCCAAGGTGACTATGATAAAGGTACCCATCAGTGACACAATCACCGAGATCGACGGGATGATGGTTGCCTTGACGTTCTGCAGGAAGAAGAACACCACCAGGATCACCAGGATGATGGCGATGACCAGCGTCTCCACCACGTTATGGATGGCCGCAAAGAGGAAGTCGTCGGCGTTCATCAAGGTGGCGAACTCCAGTCCGTCAGGCATCGTGGCCTTCAATTCCTCACACATCTTGTCGATGCGCTGGTTCACCTCCGTAGCATTCGAGCCCGGCGCCTGGAAAATCAGCATGAAGGTACCCGGATCGCCGTTGACGTTAGAGACAAAGCTATATGACTTCGCACCGATCTCAATCTCTGCCACATCTCTCAGATGCAGCACGTGACCGCCGTCGGTGGTCTTCAGCACAATCTCTTCAAACTCTCCAATATCCTTCAGCGTACCTTTGTACTCCATCGATAATTGGTATTTGTTCTTCGACTGCTCACCAAAGTTACCCACTGCGGTAACAAAGCTCTGGCTGTTGATGGCAGCGCCGACATCGTCGGGTGTCAGACCGTATTGTGCCAGCACGTCGGGCTTCATCCAGACACGCAAGGCATAGGTATTACCTAATGCCATCACGGAGCCCACACCAAAGATACGCTGCACACGCGGCTTGATGTTGATATCTACATAGTTGGAGACGAAATCATCGCTATACTTGCCGTTGGTGCATCTCACACCGATGATGCGCAGAATACTGTTCTGTCGCTTCGCCGTCTCTATACCCATGCTTACCACGGCGGCAGGCAGTAGCGACTGAGCCTTCGACACGCGGTTCTGTACATTCACCGTCGCGATGTCAGGGTCAGTGCCCTGCTTGAAATACACGCTGATGCTCGCGGTGCCAGAGGAAGTGGCCTTCGAGACCATATAGTCCATGCCGTCTACACCGTTGATACTCTCCTCCAAAGGCGAGATGACCGACTCTATAATCGTTTTAGGGTCGGCACCACTATAGAAGGCCGAGACCTCCACCTGCGGCGGCGCAATGTTGGGATATTGCTCGATGGGCAGGGTGTTCATCGAAATGAAGCCCACCAGCGCCAACACGATCGAGACGGCACAAGCCATCACATATCTATTGATAAATATATTATTCTTCATAAAGCGGTAGCAAATTTTTCACTTTTCACTATTCACTTCTCAGGCGCTGCCGGAAAAAGTACCTTCTGTCCTTCATGTAAGTTGTTGGCACCTACGGTCACGATCCTGTCGCCTTCGTTCAGGCCGGTCACAATATAGTGCTCGCCATCAAAGATATCCTGTGTCGTCACCTCAACAGACGTCACCGTGCTGTCTGCCTGCACCTTAAACACCTGCTGCCTGTCCTGCAGCTTCACGACAGCCTCCTGCGGAATCACCATGACAGCCTCTTCTTTCAGAGGAATCACGACAGAACCCTGCATACCAGAGTAGAGCTGGCCCTTGGGGTTGGGGAACGTTGCCTTCAGCGAGATTGTACCCGTAGAAGCGTTGACCACACCCGTGGCTCTTGTAATCTTTCCCTTCTGCTCATACTCCGCACCGCTCTTCATGAGAAAACTCACTTCGGGCGAATTCTTTGAAAGCAGACTGGGATCGGTGCTGAAGCCTTCGGAGACGAACAACGTCAGAATCGTCTCCGGCAGTGAGAATTCGGCATCCATATTCGCATTGCCGCTCACTGTGGTCAGATAAGTAGCGGGCGAGACCTGATCGCCAGAGCGCACGGGAATCTCACCGATGCTGCCAGCCACGGGGGCGGTAATGGTGCAGTAGCCGAGGTTCACCTTCGCACGGTTTACCTGAGCCTTGAACTGAGCCACCGATGCCTTTGCCTGATTGTATGCGTTCTCAGCAGTGTCGAAAGTGTACTTGCTCACAATCTTCTTCTCATACAGATTCTTGTTCGACTCATACTCGATTCTCGCACTGTTCTCCTGGGCGATGGCAGACTGGAGGCTGGCCTGTGCCGACTCTAACTCCAGCTGCGCGTTACGCTGGTCGATGACGAAGAGCACCTGTCCCTTCCTCACCTGGTCACCTTCGGTCACGCAGATCCTCATCAGCTGTCCGCTCACCTGCGGCGTGATGGTCACATCCGTCTCACCTTTGAGTTTTGCACTGAATTTCACAGGCACCTCAATGTCCGATTTCGTAATTGTCAATGTCTCAAACGATGTTGGGACGACCTCGGGCACGCCATTAACGCAGGAGGTCATTCCGCCGACCAAAGCGCTCAGCACAAAGGTCAACTTCAAAGCTTTCTTTTTGTTCATACTGTTCTTTTTGTTAATAATGTAATATTTGGGTACAAAGATAATTCAAAATTCCGATTTAACAAAGAGAATACAAAAAATTTTGTATTAAACCATAAAAAAAGGCCACCGAAGTGACCTTTTTCTTATTGTTTTTACTTGAGTTCACTTGATGCTGCGCATCGAGTAGGCTCTCGCTCAGAAGAGCTCGAATGAATTCGGCTCTTCCTTCGCTTACTCGCCTACTTCCAAGGATTGTCGAAAGCAACCGAACCGTTCTCGAGCTTCTGGCAAACAATCTCGATCTGCTCGTAGTGCTGCTGGCCGTCCTCCCACTTCTCGATGTAGTCGATGCAGTAGCAGTTGGTGCCCTTGAGTTCCTTCATGGCTGCACCG
>ONCZ01000023.1 GCA_900316445.1 uncultured Prevotellaceae bacterium | reverse complement strand
CTTCTCAATCGAGTAGACGGTGGGGTTCACCTTACCACGAGAGCGGTCGAAGTCGGTAGCATGGACATGGATACAGAGAGGCTTGCCACTCACCTGCTTAGCATGAATACCGGCAGGGAAGGTCAGCCAGTCGTGAGCGTGGATGATATCGAACTCCTCGGCACGGGCCACCTGGCCGGCGATGATCGAGTAGTTATTGATCTCCTCGTGCAGGTTGCCGGGATAACCTCCCGCAAACTCCATCGCACCGAGGTCGTTCACGTTCATATAGTTGAAGTCTGCATAGATATGATCACGGAGCTTGAAGTAGTAGTCGGGATCCATAATGTTGCCCACACGCTGCTTCACATAGTCATAGTCTACATCACGCCAGGCGATAGGCACGGCATTCATGGCGACGATACGACAGGCATGCTGACTCTCATCACCGAAAGGATGAGGCAGACAGAGCGTGATGTCCAGATCTCCCTGAGCCTTCAGTCCCGGCCAGTCCACCGAATACGTGAGGAGGATACTCCCATCCAAACATTAATACTTTCATCGTCGTTCCTCCTTATTTTTGATATGAATACTTATCCATCAGTTTGAGCGTACGCAGGATCTCTGCCACATTCATGGCAAACGACATAGCACCACGTCCGTGGAACGGTGGGTTACCGTCGAAGAGTTCACTAATCGTACCGATGGCATGATAGTCCATCTCATCCTCATAGCCCACCAGCTGGCGCTCGATGAACGAGAGGCGAGAACGCTTATAGAGTTTCAGACAAGCCTCCATGTAGAATCCGCCGAGCCAAGGCCAGGCCGTTCCCTGATGGTAGGCATAGTCACGTTGGGTCTGCGGACCAACATAGATGGGGTTGTAGCCGCCGCTCTTCGGAGAGAGTGAACGCAATCCCTTCGGAGTCAGCAACTCACGGGTGCAGATATCCACCACACTCTTCATCTGGTCCTGACTCAGTGGCGAGTAGTCAAGTGCCACGGCGAAGATCATGTTCGGACGGACACTCCAGTCCATCATATTGCCGTCGACATAGTCGAGCAGATAACCATATTCGTTGACGAAGGTCTCGACGAACGATGTCTTGACCTTGGCAGCGAGCGTCTCCAGATGAGTTACAGCCTTGTCGTCCTTCTGGTCTGCAGCCAGAGCAGCACAGAACTTCAGAGCATTGTACCACAGGGCATTGAACTCCACAATATAACCCGAACGCGGCACAACGGGACGACCGTTGGCCGTGGAATTCATCCACGTCACAGCCTTGTCGCGACCGTTGGAGTAAAGCAGTCCGTTCTCGTCGAGGCGGAGATTCGGGTGACCACCCTTCTCGATATACTTTACGATATCCTTTACCAGTTTACCGTATCGCTTAAAGCCCTCTTCCTGTCCGGCATCCTTCACGTATTGCTGCACAGCCCAGATGGCCCAAAGGGGCACGTCGGGTTGTTCGATCTCGTAGATCTTCACCGACAGGGGCTTGCCGTCCATAAACTCACGAAGTCCCTTCTCGGCAGTCCTCATCACCAGTTCAAAATAGTCGCGCTCGCCGATGGCCAGCGTCAGGCCGGGCACAGCAATGAACGTGTCACGGGCACGGCTCTTGAACCAAGGATATCCTGCCAGCAGATAACGCTCGTCCTTCTTGTCAATCTTCTCCATAGTGCCACTGCGGCGATCGCGGAAGTGGAACTGGTGGGCAGCCGTCACCAGACAGTGATAGAAGTTATCACGGGGTACACGGTCGTCCACTTCCTCATCGAAGAGCTTCTTCAGCGATGAGGTCTTGATCTGCGAAGTAGAACCAGCGAAGATGATGCTTTCACCTTTCTTGATAGACATCTCGAAATAGCCGGGCACGTAAAGGTCCTCATTCGAGGCATAACCACGCTCCTGCTCCTTCGGATACTCCACACCACGATACCAGTCGGGCTGGAAGATGAACTCGTTCTTCTTCGAGAACTGCATGTACAGGTCGGGATAACCGGCATACATACAGGTCTTGATACCGTTGTCCACCTGGCTGTACTCACGGCTGGCGGTAGCGTTCTCATGTGTGAACTGCCTGACGCTGCGGAAGGCCAGGAACGGGCGGAAACGCAAAGTGGTAGCAGAATGGGCATCCTCCAGTGTGTAGCGGATGAGGATACGGTCCTCATAGTGCTGGAAGATCACCTCCTTCTTCAGGATCACACCACCCACACGATACGTTGTCGTCGGTACCTTGGTGGCATCAAACTCACGGATGTACTTGTGTCCGTTAGGACTGAAATTGTTGCCCTGATACTTGTGGAGTCCCAGATTGAATTCTGCTCCGTGCTGGATGACCGTACAGTCGAGCGATGACAAGAGCACATGGTTCTCGTCATCGAGCTCGGGCACAGGTACTACCAGCAGACCATGATACTTGCGGGTATTGCAGTCTACGAGGGTAGAACTGCTATAAGCGCCAGACCGATTGGTCCGGAGTAATTCACGACGGAGACTTTCCTGCAAGTTAGTCATCACGGCTTTCTCTAATCGTAAATAACTCATAGTTCCTAATAGGTTTTATTATCAATATTAAGTTTTAGCATTCATTCCTCAAAGGTACGCACTTTTCTTGACATAACAAAATATTATGCCAACATTTAACAAATATTGGGGATTGCCGCTACTGATTAAGCGGGAATGAGGAAATTAATGACCTCTTGCTCGACATTTATGCGATAGGGACCGACGGGTGTTTTCATCAACCGACCGTCAACTCCTACCATTGCATGCTTAGCATAATCCACCGTCATTTCCTTGGTGCGGAAGGGGTGGACGCTACGATGATTCAGGAAGCGACCAGTCACCAACAGCCAGATGCCTTCTATCAGCTGGACCATCTCCGGATGATAGACCACCGACACATCGAGCATACCGTTGTAAGGCACGGCATTGGGCGTCTGTCCATAACCAGGTCCACTACCGATACAGACGGTCATCACCTTACGATCAATCACATCGGTGTTGATTTTCAGTTTCATCTTGTACTCCATACGGTGGAAGAACATCACGAAGAGCGACGATATAAAAGATAAGGTACGCGAGCCGAAGAGCCGACGCGTCTGACGACGCAGGTTCATAATGTCGGCCGTCATACCGATATTGACACAGTTCAGGAAATAACGATGGCACTTCTCACCCTTAGCATTCGTATAACGGATACAGCCGAGATCCACCTGACGGATACGACGTGTTATCAGCCAATCGACGGTCTGTTCGATATTGTCCTCATCGAACTCCCAGAAACGGGCAAAGTCATTCATCACGCCATTGGGGATGACACCCAGCGCGATGCTCTCCCTCACCTCCTTCTCCTCCATCATCAGACAGTTTGCCGCATCGTTGAGTGCCGAGTCACCGCCCACGATGATGATAGTCTTGTAACCATTGGAGATCATCATCTTCATCAGTCGTTCCACACTGTCGGAGGTCTCACTCTGCACGAAGTCATAGTCCACCTTGCGCTCGTCGAGAACCTTCTGGATCTTCTCCCAGCGCTTGCGCTTGTTACTGATGCCTGTTTTGGGGCAATACAGGATACCCCACTTTGTCGTTTCTACTGCCATCTTATGATTTACGATTTACGGATTTACAATTTACGATTTGTATGATTTGAGACACCTTTTCCTCCATCGGGAGGGTGGCGTCGATCCAATGGATCTTAAAGCCCCGGCGCTCCATACCACGGAACCAGGTCATCTGCCGCTTGGCAAACTGGTGAATGGCAATCTCGAGACGGGTAAACATCTCGTCGTATGTGATCTTCCCCGTCAGGTATTCGGTCACGAACTTATATTCCAGACCGTAGTAGATGAGGTCATCGGCAGGGATGCCCTCGTCAAGCAGGGCCTTCACCTCCTCAACCATTCCCTCTTCCAGACGGGCTTTCAGTCGTCGGGTGATTTTCTCACGACGCAGCTCTCTGTCGATGTCTATACCTATTATTATACTATCCACCGGAGGCAACTCTCTTAACGCCACGGTAACCTTTTCCCCTCCTGAGTAGGAGGGGTTAGGGGTGGTCTGATCCGCCAATACTGCCGTCTCTATCTCAATAGCGCGGATGGCCCGTTGACAAGAATCGACATCGGTCGTATTGTGCATATTCGAGCCGGTCTTAGCTTTGAGGTCTGTCAGCATCTGTGTCAGTTCTGCCAACGACTTACCTTCCAGCGAATCCCGCAAGGCCTGGTTCTGAGGCACGGGAGAGAGATGATAGCCTTTGAGCACTGCCTCGATATAAAGTCCCGTTCCGCCACAAAGAATGGGAATCGCCCCCCTACTCTGTATAGCTTCATAGGCATCGAAGAAATCCTGCTGATACTCAAACAGGTTATACTTCGTGCCCGGCTCCCGGATATCTATCAGATGATAAGAAATCTGTCTACTGACTCCTGACTCCTGATTCCTGACTACATAATCCACCAAGTCTTTTCCCGTTCCGATATCCATCCGACGATACACCTGCCGTGAGTCTGCGGAGATGATCTCTCCGCCAATCTCCGCTGCCAGGCGTGCTGCCACGGGTGTCTTCCCCGAGGCCGTCGGACCCAATATCGTAATCATCTTCTGCATTACTGCCCGATGTTGGATCTGGAGGCGAAACCTTCACGAAGGTCAGAGATGACAATCTCCGTCAACTGATCCTTACTCAGGTTCGTCTGCCCGGCCAGACGGTTGGCCTGTGCCTGAATACTCTTCTCAAAGACATTTCGGGCGAAACGGGCATTACCGAAGTTACGGTCTTTCTTCTCGACGGCAATCTCAAAGCGGGTTCTGAGGTAGGCCTCGGTACTATCGTTGAGCGTATATTGATTCTTCTTCATATACATCTTGAAGATATCTGTCAGCTCTTGTCCCGTATAGTCGGGGAAGTCGATGTAACGGTTGAAGCGCGACTGCAGACCAGGGTTCGAATCGATGAAGCGCTGCATCTCGTCCTTATAGCCTGCGACGACCACAACCAGACGGTCACGATAGTCCTCCATACGTTTCAGGATGGTCGAGATGGCTTCCTGACCATAGTCATTGCCACTGCCATTCTCGGGCACCAGCGAATAAGCCTCATCGATGAAGAGGATACCGTCGAGGGCTTTCATAATAACCGTATCGGTCTTGGGACCCGTCTTTCCGACATACTCGCCTACCAATCCGGCACGGTCGGTCTCCACGGTATGACCTTTCTTCAGCACACCGAGATCCTTATAGATACGTCCGACGATACGAGCAACGGTGGTCTTACCAGTACCAGGCGATCCATAGAACACAAGGTGATACGACACCTTCGCCGTCTTCAGTCCCTGTGCCTCACGCTGCTTCTGCAGTTTCACGAAGTTAGCTAGCGAACGGACCTCTTCCTTCACAGAACCGAGACCGATCAACTCGTCAAGTTCCTTATAGGGATCGCCTTCCAACGGTTCGTTCACAATGACAGAATCCTTCTTTTCTACCTGTTCTGTTTTCTGAGCCGATTCGTCTGTCACGTCGGTATTCTCTTCGTCATCCGCAAAGATCGCCACCAAAATACACAACACCACAAAGCCGATGCTCAGACAGCCGCAGCCCTTGAAAACCTTTCCCATTACTTGCTTAAAGTCACTCATATCCTTTTAGTTTGATTTATCCGTTGATTCTTTCGGCGACAAAGTTACACAAAAAAAACCGTCCGACAAAACGTCAGACGGCTTTTTTATAAATTACTTAATGGTGCGAACCATCTGAGAAGTGTAAGAGTTCTCATTGTCGTACCAAGAAACAACCTGAACCTGATAGGTATCGTCGTCGATCTTGCTAACCATAGTCTGAGTAGCGTCGAACAGAGAACCGAACTTCATACCGATGATGTCGCTAGAAACGATCTGATCCTCAGTATAACCGAAGCTCTCGGTCTGAGCAGCCTTCATAGCAGCGTTGATACCTTCCTTAGTGATGTCCTTACCCTTCACAACGGCAACCAGGATGTTAGGAACGATGTTCTGAGCACCTGCACGGCTACGACGGAGGTCACCCTTGCGCTGAGGACCGTCGAGAATCATCTGGTCGCCAGTGTAAGCGTGGATGGTAGACATAATACCAGACACGATGGGAGCGAAACCGTTCAGAGCGGCAGCCATAGGAGCCAGACAGTTAGTGGTGCAAGAAGCAGCAGAGATAACGGTGTCGGCGGGAGTCAGAGTCTTGTGGTTCACGTTGTAAACGATGGTGGGAAGATCGTTGCCGGCAGGAGCAGAGATCACAACCTTCTTGGCACCAGCCTGGATGTGAGCAGAAGCCTTCTCCTTAGAGGTGTAGAAACCTGTGCACTCGAGCACTACATCAACACCCAGCTTGCCCCAAGGCAGCTCAGCAGCGTTAGGCATAGCATAAATAGTAATTTCCTTACCATCGACGATGATAGAATTGTCGGTGCAGTCAACAGTGTGCTTACCCTCACCGAACTTGCCGGCGAAACCACCCTGAGCGGTATCGTACTTCAGCAGGTGAGCAAGCATCTTCGGGCTTGTCAAATCGTTGATTGCTACTACTTCAACATCTGACGGAAAGCGAGGCGACCAATACGGCCAAAGCCGTTAATAGCTACTTTTGTCATTTTACTTTGTTATTTAAATGGGTTATACCTAAAAAAAAATCTATATTTTATGCCTTTTGAGCAATTTTTTCCTTTTTCGGATGCAAAGTTACAAAATAATTCTTATATTTGCACCCAATTTCATACTAAATTAAAGTGAAAAGTTAAAAGCGAAAAGTGAAAAGAATCTAAATCGGAGTTGACAAGTCTGAGATTGCAAAACGAAGATTACAATTCACCATTAAATATTAACATTAAAAACTGAAAGATTATGGGATTTATTAAAGAGTTCAAAGAGTTCGCCATGAAGGGTAACGTCATGGACATGGCAGTCGGTGTGATCATCGGCGGTGCCTTCGGTAAAATCGTCAGCTCACTCGTCGACGATGTGCTGATGCCGATCATCGGAAAGTTGACCGGTGGTGTCAGCTTCGTAGACCTGTTTGTCACACTCGGTGACGGTGACTTCAAGACACTCGCCGCAGCCAAGGAGGCAGGAGCTGCCGTCTTCGCCTACGGACAGTTCATCCAGAACATCGTCGACTTCCTGATCGTTGCCTTCTGTATTTTCCTGATGCTGAAGGGCATCAACAAGATGAACCGCAAGAAGGAAGAACCCAAGCCCGCAGAGCCCGCAGCTCCCAAGGGTCCGACTCAGGAAGAACTGCTCGCCGAGATCCGCGACCTGCTGAAGAAAAAATAAGCTACACCTTATTATATATATAAGGAAATAACACAACGGATTACACGGATTAAACGGATTTTTGCCAGACTGGATAGCCAGCGACTTGGATAATCCGTGAAATCTGTGTAATCCGTTGTGTTAGTCAAAAGTTGAAACCGACGGTGGCGAAGAAAGTTCCTGTACGAGAGGTATCGAAATAATCGTGCGAGATGTTCGCCAGTCCGAAGTCATAGCCGAGCTCCGCATAGACGAAGTCATACTGAAGACCACAACCGAGCCTGATACCGCCGTCGAAACGCTGGAACCCTTCTTTGCTGTCGAAAGAACTGTAGGCCTGACGATGACCGAAGTCCTTAATCTTTCCCGCAACACCCAAGGCCAGATATCCGCCGACATAAGGCTGGATGCTGAACATTCGGTCGATGTCGATCATATACTTCATCACCAGCGGCACCTCCAGATAGTCGAGACTATACGTGAACTTCGTTCCATCGCAGTTCCCCTTTCCACCTTTCTCAATATACGAAAGTCCCGTCTCGAAATACACAGGTGACCGATAAGCCACTTGGAAACCAGCCACGAAACCGACATCGAGGCCCGTCTTGGAAGAGCCGCCGTCGAGATAGCGGTCATCAGAGTTCACCGTCGCGAAAGCAGCACCGATCCGCATGCCGTAGTAGACGTCGGTATAGCTGGGTCGAGGACTGTGCACAGCTGCCGGACGATATGCAGCCGGCGGACGGCTATAGTAGTGAGGTCTGCCATACTGGGCGAGAGCAGGCAACGTGAGCACGAGGCTCATCAAGGCAATCATTATTCTTTTCATACGCTTCAAAGTATTTAGTTCACGCTGCAAAATTAGCCCTTTCTCCCAACACCTGAAAAGGATTTCCCCTACTCTTCCCTGGGGAAATCCCTATGTTTTGTTCTGAAAATGGTTACGGTTACAAGTGTAACCATATAACCTCTTGTCCCAAAACGCAATAACTTTGTCAACAAAATTCAAAATAGCGCATTTCTTTCCGGCACTTTCGTATCTATCTGATATACAGATATTTGCAAAGCCCAAATTTTAGTCTAAGAAAAACCGGACCTTTCTGGCACTAAAATGGGACTTTACCCTAACTAAAGTCCCATTTTACCCAGACTAAAGTCCGTTCTTTCTCCAGGTTTTCTTTGCTTGTAAAATAATTTCCTTTCCGCTTCAAAAAAAAAGGGTTATATGGTTACACTTGTAACCGTAACCAAAGGCAGGGTGTAGACGAAGCGGGCACCAGAGGAATAGTCGGTGTCGAGCCTGACATCGCCTCCCAAGCGATGGGCTAAAGATCGGGCAACGGTCAGGCCGATGCCCGTTCCATCATAGTATTTGTCGAGTTGCACAAACTCTTCGAAGATATGCTCAGACTCTTCCGGTGGCACCCCGATACCTGTGTCCTCTACCGTGAAGACAACCATGCCATCGTCAACAGCAACGCGAAGCACAGCATGTGCCTTTTCCTTCACAGCGCTAACACCTCCTGCAGCCTCAGCAGGATGCGTGAACTTCATCGCGTTATCAAGCAGCAGCGTAAGAACGCGAGTGGCTGGGACAAGAGCGGTGGTGAGCACGACAGTCTCGGCCTCCGGGGCAATGTCGAGGTCGAAGTCAAGGTGCGTGGCCTGCGTGATGCCGGAATCTTCGGCTGCCTGAGCAGCAATCTGAATGGCCAGCGCCTGATCGTTACGTTCCAATGGGGTGTCGCTGCCAGACTCAGCCAATTCGAGCATCTTATTTACCAGCGATGTGATGCGCTGCGTGTTGTCGACGATTCCCTTTGTCACCTCCTGCTGGGTGGCCTCATCGAGTACCATACCCGAGGTGAGCACCTGAGTAAAGCCGCTGAGGATGTTGAGCGGGGTGCGTATCTCGTGGGAGATCTGCTGAATGAAGTCGGTCTTCATCCGCGATGACTCCATAGCCTGGTCGTAGAGGTTGAGAGCCTCTTCGTAGCCCCTACCCATATTCTCGAACATCGTGCTCAAGTGGGCATAATCCTCCTGCAACTGGCGATGTTCCTCTTGCAGACGGCTGTAACTTTCTTCGATAGTCATGCTATTTATTCTATAGTATCTCTGTGTGATAGCTTATTCCCACTCTATCGTTGCAGGCGGTTTTGATGAGATGTCATAGCAGACGCGGTTGACACCGCGAACCTTGTTGATGATCTCGTTCGACACTTTCGCCATGAAGTCGTAAGGCAGATGAGCCCAGTCGGCGGTCATCGCATCCGTCGAGGTAACGGCACGGAGCGCCACGGGATGCTCATAGGTACGTTCATCGCCCATCACGCCGACGCTGCGGACGGTGGAGAGCAGGATGGCACCAGCCTGCCAGATCTGATCATAGAGCGACACCTCGATGGTGCCATCCTTCATATCGGCAGGCACGCCGGCAGCCAAGACCTTGCGGGCCTCTTCGCCAGAGAGCTTCACCTTGTACTCGCGCAAACCTTTTATATAAATATCATCGGCATCCTGAAGGATTCGTACCTTCTCTGGCGTGATGTCGCCCAAGATACGGACGGCAAGGCCCGGACCTGGGAAGGGATGGCGGGTGATGAGATGCTCAGGCATACCGAGCTGACGACCCACACGACGCACCTCGTCTTTGAACAACCACTTCAGCGGCTCGCAGAGTTGCAGGCGCATCTCCTTCGGCAGTCCTCCCACGTTGTGATGGCTCTTGATGACCTTGCCCGTGATGTTCAGCGACTCGATACGGTCTGGATAGATGGTACCCTGTGCCAGCCACTTGGCATCGGTAATCTTCTTCGCCTCGGCATTGAACACCTCCACGAAGTCACATCCGATGATCTTTCGCTTCTGCTCCGGCTCATCGACACCAGCCAAATCTGCGAAGAACTTCTCGCTGGCATCAACACCAATCACGTTGAGACCCAACACCTTATAGTCGTCCATCACTTGACGGAACTCGTTCTTGCGGAGCATGCCGTGATCGACAAAGATACAGGTGAGGCGGTCGCCGATGGCACGGTTCAGCAGCACGGCAGCAACGGAAGAGTCGACACCACCACTCAGACCTAATATCACCCTATCCTGCCCTAACTGCGCCTTGAGCTCAGCCACCGTAGAATCCACAAACGAGGCAGCACTCCACTCCTGCTTAGAGCCGCAGATGTCTACCACGAAGTTCTTCAGCAGCAGCGAGCCTTGCAGGGTATGAAATACCTCGGGATGGAACTGAACAGCCCAAATGGGTTGCTTGGTGGAGGCAAAGGCAGCATTCCGCACATCCTTAGTAGAACCGATTACTTCGAAATCCTCAGGGATGGCGGTAATGGTGTCACCGTGACTCATCCACACCTGTGAACCCGTAGAGAATCCCTTGAAGAGCGGATTGTAGAGATTGATGGTCTCAAGGTTGGCACGACCGTACTCACGACTGTCAGCCTTCTCCACCTTACCACCAAGGGTATGGCTGATGAACTGCGCACCATAGCAGATGCCCAACACGGGGAGACGCCCGACAAACTGACTCAGGTCTACCTTGAACGCCTCAGGATCGTGAACCGAGAAAGGCGAACCGCTCAGGATCACACCAATCACCGAGGGATCGTCCTTCGGGAACTTGTTGTAGGGCAAAATCTCACAGAAGGTGTCCAGCTCACGGACACGACGGCCTATGAGTTGCGTGGTCTGAGAACCAAAATCCAAGATGATAATCTTCTGTTGCATAATTTATTCGTGGATTATATTATTCACATTATTCATATTCGTTTCTATAAAGATATTTGCTTGTTCGAGGGTGTCGAGCTTGCCGACATCGAGGAGTTGCAGATTAGGGGCCTCAAAACCACGGATGACGTGATCGGCACAGACCTTCAGGTAGAAATCCATAATGGGGAAACGGTCAGGCCAATCCTCCATCAAAGGAGCCAAGGACGGATGAAATATATGGATGCCGGAAAAGGCCAACGGACGACCCTCACGACCTTTCACCTCACCAGTCTCGATATTCTTCCAGCCAATCAGTCGCATCTCGTCGTCGAACTGCAAATAGCGCTTCGTCCTACGCTGACTGACCACAACAACGGATTCCACGGATTTCACGGATGTTCCGAAATCCGTTGTTTTAGATAAATCCAAGTTGCTGAGGATATCGACATTATGGATGAGGATGGGCTCTGAGGAATCGAAGAAAGGGAGAGCCTTCTTAATGCCGCCGCCCGTCTCGAGCAGGCCGTCGGTCTCATCGCTGATACGGATGTCGAGGCCGAAGTTATCGTTGGCTTTCAGATAATCGACGATCTGCTCTGCAAAGTGATGCACGTTCACTACCAGGAACTCATAACCTGCTGCCTTGAGTTTCTGGATGACGTGCCAGAGCAAGGGCTGTCCTCCTACCCTCACCAATGCCTTTGGCATCGTGTCGGTCAGAGGTTTCAGCCGCGTTCCCAGTCCTGCGGCAAAGATCATCGCCTGCTTCATCTCACTCACCTCTCACTTCTAATCTCTCACTACTCACCTCAAATTATTACCATCCCCCAAAGGCATCGGTGACTCCCTGAAGGATTCCTTTGAGTTCATTGAGAAAACCTTTCAGACGATCCGTGACATTGTCCTTCGCACCACGGACCATATAACCAGCACACTCGCCTTCAAGCTTACCGATACGGGCCAGTTCTTCGGGCGTGTACTTCAACTCATACTTCTTCACCGTCTTGGTGATATCAACAAACTTCTTGCCGGCCCTTTCCCAGTCCTGAATGTCATAATAACGGCTGTGGTCACGCAGTTCTGTGGAGAAACTCTCCAACTGATTGATGGCACTCTGCTTCGTCGAGCACGAGGCGAACAACATAGCAAAGACTCCGTAAACAACTAAATAATAAATCTTCTTCATATCTTCAAATATTTCACTTTTTCACCTTTTTACTTTTTCACCTTTTTACTTTTTCTCCAACGTCTGATGGATGTTTTGCTCTCGGTGGCAGATGCGCACCTCGATGCCGAACTTGTCGTGGATATGCTCAGCAAGGTGCTGGGCGGAATAGACGGAACGATGCTGACCACCCGTACAGCCGAAAGAGAACATCAGCGAGGTAAAGCCACGCTGGATATATCGGCGCACGTGGGCATCGGCAAGCTTATAGACCGAATCGAGGAAGGTCAGAATCTCACCGTCATCCTCCAGGAATCGGATCACAGGCTCATCAAGTCCCGTCAGTTGTTTGTAAGGCTCATAACGGCCGGGGTTATGGGTGCTACGACAGTCGAAGACATAACCACCACCATTGCCACTCTCATCCTCGGGGATGCCCTCACGATAGGAGAAACTATAGACCCTCACCACCAACGGTCCCTGGGCATCGTACTTCGAGAACGTAGCCGGACCGTCCTGAGGATGTGCCTTATAAGGATTCAGGTCTGTCGTCTTATAACCGTCGGCACGACTGGCAATCGTCTCTATCTGCTGGAACTGTGGCAGTTCGGTCAACTGTCGGAGGATCTCCATCAGATGGGGATAGTGGAAGACAGACGAGCTGGCCAGCAGTTCGCGCAGGTTCTGGATAGCCGGTGGGATAGACTCGATGAAGTGCTTCTTCTGCTCGAAGTAACCACGGAAACCGTAAGCGCCCAGCACCTGAAGGGTACGGAAGAGTACGAACAGGGAAAGCCGGCTTACGAAATGACGGGCTGGCGGCACCTCGACATAATTCTTCAGCGAATTATAGTATTCGTAGACCAGTTCACGGCGCAGCTTATGCGGATACTTCGCAGAAGCCTGCCAGAGGAACGAGGCAAGGTCGTAATAATAAGGTCCCTTACGCCCGCCCTGATAGTCAATAAAGTACGGATTGCCTTCGTGGTCAAGCATCACGTTGCGGGCCTGAAAGTCGCGATAGAGGAAACTATCCACGGCAGAAGTTTTCAAATCTCCTGCCGCGAAATACTCATCGGTCGTCAGATCCTTAGCAAAGAGCCGGAAATCTGCCTCAAGCTTCAGTTCGTGGAAGTCAAGCTCGGTGGCTTTCAGGAAGCAATACTTGAAATAGTTCAGATCGAAGAGCACGCTGTCCTGATTGAACTCCGCCTGAGGATAACAGTTGGAGAAATCCAGCCCACGGGCACCGCGAATCTGGATGTTCGGCAACTCACGGATGGTGCGCTTCAGGAGTTCCTGTTCCTTCAACGTATAACGTCCGCCAGCCTCCCGACCGCCACGAACGGCATCGAAGAGGGAGAGTGAACCAAGGTCTGTCTGCAGATATCGCAACTGATCATCGCTGGCAGCGAGTATCTTCGGCACGGGCAACTGACGACGGCTGAAATGCTCCGTGAGATAGATAAATGCGTGATCTTCATCACGGCTCGTACCGATGACACCGATGACAGACTGTCCGTTGTTGTCCGTCAGCCTGAAGTAAGTCCTGTTGCTGCCTCCGCCAGGAATCTGACTGACGTTGGCGGGCTCAGCACCTTTCCATTGCGTATAGAGTTCAATGAGTTTCTGCATAACGACTGCAAAGGTAATATATTTAATTAAGAATTAAGAATTAAGAATTAAGAATTATAATAAATTAAAAAACCGGCTGTCTCACGACACCCGGTTCCAAAAAACAAACTACTTAAAAACTAATCTACTAAAACAAATCAAAAAATTTGCTGCAAAGGTAAAATGATTTTGAATCGCTGCCAAGAATTTCTTGAACAAAATGACTTATATGCAAACAAAATACCATAAAAAAGGGATGGATTACGAATCCATCCCTCAATTTGTTATGTTTGCTTAGCAAAATTGTATCATTTGATGAGGTCACAATAATACGCTGTTTACATCATACCACCCATGCCTGGGGCACCACCCATCGGCATAGCAGGCTCCTTCTCGGGCTTGTCGACGATGAGACACTCCGTGGTGAGGAACATACCGGCGATGCTGGCAGCGTTCTCCAGGGCGACACGTGCCACCTTGGCAGGATCGATGACACCAGCCTCACGCAAATCCTCGTATTCATCAGTACGGGCGTTGAAACCGAAGTCACCCTTACCCTCACGAACCTTCTGGACAACCACTGCACCCTCCTGGCCGCCATTGACGGCAATCTGGCGCAACGGCTCCTCGATGGCACGGCAGATGATGTTGATACCAGTCTGCTCGTCGGCATTGTCACCCTTCAGCTCTGCCAGAGCCTCCTGGGCACGGATGTAGGTAGTACCACCACCGGCCACTACACCTTCCTCGATGGCGGCACGGGTAGCACAAAGGGCATCGTCAACACGATCCTTCTTCTCCTTCATCTCCACCTCAGAGTTGGCACCGACATAGAGCACAGCGACGCCACCAGCCAACTTAGCCAGACGCTCCTGCAACTTCTCCTTATCGTATGAAGAGGTAGTCACCTCAATCTCCTTCTTGATCTGGGCGATACGATCCTGGATGGCCTGCTTGTCACCGGCACCGTTCACGATGGTGGTGTTGTCCTTAGACACCGTCACCTTGTCACAGGTTCCCAGCATCTCGAGCGTAGCCTGCTCCAGCTTCAGACCCTTCTCCTCGCTGATCACCACACCGCCAGTCAGCGTTGCGATATCCTCGAGCATAGCCTTACGACGGTCGCCGAAGCCAGGAGCCTTCACGGCACAGATCTTCAGACCGCCACGCAGACGGTTCACAACCAATGTGGTCAGCGCCTCAGAATCCACATCCTCGGCAATCACGAGCAGAGGACGGCCACTCTCGGCAGCGGGCTGCAGGATGGGCAGGAAGTCCTTGATGTTCGAAATCTTCTTGTCGTAGATGAGGATATAAGGATTCTCCATCACGCACTCCATCTTCTCGCTGTCGGTGATAAAGTAGGCTGACAGATAACCACGATCGAACTGCATACCCTCGACAACGCCGATATGGGTGTCGCGGCTCTTAGACTCCTCGATGGTGATGACGCCGTCCTTAGAAACCTTACGCATAGCCTCAGCCAGCAACTCACCGATCTCCTTGTCGTTGTTAGCTGAGACGGTAGCAACCTGCTCGATCTTGTCGTAGTTGTCACCCACCTGCTCAGCGCTCTTGGCGATGTGCTCAGTAACGGCCTTCACAGCCTTGTCGATACCACGCTTCAAATCCATAGGGTTGGCACCGGCGGTCACGTTCTTCAGACCCTCAGCCACGATAGCCTGGGCGAGGATGGTAGCAGTTGTCGTACCGTCACCAGCATCGTCACCGGTCTTCGAGGCAACGCTCTTCACGAGCTGTGCACCTGTATTCTCAAACTTGTCCTCCAGCTCAATCTCCTTAGCGACGGTCACACCGTCCTTGGTGATCTGCGGAGCACCGAACTTCTTCTCAATGACCACGTTGCGGCCCTTCGGACCGAGTGTTACCTTGACAGCATTAGCCAACTGGTCTACGCCCTGCTTCATAGCGTCGCGGGCCTCAATATTGAATTTAATATCCTTTGCCATAGTTTTTAATTCATAATTAATAATTCATAATGCATAATTACTTCTCGATGACGGCGAGCACATCGCTCTGGCGCATCATCAGATACTTCGTGCCCTCGAACTCGAGTTCCGTGCCACTGTACTTGCCGTAGAGCACTTCGTCCCCCTCTTTCAGGATCATCTGCTCATCCTTCGTTCCCTGACCAACGGCCTTGATGGTTCCGTGGAGGGGCTTCTCTTTAGCGGTATCAGGAATGATGATACCACCGATCTTCTCTTCTGCCGGTGCGGGCAATACCAGCACGCGGTCTGCTAATGGTTTGATGTTCATAATACTGTTAATATTTTTAATTGTTATACCTTATTTATATATAATAGGCGGGGCAGTTTTTCAACCGCTCCGCCTTTCTTTCTGCCAAAACCGTGCCAAGTGCCGGAGGTGTGACAACTTGTCAGAAAGCAAATAATTGACGGATTATTTTGTCATATCAAAAAAATACACTATCTTTGTCGGCTGAAATCAACTACATTATTATTAATAAGGTATGAAACAGTTCTTTAAAATGACACTCGCCACCATCTGTGGCATCGCAATCTTCCTGCTGATTGCGGGATTCTTCCTCGTCATCTCACTCGTCGGCATGCTGGCCAGCGAGTCGGCTCCGACCAAGGTGGAGGACAACTCGGTGTTCGTGATCAAACTCAGCGGCACCATCAGCGAACGGGCTGAAGGAAGTACACCCTTAGACGCCGTGCTCGGCATGAATGACATGAGTGCCATGGGCCTTGACGATCTCATCGCCAGCATCCGCAAGGCCAAGAACAACGACGATATCAAGGGTATCTACCTGGAAGGCGGCCTGACGGAGTTCGACGCTCCAGCCACCGCCCAGCAGCTGCGCGACGCCCTGAAGGACTTCAAGACAAGCGGCAAGTGGATCGTGGCCTACGCCGACATGTATATGCAGGCCAACTACTATGTGGTGTCCGTGGCCGACAAGGTGTACCTGAATGCCGAGGGTAATGTCGACTTTAAAGGTCTTGGCGGCAAGAGCGAGTATCTGAAAGGGCTCTACGATAAGATCGGTGTAAAATATATGACCGCCAAGGTGGGCAAATATAAGAGTTATGTGGAGCGCAATACGATGACGGGTATGAGCGACTACGACCGTGAGCAGCGCACCGCCTACAACAACGGCATCTGGCAGTACTGGCTGAAGGAGATTGCCGAGAGCCGCAAGGTGACGCCTGAACAGCTGAACCAGTTGGCCAACGACAGCATCATGGCATTTGCCAACCCCGATGACTATCTGACGTCGAAGCTCGTCGATAAGATCCTGTTCCCCGAGGAACTCAAGGCTGAGATCAAAGATCGCCTGAAACTCGGCAAGGACGACATTATCCCCCAGCTGACCCTCGCCGACATGCTGAACGTGAAGGCAGACAAGAACGAAGACGGTGACCAGATTGCCGTGTACTACGCTTTCGGCAGCATCGTGGACAGCGAGGTCACGAACTTGGTAAATGGCGGTGGCCATTGCATCGTGGGTAAGACGACGGCAGAAGATCTGCGAAAGTTGGCTGACGACGATGACGTGAAGGCTGTGGTGTTCCGTGTGAACTCTGGTGGTGGTAGTGCCGTTGCCTCGGAACAGATCCGTCACGCCATCAAACTGGTCAAGGACAAGAAACCCGTAGTGGTATCGATGGGTGGCGTGGCTGCCTCCGGTGGCTACTGGATCAGTTCACCCGCCAACTGCATCGTTGCTGAGCCGACGACCATCACCGGCAGCATCGGCATCTTCGGTCTGTTTCCCAACTTCAGCGGACTGGTACAGGACAAGCTCGGTGTGACCTTCGACGGTGTGACCACCAATAAGTATTCTGACTACGAGGTCGATCTGGTTCTTGGCAAGAACCCCGACGAGATTATGAAGCGTATGCAGACCTACGTAGACCGCGGCTACCAGAACTTCCTCAACATCGTCTCTGAAGGTCGTGGTATGAAGCCCGCCCAGGTCGACTCCATCGCCCAGGGCCGTGTATGGTTGGCTACCGACGCCATCAAGATCAAACTCATCGACCAGATCGGCAGCCTGGACGATGCCGTGAAGAAGGCCGCCGAACTCGCCAAGGCCAAGGAGTATCATACCAAGGCATATCCCGGCAAGGGCAACTGGCTCGACACCTTTATGCCCAAGGAGAATAAAGGTTCTTACCTCGACAGCAAGTTGCAGGAAGAGCTGAAGATCTTCCTCGGCGACCTCTACGAGCCGCTGATGGAAATTCGTCAGAGTGTGAAGAGCGGCAATACGCTCCAGGCCCGTATACTTGAGGATGTCAGAGTGAAGTAAAAAGGTAAAAAGTAAAAAGGTAAAAAGGTAAAAAAGTAAAAAGGTAAAATAGGTGAGAAGGTAAAAGTGTTAGGTAAGGACAGAATCGAGGGCGACCTCATCAGCATTAACAAAAAGCTGTTGCCACTCAGTTGGCTCTACGGCTTGGGCGTCGGTTTCAGAAACCTGCTCTTCGAGATGGGCATCCTGAAAAGCCGGTCTTTCAGCACGCCGGTCATCTCCGTCGGTAATATCACCGTCGGCGGCACCGGCAAGACTCCCCATGTGGAATACCTCATCCGTCTGCTGAAAGATCAGGCGAAGGTGGCCGTGCTGAGCCGGGGCTATAAGCGTAAGACCAGCGGTTTCGTGCTGGCCGACAAAGATGCAACCGTCCGCACCATCGGCGACGAACCTTACCAGATGAAGACCAAGTTTCCCGACATCACCGTGGCCGTGGACAAGAAACGTACTCGGGGCATCGAGAAGCTGACCAGCGGAGATTACGTCAAGGACATCGATGTCATCTTCCTCGACGACGCCTTCCAGCACCGTTATGTGAAACCGGGCATCAACATCCTGCTCGTCGACTACCACCGTCTAATCATCTACGACAAGCTGTTGCCGGCAGGACGACTCAGGGAACCTATAGAGAGCAAGAATCGCGCCGACATCGTGATCGTCACGAAATGTCCGAAGGATCTGAAACCGATGGAGTTCCGCGTCATCACCAAGGCTATGAGCCTCTATCCCTACCAGCAGCTCTTCTTCTCCACTCACGAGTTCGAGACCTTGAGACCGGTCTTTCAGAATAATCAGAGTACTCAGACATTATCAGAGGCCCTGGCCGATCAGCATGTCCTGCTGTTGACTGGCATCGCCTCGCCTGAGCAGATGCTGCTCGATCTGAAGGCCTATGCCAAGGAGGTGACTCCGCTGGCCTTCAGCGACCATCACAATTTCAAGAAGAAGGACATCGAGCGTATCAACGAAGCGTTCAGCGCCCTCCCCTCGCCCAAACTCATCATTACTACGGAGAAAGACGAGGCCCGTCTGAAGCAGGTCGAAGGTCTGAGCGACGAGGTGAAGAGCCATCTCTACGCCTTGCCTATCAAGATCCAGATTCTGCTCGATCAGGAAAAAGCATTCAATCAAACCATCATCAATTATGTACGAAAGAATTCAAGAAACGGCCTCCTGGCTAAAAAGCCGGATGACCACAAGCCCAAAGACAGCTATAGTTCTGGGGACAGGCCTCGGACAATTAGCTTCAGAAATAACTGACGCCTACGAAATTCCCTATTCGGACATTCCCAACTTCCCGGTATCGACGGTCGAAGGTCACAGCGGCAAGCTGATCTTCGGCAAGTTGGGGGGCGTGGACATCATGGCCATGAAGGGCCGCTTCCACTACTATGAGGGCTACTCAATGAAAGAAGTGACTTTCCCCGTCCGTGTGATGTACGAACTGGGCATCAAGACACTTTTCGTCAGCAATGCCGCCGGTGGTATGAACGAAAGTTTCCTTGTGGGCGACCTGATGATCATCACCGACCACATCAACTTCTTCCCCGAGCATCCCCTCCGTGGAAAGAACTTCCCCACAGGTCCGCGCTTTCCGGATATGCACGAGACTTATGATCAGAAACTGATTAAACTCGCTACGGAGATCGCCCGTGAGAAAAAGATCAGGGTGAAATACGGCGTCTATGTCGGTGTGCAAGGCCCTACCTTTGAAACGCCTGCAGAATATAAGATGTACCGCATCTTGGGCGGAGACGCTGTCGGTATGTCCACCGTACCGGAGGTTATCGTAGCCCATCATTGTGGCATCCGCACTTTCGGCATTTCCATCATCACCGACCTTGGCGGCTTCAACTCTCCTGTAGAGGTCAGCCACGAGGAAGTACAGAAGGCGGCCAATAAAGCCCAGCCGCTGATGACAACGATTATGAGGGAGATGATCGTACAGTCAGAACAGGTGGAGAGCAAGCGAAAAGAGAAATTCAACACCGATCACCCCACAGAAGAATGGAAATAGCAAAACTCGGAGAGTTCGGCCTGATCGACCATCTCACCAAAGACATCAAGATCAAGAACGAGAGCACGATATACGGCGTAGGCGACGACTGCGCCGTTCTCTCTTATCCGGATAAGGAAGTACTTGTCACCACCGACCTGCTGATGGAGGGTGTCCATTTCGACCTGACCTACATCGACCTGCAGCACCTCGGGTATAAGAGTGCGATGGTGAACATCAGCGATGTGTTCGCCATGAACGGCACCCCCCGGCAGATGACCGTCTCGCTGGCTCTCAGCAAACGGTTCTCCGTGGAGGATATGGAACAGTTCTACAGCGGTCTGCGTCTGGCCTGTGACAAATGGGGCGTGGACATCGTCGGCGGCGACACTACTTCGAGCTACACCGGGCTGGCCATCTCCATCACCTGCATCGGCGAGGCCAGGAAAGAGGATATCGTCTATCGTAACGGCGCCAAGGACACCGACCTGATCTGCGTCAGCGGTGACCTGGGAGCAGCCTATATGGGCCTGCAGCTGTTGGAACGCGAGAAGAGCGTCTATTACCAGCAGGTGGAAGAGGCCAAACGGAAGGATGACAAGCGCGCCCTAGAGGAACTTGCCCATTTCGAGCCGGATTTCGCCGGCAAGGAATATCTCCTGCAGCGCCAACTGCAGGCCGAGGCCCGTGGCGACATCATCCAGAAGCTGCGCGAGGCCGGCATCCGCCCGACGGCGATGATGGACATCTCCGACGGTCTGTCGTCAGAACTGATGCACATCTGCAAACAGTCTGGCGTGGGCTGTCGCATCTACGAGAAGAACATCCCCATCGACTACCAGACAGCTGTGATGGCCGAAGAGATGAATATGAATGTCACCACCTGTGCCCTGAATGGCGGCGAAGACTACGAACTTTTGTTCACCGTTCCCATCGGCGACCACGAAAAGATCGAGCAGATAGAAGGTGTAAAACTCATCGGCCATATCACCGACGCCAAATTCGGCCAGATGCTCGTAACCCGTGATAATCAGGAGTTTGAGCTCAAAGCGCAAGGGTGGAACCCATTGCAGAAATAAAGAAACGAATGTGAATAATCTGAATAATTTTATCCACGAATAATAATAATAAAATTATAAAAATTAGGGTTTATTATTCACATTCGTTTCTATTAAAGCCCATTTATTTGTTAATAAATACTAAAGAAAAGCATTTCCTTCCCTTATTCTTGTTGTGTTTCATTTTTTCTTCGTACTCGGACTGAAAATCCGTGTGTCCCCGGTTCGATTCCTGGAGGTACCACTCCTCCTTTCATTAGCCCGGTTTCGCGTGATGGCGGCCGGGTTTCTTTTTTTCATTGAACATTGAACATTCATCATTGAACATTATGGCAATAGTAATTGGTATTGACGTGGGTATCTCAACCACAAAGATTGTTGGCATTAAGAACGGTAAGGTCACAGCCCCCATCAGCATCACGGCAGCAGACCCTATCACCTCCCTCTATGGCGCTTTCGGCAAATACCTGCACGACAACGACATCGACCTGAAGGATGTGGAGCAGGTGATGCTCACCGGTGTTGGTGCAGCCTATATCGACACCCCCATCTACGGACTGCCCACCGCCAAGTCTGAGGAGTTCGTGGCCGACGGTCTCGGTGCGAAGTTCGAGTCGAAGCTCGACCACGCCATCGTCGTCTCGATGGGCACAGGTACGACCTTCATCCGCTGCAACGGTGCCGAGATGAAGCATATCGGCGGTATCGGCGTCGGCGGAGGCACGCTGGCCGGACTTGCCCGCATTATGCTCAACACGAGCGACATCACGCAGGTGGTGGCGATGGCCAAACAGGGTAACGTGCGCAACATCGACCTTGTCATCGGCGACATCAGCGCCCATCCCCTGCCCGGACTGCCTATGGACACCACGGCCTCCAACTTTGCCAAAGCGCAGAGCGACGCCTCGAAGGAAGACATCGCCGCCGGACTGATCAAGATGGTGCTCCAGAGCATCGGTTCTGCCGCCTGGCTCGCCTCCTTAGGCAGCGACATCCGCGACTTCGTGCTTATCGGCAACCTCTCCCTCCTGCCGCAATGCAAGGAAGTGTTCCCAGGGCTTGAGAAACTCTACGACATCCGTTTCCACGTGCCCAAGCACTCCCAGTACTGCACGGCCATCGGCGCAGCACTCGACTATACAATCAACGGAAAGAAATAAGAAACAAGTCCGTGGGCCATCGACCCACGGACTCTTTGTTTTATCTTGCAGCAGCCTTGGCAGCTTTGGCGGCTGCCTTGGCGCGCTTCTTCTGTTCCTTCTGCCAGGCCTTCATCTCGATGATGGTAGCCAGACCGGTCTTCACGCGGAACTCCTCACGGGCCAGTCGCATCTGTTCCAGGAAGCGCTCCGAGGTGTGCAGCCTGGCATAGGCAGCGGAAGCAGCCAGACGGGCGGCATCCACGTCGCTCTGCCAATGGGCTCCCACGATCACGCGGCTCTCACCATACATCAGACCACGGGCCAAGAGGGTGTCGGCACGGTCGGGGTTAATCTCCGAGAGCAACAGGGCCGAGCTCCAGCCCAACAGCGTGTGACCAGAGGGGAAGCTGCCGTTCTTCTTCAGATTCGGCTCATCGGCAGGATACAGCGTCGGCTCATTGAAACGCATAAAGGGGCGCTTACGCATATAATACCTCTTGGGCAGCGTGCAGATGCTGTCGCACGTAGCCGTTCCCTCACGCAACACCTTATAGATCTCAGGCGTCTCCTCCTTCGAAATCTTCAGGCCGAAGGGCTCGCTGAACTCCCGGATGATGCAGTCGAGGCCGTACACGGCATCGCGGATGGCAATGTCGGCACGCTCCTTGTTCTGGCGCATCTGCTTGCCCCAGAAGTACTGCGTGATGTCATAGGCGAACTGGGCGCTGGTAGTGTCAGGGGGTGCCGGGCACCACTTAACCATATCGGGCATCTCACCGGTAGTGAAATACGCATTAACGGGACTCTTGTCACTCTGTGCCTGAGCACATACTCCGGCCGTCATCATCACGGCCAAAATCATCATCTTTTTCATAATTATTTCAATTTTTAATTCTTTAATTCTATAATTTTTTAATTTTCTAATTTTCTAATTTTCTCAGAACTTCACCTGCAATCGTGTCTCCAGTATCGTCACCCCGTTATCCTCATAACCGGCACGGTCGAACACCTTGGTATAAGAAGCACGCACACGCCAGATCATATACTTGTTGGGATAGAAGTTATAACAGAGCGCCCAGTCGTGCAGCTTGCCGCCTAAGGCACCCGCACTCTCGTCGTGGAGATTCGTGTAGTTATACTGCAGACACAGTTCCATATTGCCCGGATCGGGTGTGGCGATGCCGCCGTCGCCCATATTCGGGGCATACTCACGACCCTTCACCAATCCGCGCAGCGTCACATAGCCGCCGTGACCGGTAAATGTCTTCAGGTTGTTGTCGCGGGTGATCGAATTGACGAAATACTGGCCGATCACGGCAAAGCGCCCACGGGAGTACATCACCTCGGGCGAGAACTTATACATCGTCTTCGCATCGGCTATGACCACCGACTGCGAATTCACCTTCGCCACACGCGTCGGCCAGCGGGTATTCAGCGTAAACTGCTTGTGCTTCAGTTCCTCCGTGCTGCTGTATCTGGGGCCCTCAATGCCGGCACTCACGCCCACCTGGAACATATTTCCGCGCTCCGCATTCGGACGGTACAACAGTCTGGTCATCGCGCCGAGGCCCTCGCTACCCGTCACGTCGGTCGTCTGCTTCATCGCGTCCGTCTCCACCACGACACTCGCCGTCGCCAGCCACTTCGGGGCCGAATACTCATACATCACGCCGATCATACGGTCGTTGTTGAACACGGCGTTGCTCTGCGGCTCCTCCATCGTCTCCTTGAACGACGAGCTGGTGCTGCTCTGGAAGCCGTACTGATGGATGAAGTAACCGCCGCGAATGAAGTGCTCCTTATTGAAGTCATACTCCACCCACACGTCCTTCATATTCACCTTGCCATAAGCATAGCCCATGTCGATCTTACCTTTCCACTGGCCGTAACTGAATCCCACGCCGACGCGCATATCGGGGATGCCGACGCCGCTCTTCAGGTCGCCCTCCTGATGCTGGGCGTTGATGTAGGCCGCGTCCATCAGGATACGTCCCGACGGCTTGGCAGTGAACTTCGGTTCCTCCTGCGCCTGTGCCACGGCGACTGTCAGCAGTCCTGCAGCCATCATTGTCAATACGCTTTTCTTCATCTTGTTAATGTTTTAAATTGATAGTCCTATTGTCATTCAGCTGCAAAGATACGACGATTTTTTGTAAACAACAAATAAAATATAAAAAAAGAAGACAACAATTTGGGAAAGTCGGCAACTTTTCGTAACTTTGCCCTCAGTTATCAATTCATTCACCCATAAACGCAGACATCTTATGAAGAAGTACGTGATGACGGCCCTGCTGATGACGGCAGCCGTGTGTGCACAGGCACAGAGTAAACCCGAACCCTATTTCTCGTTCAGAGAGTTACCGAACATGCTGAAGTGGGCCCCTGCCCCACCCGACACCATGGGCGCGGCCTTCACCTACGACATCACGCAGTACTTCTGGGGCAAGCAGATGCGCCAGAACAAAGAGCGGGCCGACATTGCCATCCGCGATGCCGTATATAGTCTGGAGTGCATCGCCCAGGAGTTCAGCGAACCCTTCGGCCTGACCATCTCCGAGGAGAACACGCCCGAGATCTGGAAGCTGCTCCGGGATGCGAAGGCCACCTGCGAGGCCATCAGCGGCTTCCCAAAGTATTACTATAAGCGCAAACGCCCGTTCGTGCGCTTCCAGGAGCCCACGGCGACGCCGGAGTTCGAGCCCGAGCTGCGCCGGAACTTCTCCTACCCCTCCGGCCACACCATCCTCGGCTGGACGTCGGCCCTGCTGCTGACGGAGATCAATCCCGAGCGTGCCGACACCATTCTGGCCCGTGGCATGATGTACGGTGAGAGCCGCGTCATCGTCGGTGCCCACTGGCAGAGCGACGTGGATGCCGGACGGCTGGCAGCGGCTGCCGCCTATGCACGGATGCACACCAGCGACCGTTTCCTCGAGCAGATGCGCCGCGCCCGCCAGGAATTCCTCAAAAAGAGACAATAAGCAAAAGAGCCCACGGGACCTGTCCCCGTGGGCTCTTTTACTCATATTGGTTACTCGTTACTTATCCATAAAGGCCTTGATATTAGTTGATATAAACGTCTGTACCGGTTGACAGGATGTAGACAGAAGTCTGACCATTCTCCTTACCAAACTGGAGGGCTTCCTCCAGCTGGTCCTCAGGAAACAGTTTGGAACTGTCAAAATAGTAAAGGACGTTTTCTGTGTTAAGCCAGCCGCTCACATAGCCGTCGTGCTGCAAGGCGTGTTCAACCACAAAGTCGAGCTGGTCGCGCGAGTGGCTGTTCTGCGTAGCGGCATAGCTCACGGCGATGCCCTCCGTCGGCTCGGTCATCGTACGAATGTCAATGGTGAACCCGTCCGGGTGGCTCTGGCTGAACTCCCACACGGCATCGGCAATGGCCGAAACGTTATCAGGCGCCGACGACGGATTGTCTTCATTGGCGGAGCAGGCCGCACAGCCTGCAGAAATGATCACGACGAACAGAAAGGCCGCTGCGGTCTTCAAGCTCTTCTAGAAAAACAAATTGGTTTTCATCTTTGTTTGATTACATATTGATTATCTGGGGGCAAAGATAAACATATTTTTCGGACTGATCAAACCTCAGCCCGATTTTTTCAATTCAAGAGTTCCCAGATCAACGCCCCCGAATATTATTCTGCTTCTGATAGTTTCTCTTGATGACCCTGATATACTGGTCGAGTCCGAAGATTGAGCCGGCGAGCAGGAACGACTGTGCCACATAGTATAGTAGCCCTCCCGCCACATCATCGATGTGAACTACCTGATAAGTCACCAGCCCGATGCTGCTCACAATGAGCAGCACCGCGCAGGCGTACTGAGAGATTTTGAAGCCTTTGTTTTCCATAGCGATTTATTTCTTATTATTAATAATGTATAAGCTCCTCTATTACCTTACAAAGTTACAAAAAATAATTGAGAACACCAAATAAAACACTCCCTTTTTCTCTACTTTATTTGGTTAATTTCACTAAGTGGAAACCTTTTGAAATGTTCTTTTGGAAAAATTTGTAGTTATGACAAATAGAAACAATAAATTAATCCGAACACGCGATTCTTCTCCAAAATGGATAACTTTTTATGGATTAGATTTTAAAAAGTTGTCCTTTTTAGGAAACTTTCACATATAATTTATATGTACATATTATTCTTTTTAGTAAATTTGCAGTCAAATTTTATATCTTTATGGAAAAGTTTCAGGGTACTATGGACTTTGAATCCGAAAAGGCCCCTAATTCCGCAAGCAGTAGCGCTGCTGCAACCATCCATAAACCATACAGCGCTCAGGAGATTGGTAATATCATGAACACCAAACCTCTTGAATTAATGAAATTGAACATCGGGTTTTTGACTCGATGGTATGATTGTGAATTTATTGAGGAAATACTGCGTAGTGTAGAGAAGGAACCTAATATTCAAATACTAATGACACTTATTGTGGTTAGATGGCAAAGACAAGTAGATGAGCGCCATCCCAAAGTTTGCCGCTTTGACCCTTTAACACGCACTTGGAAGCCTTATGTTGAAAACTTGCAAGACAAACTAAACGAAGTTTTTGAAAGAGTAAAAGCATATCGGAAGCATAAGGAAGAAGAGCGGCAGATGGAAGAACAATGGGAACTGATGTTCGGCGGCAAAGAACAGAACACTATTATTCCAATCAAAACCGATATTCCCGCATGCAATAATGAAAATGAGTGTGACTCTACACGATTCATGTCCCAACCTAATGCAGAAATTGAATACTGGCTGAACGATCTTCCTATAGATGTGAAAAATCATATTCTCATCGAGGATGATAAGCTGTATTCTGACTTTGTGGTTACTTTGAAAGGACCTGTGAAGCAATGGATTGACAAGCACAACCTAAAGGACTGGAATGTTGTCAGATTCATTTGCAGGCTCAGGGGAATCGTTTCAAGGAAGTGTTCCCTGCGCATCTTTGGCACGTTCTTGGAAAAGATAGGATTGGGTAACCAAGAAAACAATATGAAGCAGCGTAAAGATGCTAATAATGACTCTTTCCTGAATGAATACGATGATCCTAGGAAGAAACAATATTTCTGGAAACTCAAGCGGGATGGTGATGCTATCGAAAAAGAGTTGAACCCCATCATTGAGAGGATGTCCGCTTAACCATTTAACCATTTTGTTAACCCTACTGTTAACCGATTAACCAAATCTATAACCACCGAAATCACCATTAACCGGTTAAAGCCATAAGTTTAACCTGCCCTTGCTTTCTTTTTGTTTTCGTCGTATCTTTGTGCCAACTTCTCAGGCACGAAGCCGCGTGCTCATTATGAAGTGGTGGTAAATCAGCATGCCGTCGGCAAGGTGGACCTGAGACCACATTGTTTGCTTAAGTAATAAGAAATTATGGAAGCAGATTCTCAAAATCCCAACTCCTTGGAGCAGGGTCTGACTGAAAAGGTCAGTGAACTGGAGGCTCAGCGCCGGGTGCGCGAGACTCTTTTGGTCGATATCACGCTGACGGTCATTGCCGACGGAGTGGTGTCGAAGGAACAGGACATCATCCAGCTGATGTCTGGCAAGCAGTGGCAGGCGGCGTTGCGCGAGATCGTCATCCGTGAGGTCAAACGAGCTGCTGATGACCGGCTCTGGTGCCGTGAGTACGACGAGAAGGCGAAGAGCAACCAGCGCATGCTCATCTACACGGGCAGTCACTGGGAGGCCATCGAAACCCAGCAGTGGCTCGACTTTGTCAGTCTGTGTGCCGAGCGTTGCGGCGTGCCGGAGTCCCTGCGCGTGAACCATGTGTTCATGAAGGGACTCTTCGAGGGCGTGGGCTTCAACCTCTCCAAGAACCGCCGCTCGCTGGTGCCCGACGGCGAGGTGTGGATCAACGTACGCAACGGCACGCTGGTCGTCGGCAGCGACGGCAGCGTCAGACTGCGCGACCACCGCAAGGAAGACCTCTTTACTCACAACTTACCTTACGTGTACGACGCGCAGGCAGAATGCCCGCAGTGGCAGCGGTTCCTCGACCGTGTGCTGCCCGAGGCAGAGGCCCAGCGACTGTTGGCAGAGTTCATCGGCTACTGTCTGATGAAGCACCACCGCCTGGAGAAGATGCTCTGGCTCTACGGCTCCGGACAGAACGGCAAGTCGGTGACGCTCGAGGTGGTCGAGGCCCTGTTGGGGTCGGTGAACGTCAGCTACCTCTCGCTGTCAGACCTGACCAACGACGATGTGAAGCGCGCAGGCTTCGAGGGCAAGATGCTCAACATCTCAACGGAGTCTGGCCGCGACGTGAACCCCAACGTGCTGAAACAGCTGACTTCGGGCGAGCGGGTCACCGTCAAGCGTCTGTACGTCGATCCGCGTGAGACGAACAACTACGGCAAGGTACTCGCGGCGTTCAACGACCTGCCGAGGGCCGAGAACACCTTCGGATACTTCCGCCGGCTCCTCATCCTGGCCTATCAGGTCACCATACCACAGGAAGAAGTGGACCGCCATCTGGCCGACAAGCTCAAAGGCGAGCTGCCGGGCATCCTCAACTGGGTGCTCCAGGCCCTGCCCAGACTGATGAGCCGGGGCGAGTTCACGCATAGCCAGAACTGTGAGCAGGCCCTCGAACGCTATCGTCTGATGTCGGACAACGTGCTGCTGTTTGCCGGTGAGATGTGTGAACCCTGCGACTACACCACCGACGGACAGGAAATCTACACCGCCTACCGCAACTACTGCATCGGATCGTCGCTCAAGCCCAGTGGCAAGCAGAAGTTCTATGAGCGACTCTCAAGCGTCTTCCCGCGTGAAGACTTCGGCACCATGGTACGTTTCAAACTTAAACTCGCAGCATCATGAACAGTCAGTATGAACATTTCGACACCGAGCGCCTGAATGCCATCCCCATCACCGAGGTGGCACGGCGGCTGGGCTGCCAGCTGCAGCGGTCGGGCACAGTCGTCAAGACCCTCTGCCCCTGGCACGAGGACAAGACCCCCTCGCTGACACTCTACGAGCGCACCGGCGAGAACCACTGCCACTGCTTCAGCTGTGGCAAGGGCGGCTCGGTCATCAGCTTCACAATGCAGCACGAGGAGTGGTCGTTCCAGGAGGCCTGCCGGTGGCTGTCGGGCGAGTTCGGCATCAGCACCATGCCTGCAGGTGCCTTCGTGCCCAGGCCGAAGCAGAAACCCGCTGCGAAACCCGTGGAGCCAGACTACACGTATATCCCCGTGGAGATGGTCGATGAGCTGGTGACGGCGGAGAATTCGCTCTCGAAGTGCCTCATGCGCATGTTCCAACCAGAGAAGGTGGAGTGGGTGACAGAGGAATACCGCATCGGGGCCTGTGCGATGGGTGGTCACGATGACTGCACCGTGTTTCCCAACATCGACATTCATGGCCGGGTGTGCAACCTGAAAGTGCAGCACTACGACACCGATCCCTCGTCGCCACGGTTCGCCCACAGCGACAAAGGCTCATGCTACTGGTTAGGCAGCGTCTGGGCACGCCAGGGCAGGCTGCCGAAGGACGCCCGCTTCCGGTCTAAATGCCTCTTCGGTGAGCACCTGCTCGCACGCTATCCCGAGAGCATGGTCGTGCTCGTCGAGAGTCCGAAGAACGCCCTGTTCGGTGCCCTGGCCTTCCCGCTCTGGACGTGGGTGGCCACGGGCAGCAAAGGGATGCTCCGTCGTGAGGTGCTGCAGCCGTTGCAGGGGCGCGACGTGATTGTCATCCCTGACCGTGACGCCATCGCTGATTGGAGTGCCGCCATCGCCGAAATGGCCGACCTGGCGAACTTCACCGTCTTCGACATCTGCCAGCAAAAGGCACCGGAGGGCGATCTGAAGTTCGACATCGCCGACTATATCCAGATGCAGCATCCTGTGCCGTTCTAACGGATTGATGGTTTTTATTATTTTTTGAAGGCTGTCTGAGAAGTCATAACCGACTGTCAGACAGCCTTTTAAATAGTGTCTTACTATTTTTTGACACCCATATCGCCAAAAACTCTATATAATTTGTTTTTAAAAATTATTTTTTTGAGAAAAGGGTATCAAAAAAATTTTTTTCAGCTTTAAAATGCTGAATATCAGTTATTTGTTCTTCCATTTAACAATTGCAAAAAATAATTATTTTGCTCAACAATACTCTATCAAGGCATATTACTTTCTCTGCATTTTATATGAAATAATTTTACTTTTGAGATCTCTTAAAAAGGCTCGAAAACTTTATCCAAACTAAACCAGGACTTTAGTGGCACTAAAGTGGGACTTTAGTTAGGGTAAACTCCGACTTTAGTCCGTCTAAAGTCCAAGGCTCCTTTTTAGGGCGTTTTCGGGCGGTTTTTGCCCAATTTAAATATTATGAATATACTTTACAATCTTTTATAATTTGTAACCCCTGCTATGAATAATAAGTAAGAAAAAACTTGCAAGTTTCAAATAATCTTTGTATCTTTGCCATCAGAAATAAAAACGAAGAATGAATGGAGATCAAACTGAACGACTATCACAAGCGGGTGAATGCCGAGAAATTGGCGAGGGTGGCTTATTGGAAGTCGCATCCGCAGTCGCGCGAGGAGTCCTTGAAGAGGTTAAGACTCTTGCGGGAACAACGACTTGCAAGTCTGTCCAACTGGTAAGACTCCGCAAATGGGCTCATGAAAACGGATGTTGGTTTAATAACCGCAGCCACTTTGGAGACTTCTTTGACCGTGGTTCTGAGAATGAAGCCTATCTATCGGAAGACGGCACGGAGATTATCAAGTTGAACGACTTCCGTTATTCTGATGACAATCTCACTTCTTTTTTTGAGCGTATCAAAGCACACAATCAATACTTTCCTGATTGCGCATATAGCATGATCGGATTCGCAGAGAATCGCGACGGCCATGTATGTGCTGTGCTGGTTCAGCCGTACATTGCCGATGCCCGCCTGGCCACCAAACAGGAAATTCATGATGAGTTTGTCCGTCTCGGCTTTCAACCGGTAGATAATGGTGATTATTACACGAACCGTCAGCATGACATCTTCGACGCTGTGGACGGCAACGTGCTGGTTGGCGGTGACGGCCATCTTTATTTCATCGACACCATCATCTATCCTTGCGACACGGGCGGTTACGAAACATACCGGAGCCTGTCGCCCAGGTTCAGCACAACGTAAAGAGAGGTTTTAAGAAAGAAACTTCTCTTTTTTCTTGCACGTTTCAAATAATCTTCGTATCTTTGCACTTGAACACCGGCTGATGGTCCTAAGGGGACACTTGCCTGCTGGTTGCTTCGTATGGCAATGATGACTTCAGCGGAAGCCCGCCGGTGCGATTTTTGAGGGTTAATAATTGAAGCGTACGCTTTTTATTCAAAACGTCTCTTAAGCTTGGCCGCAAAATAGACGATCAGTAGGATGATAAAAGTGGACGCTCACGCTGATAGCGTGGGCGTTTATCTTATCTCCTATTGAGGGCACCGGCCAAGCGCCTGAGACGTTGGATAAGTATAAACTGTCCACGTTTTTCTTATGCGCTTGGCCGTTGTCACGTTTCTGAACGAATCGGGTTCGCTTTTTAAAACATCAATAACTATGGCAAAGAAACTACAGCTTGGCTATAGGGAGATAGAGCAACGACTGGCCGATTCGTTCAGCACCAACGGCGTGAATTCCGCTGAAGTGGGCTATCAGCTGCTCTACTCCTTTGGCAAAGGCGAACGCGACATCGAGCGCTACAAAGAAGGTAAGGGAGTACTCAAGAACTTTGATGGCCTGCTCATCAAAGGACTGTTCTGCTATCAGCCCGTCAGCATGTTTGGCTTGACGGCGCAACTGGAACGGCTGAAGGCGAATCCCCAGATCATCAAGGCTGCCCCAAAGATTATTGCCGTCAGCGACGGCAAAACGATCTTGGCCTATGACCTGCGTGAGAAGGATACCTACGAGAATCAGTTGGAGCGATTGCCGTCAGACTTCGCTTTCTTCTATCCGCTGATGGATGTGGAGCGCGTACATTATGTGGAGGAAAGTCCTGCTGACATTAAGGCTGCCGAGAAACTAGCCAAGCTGCATGATGAGCTGCGATCATACAACGAATTCCGTAGTGATGATGACCTTCACGACCTGAATCTCTTTATCAGCCGGTTGCTGTTCTGTTTCTTTGCTGAGGATACGGGCATCTTTGAAGAAAACCTCTTTACCTCTTCCATTCAGAGATACACCAAGGAAGACGGCTCTGACCTCTCTGACTATCTTGCCAACACGTTTGGTATCATGGATGTTTCGCTGCGCAGTATGGACACGATGAGCATCATCAAGCAGTTCCCATACGTCAATGGCGGTCTGTTCTCCAAGCACATCCAGATACCCAAGATGGGTGCCAAGGCCCGTCGCATTATCATCGAGTGTGGCGAGTTGAACTGGAAGGACATCAACCCGGATATCTTCGGATCGATGATCCAGGCGGTGGTGAATCCTGAGGAGCGTGCCAACCAGGGCATGCATTATACCAGCGTGCCTAACATCATGAAGGTTATCAATCCGCTGTTCCTTGATGAACTGCGTGGAGAATACGACAAACTGAATGAGTATTACGAGCAGCGTCATCAGATGCTCCAGATAGGTGCGCTGAATAAGAAGCAGTTCTATGATGACATGAAGTCTGTTATCAAGAAATGCAACGCTTTGCTGAAACGCATGAGCAAGATGAAGTTCTTCGATCCTGCATGCGGTAGCGGCAATTTCCTGATTATTACCTACAAGTGTCTGCGTTTCCTCGAAATGGACATCCTTGCCTTGCAGCGCAAGTGTACGCCGGAGGGAGAGATTCTGTTTGTGGATAATAGCGTGATATCTTTGAGCCAGTTCTATGGTATTGAGTTGCTCGACTTTCCTCATGAGATAGCTATGTTGTCACTATGGCTGGCAGAGCACCAGATGAACACCAAACTTAATGAGAACTTTGGAGTAAACACCAAAGCCCTGCCCCTGAAGAACATTACGCAAATAGTCTGCGGTAATGCCTGCCGTATAGACTGGAACGATGTTTGTCCCCATACCCCAGATGAAGAGGTCTATATCTTTGGCAATCCACCGTATTTAGGAACGAGGAATCAAGAAAAAATACAAAAAGAAGATATGAATATTGCATTTGGCAACATTCAACATGGAGTGTTGGATTATATATGCAGTTGGTTTTATAAAGCTTCTTTATATTGTAAAAATAATATAAATACCTCTTTTGCTTTTGTTAGTACAAACTCAATAACTCAAGGTGTACAAATACCAATAATGTGGGATCCTATATATGCTTTAAATCAAGATATCATGTTTGCTTACACAACTTTTCCATGGACTAACAATGCCAAATATAATGCAGGGGTTTCTTGTGTTATAATTGGAGTAGGAGACATCAATATCAAAAGGCAGAAGGTAATATATGAGGCTGAAAATATCATTTTAGTTGATAAAATTAATCCTACTATTACAGGTAAACAATCCGCTACAATCAATTCACAAACAAAAAGCATTTCTAGTTTAAAACCAATGCTAAAAGGCAGTCTTCCAGCAGATGACAACAACCTCACATTATATGATTCGGAAAAAGATTCAATAATTAGTGAATATCCTTCAGCCACAAAATACATCAAAAACTTTGTTGGTGCACAAGAATTAATAAATGGGGAACGTAGATATTGCATTTGGATCAATGATGCAGATTATGATGAGGCGAAAACAATTCCACATTTTGCTAAAAGATTCGAACAAGTTAGACAGATGCGTTTAAATAGCAAAAAAGAAGTTACAAGACGATTAGCATCTGTTCCTTACAAATTTGCAGAGGATAGATACAGAAGTGATGAAGCATTAGTAATACCAGTTGTATCCTCAGAACGAAGAGAATATATACCTATAGGATTTGTTCCAGAAGGTACAGTCGTATATTATTCCGCTTTTGCAATATATAATGCAACATCTATAGATTTTGGAATTGTCACATCAAGAATCCACATTTTATGGACTAAGGCGACTTCAGGAAAACTTGAATCTCGTATTCGATACTCCGCACAACTCTGCTATAATACATTCCCCTTCCCCAAAATTTCTGCTGAGAAGAAACATGAGATTGAGTCAGCAGCAGAGGAAGTACTGATTACCCGTGAGAATTACCCAGAGAAGACTTTAGCTGAGCTCTACGATCCAGACAAGATGCCCGATGACTTGCGCGAGGCCCATGCCAAACTCGATGACATCGTGGAAAGTTGTTATCCTGGCTATCCCTTCGCCTCAGACGAAGCCCGTCTGGAATGTCTGTTCAAGCTCTACGAAAAGATGACGTCAGGTAAATAATCAAGAAAAAATTTGGAAGTTACAGATAAAGTCCGTATCTTTGCAGTGAAATTGCAAAGGAGTAGATTATGAAACTGACAAAGGAAGAAGCACTGAAGCGTTTTAAGAACGCACTGAATCGTAAGAAGGCTTGGGAAGAAAAGTTCGAAGCGAAATATGCTGATGTAACAAATCTGTACACAACAGCATAGGGGTGATGAACGATCTTTCCTTAGATTATATTAACACGAAATCGCCATATCTGGTCAAACGGGCAGATGATGGCGATTATGTGTTTCAGACTGCTAAGGGTGTCATTTATGGCATTGGTTTTATCGAGAACGACCCTCTTGGTGGATGCGAAACTTATCAGTTGTCCATCAGTAATCAAAATAAACTCCATGCTTCATACGATCCGGATGTAAAGAATACGACACTTATTATTGTCGATGCGTTCTTCCGTGAGAACTTAGACGGCTTGCTTTATATGTGTGATACCAGTGATAGCCGTGAGGCTGCACGCAACCGACTGTTCTTGCGTTGGTTTGAGGAATCTGCAGAACCAGAACGGTTTACCATAAAGACAGCAAGTGCTGTGATAGAAGGTCAGGGGATATATGCTGCTATCATTGTTGAAAACCGAAACCCTATGACCCAAGCAATTATTGATGACTTTGAATTGACAGCAAAGATGCTGACAGAAGACAAATAACATAGCGCAACAAAACTAAGAATTCGAAACGTCTCTTAAGCTTGGCCGCAGACAGACAAACGTAGAGAATATCTTTTGAAATACAAGCGCTGACACATCATAAAGATATTCTGTTATGATTCAGACATTTCAGACAAGTAACAGTATTGTTGATATCCATTATCAACAGACGGGTGCGGCTACAGCCGTGAACCCCTTGGGCATGCGTGAGATGCAAGCGATGGCCTACGAACACCGCAAGAAACGCTTTCTGCTGATCAAGGCTCCTCCTGCCTCAGGCAAGAGCCGGGCGCTGATGTATATCGCGTTGGATAAGTTGGCCCATCAGGGTATTAAGAAAGTGGTGGTGGCTGTGCCTGAGAAGAGTATCGGGCGATCTTTTAAGGATACCAATCTGGTGAATGGCGGCTTCTTTACCAACTGGATCGTGCCGCCCTATTTCAATCTGACGGACGTGAAGAACGAATCGGATAAGAAAGGACGCTTCTTGGAGTTCTTCCAATACGACAGGGCGCAGATACTGGTCTGTGCCCATGCCACCCTGCGTAATGGCATGAAGGAACTGAACGACGATGCGTTCAATCATGTGCTGTTGGCTATCGACGAATTCCACCATACCAGCGCTGATGCCAACTCGAACTTGGGCGATGTGGTGCGCAGGGTGATGAACAATTCTTCCGGGCATATCGTGGCGATGACTGGTTCTTATTTCAGAGGCGACGGCATACCAGTATTGAGGGCTGAGGATGAAGCGAAGTTCTATCCCATTACCTACAATTATTATCAGCAGCTGAACGGTTACAAGTATTTGAAGAATCTGATCTTGGGCTACCACTTCTATCACGGATCGTATCTGGACCATATTGGCGAAGTGCTCGACACCACGAAGAAGACCATCATCCATATTCCCAGCGTGAACCAACGGGCTGCGACTGGTCTGGGTAAGTATCAGGAAACGGCTGAGATCATGAAAGTGATCGGTAAACTGGAGGCAAAGGATTATAATACCGGCATTTACTCTGTCAGGACGGCTGACGGTCGTTTGCTGAAGGTAGCCGATCTGGTGGAAGACAGTCTGAAAGAGCGCAATATGGTGCAGGGCTATCTGCAGAATATCAAGAATCGTGATGACATAGATGTCATTATCGCCTTAGGCACAGCCAAAGAGGGATTTGACTGGCAATGGTGCGAGGTATGTCTGACTATTGGCGTGAGAGGTTCGCTGACTGAGGTGATACAGATCATTGGAAGATGTACACGCGACTGCGAAGGTAAGAAGACAGCCCGCTTCGTGAATATGATCGCCATGCCTGAGGCTGAGCAGGCAGAGGTAAAGGTGGCTGTGAATGATTTTCTGAAAGCCATTACGGCCTCGCTGCTGATGGAGCAGGTGATGGCTCCGAGCTGGAAGTTCAAGACCGTCAAGGATGAGGAAGAGCCGGATGAGGATTTGACACATACCATCGTGGTGGAGGGACTGAAACCTCTCTCCAGCGCCAAGACCAAGACCATCGTGGAAAGCCAGCTCGACGATCTGAAGGCTGCAATCCTGCAAGACGATATGGTGGTGAAGGCCATCAGCGGCTCTACCACGGCAGAGACCATCACCCAGCATCTGATACCGAAGGTGATACGTGAGCGTTATCCGGATCTGACCGACGGAGAGGTGGAAGAAGTGCGTCAACGTGTGCTGCTTGATACGGTCATTAAGGGTAATGACATCGTGGATGATAAGGGCAATCCCATCACCATGTCAGCAACTGGCGATGATGATGACAAGCCCAGCGAAGGTAACAGACTGATTAAGATTGCCAACAGGTTTATCAATATCGACAAGTTGAGCATCAATCTGATTGACACCATCAACCCCTTCCAGCGAGCCTACGAGATAATCTCGAAGTCTGTGGATGCCAAAACGCTGAAAGTGATTCAGGACACCATCGCAGAACAAAAGTATGACATGACGATGGAGCAGGCCATCAAGCTCTTCAAGGGACCGTTGAAGAAATATGTGGCAGAACATGACGGGCGAGTGCCGTCAGTGGATGACCCAGACCCGAAGGTGAGGGAACTGGCTGTCGCCTATCAGAAGATCAAGAATGAGAAGATCCGTCACATGATGGGTTTAGACTATGAGGGATAGCGTATGGAATGGCCAAAAGAATTATTAGAGATCTTTGATGATCCACTATTGGAAGGTGTTCGCCCCAGGGCTGCAGCTCCTACGGCTGACGACAGGATGCAACAGAAACTGGCAGAGGTGAATGAGTGGATAGCTAAACACGGAAGGGAACCCAGAAATGAGGGTGACCTGAAAGAGAAAATGATGTATGCTGCTATGACCTCACTACGCAAAAAAGGATTTGACGTATGGATATAGACAAGGAACTGGAAGAGATTTTCGACGATCCGCTATTGAAGGCGAGCTATGACGAGGCAAAGCTTTTCGACATCCCTCAGGATATGCGAAGGGTGATTGCCAAGAAGAAGCCTGACTACGTGGCCCAGCATAAACTCTGTGAGAATTTCGAGGATTACAGGCCTTTATTCGCTAAAGTGCATCGGGAACTGAAGCAAGGTCTTCGCTCATTAATGAAAATCAATAAGACGGCTACACTATTAGAAGGAAGGTTCTACTTCGTGAGTGGTCAGATGTTGCTGTTGGAGAAGATTGGTGAAAAGAAGAAAAGCAGTAACTCTTTGCCGGATGCCAGGACACGATGTGTTTATGAGAATGGGACTGAATCGGATATTCTTCTTCAGACCCTCCGAAAAAGCGTTGTGGGTGATGGCTATGCAGTCACAGAGTTGCAATCCGAGAGTGAGAACAAGTATTTCAAGAATTCGGATGTTACCTCAGATGACAAGGTAACAGGTTATATCTATGTGCTCTCTTCGCTATCTGAAGATCCAGCTGTCAAAGCCGAGAAGAACCTGTATAAGATAGGCTTTACCACTAATACCGTAGAGCAGCGTATCGCCAATGCAGAGAATGATTCCACCTATCTGATGGCTCCTGTAAAGATTGAGGCCAAGTATAAGGTGGTGAATATGAACTCGCAGAAATTGGAAGACTTAATCCATCTGTTGCTTAAGCCTGTGCAGTTCCAAGTGATGGTATATGATGAAAATGGAATGGAGCACCAGCCGCAGGAATGGTTCGTTGTGCCTTTGCCCGTGGTGGATGTCATCATCCAGAAGATCATGGACGGCAGCATCGTGGGCTATACCTATAACCCGCAGTTGGAATGTCTGGAGAAACGTATCGTCAAGGCAAAGTCCACCTTTGACACAACGGGTATGAAGGTGTTGACGCTCAATATCAAGAAAGAGTATTTCGATGAAATTATCAAAGGAAGGAAAAAGATTGAATACCGGGAGTTGAAGCAGACAACGCTTAATCGCTATACCTATCTGGATGAATCAGACGGCAAGCGCTATCTGCGACGCTACGACGCACTCCGGCTGTTCGTCGGTTATCATAAGGACAGGGAAAGTGCCCTGGTTCAAGTGACTGATACCACCTATCAAGAAGGCATCGTGGAGTATCATCTCGGCCTGATTCTGGAGGTCATATAATCTCATGTACACACGGGGATATTTGCACTCGATAATTAATGTTGAACAAATAATAAAGCGTATGGAGAAAATTGCAATTGGGGCTTGGGTCATATTAATTTTGATCTTGACTGGTGGCATTGTGATTGCACCAATAGCGATTCTAGTCGGACTTGGAATTATACTTATGTATACAAGTATAGACCAGAATGGTGTGCCACGGATAAAGAGGAGTATCATAGAATAAAAAAAGAAAGATTAGAGAGAGAATCGAAAGAATCCGAATAAATGGGTAAGAGGTGTTACATATTATCTCACAATGGGGACTGTCCCTGTTGTGAGATGTATTATTGATACTTTTTAACAAAATAATTGGCAAAATGTTTGGTAGTTTCAGAAAAAAGTTGTAACTTTGTAGGCAGATAACAAGGGGTAAGGGAAGACGGCAAAAGAGCTTGTTCAGACCACCCCTGGCCCCTCCTAACTCAGGAGGGGAACAAGCGGGAGGCGGTGACCCGGAGTAGTTCGCCGCGTAAGATCTAATACCATAAAAAACACAACAAAATGGCAAGATCAAACATTCCAATGGTCATCAACCTTCGTCAGAACACGAATGATGACTCAACGGCCTTCGGCAAGTGGTTCGCCGAGGTCGATGCCAAGGAGCCCTTGAACCTGAAGGGTCTGGCAAAGCACATGACGGAGCACGGCAAGATCTCCTCGGAGGAGATGTGTAACTTGGTGCTCGGAGAGATGGTGAAGTGTCTTATGGTCAGGGCAACGGCAAGAACGACATCGAGACGGCCGTGGCCGGTGGTGCCGACGCGATGATCAACGGCATCCGCATCAACTTCACGCCCGAGAACACCAAGGGCGAGCAGCTCACCTCGCGTGCGCTGAAGAAGGAGTGCGTCTTCGAGTGGGGCTACGTGGTGCAGAGCGTCATCAGAACTGTAGGCGGGAAGCAGAAGCGCTTCCAGAACAAGACACCGATCAGCTACGTACTCGCGCCGCAGGCAGACAATGCAGGAGGCAACGGGTAAGTCTTCAGACCACCCCGCCCTGACGGACACCCCTCCTAACTTAGGAGGGGAATGAAAAACCGGACGGGACTCGCATCACGAGAGGATGCGGGTCTCGTTTATTTGTTGTCTACCTGACGGTGGGGTTGAGGTTGCGCTGGAGGAAGAAGGACTTGGTGGCGAGGAAGAAACAGGCGACACCAGCGGCGTTGACGAGGACGACGGTCCAGAAAGCAGCACCGTAGCCGAGGAGTTCGGAGATGACACCTCCGACGAGGATGCCGAGACCCATGCCGATGTCCCAGGAGATGAGGATGGTGGAGTTGGCGGTGCCGCGCTGGTTGTTACGGGCCACGTTGATGGTCATGTTCTGGAAGGCGGGCCACATGTGGCCGTTGCCGAGGCCGATGAGGAGGGCGGAGCCGTAGTAGCCGGTATTTACGAGGAGTGAGGAGTGTGGAGTGAGGAGTGAGGATACTGTTGGCAATAGGATAAAAATCGTATAACCCACCAACGAGATGACCATACCGGATCCGGCGTTGAAGGTGAGACGGCCTTCGCGGAGAGCCTTTCCTCCCTGCAGACGGGAGAGGATCAGGCCGATGGAACAGAGCATGAAGTAGGTGCCCGTGCCGCCGGTGATGCCCATGACCTCCTTGCCGTAGATGGCGAGGTAGTTGCTGAGCACGCCGAAACTGAAACCGAAGGCCACCATGTTGAGACCCAGGAGCCAGCCCCGGACGAGGAAGAAACGATCCCAAGAAAGTTTGGGCAAGCCCCCTAAGTTAGGGGGTTGGTGGTCTGAAGAAGTGCTGAGGTATGTTCTCTTGTTCAGACCCCTGTCGCCCCCTAACTTAGGGGGCAATGATACCGTGGCATCGACAAGCCAGCCGAGGCAGGCCACGATGAAGGCCAGCCAGAAAAGGAACTCGAAGCTGGCGGTGAACTTGTAGATGAAGATGCCGACGGTGGGCGCGATAGCCATAGCGAGGTTGTTGGAGAGACCGTAGTAGCCGATGCCCTCGGTACGGCGGCTGGAGGGCAGCACGTCGATGGCGACAGTCGAGTTGGAGACGGTCAGGGCGCCGAAGGGCCCGCCGTGGAGGGTGCGGACAATGGTGAACAGCAGGAGGGTTGAAGCGGCGAGATAACCTGCAAAGAAAATGGCGAAGGTGCCGAAGCAGACCATCAGCACCGTCTTGCGGGAGAAGGAGTCGACGATGTATCCGCTGAAAGGCCGGCACAACAAAGCCGTGATGGTGTAGCCCGAGAGCACGAGGCCGATCACGTCCTTTGTTGCGCCGAAATGTTCACTCAGATAGAGCGGCAGCAATGGAGTCAGGACATAGAATGCGAAGAACAGCGAGAAGTTCGCTATCATCACCTTGATATAGTTCCTATTCCAAAGCCTGTCCATCATTCAGCAACGATATTCTTGAGCGAGGAGCCGAAGATGATGTACTGCGTGTTGCCGGCGATGGTGCCTTCGTTCTGTCCCCAGAGGAAGGGCCAGTCGTCGTAGTTCTCAAAGTGGTCGGGACGGCGGAAGAGCAGGCCCGGGGCGACGTTACCGGGGATGAACGAGAAGTCTGCACGGTTGTTGCCGTAGAACACCTGCTTCGGACGGGTGGCACCCACGACGGCCACGAACGAATAGTTGTGGTAGGGATGACGCCCGTAGAGCCAGTTGGCCACACGGTAGACCTCATCCTTGCCGACGATCTCGGGGAAATAGATGTGGGCGTAGTTGACGGTGATGCCGAAGTTGAGCACCATGTTCACACCAGCCCAGTTGCCGAGTCCGATGGGCACACCATAGGGGTTCTGCGTGTCGAAGCTCTTGATGTATTCCTCATATTTCACCACGTATGGACGGAGTTTCTCCTTATAGGCCTCATCCATATAGGGCACGGCGTCGAGGGCGGTCTGCATGTTGCCGGAGAGTCGCAGTTCGAGGGCGTCCCAGATCTGTGCGGCGAAGTTGTCGAGATACTGCTTCTCCTGCGTGGCGCTGTAGAGCATAAGGTTGGTGGCCATATCGCCGAGCTGCTCACGGTTCTTACGGCTGCGCTCCAACAGCTTCTGACGCTTCTTGTCGGGCTGGGCTCCCTGCTGACGGGGATTGGCGATGTTCACCTGTTCGGTACCGTCGAGCCACGCGAATTCATCTTCACGTGCGGCATTGCGCTGGGCGATGAGTTCGGTGGCCTCCTTCATGAGCCGCTTCGACTGGGTGAGGGCACGCGCGGCCAACTCGTCGTTGTAACCCTTGAGGGCATGGCTGGCGGCGGCGAACATCGTGGCAGCACGGAGGTCGAGCTGCGGACTGCGGGTGGTGAAGGCCCACATGTCGTCGGGCGTACCGCTGCGCTTGCCGTCGGCACTCACCTCATAGGGCTTGAGCGACGGGTCGTAGTGCAGGCCGTCGGTGATCGAGGCAGCATCGCCCAGATGGTGATAGTTGTCGAGGATGGAGTTGGAGAGCGTCGAGGCCATGTGCCCGATCTGCTCTACCTGTGCCACGAGGTTGAGCGTGCCGTGCTCAATGAACTGCAGGATGTCGGGCACGCCGTCGGGGCGGTGCAGGTCGACATAGCGCTGCTTCTGCGAAACGAAGGTCTCGTCGCGCTGGGGACGGAAAAGTTCCCAGGTGCGGATGAAGTTCTGCACGACATTGATGTTGGAGCCCGTCTCGATGTCGAAGTCACCGGCATCGAAGAAGCCGCCGACGTTCAGCCCGGGGATGAGTTCCAGGGGTTTATATTTCGTGTCGGTGGTCGGTCCCTGACGGTGCAAGTCGAAGTGGTCGCTCTCCGGGGCTTGAAGATAACCTTCCTTGAACGGCTCGCCGTGCCACGTGCGATACCCCTCGGTGACGTACATGTGGTTCATGTGGATGGGCACCCACACGTCGGTGGTGGCATCGGTAATCTTGTCGTAGACGTGGGCATCGATGAGGAAGTCGTTAGTCTTCGTCTTGCCATACTGGATGAAATAGACACCGGGCTCCTTGACGCTGCTGAAGTCGAACTTCACATAATTATATTTAAAGTATGGGCCCCACGACTCGACTGGTCCCTCAAAGGCCTGCGCGGTCGAACCGTCGGGATTGATGCGCATGAGCTTGGCCGAAGTCTGCGGCGTGTCGAGTTTGTCGAGTTCGATGACGGCCACCTTCGGCTGCTCAGGTGTATAGCCGATCTGCGAGAAGCCGATGTTCGGCTCACGAATCCAGCCCGGGATGGCATTGGGCTCGACAGTCCAGGTGATGACCTTGCCGGTCTTGCCTTTCGGCAATACGCTGCGGAGAACGAACCAGCCGTTCTGTGCGAGCATACGGCCGTCGAAGAGTTTCAGTTCGACGTCGCTGGTGATCTTGACCATACGGCTGGGATCGTCGGTAGCCATCACGATGCTGTGGCCCGTCTCGATGGGCAGCGGGTCGATGAAACGGTCGGTGCCTCGGTCGTCGTAGGTCTTGAAGCCCTTGAACTGGCGGGGCTTCTCGCTGTTCGGACGGGTGACGGTCTGACTGGTGGCATAGCGCGGTAGACGGCCCAGGCGACCATCCATCGTGAAGGTCTTCAGCCAATACTGCGACGGCAGGAACTCGATGTTCAGGCCTGCCTCGCCAGCCAGCTTATCAGGTACGGGTTTGTCAAGGTACACGGCAATTTCCACGGCCTTGCCCTTGGCGGTGACGATGACGCGGCTGTCAAAATCCTCGGCGAAGCCAGCGTCCGCGCCGCCCAGCGCCTCCTTCTCATAACGCATAGCGACCTCGATACTGCCGTTCTCACGGTTCACCTTGCGGTCGGTCATCCGTGGCACGAGATCCCATTGCTCGGGTGTGTTGTTCAGACGGACAGCACCGCCCTGGACGGTCCGCACCCCGTGGTGGATGATCTCGATGCCCGAGTTCTTCTCGTCGTTGAACCCGCCGTTAAAACTGTTGCTGAAGACCAGCACATTCACCCCCTGCCGCTCGAAATACTCGCGGTCGTTTAGTTGTAAGTCCTGTGCCTTGCTGACCGAGGGGACAGCCAGCAGCACCAAGAGGAACATGATAACGTGTTTCATTTTCATTTGGAATTTGTGTTTAATTATGACGTTGTTTCGGCCAAAAGGTTTAACGGCCTCTCGCCATCTTATAGATCGCTTGCATATCTTCAGCTTTCAGCACTTTCAGGGCACCGCAGGTAGAGGTGTAGTCGCGGCTGCACTTTCGTGTCATCTCGGCAATCTCTGCGTCGGTGATATCGCGACCGATGAGTTCTTTGATGTTGACGGGCATGCCGATGGCGTGATAGAAACGTTCCATCGCCTCGATGCCCTTCAGGGCTGTACCCTCAGGGTCGGTGAAGTCGTTGGGCACATCCATCACGTTCACCGCAAAGCGCACGAAACGGCTCAGGTTCTCATGCATCACATAGCGAGCCCACGACGGCCAGATGGCAGCCAGTCCGGCACCGTGGGTGACATCGAACATACCACTCAGTTCGTGCTCCAGCTGGTGCGTGGCCCAGTCGTCGGCGACACCACAGCCCGTCAGACCATTGTGCATGATACTGCCGCCCCACATAATCTGCGCACGGTAACGATAATCCTCGGGATTCTTCAGCACAGCGAAGACGGCACTCTTGATGCTCCGCAGGGCAGCCTCAGCGAGGTCGGTGGTGAAGTCCATGTCGTCGTCCTTGGTGAAGTAACGCTCCATCGTATGCATCATCATATCGGTCACACCGGCGGCTGTCTGATATGGGGGCAGCGTCATGGTGCGACGGGGATTCATAATGGCGAACTTCGGACGTGACATATTGTTCGAGTAGCCGAGCTTCACGTCGCCGTCCTCATTGGTGATCACACTCGCCTCACTCATCTCACTACCAGCAGCGGGGATGGTCAGCACAGAGGCCACGGGGAGCATCTCCTTCGGATCGTCCTTGCCGAGGTAGAAGTCCCAGACATTGCCCTCATAAGGCACACCGTAGGCGATGCACTTGGCGGAGTCGATGACCGAGCCGCCACCAACAGCGAGGATGAAGTCGACGCCCTCCTTGCGGCAGAGCTCGATACCTTTCTGGGCCAACGACAGACGTGGATTGGGCACGACGCCCCCCAACGTGACATAGTCTACCCCACCCGCTTTCAGCAGGCCGCAGATCTTGTCGAGCAGTCCTGAGCGCACAGCACTCTGTCCACCGTAATGCACCAGCACCTTCGTGCCGCCGTATTTCTTCACTAAAGCAGCCACCTGCTCTTCACTCTGTTCTCCAAACACCACTTCCGTCGGTGCATAGTAATTAAAATCCTTCATATTCTTTTAATTCTTTAATTTTTTAATCTTTTAATTTTTAATCGTCCATCGGGTAGCGGACGCCCCATTTCTGTCGCAGGCCGTCCATCAGTTCCATGATGTATAGTGTCTCTTTGTGGGGCATTTCGAGAGGCTCCAGGAGTCCGTCGATGAGCGCCTGACGGCAGGCTACGAACTGATACTCATAGCCAGTGATCTGCTTCGGCACTCGGATGGTCTCGATATACGTCCGGTCAGGACCATTCACGGTGATGGTCTGCGGATTGTTGATGTTGTCGATGATGAGGTTGCCTTCGGTGCCAGCGATGACGCCGATGTTGTCACCCACGCAGGCAGCACTCGACTGGAGGTTACACAGTATGCCGTCGGCCAGGACGAGCGTGATAGCGTTCGTCAGATCCATGCCCGTCGTCGACTTCACACATTGGCTGTCGATGCTGACGATGTCGGCGGGGAAGAACATCCTCACAAAGTTCAGGGCATAGACGCCGAGGTCGAGCAGCGCACCGCCGCAGAGGTCTGCCCGCATGATGCGCGGCTTGTCGCCCATCGAGTAGCCCAGCGTCGCCGTGAGCAGACGGGGCGTGCCGATACGACCACTATCAATTAGTTCGCGTACCATATTCACTACGGGTTGATAGCGCGTCCAGATGGCCTCAGCCAAGAACACCTTCTGTTCGTGGGCCAGGTCGATGATCTCCTTGGCCTCACGACGGTTTGCCATAAACGCCTTCTCAACCAGGCAGGGCTTACCGGCCAACAAAGCCTCGCGCGTCACATCGTAATGATGTGAGTGGGGCGTGCCCACATACACGAGATCCACGTCGGGATCGGCCATCAACTCAGCATACGAGCCGTATGCCTTCTTCACATCCCATTTTCTGGCAAATTCATCCGCCTTCTCCTGACTGCGGGAGCCGACGGCGTAGGCTTCACACATAGTGAGACCACCGAGCGTGATAGCCGCTTTTTCTGCTATCCAACCCGTCCCGATAATGCCTACTCTTAAGTTTTCGTTCTGTCGCATCATATAAAGGTCTAGTTATCTTGGGTGCAAATATACATAATTTTTTTAAATTTCATACGTTTTATAATAAAAATAACTATCTTTGCAGCAACAAAAGCAAATGACCAACAAAAACTATGATGAGAATTTTAATGATTGGCGGTACAGGCACCATCAGTAGTGCCATTACCCGACAGCTTGCTGAGAGCGAGCACGAACTGTGGTTGTTGAACCGTGGTAACCGTCAGGCAGAGCTGCCTGCGGGAGTGAATCAGATTGTGGCTGACGTTGAAGACGAGCAGCAGGTGGCAAAGAAACTGGGCGACATGCAGTTTGATGTCGTCTGCGAGTTCATCGGGTTCCTGCCAGAACAGGTAGCCCGCGATATCCGGCTGTTCAGTGGCCGTACGCGCCAGTATGTCTACATCAGTTCGGCCTCAGCCTACAACAAGCCGGCCCGCGGCTACATCATCAACGAAGGAACGACGCTGGCCAACCCCCACTGGGAGTACTCACGCAACAAGATCGCCTGCGAAGAGCTGCTGATGAAGCACTACCGCGACGAAGGCTTTCCGGTGACGATCATCCGTCCGAGCCACACGTACTGTGAGCGCAGCGTGCCTCTGGGCATACACGGCATGAAAGGCAGCTGGCAGGTGGTGAAACGCATGATGGAAGGAAAGCCCGTATTGATTCAGGGCGACGGCAGTTCACTGTGGACGATGACCTGGAATGAAGATTTCGCCCGTGGGTTCATCGGTCTGCTGGGCAATCCGCACGCCATCGGCGAGGCATTCCAAATTATGAATGACGAGACGCTCACATGGACGCAGATCTATCAGGCCATCGCCGATATACTCCATGTGGAACTCAAGCCGTATTATGTATCGTCTTCGTTCTTGGCCGATGTCTGCCCGAAGGAGTACGACCTGGAGGGCTCGCTGCTGGGCGACAAGGCGGTGAGCGTGGTGTTCGACTGCTCAAAGCTGAAGCGCGCCGTGCCAGGATTCCAAGCAACAGTCAGGTTCGAGGAGGGTGTGCGCCGAACGCTGGACTATATCCAGAAGCATCCGGAGTTGCAGGAGGAGGATCCCGAGTTCGACAGCTGGTGCGACAAGGTGATCGAAGTACAAGAAGAAGCAAAGAAGAAATTCAAACTTTAGCGTAAATGAGCCACAGCTGTGGCTAAAACTATTCAATATCATCATGAGACAAATCAAGAAAGTATTATTCGCCTTTGTGGGAGTGCTGCTCCCCGCCATGGCCGCAGCCGACACGCTGCCTGTGATCCAAAACGTGAACGCCTATGAGAGTCTGTCGCTCAACGGGGCATGGAACTACATCGTAGACGTGCAGGAAGAGGGCTACTACGACTACCGCATGAATCCGACGCCCTGGGGATTCTTCCGCAATGCGAAGCCCCAGAAGCCCGAAGACCTCATCGAATACGACTTCGACAAGTCGCCCACGATGCAGATTCCAGGCGACTGGAACACACAGGACGAACGACTGTTCTTCTACGAGGGCACCGTGTGGTTCAAGAAGAATTTCAATGTTAAAACCGATGATGGTTTCATTGAGGGCAGAAACAAAGCGCTGCTCTACTTCGGGGCGGTGAACTACGACTGCCGTGTATGGGTGAACGGCAAGGAGGCCGGGCATCACGTCGGCGGCTTCACGCCGTTCAACTTCGATGTCACAGAGATGCTGAAGGAGGGTGAGAACACGGTCATCGTGAAGGTCGACAACAAGCGCCACGCCGAGGATGTGCCCACGCTGATCTTCGACTGGTGGAACTACGGCGGCATCACCCGCGATGTGAAGCTGGTGAAGGTGACACCCGTTTACATCGAGGACTACAACGTGCAGATGGTGAGCCTTGAAGGCCGCCGCCTGGCTTTCAGCGCCCGTCTGAGCAAGGCAGAGGCAGGCCACACCGTAACCATCGACATCCCCGAGCTCAAGCTGAAGAAGGCCGTCACGACTGATGCCGACGGAAGGGTGCAAATGTTTGCAAAGTTCAAACCCCAACTGTGGAGCCCTGAGAATCCCAAGCTCTACCAGGTGAACATCTCGCTTGACAATGCGACGACCATCACCGACGAGATCGGCTTCCGCACCATCGAAACACGCGACAAGCAGATTCTGCTCAACGGCCAGCCCATCTTCCTCAAGGGCATCAGCATCCACGACGAGAAGCCCAACGGCGGCGGGCGGGCTAACTCCACCGAAGATGCCCGCCAGCTGCTCACATGGGCCAAAGAGCTGGGCTGCAACTTCGTGCGCCTGGCCCACTATCCGCACCATGAATATATGGTTCGCGAGGCTGAGCGCATGGGCATCCTCGTGTGGTCAGAGATCCCCGTCTATTGGACCATTGCCTGGAAGAACCCCGCCACCTTCGCCAACGCCAAACAGCAACTGACCGACATGATCAGCCGCGACCACAACCGCGCCAACATCATCATCTGGAGCATCGCCAACGAGACGCCCCACTCTGCCGAGCGCGACGACTTCCTCGGGCGCCTGGCACAGTATGCACGCACGCAAGACTCCACCCGACTGATCTCAATGGCGATGGAGGTAACGGGCGCCGCCAACTACGTGAACCGCCTGAACGACAATATGAACAAGTATGTCGATGTGGTATCATTCAACCAGTATATCGGCTGGTACCGCGACGTGAACGATGCGCCGAAGATGAAGTGGGAGATCCCTTACAACAAGCCCGTCATCATCAGCGAGTTCGGCGGCGGTGCGAAGAGCGGCTACCACGGTGCGAAGAACCAGCGCTGGACGGAGGAGTTCCAGGAGAACCTCTACCGCGAGAACATCGCGATGATTGAGAAGATCGACGGACTCTCAGGCACCACGCCGTGGATCCTCAAGGACTTCCGGTCACCGCGCCGCGTGCTCCCCGGCATTCAGGACTTCTACAACCGGAAGGGCCTTGTCAGCGACAAAGGCACGAAGAAGAAGGCCTTCTTCGTGCTCAAACAGTGGTACGACTCGAAATAAATCAGCTACAAGTCAGTCGACGACTTTTTCGCAAGGAGTCCACTCGTCATCGAGAATCTCATCGACCAGACCGCCACAGTATTTGATGAAGAACACTGCTAAGCAGCAAAAGTACTGATGGCTCATTCCAAACTTTTCGCTGATTTTTGTCTGAGATAGTAGCGACAGAAAAACGATGATGCGACAAATTCCATCATGTGGTTGGAATCTGTCGCATACGATGAGGGAAGAGAGGTCTACTTGACCGTCAGCCAGACGGCTTCGCCTTTGTCCTTGGCCTCGACGATCTTCTGTTTCAGTTCGTAGAGCCACTTGCGGGATTCGAGCAGACGACCGACGATCTGATTGCGGCCTACGAGGATACAACCCCGTGTGTCCTTAGCCGTATTCCCTGCGTGGATACGAATGCCCTGGAAGAGACCGTTGAACACCTGATCACCCACCAGCAGCGGCAGATACATCTTGAACCTCGGACTCCACGTGATCACCACGGCGTAACGTCCTTCTGGGATGGCGAATGGCTTCATACTCTGCGTCTTCACGGGCGACCGCAACACCTCTTCCAGGCTCATCGTGGTCTTCATCTCCACCACCGGCGGCTCGAGGGTATCACAGAAATACACCTCGCGCTCACCAGCCAGATACTCGTCGTTCACCCTCTCCACAAAGGAAAGCCTACCTATCGTGTAGGCCTTCCTTTTTGCTATGCGTGTCAATACCAGTTCCATCATTCATATATACTTAATGGGACGTTGGGACGATGGGACAATGTGACGCTTTCTTCCAATGATGGCGGTCAACAGCTTCTATCCACCCGTCACGTTTCCATCGCATAATGATGTTTCGGAGTCCGCTATCAGAGCAATCTTGTTTCAAGGCACGAAGGTCTTCACGTGAGAACGTTGGCGCCAAGCGATCGAAGATAGAGTGATTGGCTCCATATCGCTGACATTCATCTTGAGCATTGATATACTCATTACGGAGTGCCTCGCCAAAGGTTTTCATCTGCTGCGAAAGGCAATACTCTGCCATCATCAGCGCGAACTGGATTGTTGCCTTAGATTCCTTGTTCAGACCCCTCCTGGCCTCCCCTGACTCAGGGGAGGAATTAGTTACCCCTGCGGTACATTTTATTTCCCCTCCTAAGTTAGGAGGGGTTGGGGTGGTCTGAACAATCGACAAAAGATGATGAATCACGCCACAACGGAAGCCGATAACAGCCGCACGTTTCCGATACGTATCTTTTACGTGGTCAATATCCTTCGCAGCCTCCACACGTTTCTCCTCCACCCACGCCTCGATGGCCTTCCTCAAACGAGGCACATCTACGAGACCTGTAAACGAGCGCAATCGGGTGACGGCCTGCTGAATACGGGCTTCATCCTCAGCTGAACGCTTGCCGAACTTCGGCATCTTCTGGAAACTGGAGTCGGGCATCTCGGCTACGAGGATGCGGCTCGAAAGTCCGTTCTCGATATTGTCCGACTTGAAGCACTTGCGCATAGCCCCGTTCGTTCCAAGCATCGTCCAATTATAGGCGACATTGACCACACCAGACTCTGCCTGATCGGAGTTGTAATCCTGTCCCCACTCGCCATTGTCAAAACTCAAACGATAAATATCGTATTTAGAAGACCACGAGCCTGCACCGTTCGTTTTAGTTAAATAATCACTAATATAACTTGGTTTCGTTTTTAATTTGTATCTTTGTACCAAAATTCAAATTATTAGGTATGAGAGGATATATATATGCCAGAGTTTCTACTCAAAATCAAGACTACAAGCGACAGCTTTCTGAATTAAAACTGTATGCAGAACAACATGATATTGAGATAGTTGAGACTTTTCAAGAGAAAGTTAGTGGTCGTAAGAATATAAGACCAGAACTAGAACGGATGAAGAAAAGTATTGTAGGAAATAAAAACAAGCCAGACGGTGAGAAGATTGATATTATTCTTCTATGGGAGATTTCTCGTTTAAGTAGAAGGATGATAGACTTACAAAAAAACGTCTTCTTCTTTTTAGATGAGGGTATTAGAATATATTGTAAGAAAGATAATTGGACAACCCATACAGAAGATGGAAAGCTAGACAATGCTCATTTAGGAATGTTGAGTATTCTAGCTAGCTTCGCTGAGAGTGAAGTCCAAAACACAAGAGATCGTATCAAATCCTCTATTAGCTACCGTTTGTCAAGAGGTGACAGCTATGCCACAAAGCCTCCTTTTGGATATAAGATAGTTGATCACAAACTTGTAATAAAAGAAGAAAAAAAAGAAGGAGAGGATTTATCAGAAGCAGAAATTGTTAGGCGCATTTTTAACGATAGTGCTAATGGAAAATCCACTCATAAAATAGGCATAGAGTTAAGAGCGGAAACTGGGAACCGTAATAAATGGTCAAATAATACGGTACTACGGATGCTTAAAAATCCATGTTATTGTGGATATGCTTATTTTGGTAAGACGAGACAGCGTAATGAACTAAAAGAAGGTATAGATAAAGATAAATTGAGTCCATTAATAAAAGTAGAAACTCCTGCCATTGTTTCAAAAGAATTATGGGAACGATCATTAGAAGCGATTACCGAAAGAAAGAGTAGAAGTAAAGCACTACAAACTTATCCTAAAGCCCTATTAAGAGGGTTGTTGTTCTGTCCAATATGCGGACATCGTTACACATATAATAAGAAACTATATCAGTGTACGACATTGGGCACTGATAAATATGATTATTGTGGAGCCAAAGGAATAAGTGTTAAGAATCTAGATTATGCGATCTGGGAAATGATAAGTACTTTCTTCAAAAATCAGATGTCTTCTGAGAAAATAGAAGAGTTGAAAGAACCACTATTAAACGAAATAAGAAAGCTTAACGATAATATCAATATATATATGAGTCATTTAGAGAATCTTGAAAAAGAAATCGCTGAACAATTGAAACAAGCGAATAATTTCCTTAAGAAACAAATGACAAGAGCTTATAATCTAACGATAGATAATATTGGGAAAATCGAGGATCAAGCAAAAGACACTGAAAAGTTAATCGAAGAGACACATTTTGAAATATCCCAACGGAACAAGAAAATAGCTAAAATTGAAAGTAGTAATATTAGTATTACGGAGGTAACTGATAAGAGAGATTTTTGTGTCAGGGTTATAGAATCGATTCATTTATATACTATAAGGTTAGATAGGAAATATCTGTATATCGTATTTAAAAACGGTTTGAGTTGTCAAATGTGGTATCGCTATAATAGAGGAAACAGAAGATCGTATTATGCATTCTTGATTGATGACGGAACTGTAGCCTTTAATTGGAAACAGGATCAGATAATGTCTGGTTTACCAAAGGACATATTGGACTCAATTAGTGATTTTACTATCTGCACGAATACCAATTCATACTTTGGTGAAGAATATTTTGGAGAATTTACTTATGATGAGTTTTGGGACGTATTATTAAAACATAATTACGTTCATATAATCCCAGAATAACAATAGGGAGTGGATGGTAAATTATATCTTGGCCAATTCCACACCATCCACCCTCTTTCTGTCTATTCGTATCTTCACCTTCTTGGCATGATAACCGTATTTTAATATATCTGTTCCTTTGGCATGAGCTTGGTAGCCCAATCTATCGTATATGTCTTGAATGCTACGCTTCAAGTCCTTATTCGTAACCCTGATTCCTGTGGGATAGAGTTTATTCAGTTCGTATATTATTTTGTTTTCCATAGTCACATTATATAATGATGTTCATTTGGTTGGTATCTATTCTCTGGTATTCTATTAAGTAGAGCCTGACAGAAATAGCTAAGACTAACGTTCTTTGGTAAGTTCTTGCATTTATTTACTAGATCCTTCATCAGGTCATCGTATTTATCTGCATATTTTTCGTTGAGATAAGTAAGAGCCATTTCTTCTTTCAACGGTGGTACTATATTTTTATAAAGACAGTAGTTGTATATTATGTGGTAGATGGTATTGTCAACTGTCTTTTTCAAATAGAGAGGAAAATTTTCGTTCGTAATTATTATAGTCTTATCAATGAATCGAATATAGCCTTTAGATTTGAGAATGTCTAGCATTTTACTATTCTTACCGATTCCGATTTTCTTTTTTAGTTCAGCTAATGTGTTAAAACTAAAATGATTCGTTCCTTTTTCACAGTTGGCTTTAATAAAAAGCATAACACCTTTTTCCTCAATGCTAAGATTTATATCTTCCAGAAACGGTGGGTAAACAATGAAATAATCATGATCTAATTTGGGGAATTCATAGATATTTACTCTGTGGTCAATTCCCCAAGTCTTATGTATTCCAGATATTAATCCCACACGATATAATTCTTTTATGTAGTTCTCAATGGTTTTTTCATGGACGTTTAACCGTTCAGCATATTTCAGTTTCATCTTTTCTTTAGCATTAGTAGTGTCTCTATTACTGTTAATCGTGTTCCGTATGTTAGCATATAGATTTGCTTCTTTGTACTTACTAACTTTGGTTAACTTAGTAGTAATGTCATTGGGTATTTGAATATAATCGCTCATCTGTCGCTAATGATTTCTTATTTATAAATACTAAATCATCTGGTGAATATTTCATTATCTTGTTAAATCTGGAGTGCCCAATTTTAAGTTTAGCCTCCAGTCTGTTTAAAAAAAGCTGATTAGTGGGTTTATAAAGTATCATATCGTATATAAAGGGTTTCTTGTGCCAACACAATTTGTGTCAACAAATTGGAGTTGACTCACTGTATTATTAGTATTATAGTCTTATTAGTAGGATAAGTTAAGGGACAGATGGCAGAAAGTTGAGGGAAAAATATCAGAAAGTTAAGGGAATATAGGCTAAAAGATTTCTTTTTGATCGTATTTCCCATCTGGAGATAAATTCGACACCTAAAATCAAAGCGAAAGGAGCATTTCTGCCCCTTCCAACTATGAGTATGTATATATGGTCAGGTTTTAACCCTACTGTAATCAAAGATACCCAGATCTGTCGAAAAATCCAAGTCTTTTTGAAAAATCGACTCTAGGTCGCTCTAAAGTCGAATTTTTGGGGTGAGAGTGACTTTTTTCGAAAACGGCATATTAAACAGTTTTTTTCTAAAAAATGTCACTCCTTCATCCTGAGATCATCCAAAGATCCGTTTAAGTGGTTACAGTCTATTCCGCCTTCAAAACCATCCACTTTATCGATTTTAAATTGAACGATCCTTGCAGTGTAGAATGGTATGATGTCCCAATGTGGAGGTGTTATTGAAGACCAGAGCTGACATTTCCTTAGATTTGGAGTGCCCATCAACCTCAAAAATAGGTGATACGGACAGAGGTACAGTAGCGGATAGTAACCATAGTAATCGTGACACTCCTGAATCCAACCACCAACCAGAGATTTCAGACTATCATCTGGAATAGACAGCTCTCCCTCAATATCTAACATAGGAATGAGTGTAATGCTACCTTTTGGTACTACGTTCTTGAAGTTCTGGAACTGTTGTTTAGCGGAAACATCGGTACTAAGAAAGTGATATGCTCCAAACGGAATGTCACGCTTCATCGCATTACGCCTGAATCTCACGAATTTCGTATCTCTGTGACTCTTTCCTTCAGTAGCCTTAGCATAGATGAAGCCAGCCTTTACCTTGTCCCAATCACGGACTACGTTATGGTGAGATATGTCTATTCCATCAACCGTTCGTTTCTGCCGTAGATCATGTTTTAGCAGGAGTCCGATAGCCACTAGAACTATTAGTAGTATTGAGACAATCAATAATATCTTCTTCATTTAACCGTCTAACCTGTCTCGTTTGTTATGAATTCTCTTCATTAGCCTTTTCAACAGATCCCTTGCAGTTAAACAACTTTGAAGAGTCATATTAAACTCTGATTCAAAGTTGGGATTTTCGGATATGAAAAAAATCGTAGCAGAACTTATAACAAAGAAATAACCTTCTTCCTCATATTCTTCATATATAGTATTAACTCCGCATATCTTGTTTATCTCATTGACAGCATTCCTTAATCGAGTAAGTTTATCTCCATCATCTTTGTCAATAAAGATGTCGTGTAAAGAGTGTATGATTACAAAATCACATTCACAATCTAATTCTGCCCAGAATCTCTTTCTGTTATAAGTGAAACTGATCTTTTCTTTATCTTCTCCTAATTCATATTTAATACGCCTCTTTTTAAGTGTCTTAATAAACACCTCATAAACATGAGCCATATCGCTTTCAAGTTGAGCCAGTCTGGATTTAGCATACTCCAAGTATTCTGGATAGTAACTAGGATCAGCTATGCATCGCTGAAGCTCCTCATAACTCATATCGTTAATTGTTTCTTTCCATTCCTCTAATGGTAACTTACTTTTCTTACTTGCCATATTGTTTTTATTTAAATAATTTCACTTTTTCATTTCCTTAATTCCTTAATACCCCACTTTACTACAGATTCTATCCATCCGTACCAATCAACAGGTGTAGTCCAAACGTGTTTCCAATGCCAACCATCTGTAGCACGGAAGATCTGGTATTTACCATTAACTTTATAAGCTTTAGATGGAAGTATATGGTTTTGTTTGAAATCGGACACCCACTGCTTACCATTAAAGACAGCGATATGTCCGAATGGATGTGTTTTATTAGATGGAACTACTGATATATCACCCTTCATGGGCTTATATCCTTTTACAGAGATCTCTTCAAACCCCATCTGAGGTAGAGTCTTATTATAAGCATAGGCAGGAACTAATCCGATAGGACACCCACCATGCCACATGGCTATAATAACGTAACCTGCACACATGGTTCTACTGTCATTTCCAGCATGAGTAGTAGCGTAATCAACCACTTTATCATTATTATAATAGTAAGGTAGGTGGTTCCAAATAAGAATCACTCCAACGATGCAGCCTATTACTTTTAAGAGTCTCTTCTTTCCCTTCTTCATGCTACTAGATGTTGTGTGCCTTCTTTGAGTTGTAAATGTCAATGGGAGCGATTACCAATTGATCCTCTTTAATCCCTCTCTTCTTCATTTTGTCCTTGATGCCAACCAGATTGTACTCAGATACTTTCCTGTACTCACAGAGTTCTATGTTAAACTGAGTCATATAGATGTAGTAGATCAGTTCTGAACAGTAGAAGAGATTATTATCTTTCTTAAAGGACAGGTCATATTTCCTGCCTAACAGATTCTTGTACTTAATCTTAATGGGATCATCAATCACTCTTTTCGCCCACCACTGTTTACCTTTTCCACGATTAATGAACTTATCTATTGGTGTTAGTCGTAGCGTTCCCGTAGCTTCCAGAACATAAAGACCATCTTTCTTCTCAATAATGATTCCACAATGACTGAGAGTTGACTTGGTGGCATACTGAATCAGCGGTGACTGTTGAGACTGTGAGATATGGAAAATCATATCCCCCTCTTTCAGTTTGTCCTTAGAAGTCTGGCCAGAACAGAAATTAAATCCTGCTAAACCAACCAGAATCAATATTATAATTAGAAAAACTTTCTTCTTCATTTCATTTCGTCATTTAAGAACTCAAAAATCTTACCTTGTTGATGTACCATCATATAGTGGTTTTCATCCTTATCAAAGAATATAGCGGTCTTTGTACCACAACTACGTAATCCTCGTTCAGCACTTGGTAGTCTGGAAGAGCTCGCATCTTTTCCACCACCTATCATGATCACCTTCGCTTTAGAGTGCTTGATCACGTCACAAGATGTTGAAATATAGGTGATCGTCTTAAACTTATTAGAGAAACTGCGTAAAGCCACATTAGATGCGCTACCTCCATTACTGAGCCCCATTAAGTGAACATCACTAATCTGATAGCCTTCAGATTTCAAGTAAGGTATGTATTCCGTAAACACCTTATTGATGTCGTTGTAGTTGAAGATACCAGAAAGATTCCTTGTGGCGATACTCACTATCATGTAATCATCCAACTGAGAGAACAGTCCTTGATATAGCTCCCAACTCCCCAGATAACCATGAGCGAAGAACACCACGGGATAAGTCCTATCGCTATCGTAGTTCGTTGGTTTGGTGATGTAGATAGCGTTATAGTCCGTGCCAAGATATTCATTCATAGCCTGTGCTATAGTGAATGTGCCTGGATTACTTCCTTGTAATGACAGACGATTATAGGGCGTATAGAATCCGAAAGCATATCCATGCCAGAAATCACTCTGAGCTTCACGGATAAAACGGGAACCAAGATTCTTAAAGACAGGACTGAGAGATTCTGGTGGCAGAACAGCCGTAGCTTTCAGTCCAAAGTTCATCATTTCTTCCTCTGGAAAAAGAGCATTAATTAAATAAACGTGTAGTGGTGTACTGATTCTTTCTCCCTCCTTATCCAGATAAATCAGCTGAGTGCGTCCTCTCTGGAAGTAATTGGGTATAGCGATAAATATGCACAATATGAGTCCCCAAACGATCACCTTATATGGAACCCGTATCTTTTCCTTTATCCAAGTCTTATTAATGATTATGAAGAAAACTAAACTCAATAGCCGATACTGCCACGTAGCGAATACTATGGCGGCTAATAATATAAGGACTATGGAAGTGAACTTTTTCACTTCGGCAATTCTATATCAAATGAAAAGCATTTCTTTATTTGTGCATGAAAACTCTCATTCAGCCGTTGAATCATTTCGTCTGAAGCATTATCATTAATAAGTGCTTCTTTTATTTCTTTGAAGTCTTCAATATATTTATCAACCTTGTTAATGAAATTGTGAAAACCATTTAAAGACATATTAGATGATGGGCCGTCAAATCCTTTAAGAAAATTAATATATTTCACAGAATGGTTGTTTTTCGCGAATTTAACCGCCTCAACTAAACAATCACTAATAAACTCTTCTTGTGAATTACGATACCACTGACTTCCACAGCGAGCTTCTGACTCAAAACTCACTCCATATCTATCAATTAGGACAAATAAACCACCTTGTCCGAACCAGTTACCAGGGAATCTCAATTTCTCTATTCTCCATCCGTAAAAAATTGGTTCGCTTCCCAATTCTGTCATAACAAATGCCGCAAATGACACATTTCCATTATTACTATATGTGCATCGGTCTTTTAGTAAAAAATCATATTTGGAAGAGTCTTCTAAATTATCAACTTCTTTAACATCGAAATAATCTTTTATTCTTTTAGCACCGAAAAATTTACCTTTATAAACCTCACTCATTATCGATATATTTGTGCCAACCAATCCCAAGAAGTCAGCGGATTATTGTTTTAGAAATGTGGGACTATTAAGCTACTATACTCAATCATTTCTAAATTTTTATTATTTATCGAAACTAACGTCACAACACCTCATACTGTGGGGCAGAACATTATGTATGATTATAGCCGAGGCCTGCTCATCCATCATTCATAGTCATTGAATTGGCTCTCCATTTAAATTCATATAAGATAAAGATTGGAGTTGATATAATATACCAATATTAACTTTTTTATAGGCAAAATCCCACCTTGACTTTATCCAACTGCAATGTTCCTTTACCCATTCATTTTCGATTATATTCGAAATGTTAAGGATGACCTTATCTATCTCTATATCATTAAATTCAATCTCACAATTATTAAAAAGCATCTTTCGTAAAATTCTGAATGTCGGGACTATGGCTAAAATTGGTTCGATATTTTGATCATGCAATTCAAAAAGAATTTCTCCGTAATTTATCCTTTTTTTTGAGTCTCCATAGAAAATAAGCCAATAATGAGTAAACCTCCTCTCATCGCATTCGAGTTCGATGAAAGGAAGATCGTTTAAGATTTCACCATACGAATTCATGAAATTAAAAATGATCTGCATCATATAATACTCAGCAGGACCACACAAGTCTAAGTATATCAGTAATAAAATAGAATCATGAAACTTTAGAAAATCTTTATGCAGATTCCAGCCATCCAGCACAACCATTATGATATATCTCTTAGCAAATAAAGGAAACTTCTTAAGTGTCGCATAATATGTAGCCAATGAAATGTCAGAGCCATAAATGGGGTCCCATCCGCTGAAAGAATCTCTATAGTATTCTTCTAACATCGGAGCATTGGCTACTAATGCATCGACAAGATTACCTAATGCTTCTCTATCTACAAATTCAGGTCTATTATTCATTGTATATTTAAATTAATTCTTACCACCAGCCTTTTAAGCATTGTTCTCAGAATAGTGCCCCATACCATCGTCATGCATGTCATCATCGGATGCAGCTTCAGGTAATCTGATTTCTTTAACGTCATAGAAACCATTGATTGACTTAACACCGAAATAAGAACGTTTATCCATATCATTATAATCTTTAGTTATTCTGCCACAAATATAAGCATTTATTTTGGAACAATATATCACCCTTTAGATATTTTACTACTTATTATTGGACATTTTAACAATTACCCCCTATAAAACGGTTTAAAATAGGAAAAAGTCATAGAGATTATTTCCTTGAAGTTATGTGAAAGCAGCGTTGTTTCCGTTCATATTTGATGTAGCATCGTCCCTCATTACGAAGTTCACTTAACACTTTCCCTAAAATATTGGGAACGATATACTTGTTGACACAAGTTGTTCCTTTTGAATAAATATGCAAAAGTTGCTGAAAGGATAAAACCTTCGGCAACTTTTTTTGTATCCATTTTTTACCGCACTGTTTCATAAACATTTTCACTTTGTGAAAATGAATTTTCAAATTCTTCTAATTTTGTCCATTTATATGTATAAATACAAGTACCTGTTACTTGAAAAAGCATATATTTGTATTAGATTTTAAGCAAAAAAGGCATATGGAACAGACACTTCACATCAACTTCACACAGTTCAACTCACTCATCGCCCTCGTTGACTACTTCAACACTGAAGACAAGTGCAGAGCAGCTATCGCCCAAGAACGTTGGGGTGATGGCGAGGCTGTATGCCCTTACTGTGGTTGCACTCACACATACTCTTGCGCTGATGGACGCTATAGCTGTCCCAACTGCAAGAGAAAGTTCAACGTCACCGTTGGTACTATCTTTGAGAATACCAAGTTGTCTCTCCGTAAGTGGTTCATGGCAATGTACCTTGTTTCTTCTACGAAGAAGGGCGTATCTTCACACCAGCTTGCTCGTGACCTTGCAGTTACTCAGAAGACCGCATGGTTCATTCTCCATAAGGTTCGTGGACTGTATGGCATCACTGACGAGATTGAACTTGATGGCGAGGTCGAAATGGACGAAATGTACCTTGGTGGTCGTGAGACCAACAAGCACAACGATAAGCGTACCGAAGGTACACAAGGTCGTAGTACCAAGACGAAGACTCCCATCTTCGGTATGTTGCAGCGTGACGGTAAGGTTGTTGCAATGAAGGTGGAGAACACACAAGGTAAGACTCTTATGCCCATTGTGGAGCAGTTTGTGAAGGAAGGTACTGTTACCTACACTGACGAGGCATCTATCTACAACAAGCTAACTGAGAAGGGTTATGACCACTTGTTCGTTAATCACGGCAAGCGTGAATTCGTGCGTTCAAGTGATATTCATACCAATGGTATTGAGGGCTTTTGGGCACACTTCAAGCGTGTGGTATTCTCTACCTACCATATGGTAAGCAAGGACTATCTTTCTCGTTACATTGACGAGCAGATGTACCGTTGGAACACAAGGGAAGAGAAATCTTCCTATCGTTTCCACGATATGTTCTCAAAGGCTTGCAAGCACTTTGACTACTGTGATGTATTATCACTGTCATCAGTTGTTGACGTGGAATATATGATGTTCAAGCGTGATGTGTACTACCATTGGTATACACATAATAAGGTGGCATAAGAAAAGGAACTACCTTTATTTGATAGTTCCCTTTGTATATAGAATTTTATTAACCAATCACAGGACGAATTGAAAAACCGTAGTCTCGTCCCATTTCATCATTTATTCCAAAGTCACTTGAGCTAAACATACAACACCAAGGATAATCATAGTGAGGTACAGAAGACCAATAACATCCTAGAGTATTTAAATTATTTAGGCTACCAACGTCCCAATATCCAGAAGCTGGAAAAAATAACGTTTCTCCATTGGCTTCAAATTCATAGCCATTTATTCCACTATTTTTATAGTTATTTCTCCAATGATAACTTGTTTCATTAATTAATTCGTTAAATTGTGCGTCGGTTGGCATATGCCAATTATCACCCCATACTTGTGCTGCTGTATCTGCTGATGTAGCAAGTGGATTTTCCGTACCACTATAATCACTCTGTCCACTTGTTGCTGCATATTCATCAGCACCTTTGCCATATTGATAGTAATTACCATAATCAGTCTCACTGTTTGCACCTACATTATACTTTGCCCACAATGTGCCACTTGGAAGACCAAGGTCAACAGACTCATATGCTGGTGTTGGTGGTACAGGTGAACTTGGGTTATAATGCACCGTGCTATTGTCAATGGTCAATGATACATTAGGTAGGATAAAGTTTTCAGTATCTGCTGTATAAGCATTATACTGACTCATTGTTTCGAATTTTTTTAAAAAGATTGCCATAATATTCTATTGTTTTTATTATAAATATCTGTAGTAAAACAAAAATGAGAAACCTACTGATAATAAGTTTCTCATTTTATTGTATATTTATGTAAGAACGTTATTTTGTGTCAACAAGTATATCGTTCCCAAAATATTTGCAAGTTGTTCGTTTCTAGTCGATTTCCCAAATAAGGATTGACGGTCATATCGGACATAAGTAATATCGAAAGTCGTAGCATATTGGTGTGCAGAATTACCTGCCGCATTACCATTCACTTTACGCAGTTTACTAATATCTTCTCTTGTCCTAAGAATAGAAGTTATGATGATTCGATGCTTTATTATGCCCTGTTTCTTTAATTCCTGTTGAAATCGAACACCGATCTCTTTAAGAAGACTAGCAGATGATTCGGTTAGATAAGGGACAGAATGAGTCAGGTTCCCAATTTTATATTTGTCACAGGTAATAATCTTTGTTAGATGCTTGGTTTTGAGGTTGTCTCTTGAAGAAACAGGCTTAATGCCCTGCTTTTGTGCAGCTGTAAGATGGGTGTCATTAACATCGTCAAATCGGAAGTCCTTCTTAACAATATCAGGTGAAGTGGAACCATAAGACCTATCTAATATCCTTGGATAGTAGTGGGAAAAAGCGTACCATCCAACGATAGCAAGAGCTAGGAAAGTAGATACTGATAGAATTAAAATCTTTTTCTTCATCTCCAACATTTTTTGCTTGTTACCAGAGACTAAGAACAGAGTAGCGATAAATTGACTTTCTTTTATGGATTATCTGTTTCTTTAATATATTTCAGTCCACTTATTACGCTAGAAATTGTCGCTTTCTCCCATGTTGCTTTACCTTTTATATAATTTAAAAATGCCCCCTTATTTCCTATTCCCTCTCTATCATAATAGAAGGAGTATTCACTTGTTCGATGGTAATGATCTGCTATTCTACCGTTAGCCATATAAAAAGTCGTTATTTTATCTACAATTCCTTCTTTACAATGAGCTCTCCAGTAATTACCACTTATTTCTCCAGTGAGCTTAAACCCTTTGAAATAAAAAATATTGTTGATTATCCCTTCAGAATCTTGTACTTCACTTTTTCTTTCACTTATAAAATCGTCAACAACGCATTGAAATGTCAAAGACCCCTTCCTGTTAGAGTGTCTTGTAAGATTTTGAGCAAAAATGCTCAATGTCATTTCGCCAGCCTTAGGATAGGTAATTTCTTCTTCTAGTTTCTTCCTTTCCAAATCTACTTTTTCTTCTTCGTATTTTTCTCTATTTGTTCCACATTTGTTACACGCTGGATATTGGGATGAATATTCATGCCCACATTTCGGACATGTTACAAACAATTCCTTTGAACATACAGGACAGAATTTAGAATCCGCAGGAATTGTCTTTCCACATGAATAGCAAACAATACTCCCACTTGTAATTCCATTATAATAATCTTTTCCAGATCCATTCTCAACGCTATCATTATCAGAGGGTGAATATCCATGATAATTACCTAAACCAGAAATTCTGTCACTACCACAGTGTTGACAGAACGCTCCGTTTCCAAACTCCTTGTGACAAATTGAACATTCCATAATTACTTATTTATTAATGTATCTATAATTGTTTCTTTTAACTTCAATAGAGCATTATAATCGTTCTTGTTCTTTTGGATTTTAGTAAAGAGTTCCTGTGCTAATTCTCTCATATATGGTTCCTTCTCGTAAAGATCTGGATGGCACAGCTTACACAGTTCCTTATAAAGAGCCTCGATTTTAGAACGGTTATTGATGTTAGAGAACAGTCCACTCATATCAAGATCTTCTTCTTTGATTTTCTTGATAAGCTCTTCCTGTAACGTATCTTTTTTCTTCTTGAAAAACCACATTATCACCACCTCCCTGATAATAGACCACCATAGTTGAAGAAATCACTTATTCTCCAATCTACAAACTTTCCCGTTCTAGTATCTCTTACTATTAGTGTGTCCCAATGTAAAACGTACATCTTTCTTACTATATGCTGATCAGAAAGGATAATTTTACCGATAGCGATTATATCATCAACTGGGATTTCCACTCCTGCACGGGCTTGAATGGCGATACCACTTACAATTCTTGGCGCAGACAAGGTATGACGATATGAAGGATCTGGATTTCCTTGACATACTTCACTTTCTAATAAAGTGTCAACAGAAAGAGAAAGGAATGCAGTCTTGGCATAAGAATTAAATTCGTTAACGAACTTCCGCCTTTCTGCAGCGTCCTTAACGAAGAAACTGACAACCTTTTCTATTAACCTCATTTACAGTCTTAGCTATTCCCATGCCAACCAGATTCCCAGACATCAGCGGTTAATAAAAAGAAGGCGTGGGAACTTTAACTCATTACGCAACTTTGGCTCTGGACTGCCTGACCGTGTAATTAAGCAAAGCCCACGCCAAACGATATAATATTCCCACTTGGGGAGTAAAATATCATTGACGTGGACGTCCTTGCTCATCATCTACGGTCAGTTGAATTGTCCAGATTCAAGTTGCAGACAACGCGCTAAACGCCCTGTCTCAGCTAACTCCGAAGAGTCGCTTTGACCTTACAAAGTTAGTAAAAAGACGCTTAACAGCACAAGAACTTGCTTATTATTTAACTTTTATTCATTAAATCAGAAGGTTAGACAGTCGTATGTCTCTAATATTTCCTCCTGTCTTAGTCCCAAGTAGCGTTTAGTAATAGAAACGGAACTATGGTTAAACAGCTCCATTAGCTTCACTAGTGCCAACTCAGAATTATCGCTGTTCATATTATAGACCTGTCGTCCAAATGTCTTTCTCAATGAGTGACAGCTAAAGTGGTTAATCTTTAATCGGTACTTCTGTTTCAGTTCCTTCAAGATCATGTTGATTCGTTGGACGCTGAACGTAGTCCCTTTCTGACTTACCAATATAGGTGATTCCACTCCGATAGGATGGATATGCTCATAACAGTCTGAAATATGACGCTGCAATTCTGGATTCAGTCTGATTGTCCTACGTTTACCTGTTTTCTTCTCAGTGATGGTAAACTCAGAAACATTTAGAATCTGTTTCCATCTTAAAGAGAGAATATCAGAGATTCGTAATCCTGTAAAACAACCGATGGCTATTAAAAGTGATATTTTGTAGTTTCCATCTTTTACAAGTTTACGGATTAAATTCATAGCGTCAGACCAAACAAGGTAGTCTGCCGTTGTTGTACTGTATTTCTGTGACATAAAAAAGTTCAATTTAGTGATAAAAAAGATAAAAGTGAACGTTGTCTGATACGGAGTTTTTCTAACTCATTGATTATCAGAACAACATTCACTTCTGGCATTAGTGAATATTTCCGTAGAAGATTCGGAGGTAACAGCACTTACATAGTCCGCAATGATGAAGAGCAAAATCTGTAGAAATGAAATTACCACAGTATTCGCAGTTCTTGTATTCCTTACGTTTTCCCATACTGATTACAATTTGAAAGAGGGCACCATCGCTGATGCCCTCCATAGGATTAACCAAGAAACCAAGAATAACGATCATCCAAACCATGCATAGTGTTGTGCAGACCTGTAGCCACCTCAGTAGCATTCACACCACGCTGTAGATAGGTATCGATATAGCTAGACTTGTTCGATTCAGTAAGAAGGTTGTGGAAATCGAACAGAGAAAGTCCGTTATCTTTCGTACCGAAGTCCTCGTTATGATAGTAACCACGGCAGACGCTGTTAATCTGCGAATCCGTAATCAAGAGACGTGGGAGCTTACGGCTAATGCTCTGGGGTAAAGCCTGAGCCATTCGCATACGACCTACGATCTGAGCGAACTGTGTTTCGCTGAGGTAAGTGTTAGACAGAACCTTCATCAAGTGAATGTCCTTAGCAGGGATGAACTGATAAAATAGATCCATCACGTTCTTGTAAAGCTCGCCAAGACTCATGACCTCCATAGAGAGCTTGACACCCTGACCTGAAAGGATCTGGTTACTGCATACTACCACACGCCATCCAACGAAGACAGAGAATTTCTCTACGCCTTTTGTCTGACGATAGAGATTCAGATCTGAGTAGTTACGAACTCCACCCACACAAAGCTCCATTCTATGCCCGTCTATAGTCTCATAGATCGTTGGGATGGTGAAAGCAAAGGCTAAACGCTGATAAAACTGCGTCTTTTCACATTCCAACAGTTCCGATGCCCTCTTTCCAAGAGCATTAGGAGTCCTACCTCTTACGATATGGGACACACGGATAGAAGGTGCTGTAACAGCTTCACCTTGATAGAAGGATTTGGCTGCATCATGAACAGACTCGATAAAGTCCTGATGTGAAATAGTTAGTTCCTGATTACCCCAAGTAGGAACCACACAAGTAGAAGCCAACTCTTCTAGAGAGATAGCATTAGTGTTAGCATCCAAGAAGCTAACGTAAGATCTGGTCACAGGCTGTTCTACGACTTCTTCGTATTCAGCGTACTCATAAGCGTTACCGTTACTAGCCACGGCTGGCATCAATAATAAATCATTCATAATCAACTAGAATTAAAAGTGAATACTGATTAATACTTTCGTATTACAGCTTGTATTACTTTTCCTACGATTTTCACAATTTAAAGAGAGGGAGGGGTGCCACGGCTAGTGTCCTCCTATGTAGGGGACTTCCTACATTTTAAAGGTGATGGATAAAAAGGCAGGGGGGCTATAATAGTAAGGTACAGGTATGCTCTAGTTCGTGAGACTGTATTTTCTGTGAAACTGCAATGTCCTGCAATGGAGAGAAAGTGTATTTTATGAATGGTTCAAATCCAGACAAGTAAAAATGGAAAACAGCTATATTAATATGTAATGATAAAAACGTCACGCTATTAATGGCACAAATGATCATTGGATAATCTATTTGGACTAATCTCTATGTCGCTCTTTGTTTTTTTCGTCAGTCAGGAAGTCGAAAAAATTGAAATTTGGCTAAGTAATGCTAAATTTGATTCTAAACAATTTGAAATACGAACTTTTTTCATTAACTTTGTCCTCAGATGATAAAAGAATTACCATATCACGAAACAGGGTTGGCTTGTAGGAATGAGCCATTACTAGAATATTTAATAAAAGTGGCCAATCATTTTTGGCCATCGTACGATCCAGATGTCATTATTAAATATGATGATGGTACGATTCGACAAGGAGAAGTTGATGACTCATTGGTACCATTTCAATTTGTACAACGCTACAAAAAGGGTTCTATCGACATAAGCCGTATAAACAAATATGAAGATTCTGTGGAAGTTCAGGAAACAATAAAAGCTTTCCATCTTGATCCATCTAAGTTTTGGTATTTGTGCCTCTACATAAAAGATTATGTTGACGGTCAGACAATCGATGCTCTCAGAATAAGTTCTTCACATAGGAAAATGTTTAAAGATCTACTTGACGAAATGGAGAAAATGAGTCCTGATAAAAGCGCAGAGCTTTCGTTCAAAGTAGATGGAAGTAAACATGCGGTCAAGATAGCAGATTATGATATTCTGTTTTTCCTAAAAGACTTAGTGGAAGCCTATTTGAAAATGAGTCCAGAATCAAATGATGAGTTTCTTGATAGTGGTCATATTGATTCTCATCATGCTTTAAATGTTGCTCCAATTTACAGAGTTTATTTGTTTGACCACTACCTGAGCTGGTTCCTTCAGGACTTGAAAGCAGACAAATCTGTAATGTCTGCTAACCCCAACGAGTTAATTTCTCTCGATAAGAAACTACTAATATCAAGAATGGTTTTTGTTCTTGGTATTTCTGACGATGAAAGCTACTATGAAGAATACGATGAGAATGGAAGGAAGAACAGCTTCCTAAAGAATAACCTTAGAAAGTATAAGGACGTTACTATTCCAACCATAAATAAGCACTACTTCTTATAAGGCTTGTTTGAGATCAATTTACGGAAAGTGGGTAGAAAAAATGAAAAATTCTACCCACTTCTCATTTACCAAAATTTCTTTGTTTCAACCATATTTCACCTTAACTTTGCACCCAGAAAAAGGAACGATAGCTACAGAATGTTTCTTAGCTGGGTAGTCCTAAACAAATATAATGAACAACAAAAATTTTAAAACAAATGAGAACAAAAACAAAGAGTCTAACTCAAATGAAGAAGTTATGGTAAAAAATGAAGTAACTATTGGTACAGAGGTGAAGAAAGTAGCCTTTGTAGATGGTAACAGAGCCATCAATAAAAACAACGTAAAAAAGCACGTTGAAAGTTTGAAGGAGTTTGGCAGGAACTTAGTTCCGCTTCTCTATGTGGATGCTGCAGACGTAGATGGGTATAATCTCTATGATGCAATGAGTAACCAACAGATCGGATCAGAAGATTACGATCATTATATTGTGATTCTTGATGGACAACATCGTTATCTAGCAGCGATCCAGTTAGTAGAGAGTGAGGATAATGAAGGGTTCACACTTGATGATTTGCGATGGCAGAAAGTTGATCTGTGTGGAAAGTCTATTCAAAACATTCTAATAGAGGTAAATACTAGAACACAGCCATGGAAAGGTAGCGATTACATTGGCGGTTGTTTCCTTAATGCTCCAGATAATGAAGTAGCCCAGTTCGCTAAATCACTGACAGATCAGGGTATCTCTTCAAAGACAGTAAATAAGTATATCTTTCTTAACGGAAGATTTTCTTGGTCTGCTGCTATGAAAGATACTACAGAATTAGATAAAGCTGATATCAATCGAGCAAAATCTATATGGAAAGTAGTCGAGACGTTTCCTGACAAGATTAAAAAACGAAGTGTAATCATTGATTATATCATTGAAGCTGGTGGCAGAAACCATTGGGAGGAAGAGCTTAAACGTATAAAATCAATTTCCGATAAAGACAAGAACTCTCTTTCAGACGAGAAGGTTAAAGACTTGCCGGAAGCGTTTAAGAGAATTGTAGATGCAGTATAATTTCTTGATTAAAAGGGATAGGCTAACAGGTGCTTATCCTTTTTCTATGCAATAATAGGCTGGTAATAACGTAATCCTCTTAAAATTACAAAAATCATTGAAATTACATCATAAGTGAAGGCAGAAACAAGCACAGGGAAGAAGATTTATAAAAATCCACAGATCGTCATATAGGTGGTAATTTCTCTGGTGGGTAATAGTGAAGATTACAGAAGTGACGTTCCTCAAAAACGGAAACAGCTCAGAAATGGCTGATTATGTTTGTTATCATTCCAAGTCATATCAGTAATGATTTAATATTTCTGAGGGTGTCCAATTCCTCCCCGAAACTATACAGGGTATGTCCGTTGGCATTCTTGAATCGCTTCAACAGCGTAGAACAACTGACCGTTACAGGCACTACACGAATCAGTACGTGAGGATCCTCGGGAGCCTTCTCATTGGCTTTGCGCCCTTTCTTACGCTCCTTCCATTCCTCCTCGCGCTTGCGGGCAAGGGCATCTTCTTCATCGAGCTGGCGCTTCCAGATGTCAACGGCATTCTTCACCACAGACTTGTTAGAAGCCTGCTCACCCCTGATAATCGACATAAGACCGAGACGGTGAATGTTTCCGTCGCAATACTCAACCTCAACGCCATCGGCATAAGCACCACAAATTGGCATAATTCCTACGAGTGTGGGCATATGCATCGAAACCGGAACACCAACCAAAGATTCTTTCAAACCAATTGGCAACGACTTCACATTCACCTTCACGCCAGTTTCTTCGGCAACCACCTCGGCATCCTCGATTTCATCAGAAGGAATGCCCATTTCGAGTGCGTCGATGATTTGCTGCATCACTTTAGAAATGCCCTTGGGTTCTTCTTTGCAAGCCGAGTCAACGACCGATTTCAATTCCAATTCAGAGAGTCCGAACCTCGGCATCACCGTCATCAGTACTTCTTTCTTATTGTCGCAGATGGCTCGGAGATTGACGGCCAGCTTATGCAGCTTTACATTCCTTTCACCTTCGGCAGGTTCACCACCATTTCTCCGCCACCACTCAGAAATAATAGAGGTGTAGGGAATGCCCTTGAAGTTTAACTCGGTAACCTTTTCCCCTCCTAAGTTAGGAGGGGTTGGGGTGGTCTGAACAGCCTCATTCTCTGCCACTGGTCCTGCCTCAGAAGTGCCCTCGTTCAGACCCCTCCTAGCCTCCCCTAACTCAGGGGAGGAAACAGTTACCTCAAACAGCTTCGGACTCACATACTTGGTATGATCCTCGGGCACCATATAGATGCATCTGGCTACATCCTTCACAGCCGCATCAGGCGTGAATCCCGTCGCCTCCTGCATCAAGGCTTGTGCCTCCTCAGGTGTCATCCCCTCTGGCAATTCCACCAAGACGTGAGTACCCTTACGAACCGATTCCTCAATGAGCAGCACCACCAATGGTGACTTTTCCAAGAGTCTGGCACATATCTCCTCCGTATGCCCTTTCTCGTCAAAGTCCAACATCAGACGATTCAATGGCTTGACGGCATCGGCAATCGCCCTGTGATTATTGGCGAACTCTGCACAATGCGGCGTCCACACCGGCAGACGATGTTTCAACTCCTCGTCACCTTTCTCTATACGTGCGCACATCTGCGCGAGCCACGATTCCCGTCTCAAAGCCTCCCAATCCTCCTTGGTGGCAGGGAGGCAAGGGGCGCCGTGCCCCTTGCCAATACAAGTGAAATGAATGTTGCGGATTACTGCTGATTCCATATTGTCTCCTCCTTTCTTGTCTTAAAGAATGACATAATCTCGTCGGCCTCCTCCTGATAGAGTGCCTTGGTGAGAGCTAGCCCGTATTTCTTCGGGAACTTGAACGTGACGTAGACAAATTCCTCCGTGAGGCGACGATGGCCATCTCCGGGTCTCACCTGTGGGCGAGTCATCTTCACGGCCCCGTGCGCTGTCTCATAGAGTGTGTCGTGCATCGGGCCTCGTGATCCCCGATTCCATCTTTTCACCCTCGTACGTCCGTCGGCATCCACCTCGATACCACCTTCGTAGCGCACACGCTCACCGTTAGTCACCTGCTTGTCATTCTCCCACGGGCACGGATAGATATTGATGTCCCCGTTGGTCTGAAAGTTAATACTGCCGTCCATCTGGACGTTCTGCTGCAAAATCTGCTTTTTGAAAAAATTTGTGTTACGCATAATTTGGGTTTTTGTGAGAGAAGAAGCCTTTGAAACGCTGGCCAGCTTTAACTCATGAGATTTCTTCAGCTCACTTCGCCCGTGTTAATAAAATAGGTGTAATTTGTTTTTTGAGTTCTTCACTCGGGGACGGTTCACCCTTGCCATCTCCATCTTGTAGCGGCGGGCTTTCAATGCGAAGCAGACGCCAACATTTGATAACTGTTTCTTGTTCATATATCTCTTTTTTTGTTAAACGATTCATAATCCCCGTTCAACCCCCAGTTCCTTCGGGAAAACGTTCGGGAAAACAATCGGGAAGGGCTTACTTCACCCCTCCGAGCAAAGAAAAAAGAAAAGCGGAACCCCTTGTGTTTCAAAGAGATTCCGCTATATGCGAAAAATATTCAAAAAAATCTGTGCTTTCCCGAAAGATTTCCCGAAAGCCTTTTTTATCGTTTATGCCAATGCAGATCCTGCTGGTCAAACCGATCATATTCCGAACGGAATTCATCATCGAGATTGTCACGTTCTGCATCGGGTGAAATCTTCAGCAGATTGACGCACTCCTGAATCACAGGCAGCGCTTTGCTGTGAGCAGGGTCGCCATTGTCTAATCCCGTCAACCAATGTCCCTGATTATCCATGAAATGCCCTTCGAGTATCGATGATAGTGTAAAGCCAGTCGGTACGTCTATCAGTTCAGCTTTTATCAGCTGCTTGAACAATTCCACCAGCGTACCTTTGCCATAAAGTCCCTTCCATGTCAGTTGGCAATTCTCGTCCCTTTGACCTGAGAAGAGATTTTTGAAGTTAGCCTCAAAACCGTCTATCCAACCATCCTTAGTCAATTTCTGAAAGAGCAAAGTCAGATGCCCATCCAGCACTTTACTTCTCCGCTTCAAGGTCATCAGCTCACGAGGCTTTGGCGGCTTCTCGTCAGAATCCTTCTTGCCGCTGCCTTTCTTGGAGTTGACTACCTTTGGAGTACTGCCATTAACAATCTGTATACCGATGCCACCTTCCTCAACGTTGGCCACCTCGTACTCCACATTCTTCTCCAGCACCAAGTCACCAGCCACCTGAATGCCACTCTTGCTGATAGCTTCGAGAGCCGCCTGAAGATCTTCCTTTTTCATTTCTTGTCCTTTCCTGTTTTGTCAACATTGATACCCGTAGCACCTGCCGCAACGCCGTTCACCTCATGATCCACGTGCTTTGTTACAACATAGTCGCCTTCGATATGCACTTTGGCCTCCTCTTGTTTGGCCAATATCTGTTCGTGGATGTGAGGTGAGCATTTCAGCCACGTCTGGTTCTGAGCCAGCAGGGTTGATACGCTGCCAAAGAGTCCCAAAGCCAGATTGGTAGGGAAACGCAGAAATGCTGCTGTCAAGTCATCAGAAGAAATCTTATCCGACTCCACATCCTTCACGGCATTGGTCAGCTGCTCCAACACCTTATTATATCTATTAGTCAGATCGTCCACCGCAGCCTCCAGTTCCTCATACGTTTTCGGGCGCGATTGCCTGAGCACGTCTTCCATCACCTTCGGAAAGAGTATGCCGCATAGCTCATTCAGATTGTCAGACTTAGGGGTAGACTTGATTATCTGCTCCATCCTTCCCAAATGCCGCTCTGCCTGCACTCTCACGCTTTCTCCGCTGCGAGGATCCATCAATCCTTCTGGGCATAACGAATCAAACTTAGCCTTGAAAGCCTTGTAGAACAGGTGCATGTAAGGGCGACTGGTCTTTCTGTTACATGCCGTATTGGCAAGGGCCGCGAAGTTGTCAACACGCATGCCTACGATATAGTGAATCAGCACGGAATACATGTATTTGAAGAAGCCCCAATTCAATCGTAGCAACCCGAACAACTCGTTTTTCTTCTCTCGCGAATTGTTGCTCAGCTCTATCATCGTGATGCCCATCAGCAGGCAATGCATCTCACTTAGTTTGAAGTTCCCAGATTGCTGGGCCCTGGCCAACTTCTTCTTCAATGTCTCGTAAACAGCCTTCCAATCGGTCGTGTAATCACGTTCCAGCATAATCTTCATCATCCAAAAGAAGAAATTAGGATCATGATTGTCTGCCATCAGTTGCTCAGCCCAGTTCTCGGCAGCCTGTACGATGTCAATGTCATTCAGTATTCTGCCGGCATAATGTCCCTCACCCTCCAGCAATTCCTGAAGCGTCTTCTTTGCCTGAGAGTCGGTATTACCATTGCGGAAGAAATCCTTATCGGCCATTATCAGCTTATGGTAATAAGGGCTTAATGCCTCGCGAACGTCCCAGAACGCATCTTCACGCCTGTTCCTGCGAGCGCACCACCTTAACTCCGACCAATCCACGTTCTTCTCCGTAAGACAGCCGCTCAGATAGCCGTCAAGCGGCTCTACTATTCCTTCGATTATATCTTGTCTCATATTAATCTGCAAAGATACAAACAATTCCCGACAATCCTTTCAGGCCATCGGGAATTTATGAATTATTTGCAGATCACATCACAATGTGTCAGACACTCTGTGAGCAAAAATGATTTCCGCCACACGTCCCATCGTCCCATCGTCCCATTAAGGTGGTTTCGATGGAAGGAACGTGTCGTTAATTGATGATATTTAGTTTTAATATTATATATTATTATAATAATATATAATATTAATTTATAATGCTGGTCAATGACCTATTTGGAAGGTGCTTAATGGGACGTTGGGACGATGGGACGCGGGACGTTGAGGCCATCTTTCAAATGCCCAAAAGATTTAACAGATTTTTACACGCTACGGCCTCCGAAATTTGCAAATGCCGCGAAAATGTAGTACCTTTGCATTGTCGATGAGGACAGTAGAGGTCAGCGCGCACAAGCCTTGAAAGTCAGAGTCCGAAGGCACGAAAGTCCGGGTTTCAAGCCAGCAGACTCTTGGGGACGCCCACCATCGAAAATCGCACAACAGGGACTGTCCCCGTTGTGAGAAAGAGAGAACTGAAAAAGCTTATGTTTAATTAAAAAAGAAAGAAAGGAATTTACATTATGGCACGAACGAACATCCCAATGATTATCAATCTGCGTCAGAACACGAACGACGACTCGACCGCCTTCGGCAAGTGGTTCGCAGAAGTGGACAAGAAGGAACCCCTCAACCTGAAAGGATTCGCCAAGCACATGACCTCGCACGGCAAGATCGCCGACTACCAGATGTGCGTCTTGGTACTGGGTCAGGTGGTCGATTGCATGAGCGAGCTGCTCTCACAGGGTCAGCCCGTGAAGCTCGACGGTCTGGGCACCTTCTACCCCTCCGTGGACGGTCAGAAGAAGGGCAAGAACGACATCGAGACCGCCGTCGCCGTGGGCCCCGATGCGATGATCAACGGCATCAAGATCAACTTCAACCCCGAGAACACCAAGGGTGAGAAACTGACCAGCCGGGCCTTCAAGGACCAGTGCATCTTCGAGTACGGCTACGTGGTGCAGAGCGAAGTCCGCACCGTCGGAGGCAAGCAGAAGCGCTTCCAGAAGAAGACCCCGATCTCCTACGCGCTCGCACCCCAGGCCGACAATCAGGGCAACGGGTAATCTCTTCCCCTCCCAGGGCAGACGCTCAATAGTTATGACATCTTTCGAATGATTGCCATTTCATAAAAGCACCACTTTACAACAAGACAATTATGATGAGTGGTATGGGATA